>DKDI01000018.1:53836-116534 GCA_002449305.1 Treponema sp. UBA6852
CACGGCAATCTTGCAAAAAAAAAGTGCAATAGATTATCGGGTCAAGCCCGATAATGACATTAAATCATAAAACTCGAAATTCAGGCTAAATAAAATTCCCAAAACTTTTTTCTGAATAAAAATCACTTCGGACATTTTTCGCTGTTAAATATGCCTGTTGACGATAAAAGATTATTTTTCTACAATATATCAGTTTGGAGTACTTTAAATGAAAAAGTTTTTGTGTGCCGCAGTTTTTATGTGTGCTTTCTGCACGGCGGCTTTTTCACAGGAAATTACGACGGCGAGCGATTTCTTTAAATCTGTCAGCGACCGTTATGCGGAAATAAAAGACTATGAAGCTGACATTGACATAACAATTGACAAAAATGAAATGAAAGGAAAAATCAGTTTTAAGCGTCCAGAAATGCTTCGCATAGATTTTTCGGATCCTGCGGAACAAGTTGTTGTCTTTAACGGTGATGACCTTACAATTTATTTGCCAAGCCCGACTTCCGCAATTCTTGAACAGAATGTTACTGCTTCTGGACCAAATGCGGCTACAGCTCAGGGACTTTCTCTTTTGCGCCGTTATTACACAGTTGCCTATGAGTCTGGACAAAGCGCAGTTCCTTTGGATGAAAACAGCGATGAAATGGTTGTGAATCTTTTGCTTTCAAGAAGATCCGCGGCTGAAGCTTTCCGTACAATAAAACTTTCTGTAGATCCTTCGACAAAATTAATTCGCCGTGTTGCTGCGGTTTCAGCTCAGGACGTTGATTATATTTTTGATTTTCATAATTACAACTTGAATGTGAGTATAAGCGATCAGCGTTTTATTTATGATCCGCCGTCATCTGCAAATAACTACAACAACTTTCTTCTTTCGGAGTAATAAATGGAAAGCTACGGAGAAATTTTGCGCAATGCCCGTGAAGAAAAAAAAGTTTCCATGGAAGCGATTGAGCGTGCAACTGCGATTACAAAAAATTATATAGATTCATTGGAAAATGAGCGCGTTGAAGACTTTCCTGGAGAATCTTATTTTATAGGTTTTCTTTCAAATTATTGTGAATTTTTGGGGCTGGACAAAGATGAAATTTTGCGGCTTTATCATGCGAAAAAAATTCAGGAATCTCCAGTTCCAGTTGAGCTTTTAAAAAAGCAGAAGCCAGTTTTTCTTATTCCTGTAATTGTCGCATCTGTTGTTTTAGTTTTGGCGGCGATTGGAATTTATATTTATTTCAGCGTTTTAAAGATTCCACAGAAAAAAGAACTTAAGGCAAGAGAGCAAGTTGAAAAAGAAAAAATCCATCAGTATCAATTTACTGGCAAGCCCGAAACAAAGCGACTTTATAAAGGAGATCAAATTCTTGTACCTGCAAAACAAGGCAAGGGAAATATTATTTTGACAGTTGGCGGAACTTTAGGAAATCTTTCAATTCTTACGCCTTCTGGAAATCAAATTGTAGAGCTTAGCGAGGAACGTGATATAGATATTGACGGAGACGGATTTGCGGATTTGATTATTTATTTGAGCGATGTTTCAAATGACAATGAAGCGAACGGCGCGGAAGTGAGAATCCTTGAAAAATCTATTGAAAATTCTTTTGTTGCACTTTCAGATGGAAAATCTGGAACAGAACTTTCAGAAATTCCTGCGGCTTCGGCTGTAAAAAATAATGCAAACAGAACGGTAATTCATGAAGACACGCGCGCTTATCCGTTTACAATAAATGTTACATTCCGCGGTTCTTGTCTTTTCAGATATAAAAGCGACCGTCAAGATTATGTTGAAGGCTATTACAAGAGCGGCGAGCTTGTTACAATTACTTCAAACAACGGAACACGTCTTTGGATGAGCAACATCAACGCTTTGAAAATTCATGTTATTGCAGGACTTTCTTCCTATGATCTTGAAGTTGGGCGTGCTGGTGAAGTTCAGGCTGAAGACATAAAATGGGTTCGTGACAGTGACGGAAAATATCGTTTAGTGGTGCTTGAACTTGACTAGTAAAAAATTTTTTCTTGACCAGCATGGCTGTGCAAAAAATCAGGTTGACGGCGAGCTTATAATGAATAGGCTTTCTAGCCTTGGATTTGAGCAAGTTTTTGAACCTGAAAAAGCCGACCTTGTTATTGTAAATTCTTGTGGATTTATTGAAAGCGCAAAAAAAGAAAGTCTAGATTCCCTTATGGAAGCGCGTTCTGCTTTTCCGAATGCAAAGATTCTTTTGGCAGGCTGTCTTGCCGAGCGTTATGCGGATGTATTTAAAAAAGATTTGCCTGAAGCTGACGGAATTGTTGGAAATGGAAACTTGGAGCTGATTGATTCCGCTGTAAAAGATTTGTTTGAAGAAAAACGTCCGGTTTTAAAAGCTGAACAAAAAGGAGTTTGCTGCGGTGAGCGGAATTCTCTATTGTCTTTTAAAGGAAGTGCGTTTGTAAAAATCACAGAAGGATGCGACAACCGATGTTCATTCTGTGCAATTCCTGTTATACGTGGAAAACTTCGTTCAAGAAATTCAAATGAAATTGTTGCGGAAATAAAATCTCTTTTGGCTCGTGGAATTTTTGAAATTAATTTGATTGGTCAGGATTTGGCAGCTTATGGTTGCGGCGAAGAAGACAAAGAATTTTCTTCTGAAAAAAACTGGCATGAAATAATTTATAGGAATTTAAAAACTCCTGTTTGTGCAGAAGAAAATTTTTATGAGAAATATGGCGAATCTCCTTTGTGCAGTTTGATAAAAAAAATTTCTGCGCTTGAAGAAAAATTTTGGATTCGGCTTTTGTACATTCATCCCGATCATTTTAACAAAGACATTCTTGAAGTTATGAAAAACGACACAAGGTTTCTTCCTTATTTTGACATTCCATTTCAGTCTGGCGACGACAAAATAATACGCGCCATGAACCGAAAGGGCAGCTTTGAAAATTATACTTCACTTATAAAAACTATCCGCTCTTATTTTCCTGAAAGCTGCATACGCACAACTTTTCTTACAGGATTTCCTGGGGAAACAGACGAAAATGCTTTGCGCACAGAAGAATTTTTGCAGTCAATAAAAAGCGACTGGTCCGGATGTTTTCCGTACAGCAGAGAAGAAGACACTGTCGCTGATAAAATGAAAATGCAAGTTTCTTCAAAAAAAGCAAAGGCAAGAGCTTTTCGGCTGGAAGAAATGCAGCATGAAATAACTTTTGAAAACTTAAAAATGCGCTGCGGAAAAATTTACGATGTTCTAATTGAAGAAATAATTGAAAACAAAGATGGCACTGATGAAGGTCTTGCAATTGGACGTGCCTGGTTTGACGCGCCGGAAGTTGACGGAGCTTTTGTTGTGCGTTATGACCTTGACAATGAAAATGCCGTGAAAAAAATAATTCCGGGAGCTGTTGTAAAGGCAAAGGCTCTTGCCGCATCCGATGTTGATGTTGACGGAGAATTTCTTGAATGAACGCGGAAGATTATCTTTCAGTTTTAAATAAAGAGCAGCGTGAAGCAGTTGAACATGAGGGAAGCCCTCTTTTAATTTTGGCCGGGGCAGGCTCTGGAAAAACCCGCGTAATCACGACGAAAATTGCGTATATGATTTCGGAACTTGGAATAAATCCGGCTTCGATTCTTGCTGTTACTTTTACAAAAAAAGCCGCAGAAGAAATGAAAGAGCGTGCAATAAATCTTGAGCCGCGCGCGCAAAAATCCCACATAAGAACATTTCATTCATTTGGTGCTTGGTTTCTTCGGCTCTGTGCGGAAGATTCTGGAATTGGGCTTCAAAATAATTTTACAGTTTACGATGATGACGATGTGTGCTCACTGATTTCAAAAGCACTTCCTTCGCTTACAAAAAAAGATGCGTCGCATTATGCAAAAAAAATTGCGCTGGCAAAAGACTATTGTCTTCTTCCCGGAGACTTGGAATTGAGCCGGATTTGCGATGAGCCTGTTTTTCCTGAAGTCTATGAAAAATATCAGCAACGTCTTAGAAAAACTGGCAATGTGGATTTTGGCGATTTGATTTTGCTCCCGTATTTGATTTTAAAAGAAAATGATTTGATTAGAAAAAGTTTTCATGCGCGCTACAAAGTTATTTTGGTTGATGAATACCAGGACTCAAACGTTGCGCAGTTTAAGCTTTTAAAGGAACTTTCCGGCGTCAATGAAAATTCTGGAACTTATGTCTGTGTTGTTGGCGATGATGATCAGAGCATTTATAAATTCCGAGGAGCTGAAATTCAAAACATATTGAATTTTAAAGATGAATTTCCGGGAACAAAAATTATACGCCTTGAAACAAATTACCGTTCGACTTCTGAAATTTTAAATTGCGCAGGAAATGTTGTAAAAAATAATTCCGGGCGTCTTGGAAAAGAGCTTGTGTCTGCGCGCGGAAAAGGAAAAATGCCGGCATTGGTTTTTCTTCCGTCGCAAGATGATGAAACTGAATTTTGCTACAGCCTTATTGAGCAGGCCTTTGAGCATGGAATTCCTTATAGTGACTGGGCAATTCTTTACAGAACAAACGCACAGTCGCTGGGCTTTGAAACAGAATTTCTTCATAAAAAAATTCCTTATGAAGTTGTAGGCTCTTTGAAATTTTATGAGCGTGAAGAAGTAAAAGATATTATTTCGTGGCTTTCATTTATCGTGAATCAGCGTGACGAAATCTCTTTTAGGCGGATTGTAAACAAGCCTGTGCGCGGAATTGGAAATACAACGCAAGATAAAATAATCGAAGCTTCTGATGGAAATTCAATTTTGAATGGAGCGGAATCTTTGAAGCTTTCAAAAAAGACAAAAGAAGGATTTGATTTTTTTAAATCGCTTGTTGAAAAATTTTCCGATGAATTGCCAGATGTTCCTGTAACTTCAGAAGCGGCATTGCTTGCAGGGCAGGCGATAAACGAAAATAATATTGTTTCCGCAGATGAAAAAAAACTTTCAGAGTTTGTTGAAAAAGTTGTAAAAGAAAGCGGGCTTGAAGAATTTCACAAAGATCAGGATGAAGAAATCGGCACGCAAAAAATTGAAAATCTTCAGGAACTTGTAAACAGCGCAGTTTTGTATCCGTGCACAAAGCAAGGACTTTTAGATTTTTTAGATCACATAAATCTTGACCGCACTTTAAAAACTGAATCCGAAGAAGAAAAGCAGAAAGACAAGATTACTCTGATTACGCTTCACAACACAAAAGGACTTGAATTCAAGCGCGTGATAATAACAGGAATGGAATCTGGAATTTTTCCGCGCGAAGGAAAAACGGAGTCAGAACTTGAAGAAGAGCGGCGTCTTTTTTACGTTGGAATTACGCGGGCAAAAGACGAGCTTTATTTTACTTCATGCGGAGTCCGCCGGCTTTTTGGAAGAACAAATTTTATGATTCCAAGTCCGTTTCTTGCTGAGCTTGGAAATGAAATCCGCATACTTGGACAAAAGCCAGATTCATTTTCATCTAGCCGCACAGAAAAAAATCCACTCGAAAAAAAATACTGCCGGGGTGCTTGCGTTTTCCATGATGATTATGGGCATGGACAAATCATAAGAACTAACTATAGCGATGAAGGTGAATACGTTGTTACTGTGAGTTTTGAAACTGGCGGAATTAAAAAGTTTCTTCCAAAGTATCAAAAAAATTCTTTGCTTGTTGAAGACGATTTATGAAATTTGTTTTGCGGCTTTGTATTGTTTTTGTTTTTTTATTCGCTTCATGTTCTGGAAAAATTGAGCCAAGAACACAAACTGTGATGGACACTCTTTGTACAGTCAACGCATTTGAGGACGGAACAAAAAAACTTTATGATGAAATTTTTGAACGTCTTGCGCAGATTGAAAATGAATTCAGTGCGACTTTGCCAAGTTCTGAAATTTCACGGATAAATTCAATGGCTGGAATTTCTTCGGTAAAGACAACTGAAGAGGTTTTAAAAGTTTTAGATTTTGCTTTGAAAACTGCATGGATTTCTGATGGAGCATTTACTCCGGCTGCAGGTCCGCTTGTTGACTTGTGGGGCATAAACACAGACCACCAGAAAATTCCTTCGCAAACTGAAATAAACAACGCTCTTGAACTTGTTGATTTTGGCTGCGTTGGACTTTCCAGAAATTCAGTTTTTTTGCGGAAAGCTGGAATGAAAATAAATCTTGGCGGAATTGTAAAAGGCTTTGCCGCAGATGAACTCTGTAAGATTTTAAAAATGCACGGCGTTAAAAAAGCTGTTATAGATTTGGGCGGAAACATTTACGTTTATGGAAAAAAATCTGACGGCAGCAAATGGACTGTTGGAATAAAAAATCCAGAATCTCCTTCGGCCGCTCCTCTTTTGCGCCTTTGCATAAATGAAAATTCAGTTGTTACAAGCGGAAGCTACGAGCGCTATTTTGAAGCCGGCGGAAAAAGTTACCATCACATTTTTGATCCTGCGACAGGATTTCCTGCAGATTCTGGAATTGTTTCCGCGACTGTAATTTCTCCATCTAGCATTACGGCGGATGCGCTTTCGACTGCGACCTTTGTTCTTGGCGTGGAAAAATCTTTTAAGCTCCTTGATAAATTCAAAAAAGAATTCGGATCTGACATTTCATTTATTTTTGTCTGCAAGTATGGTTCTGTTTTTGCTTCTGCGGATTTAAAAGGCTCTTTGGAATTTGTTCAGGATGATTTAAGAAAAATAATTTTTGTTCCTTAAATTGTTCACTTGTATTTAAATATGAAAAATTTTTATACACACCGCCCCTTATTTCTGCTAAAATGGCTTTATGGCTAGAGAAAGATTGAGCAGCAGACTTGGATTTATTCTGCTGAGCGCAGGCTGCGCTATTGGCTGCGGAAACGTCTGGAAATTTCCGTGGATGGTCGGTCAGAACGGAGGCGGCGCGTTCGTTCTTGTTTATCTTGCGTTTCTTGTTGTGCTGGGGCTTCCGGCTTTGACAATGGAATTCGCGCTTGGAAGAGCGTCCCAGGCAAGCCCGGTCAGAATGTACCAGAAGCTTGAAAAGCCCGGCTCAAAATGGCATATTCACGGCTACGTCTGCCTGCTTGGAAACATTTTCTTGATGGCGTTCTACACGGTTGTTACAGGCTGGCTGATTTACTATTTTGTCTCGTTTGTCGCGGGAAAGTCAGGCTCTCTTAGCTTTGGCAAGATGATTTCAAATCCTAAGTTAAACGTGGGCTATCTTTTTATCGCCGTTGCGGTCTGCTTTTTGATTCTAACGCGGAATCTCCAGAGCGGACTTGAGCGGATTACAAAATACATGATGGTTCTTCTTTTGGTCTTGATGACAGTTCTTGCGGCACGGAGCATTTCTCTTCCGGGCGGGGCAAAAGGTCTTTCATTCTATCTCGTTCCTGACTTCAAGAAGCTCACAGTTCCGGTTGTGGTTGGAGCAATGAACCAGGCGTTCTTCACTCTTTCGCTTGGAATCGGCGCAATGTCGATTTTCGGAAGCTACATCGGAAAAGACAGAAGCCTTATGGGAGAATCAGTAAAAGTCATTATTCTTGACACTTTCGTTGCGGTTACGGCAGGGCTGATAATCTTTCCGGCGTGCGCTTCGTTTGGAATCGCGGTTGACGCAGGGCCGTCCCTTCTTTTCAACACGATGACAACCGTCTTCAACAACATGGGAGGAGGCAGAATCTGGGGAAGCCTTTTCTTTCTTTTTATGGTGTTCGCGGCGTTCTCAACAGAACTTGCCGTCTGCGAGAATATTCTTGCGTGCGTGCGCGAGATGACAGGCTGGTCGCGAAAGAAAGGCTGCGTAATCTGCGGAACAGGCATTTTCTTAATCGCGCTCACAACTGCTCTCGGCTACAACGTGCTTCATTTTCATCCGTTCGGCGAAGGCTCGGCGTGGCTTGATTTCTGGGACTTTATCGTAAGCAACAACCTTCTTCCGCTAGGCGCGCTTATTTTCGCAGTTTTCAGCTGCAGCGGCAGATTCGGCTTAGGCTGGGAAAAACTCGTTCAGGAAGCGAACGAGGGCGAAGGACTCAAAGTGAAGAACTGGATGAAGCCAGTATTCGCGTACTTTGTTCCGCTTTGCATAATCGCAATCTACATAATCGGCCTTGCGACGTTTAAGTGGAAATAATTAAAGCGAATGTAAACTTTTATACTTTACTGTCATTATCGGGCTGTCAACAGTTTGTCATTATCGGACTGTCAATAGTTTGTCATTATCGGACTTGATCCGATAATCTCCTTAAAAGCTGATTGCCCGGTCAAGCCGGGCAATGACAGTTGCTTAGAGATTGATAAACGAGTTTGGTGTGCGGATAGATTCCTGTGTCGGGGCACAGGAATGACAAAAAAACGCGGTGTCGTGGCACGGCAATGACATTCAAAGCTTATTAGACACAACATGACAATCAGCCGGATGCTTTTACAACAGCTAAAAATAAAGTAACTAAGTTACCCGAATAAAGTAACTATATTTCCAAATATAGTTACTTTATTTTAAAATATAGTTACTTTATTTGCCTAACATACTGGATATATTTTCCCCTTGCCTCTTATCCCCTGAAAAAGCTAATTAGACGATTTTTTTAGATGTATAGACTGTTTTTGCACTGCCGTTCAACAAACAAAGACTTCCGGCTTGAAGAGGAATAGAGTTCAAACTGTATAGAAAAAGATTTCAGAGTCAAAGCGAAAAATTAATAAAATCTGTGCTATAATATCATGGAAAATTTTCTCACAAACAGAACAGGAACGCATAAATGCTTAGCAATACGCTTTTAGACAATTCTCCTAATTTAAAACTTGTTGATACATTGAATGAAATAATTTGCCGCCCGGAAGTAAAAGAAATCTGTATTGCTACTGGCTATTGGGATTTGAAAGGAACGGCTTTGATAACAGATTCTCTAAAATCTTTTCTGAAAAAAGACGGAACAAAACTAAGACTGTTGATAGGTAAAGACCCTAATGTTTTTCAAAAAGATTTGACTGCTTCCGCATATAATTCAGCAAAGAAATATCCGCAGGACTATATAAAAATAGACTTGCAGAACATCGAAACGAATGACGAGCAATGCCAGAAAGCGGCAAAAATGCTGATTGACTACTGCTCAGAAGATAATCCTAAAATTAAGGTTCATATTTTCAATGTAAATGAGAATGATGAAAAGCAGTTCTTCCATTCAAAATGCTATATTTTTAAGGGCACAGATAGAACGAATTATGGAATAATTGGAAGCAGTAACTTTACAGCAAACGGTCTGCAAGGAAATTCTGAGCTTAATTATCTTGACAATGACTATTATCATATTAATGCAAGACCTAGACCTGATGAAAATGACCCGTCTAAAGGACATTATTATTGGTTCAATGAAAAATGGAATCTTTCTGGTGACTGGACAAAAGAGTTTTTTGTTGAACTTAGCAATTCGCCTGTAGGAACAAAAGCAAAAGAGAATTTTGTCTTAAAGTCAGAATCTGCTACCTCTAAAAATCTTACGCCTTACGAGAACTACATAAAACTGCTGCAAGACAAATTCGGCATGATAACAGACGCAAATTTCAAGTCAATTCTGACAGGATATTTGCCAGAAGACATCAAACCGCTGGAATATCAGCTTAATGCCGTCCAGCAATGCTATTTCTATATGATTCAGCATGGAGGTTTTGCTCTAGGAGATGTTGTAGGGCTTGGAAAGACTATTGTAGGTATCTTAATCATAAAATATTTTATAGACGTTTCCGCGTCTTTGAAAAAATCAGATAAAGTCTTAATTATCGTTCCGCCGGCAATAAAATCTTCCTGGGTGGATACAATTAAAAAATTCGACAAGAAGCAGACAGATAAGATTGAAGAGCATGTAAGATTCTTGACAACAGGAAGCCTTAATCATCTTTCTGATGATTTTTCCGAGGAAGAAATAAGCGATGCAGAAGATGTTATTGAAGAAGATAATGATTTTTCTCTAAATTCTGAAGTTAAAAAACAGGCAGTAAAAGAAATGGCGCCGGAAATGAAAACATTCTCTTCTGCCGCTGAAAACTACGGTCTTGTAATAATAGATGAAAGCCATAAATTCCGTAATTCTGGAACAGAGATGTATATTGCTCTTTCAGAATATCTTGAAAGCGTAAATGCCCGCACCGGTTATTATCCGTTCATTGGCTTGCTTTCCGCAACAATGCAGAACAACAGTCCGCGCGACATTCAAAATCAGATTTATCTTTTTGAGCATGAGCCAAAAAATTCTTCTTTTGAGAAAGTTGAAGGCCGCGACCTGGAACACTTTTTTGCAGAAATAAACAGAAAATACAAATCAATTATCCATTCAAAGAAACAGGTATTTGGCATTGAACAAGCTTCTTTTGACTCCGCCGCAAATACAAAAAAAGAACTGATTGAACTTTCAAAAGAAGTCCGCGAAAAAGTTTTAAGCGACATTCTTGTTAGACGCACGAGAACAGATATTAAAAAGCATTATTCTGATGATTTGAAATTTCCTCAAGTTCATGGTCCTGAAAATCTTTACTACACTATGGACAAGAAACTTGCCCAGCTCTTTTCAGACACGATGAATATGATTGCCCCAAAAACCGAAGAAGAAAATCCATTTGCGGCAGAAGGTCTTGGATATTACCGCTATAGGGCTACAATGTTTCTTAACAGCAAATATGAAAAGATTTATTCCGGAAGAAACATGACTGCCCAGCGTTCTTCTAATCAGCTTGCAAGAATTATGCAGATTCTTCTTGTAAAGCGGCTTGAAAGCAGTTTTGAAGCTTTTAAGGAATCTTTGAGAAACTTTCAGAGATACACACAAAATATGATTACTATGTGGGAAAATGACGCCATCTTTATTTGTCCTCAAATTGATGTGAACAAGGAACTGAACATAAAGGAAAAGCAGGCAAAAAATCCTGATAAAATTATCACTATTGAATCTTGTTTTGCTGACATAAGAGCGAAAATCAAAAAGCTCAACAAAGAAGGCAAAAATCAAAAAAATCAGAATGCTGAGTATAATTGTTCTGACTTTAAAACCTTTGGAGATGAAAAGAAAAGTTATATTGATTATTTGAAATCTGATTTGGCGAAAATCAACGACCTTGTAGAACGCTGGAACGAAAACGACTACGACCCTAAATTTGACAGATTCAAATCTGCGCTAAAAGAAAGTTCAGGCCTTTTTTGCAAGGAAAGAAACACGCCTCATAAGCTCGTAATCTTCTCGGAAGCAATCAGCACGGTCAAGTCCTTAAGCCGCGCAGTGGAAAACATCACAGGAAAAGAACCTCTTGTAATTACTGCCGCAAACCGTGACGAAAAAGAGCCTATTATCAGGGAAAATTTTGATGCAAACTATGATAAAGAAAAACAGAAGAATGACTACGATGTAATTATCACAACAGAAGTCCTTGCCGAAGGCATTAACCTGCACAGGGCAAATTCAATATTGAATTATGACACGCCATGGAATTCCACACGGCTTATTCAGAGAATCGGCCGTGTAAACCGTATCGGAAGTGAAAACAAGGATATTTATGTCTATAACTTTTATCCTTCAAGCCAGGGAGACGAGCAAATAAATCTTGTGCAGAATGCTTACACTAAATTGCAGTCTTTCCACACAATGTTTGGCGAGGACGCAAAAATATTCAGCCAGGAAGAGGAGCTTTCTGAAGGAAATTTTGAGACAATTGTTGACGGCGAGGAAAGTCCGCAAGAGAAATACATTGCTGAATTAAAAAAATATAGAGATTCAAATCCTGAGCGCTATGATTTTATTCAGAAACTTGAAAGCGCAGAAGAAAAAAGCCTTGCCCCCCTTTTGCAAGATGAAAAAGGAAACACTTATTTTGCAATAAAAGTAAAAAATAAATACGGCTGTGTCTATGTAAAAGTTGCAAAGGATTTGCAGGCTCAGGTTATCAACTACATGGATATGTTCGATTCCTGCAAATGCACGTCAAATACGGCTGAGGCTGCTTTTAACACAATCGAAAATATTGAATCAAAAAGAAAGGCTGCGATGGACGCTTATCATGTATACGAAAGCAAGCTGAGCAAGGCTAAAAACGCAAAGACTGTTGTTTCAAATGTGCTTATAAGAGCAAATGAATGGATTAACAGCCAAAAGCTTCCAAAAGAATCCATGAGTTTAATCGGGCAAGCAATGAAGTCAATTAAAGCGGGCAACACAACTCTGGCAAAGAGATTAGACAAGCTCCTTACCGAACTTGGAGAACCTGATGAGCTGCTTATTCCTGTATCTCCAGAGGATATTGTAAATATGATTAAACAAGAGCTTGGAAATATAACAGCTGCAAATACACAAAAGCATGGCGAAGCCTATATTTTCGCAGGATTCTATTACTAACAGAGGAAAAGTAAATGACAAACTTTAGACAGATTTTCGAAAATGACTGGTGCGGAATTGAAAATTTTTTGAAGGAGGTTTTATCTCCTGTTTTTGGTGACTATGAACAAGGCTATGATATTCTTACAAATGATCCAGAAGTCCGCCAAAAAGCTGAAAATTCAAACATCACAGAAATTCGCCACGCGGCTTCTTTTGATTTTTTTGGCAGCGAGTTAAAAGTATTTGACATAACAGTTGGAGATGACAAAAAACTTGAAAACAATAAGGTTGGAATTCAGGCAATTGTCCGCCAGTATATAAATCAGTTTGAAGGCGCGCTGATAATCTTCCATCACCAGAATGTGGAAAATCAGGAATGGCGGTTTTCTTATGTTGAAAAAAGAGCAAACTCAAAAGATTCTACTTCCGCAAAGAGATACACATATATTTTAGGAAAAGAGCATCCTGCACGGACTATATCAGAGCGTTTTAATGACCTTGAAAGTAAAAAGAATAAAGGTGAGACAATTCTTTTATCTGACTTGACAAATGCATTCAGTGTGGAAGCCCTTACAAAACAGTTTTATCAGGAACTGTTCAGCTGGTACACCTGGGCCTGCAAACTTTCCACCTACCCGCAAGGAAAAGGAAGCAGCGTAAAACAAACTGACAAAAACAACGAGACAAACCTTATAAGACTTATAACACGTTTAATGTTCGTCTGGTTTATCAAACAAAAAGACCTGATTCCGTCCTGGATTTTTGACGAGCAAGAACTTAAAGAAATTCTGTCAGATTTTGATTCTCAAAACACAGAAAAAGGAAACTACTACAATGCGGTCATCCAAAACCTGTTTTTTGCCACTTTGAACAAAGCCATTGCGGAGCGCGGTTTTACAGATGACGACAAAGCGTACTTGCAATACGGAATCAAGACTTTATACAGGGACGACAACAAAAAATCATTTTTCAAAGTAAGCCATGAGGAAATAATCAGATTATTCAGTTCAGTGCCTTTCTTGAACGGCGGACTTTTTGAGTGTCTTGACAAGCTTGAAACTTCTGAAAATGGAAACAATATTCAGATTTACAATGACGGTTTCAGCCGAGAAAAAGACCGGCGGGCTTTTATTCCGAACGCATTATTCTTCCAGAAAGAAAAAGATGGACACGAGGGAATTGTTCATATCCTAAACAGATATAATTTTACAGTAGAAGAAAATACTCCAAGCGATGTGCAGGTTGCCCTTGACCCGGAGCTGCTGGGAAAAGTGTTTGAGAATCTTCTTGGAACATACAACCCGGAAACAAGCGAAACTGCCCGCAAAGATTCCGGCTCGTTTTACACACCGCGCGAAATTGTGAATTTTATGGTGGATGAATCCATAAAAAATTATCTGGAAAACAGCATTAAGATTTCAAGCGAGCAGTTCAGTCAGCTTTTTGATGACAACACCAGCGAGATAAAATTCAACGACAATGGAAAAATCTTAAATGCGCTTACAAGCATAAAGGTTCTTGACCCGGCCTGTGGCTCAGGAGCTTTTCCAGTAGGAATTTTGCAGAGACTTGTCAGTTTAATAAGAAAACTTGATTCTTCTTATGATTCAAAGCAAAGTCTTTATGAGCTTAAATTGCACCTGATTGAAAACTGCATATTCGGCTCCGATATTCAGACAATCGCCGTGCAGATTGCAAAGCTCCGCTTCTTTATAACGCTGATTTGCGAACAGGAAAAAGGAAACGACGCAAAAAACAACTACGGATTTGACCCGCTGCCGAACCTTGAGACAAAATTTGTGGCGGCAAATTCACTGATTGAGATTTCTAAAAAAGAAGAAAATATGGCACTTCAACTTTTTGATAACGGAGTAAGCCAAACACGTGAAGAGTTAAAAAATATCCGAGCAAAACATTTTAGCTCACAGACAGCAAAAGAAAAAATGCACTACAGAACTCTTGACAAAGAATGCCGCGAACGACTTGCAAAACTTTTGGAACAGGACAGGCTGTACGATAACGAAGATGCAAAACAACTTGCCTCATGGAATCCTTATGACCAGAACGCGGTTGCCGATTTCTTTGACGCGAACTGGATGTTCGGAATCGAGGACGGATTCGACATTGTGATTGGAAATCCGCCGTATATCCAGCTTCAGAACAACAGCGGAAAGCTTGCAAAACTATACGAAAACCAGAATTACAAGGCGTTCGCAAAGACAGGCGACATTTACTGCCTTTTTTATGAACGCGGCTTTAACCTGCTTAAAGACAACGCTCATCTCTGCTTTATCACATCCAACAAATGGATGCGCGCAGGCTACGGTGAAAAGCTACGCGACTTCTTTGCGAAAAACGCAAATCCAAAGGAGCTTATAGACTTTGCCGGCGTAAAGGTCTTTGAAAGCGCGACAGTTGACACAAACATTCTGCTTTTCCAGAAAGCGCAGAACCAAAAGCAGACGCTTGCCTGCGTCACAAAAAACATGAAATATGATGACTTAGGAAATTTGAGCCATTTTATTCAGCAGAACTCGTCTGTGTGCGCGTTTGAAGGTCCTGCAAGCTGGGTGATTCTCTCTCCAATTGAGCAGAGCATAAAGAGGAAGATTGAGAGCGCGGGAGTTCCACTGAAGGACTGGGACATTTCAATCAATTATGGAATAAAAACCGGCTACAACGATGCGTTCATAATCAGCGGAGCAAAGAGAGCGGAAATTCTTGCGGAGTGCAAGACAGAGGAGGAGCGGCGGAAAACAGATGAGCTTATACGGCCGGTTTTGCGCGGCCGCGACATAAAGCGATACGGGTATGAGTTCGCGGATTTGTGGCTGATAAACACGCACAACGGAATCAAGGAAAAAGGAATTCCAAGAATCGACGTTGAGAAAGACTATCCGGCGGTGAAAAAACATCTGGATGGATATTGGGACAAAATCGAGAAAAGGGCTGACCAGGGCGATACTCCGTACAATCTGCGTAACTGCGCGTATCTGGACGATTTTTTTAAGCCAAAGATTGTGTGGGGAAACTTGAATTTAAGGGCGGCTTACGCCGTTGCCCCGGAAGGAATGTTTGTGAATGCTCCGTGTCCGATGATTGTTCCTGCTGACGAATATTTGCTGCGTATTCTGAATTCCAAGCTGGCGGATTATTATATACGAAGCCTTGGCGTTACGAGGAACGGCGGATATTTTGAGTACAAGCCTATGTTCATAGAAAAACTTCCTGTTCCACCAAAAAAAGGAAAAAGCCCATTTTCGGAAAAAGACAACGAATCACAAATAGACCAAAGAGTCTATGAACTCTACGGACTGTCAAAAGAAGAAATTGATTTTATCGAGCGTCAATGAAACAGTTTCATCTTGTTCATTTCATATAAAGAAAACAATTATATTCTATTCATCTAAAATTACTTCTTGTGTTTTCAACCAAAAAATCATAAAATAAGTTGTAAATGCAAGAAAATACAAACTCGTCAAAACTAGGCGATATTCTCAAGAAAAATGGCGGATATATAACCCGCAGGCAGGTTGACCAAAACGGAATCCAATCCTGGTTTCTTACGGACTTTGTGCGCAAAGAAAATCTTGAAAAACTTGCGGCGGGTTTCTATGCAAAACCAGACTGGATTGCAGATGATTTTCTTGTGTTCCAGTATAAATATCCCAAATTCATCTTTTCTTATGAGTCAGCCCTTTACCTTTTGAATCTTGCGGATTCTCTTCCTCAAACTTTTGAAGTAACCGGACCGAAAAATTACAGACCTTTCAGTCCCAAGGAAAATATTGCGATAATTCACACGGACTACAAAAAAGAAACTTATGAGCTTGGAATTGCGGAAGTTGAAACAAATCTAGGAAATAAAGTTCTTGCATACAATGCGGAAAAAACAGTCTGCGACCTTATCCGCCGTTCAGAAAAAATCGATTCTGAAATTTACACAAAAGCCCTTTATAACTATTCAAAACTTAAAAACAAAAATCCGAGCCGGCTTATTGAATACGCAAAAATAATGGGAATACAAAAAAAAGTCTATGACACAATGATGGTGGTGCTGAATGAACTATAGCAAAAATTCTGTGCAGGCCCGCATAAAAAATCTTTCCGCAAAAACAGGAGCAAGCGCGAATGTTCTTCTTGCGACATATTTTTTCGAGGCGTTCTTGTACAGGCTTTCAAAATCTGATTACGCTGAAAATTTTATTTTTAAGGGCGGATTTTATCTTTCATCGGTTATAGGCGTGCAAAACCGTTACACGCAGGACTTGGATTTTAAGCTGGCTGGAGAAGACCTTGAAGAAGAAAATCTTGTCAAAATTATAAATGACATAATCTCAAAAAATGCGGATGACAATATCTCTTTTGATTTCTCATCAATTGAGCCTATACGAGGCGAAGACCAATACGGCGGTTTTACAGTAAGCATTATCGGACATCTTGAGAATATCCGCCAGACAGTGAATATAGACATAGCAACCGGCGACCCGATAACTCCTGCCGCAATAACATACAATTATAAAAGACTGATTGCCGAAGACATTCTGAACTTCAAGGCATATAATCTGGAGACAATTCTTGCTGAAAAATTGCAGACAATTTACAGCAGAGGACTTTTCAACAGCAGAAGCAAGGATTTTTACGATGTCTATATAATCCATAAACTAAAAATGAATGAAATAGACTATGGAAATTTAAAAGAAGCGTTTGCAAAAACTTGCGAATACCGGAAAACTCATTTTTTTAAAGAAGATGTAAATAAGCTTTTGAAAGAACTAGAAACGGATATTCAAGCTCTAAACCGCTGGAAAAACTACGCTAGAAAAAATTCTTTTGCAAAAAATATTTCATTTGAAACAGTCATTGAAGCGTGCAAATTTATGACGAATATTGTTTTCGAATGAGTAAAATTTTTCGACGATTTTTTTAAGCAAAAGATTGTGTATCCGAATATGACAAAATTTTTGCCTTTTGTTTATGATGATAAAGCGTTTTTGACTAACCAAAAATGTTTTATCATCACAGGAAATGCAATGGCTTTTTTAACTGCGTTTTTTAATTCATCATTATTTAAATATTGTTTTAGGGAATCTTTTCCTGAATTGCTGGGCGGTACAAGAGAATTAAGCAAAATATTTTTTGACAAAATTCCTGTAATACAAGTTGATGAGAAAACGGAAATAAAATTTAAAACAGCAGTTTTGGACATTCAGTCAGAATATACAGAGTCTAAAGCAAGAGAAATTGATTCCATGATTTTTGACCTATATAATCTTACAGCAGAAGAACGAGATGCAATTGGTTATATTACAATAAAATAGCTATTTTATTATATTCAAAACCTCCTGTTGTTTGTGCTTGATGGCTTCTCTTATAAAGTCAATTTCTTTACAGGAGAAACCAAACGCTTCATATATTTTCTCGTCAACAGTTTTTTTTGTAACTCCTTTTGTCAGTTTTGGAAGAGGAATATTTTCAACATATTGCTGACGCATTTGAAATCCTCCGTTGTCTAAAACTGCTACATTATTGAAAAAATACCAAGCGGCAAATTCGGAATTCAATTCATTGACAAGAACTTCTACATTACTGCCTGAGAAAAAACACAAGCTGTCTACAACAAAATAATCTCCGCTTGTAAAACAGAAGCGCGGGAAATTATTTATGTCATTTTTTGAAAGCCTCATCAATCTTGACCACACAATCTTTGGCTTAAAAAAATCGTCCCAATAACTGATACTGTCCTGTGTCTCGAACCACTTGTTGTTTGTCTTTTTTCTTGCTTTAATTTTCTCTCCGTTCACAATATATTCTTTTCCAGTTTGCTCCAGTCGTTCAATTCCAAAAGAAAGAAGATAGTTTTTTACAGCAGGATATTCTTCAATATTGTAATGCATTGATGGGAATGTCGCGATTAAATACAAATCCGCGAACTCATACCCGTATCGTTTTATGTCGCGGCCGCGCAAAACTGGCCGTATAAGCTCATCTGTTTTCCGCCGCTCCTCCTCTGTTCTGCACTCCGCAAGAATTTCATCTCTCTTTGCTCCGCTGATTATGAACGCGTCGTTGTAGCCGGTAAGAACCCCGCGGTAAATATTTATGTCCCAGTCTTTCAGTGGAACTCCCGCGCTCTCAATCTTCCGCTTTATGCTCTGCTCGACTGGGGAGAGAATCACCCAGCTTGCCGCGCTGCCGAATGCGCAGGCTGACGAGTTCTGCTGAATAAAATGGCTCGTTTTTTTACTTCATTTTTCCAAGAAATCTTGCAAGTGTGTTTCTGTCAACCTTAAGTTTTTTCGCAATCTGACGTTGAGAAATTCCAAAAGCGAGCAGTTCGTCTATAATTTCACGTTTTCCATAGAGCTTGTGTTTTAAAGGGGAAGTTTTCCGGCCTTTTGGACGGCCGAGACTTATTCCTTCCGCCTTTTTCAGTTTCAACGCTTCCTTTGTCCGCTGGCTAATCAAGTTGCGCTCAATTTCCGCGCTTAGGCCAAACGCAAACGCTAACACCTTGCTTTGAATGTCATCGCCTAGCCTGTAGTTGTCCTTTATTGTCCAGACCTTGCAGTCTTTTTTCATGCAGATTGAAAGGATTTCCATAATCATGAACAGGCTTCGCCCAAGCCTGCTAAGCTCCGCGCAGATTATCAGGTCGCCGCTCTGAACATGATTCAGCAGGTCTCCGAGTTTTCGCTTGTCGTAGTTTTTTGTTCCGCTGATTGTCTCTTCTATCCAGCCGTCAATCTCAAGATTTTCCTTTTTGCAGAAATTGCAGATTTCAAAACGCTGATTTTCAACCGTCTGCTTGTCCGTGCTCACGCGGATATAACCATAAGTCATTTTGTACCTCTGCAGCTATTGTAAAGGAAAGCTATAATCCGTTTCCAATCGCATGGATGAAACTGTGAGAACATTTGCGGCACAATCTTTTGCGAAAGCACGCCACTTCACGGAACGTTAAAACAACGCTTCAAGAAATTGCGTCAGTTCAGCTAGCGTTATGACAATGCGAACAAAAAACACGCCGGGCGGAGCATAAATTTTCCGTTTTCTAAAACAGTTTTCTTATCATTTCCTGAAAAATATGAATGAAAGCCTTGTCGGCTCGGTCTGTTCCTTGTATGGCTTGTATCCTGTCTGAGTGTACAGGGCGATGTTCGTCCAGCTTTTTGAGCAAGTGTACAATTCTTTTTGCGCGGAAGGAAAGAGCCTGTCGATTTCTTCAAGAAGCCTCTTTGCAAATCCTTTCCGGCGGAAGTCCGGATGAACCATCAGCCGCCCGACATTTATTTTGCCGTTCTCTTCTTTATAGCGGATTGCGCCGATGATTTTTCCGCCGTCATTTACAAGCTTGAGCGTGCTCCAGTTGCTAAAGTCAGCCGAATTTTCCTGCGCCGTTTCTGTAAGAGCCGGAACATCGCGGCTTCCAATCATTTCAGCCTCGCTTTCAAAAGAGAGCAGCTGCAGCGCGTAAAGCTCGGGAATATCTTTCTTGTCCGCCGGAATTATCTTCATATTTTTCTCCAATGTTCTGCCCGAAACTGCGTTTCTGACAAATCACAGTTCCTCAAGTTCAACTTCGTTTCCGTTTTCTCTTATTAGATTAATCAAATCGGCTGTTTTTAGCCAGACGGTCGCTGTGTTTTCGTTCGGGTGGATTCCAATCATCCCTGGCGGCTCAAGAAAATCCTTGTCAAGAAAGAATTTTACTTTGTGTTCGGCGTCGTTCAAAAGTCCGAGCGGAGTTACAGAGCCGGGCGTGAGATTCAGGAAGCGCATCAGGTCTTCCGCGCTTGCAAAGGAGAGCTGCCGGATTCCGTGGGATTTACGGAATTCTTTTAGGTCAACGCGCTTGTTTCCTTTTACGGTAATCAGAAAATATTCGCGTTTCTTGTCGTCGCGCACAAAAAGATTTTTCGCGTCACATTCCGAGTGAGGCAGCACAACGTCGCAGATTTCGTCCATGCTGAAAACCGCCTTGTGCTCAGTGATTTCGTATTCAATGTTTTTTGCGTTCAAAAAATCGTAGGTTTCCTGTTTTGTCATGATTTGAAAATTATAGCAGAATTTTTGGGGATTGTTTGCATCCGCTGAAAATTTTGCTAGAATCCTGCTATGAAAATAAAAAAATGCGGTTTAGATGATGTTCTTGATTTGCAGAAAATATATCGGCAGACTTTTTACGAGACGTTCTCGGAACAGAATTCCGAAGAGAATATGAGAAAATTCTTGGACGAGGCGTACAGCGAAGAAAAACTGAAATCTGAGATTGAAGACAAGGAATCAGAAACTTTTCTTGCAGTGGAAAATCAAAAAATTCTCGGGGTTCTGAAAATCAACACTGGAAATGCGGAGACGGAATCCGGCTTGGAAAATTCACTTGAAATTCAGCGGATTTATGTATTGAAAGAAGCAAAAGGGCTTGGAATCGGAACGGCTTTTATGAGTCTTGCCGAAAAAAAGGCCAGAGAGCTTGAAGTTTCTTTTATTTGGCTTGGCGTTTGGGAGAAAAATTTTCCTGCCCAGAAATTCTACACTGACAAAGGCTTTAGAAAATTCAGCGAGCATGCTTTTGTTTTAGGCGATGATGTGCAAACTGATTTTCTGATAAAAAAAGAGCTTTCTTGATTCTCGCATTTATAATGTTTGCCGTGTATACTTGCGCGCATTCTAATGCCAATGCGTTAGGGCATGGAAGCCCGAAGTTCTGGAGCGGAACGAAGTGTTCGCACGAAGCGAAGCGGAAGAATGAGCGTGAGCGAAGGCTGGAACGCCCGGCCCGAACGGAGCGAGGGAAACGCCCTAAAATAAACTCTTGACTTTTATTTTTTCCTATCATTATCTTCTTAACTGTAACAACAAAAATTACAACAATACTTTCATCAAAAAATTCTCGGAGGAATTTATGGAACTTCACGAGGTTGCGTCTTATCTTGAAAAAGTCGGGCTGCAGTATATGGCGACGATTGGTCTGGACGGAAAGCCGAAGGTGCGGCCGGTTCAGTTCATGGTGGAATACGGCGGGCGGCTCTGGTTCTGCACGAACAGCAAAAAATCGATGTACGCGGAGCTTCTTAAAAATCCCTGGATTGACTTGTGCGCGTCAAAGCTGCTTGAGGACGAGATTCAGACGGCGTGGATTCGCCTGAGCGCGGAAGCGGTTTTTGAGGAAAATCTTGCGGTCAAGAAAATGATTATGGAAAAAAGCGCGATTGTGCATGAGCTTTACGAAAACAACGCTGAGCATCCACTTTTCAAGGTTTTCTATCTTAAAAATATCAAGGGCAGCCTGAACAATCTTGGGCACGTGAAAGGACTTTCTGAGCGCGCGGATTTTGCAAAGCCGGAGGAGTTTGAATTTTGAGCGGATTTGAAAACATCGCAAATGAAGAAATCGCAAAACTCCGCGAGATTTTGGATTCTGCCGAATATGTCGTGGTTGGAGCTGGCGCAGGTCTTTCTGCAAGCGCGGGATTTTCGTACACGGGCGAGCGGTTCAAGAAATATTTTTCGGACTTTGAGGCGAAATACCATTTTCACGATATGTATTCAGGCGGATTTGCGGATTTTGGCTCTCTTGAAGAAACCTGGGCTTACTGGAGCCGCTACATTTACATCAACCGCTACATGAGCGCGCCGGTTCCAGTCTACGAAAAACTTTTGGAGCTTGTGCGCGGCAAAGACTATTTTGCAATCACAACGAACGTTGACCACTGCTTTCAAAAGGCCGGATTCGACAAAAAGCGGCTTTTTTACACGCAGGGCGACTACGGACTTTTTCAGTGCTGCGTTCCGTGCCGCAAAAAAACTTATGAAAACGAGGAAATTGTAAGAAAAATGCTCGTTTCGCAAGGTTTCGGATTTGAGGACAGCGAAAACGGAAAAGACGGCGACCTTGTTTTTCTGAGAAATCCTTTGAAAATGGAAATTCCGCCGGAACTTGTGCCGCGCTGTCCTGTCTGCGGAAAACCGATGTCGATGAACCTCCGCTGCGACGAGACTTTTGTCGAGGATGACGGCTGGCACGAAGCGGCAAGACGCTATCAAGATTTTATTGAAAAGCACAAAAATGCACGGACGCTTTTTTTGGAGCTTGGAGTCGGCGAGAACACGCCCGGAATCATAAAGTATCCGTTTTGGAATCTCACGTACAAAAACAAAAACGCATTTTATGCGGCGGTCAATATGGAAAAGGAAGAAGTTCCTGCGGAAATAAAGGCGCGCTCGGTTCTGATAAAGGGCGATATTTTTAAGACGATTGAGAGTCTTGGGCACCAATATAAAATAAACACAATTTTTCTTGACAATTCTTTTTCATCTCGCTAATATGCAACCGTGTTGCAAAAGTCTTATCACACTAAAACTTCGGAATTGATTTCTCAGTTTGTTCAGGAAAGGACGGAAAGCGGATTTTCCGCGATGGAGCTGCTTGCTTTTCTTTCTGAGCGCGGGGAAAGTGTGAACAAGACGACTGTTTACCGCAACCTTGAAAAGCTGGTTGAAAGCGGACGGCTCATAAAGCGCAAGTCGGCTGTTTCTGACGGTTTTGTTTATCAGAGGGCGGAAGAAGACGGACAGTGCGGCGAGCATATTCACTTTCAGTGCGAAAAATGCGGCGCGATGATTCATCTTTCGGACAAGCTTACGGCGGATTACCTGAAGTCGGTTTCTGAAAATTTCGGCTTCAAGGTTGATTTTTCTTTGTCGTCACTGAACGGGCTTTGCGAAAAATGCAGGACTTTGGAATGAACTCAAGGCTGGATTCAAAATTGAACAGGCTGCGCGCGGTTTTTGCGGCGGTCTTTATCTTGCTTACAGTTTTCTCAGTGTTTTTTGCGGCTGCCGAGGCCGGACACGACTGCTCAGGCGACGACTGTCCAATCTGCTTTGTGATTCAAGTTGCCGAGCAGAACGCAAAGCTTTTGAGCCTTGCCCTTTGCGCCGCTGGAGCTTTTTTTGCCCGGCGATATTTTGTCTTAAAACTTTCCTTTAAAAATTCATATCAGACTTTTTTCAATAACTCTTTAATTTCTCTAAAGACACGTCTTAACAACTGAAAATTCTCTTTTCATCTTTATGTGCTAGGGATTTTGCATGCGCAATGCTGCGAATGTCCTTGCGCTGCGCTAGGGATTGTAGGGGCGGCAGAGCCGTTGCGGAACTAAGCAACGCGA
Organism: Treponema sp. UBA6852; assembly: GCA_002449305.1. Classification (GTDB taxonomy): domain Bacteria; phylum Spirochaetota; class Spirochaetia; order Treponematales; family Treponemataceae; genus Treponema_D. The sequence goes on from DKDI01000018.1 coordinate 77,322, forward strand.
AGTGTAGCAATGGAGGTAGCACGAAGTGCGTACGGAACCCCGAAAAGCCCGGTCTGCCTTTAGACAGAAGCGCCCGTAGTATCAAAATTTATTCAAAGAGAAAAAAAATGAAAAAGAAACCAGTTACGCTTATCACGGGCTATCTTGGCTCTGGTAAGACAACTCTGCTGAATGAGATTCTTCGGCAGGAAAAAAGGCGTGTCGCGCTGATTGTAAACGACATGGGAAGCATAAATATTGACGCTGAAATTCTGAAAAAGAACGGAGCGGCGGTTGCCCAAAGCGAAATGTACGAGATGCAGAACGGCTGTATCTGCTGCACTTTGCGCGATGAGTTTCTTGCGCAGGTCGAGAAGATTTCCGAGAACGACTCCATTGAGACTGTCTTTGTGGAGGCTTCGGGAATAAGCGATCCCGGCGCGATTGCGGCTTCCTTTCTTGCGTATGAGGACGACACTCCGGACACGAATGTTTTTCTTTCGAACATTGTTACGGTTGTTGACGCTGACAGAATTTACCGCGAGTTTCTGACAGACCTTGAGAACTACGAGGAGAACGACCCGAACAATCTTAAGTCGAACGACATTACAACGCTGATTGTTGACCAGATTGAATTCTGCAACGTGATTGTCCTGAACAAGCTTGACTTGCTTGACGAGCAGAAGACAGAGCAGGTCATAAAGGTTATCCGGGATTTCCAGCCAAAGGCGAAGATTGTAAAGACTGTGCGCGGAAAAGTTGACATCGAGCAGATTGTGTCCGAGACAAAATTCGACTTTGACATGGTGGATTCCTCTTCGGCAATTCAAAAGGCAATCAACACACTTTCCGACACGAACCGCGGATTTGAGGACGAATACGGAATTTCTTCGTTCGCATACGAGTGCAGAAAACCGTTCAGCCAGGAAAAATTCATGGATTTTGTGAACGAAGGATTTCCAAAAGAAATTATCAGGGCAAAAGGCTATATTTGGTTCAAGGAGAAGGCGCAGGATGTTCTTCTTTTTGAGCAGGCCGGAAGAAATTCTTCTGTGATGGCGGTTGCATACTGGGTTGCGGCTTTGGACGAGGCCACGCAGAAAGAGTGCCTTGAAAATGACAAGGAGCTGCGTTCATCTTGGGACAAGGATTTTGGCGACAGGATGAATCAGCTTGTGTTTATCGGAAAAGGCTACGACAAGGAAAAAATCATCAGGAAACTGGATTCCTGCCTTGCATAGTCTTGCAAAATATTTTGGATTTTATTGGAGAAAAAAAATGAAAAAGATAACGAAACTTTTGGCTTTAGGAGCGATGCTTGCCTTTGGAATGGCAGGCGCGTTTTCTGCAGAAAAAAAATCAATTGTCTGTACGACTTTTCCGCAGTACGACTGGTGCCGCGAGATTCTTGGAGACAAGGCGAAAGACTTTGACCTTACGCTTCTTCTTGACAAGGGAACTGACCTTCATTCGTTCCAGCCGAGTTTTTCCGACATCGCAAAAATTTCCGCAAGCGATATGTTCATCTACGTTGGCGGCGAGAGCGACGGCTGGGTTGGCGGCGTTCTAAAGGAAGCGAAGAACAAGAATCTTGTTCCAGTCAACATGATGGAAGTTCTTGGAGAGCGCGTAAAGGAAGAGGAAGTTGTGGAAGGAATGCAGGAAACAGAGCATTCTCATGAGCACGGCGAAGAAGGACATCACCACGACCACGGCAAGGAAGTTTCAACTTTTGAGGACAGCGAGGTTAAAAGCAGAAATCTTTCTGACTGGGCAGGCGAATGGCAGTCGGCTTATCCTCTTGCGCTTGACGGAACTTTGGACGAGGCTTTTGAGGAAAAGGCTGAATCAGGAAAAATGACCGCCGCAGAATACAAGGCTTACTATCAGAAAGGATACAAAACTGACATCTCAAAAATCAGCATAAAGAAAGACAAAATCGAATTCACTTATGCTGACGGAAGAAAAGTAAGCTCAAAATACAAAAATGTCGGATTTTACATTCAGAACTGGTCAACAGGAACAAAGGCCGCGATGTACCGCTTTGTCGCAAAGAACAAGAAATCAGGCGCGCCGCTTTTCATTGAATTCAACGACCACATGATTGAGAGTGCGGCTGCGGAGCATTTCCACATCAGAATGAGCAACGAGAGCTTTGACGCGATTGTTGACCCGGAAAATTCTTTCCCTACATTCTTCCCTGCAAGCATGAGCGGCGAGGAAATCTGCGAGCATTTGGCAGGACACGGACACAGCCACGATGAGGACGGAGATGAGCACGGACATCACCACGAGCATGACGAAATTGAATACGATGAGCACGTCTGGCTTTCTGTCAAGAATGCCGCTGTTCTTACAAATGCGATTGCTTCCCAGATTGAAAAGCTTGACCCAAAAAACGCTTCTGTTTACGCGGCTAATGCAAAGAGTTATGTTGAAAAGCTCAACGCTTTGGACAAAAAATATTCTGAAACTGTAGCTTCCTCAAAGTTCAAGACAATTCTTTTTGGCGACAGATTCCCGTTCCGCTATCTTGCTGACGACTACGGCCTTAAATATTATGCGGCTTTTGTAGGATGCAGCGCGGAAAGCGAGGCTAGCTTTGAGACAGTGATTTTCCTTGCGAAGAAAGTTGACGAGCTTGGACTTGGCAGTGTTCTTACAATTGAAAATTCAAACGGAAAAATCGCGCGCACTGTAATTCAGAATACATCAAAAAAGAACCAGAAGGTTTTGAAGATGGACTCATTGCAGTCTGTGAACCAGAAAGACATCAAGGGCGGAAAAAACTATCTTGACACAATGACAGAAAACCTTTCCGTTCTAAAAGAGGCTTTGAACTAGTTCTAGCTTATTTTAGCTTAGGGATAGAAGCACGGGGATGTCCCAAAAGTATCTTTTCTGTCATTTTCGGGCTTGACCCGAAAATCTAAATGCATATATTGCAATCATTTAGAGATTGTCGTATCAAGTACGACAATGACATTTAGAACTTATTAGACATCCCCATTCCTGTAAAAATTTGGTTGCGGTGGTCATTGAGTTCGTCCGGCCATTGAGCCTGTCGAAATGACCGCTGCAACTTTTTGCGTCGGTTTCGTAAAATAAAACCTGCGCCTACTTTTTCTTGAAATTTTTGTCTAGAAATGAGGTTTCTTATGACTAAAAAAACACTTTTGGAGATTTTTGCGGTTGCAGGAATTTTTTGTCTTGCAGGCTGCGCAAAAAAAGCTTATGCCCAGTCTTCAAAGCCGGCTGCAAAAATTTCATCTGCGGAAGAAGAAAAGTTCGGCAGAGTTTTTCAGAAAATGTCCGGCAGGGCAAAAGAAGCCATTTGTGTTGCAGAAGAAAACAAGGCGGAATTTTTAAAAGACCTTCACGAAATTCTTGAGGAGGAAAAGACATTCCGTGCGGACGACAAAAGCCTTTTCTTTTTAATTGACAAAAACCACGCCGTGCCTTCCTCCTACGTGCCGAAAGACTTGGTTTCTTTGAAAAAAAACAGCCTTTTTGACTTGAACAAAGCTGGAATGAAAATCCGCTCGGAAGCCTATTCCGCTTTAAATGAAATGGCGCAGGCCGCATTGAATGACGGAATCAGGCTCTTGGTAAGCTCCGCCTACCGCTCTTATTCTTATCAGGAAAATCTTTTTAACCACTACGTAAGCGTGGACGGACTTGAACAGGCTGAACGAGAAAGCGCACGCCCCGGAACAAGCCAGCATCAGCTTGGAACAGCAGTTGACTTCGGCTCGATTTCTGACGACTTTGACAAGACTCAGATGGGGCAATGGGTCTATAAAAACGCCGCGGATTACGGCTGGTCTCTTTCGTTTCCAAAAGGCTATGAAGATGTTACCGGCTACCGCTGGGAATGCTGGCACTTCCACTACATAGGAAAAAACGCCTGCCGTTTTCAGCGGAAGTGGTTCGGCGGAATCCAACAGTTCATGCTTGAATTTATAGACTTCTGGAAAAGCTGCTGAGGAGGAAAAAATGGCGTACATTTCTTGCGAGAATCTTGTGGTCGGATATGACGGAAAGGCAGTTTCGCCGCCGGTGAGTTTTACCGTTGAAAAAGGAAGCTACGTTTGCATTCTAGGTGAAAACGGCAGCGGAAAAACAACTCTTATGAGAACTCTTGTTGGGCTTCAGAAAAAAATCAGCGGAGAGATTTTGTTTGGAGACGGACTTTGCCGAAACGAGACAGGCTACCTTCCGCAGAAACTTTCTGTAAGTGCGGATTTTCCGGCTTCTGTGCGCGAGATTGTGCTTTCTGGAACGCTCGGGCAGTTTAAAAACCGACCTTTTTACGGAAAGGCGCAGAAACTGATTGCGGACGAGCAGATGGAAAAAGTCGGAATCGCTTCCCTTTCGCATAGGCGTTTTACGGAACTTTCAGGCGGACAGCAGCAGCGGACTCTTCTTGCACGTGCCTTGTGCGCCGCAAAAAAACTGATTTTTCTTGACGAGCCTGTTTCCGCGCTTGACCCGGCCGCCGCAAAGGAATTCTACGCCATCTTGGAAAAACTGAACAATGAAGGGCTTTCCGTTGTAATGGTGAGCCACGATTTGGACTGCATTGATTACGCATCGCACATTCTTTCGTTCAGAGGCGGAAAAGTCCAGTTTGAAACCCGCGCGGATTTTTGCAAAGGCGCATCGTCTGTCAAATCTGATGAAAAACGCGGCTGAAAAAACTGGAAACACTGGAGACTTCGATGGAAATTCTTGAAAAACTTTCTTATTACCTTTCATTTTCGTTTGTTAGATACGCGCTGATTGTCGGCGTTCTTGTTTCTCTGTGCGCGTCGCTTTTGGGAACAGTTCTTGTCCTTCGCCGCTACTCGCTTATTGGAGACGGACTTTCTCACGCCGCGTTCGGAGCATATTCGGTTGCCGTTACGATGAAGCTTGTGAGCGACAGCCTTTTTACAATTCCGGTTACGGTTCTTTGCGCGGTTTTTCTTCTTTGCATGGACAAAAAAAGAAAAGTGCAGTCGGACTCGCTGATTGCGATGATTTCCGTGGGCGCGCTTGCATTCGGCTATCTTGTGATGAACGTTTTTTCAACTTCGGCGAATGTCTCAGGCGATGTCTGCACAACGCTTTTCGGCTCAACCTCGATTCTCACTCTCACAAAAGGCAAGGTCGCGGTCTCGGTTCTGATTTCCTGCGTTACGATTGCCGCTTTCGTCTTTTTCTACAACAGGATTTTTTCAGCGACTTTTGACCCGGACTTTTTGCGCACGGAAGACAGATTCGCGGGCATTTACGACATTTTAATTGCCGTGATTACAGCCGTTGTGATTGTGCTTGCGATGAATCTTGTAGGCTCGCTTCTGATAACGGCGATTCTTGTTTTTCCGCCTTTAAGCTCAATGCGCGTTATGAAAAGCTTCAAGTCCACGGTGATTTATTCCGCCGCCCTTGGCGCATTCTCATCGTTCTTGGGAATTATGATTTCGATTGTTCTTTCAACGCCGGTTGGAGCCACAATCGTGATAATCGACATAATGATTTTCGCACTTCATTGCGTTGCCGGGAGATTTTTATGAAAAAGATTCAGACTGCCGCTTTGATTTTGATTTTGATTGCAGCCTCATCATGCTCGGCGAAAAAATCCTACAGCGCAGGCGGACTTCCAAAGAGAAACAAAGTTGCCAATATAATAGAAGAAAAAATCAAGGAAGAATCATCTGACAGCAGGCAGCAGAATGCCACTTCCGGCAACTATGACAATTACTACAGCTACAGCAGCGGCACGGAAAATGCTGCCCCGCAAAGCACTGAGAGCGCGACGCAAAATTCCAGCGACTCGGCTCAAGATTCCTCTTCGTCATCCTACGACTATTACGGAACTAGCTTTGAAGAAATCTCCGCGCCAAAAACCGACGTTGAGATTGACCTTTCAAAAATGAACGCCGACCTTGCATATGCGTTTATTTTCCAGCTTGTTGTGAAGCCAGAAAAATACGAGGGAAAAACAATCCGAATGACTGGAACTTTTGAAACTTTCTACGACAACGAGCCTCTCGGACGGCACGACTACTGCATCATCACCGATGTTCTTGCGTGCTGCGCGCAGGGACTTGAATTTGAAAGCGCGAAGATTGCCGGCATTGAGCCGGGACAGAAAATCACAGTCAGCGGCAAACTAAACCTGCGCGACGCGGTCTCGCCCGACGGAATGGAATACAAGACAATGCGGATTACAGAAGCGGCGGTTTCCTCATAAAAATCAAAAAATGCCAATTTTCTTGAAGAAAAGCACAAATTCAGCGGACAAAATCTTGAAGAAAAGCACAAAAAGTTCCGTGCTTTTAATAGCATAAAATCTTTGCGTTTCTTAATAAAAAGACAAATTTTTGATATAATAAAAGAAATGTGGCAGGGATTGCATACCTGACGGTATGCTGCGAGATTTTGCTTCGCAAAACTCGTTTATTTACGTGTGCGCTCACGCGCACGCCTGCACTTCGTGGCAGGGATAGAAGTGGCGGCGAAGCCGTTCCGAAGCGCAGCGGAGGAATGGAGGCGAAAGCCGGAACCACGGATTGCCCGGTTTTTGCGGAACGCAGCGAAGCAAAAAGCCACCCGAAAAATAAAAAATCAATTTAACAGGAGCAAAAAAATGACAATACGAAGAGCGAACGAAAATGACATTCCGAAGATTATCGACCTGCTTGGACAGGTTCTGCAGATTCACGCGGAAATCAGGCCGGACATTTTTATTCCAGGAACGACAAAATATACAAATGCGGAGCTTTCGCAAATGCTAAAGGACGAGACGAAGCCGATTTATGTTGCCGCGGACGAGAACGACACTTGCGTAGGCTACGCTTTTTGCCAGATTCGCGAGCAGCCTTTTTCGAACAACATGGTTCAGTTCAAGTCGCTTTTTATTGACGACTTGTGCGTTGACAAAAGCACGCGCGGCCAGCACATCGGCGAAAAACTTTTCGAGCACGTGAAAAACGAGGCGAAAAGGCTTGGCTGCTACGAGGTAACACTGAACGTGTGGGCAGGAAACACTTCGGCGGAAAAATTCTACGAGAAAATGGGGCTAAAGACAAAAGAGCGGCAGCTGGAATATATTTTGTAGGATGGACTGGAATTTCATGGATGGCGGATTTTGCATGACAGGATTAAAAAGAGGTTCGGTGAAACTGGAAGCGCACCAAAGCGGCTGGCAAAAAGAAGCCGAGAATACGATTGCTGAACTAAAATGCATTTTTGAAAATATTGCCACCGACATTCAGCATATCGGAAGCACCGCCGTTTCCTCCATTCACGCAAAACCGATTATTGACATTGCCGTGGGAGTCAAAAATCCGGAAGATGTTTTTCCGTTCATTGAAGAATTAAACAAAAAGAACTACATTTTTCGCGGAGAAGATGTTCCCGGACAGCTTCTGCTTGTAAAAGGCGATTTTAAAAAGGACACTCGAACGCATCATATCCACGTGATCAAATGGAACGGAACTGAATGGAAAAATTATATCGATTTCCGGGACTATCTAAATGCCTTCCCTGAAAAAGCCGCGGAATATGATGAATGCAAACAGAAATTAGCAAAGAGATTTCCTGATAACCGCAAACTCTACACAGAAGGAAAGAAAAAGCTGATTGCAGAACTAATAGAAGAAGTAAAAGTGTGGAAAACAAAAAGACCGAATTGCTGATTTTGGAGGCAAACCATGACACAAACCGAAAGACGCGAATGGCTCATAAAATATCTTCTGAACGAGCCGGGCTCTCCAGCTGAATACAAGAATATTGAACTTCCGCCGCAAGATGACGAAGTTGCTCAGAAAGACTTGCTGCGCTCGCTGATGAACGTGCGCCCGCCGCGTCCTGTTTCCAACGAGTTCTTGAAAATTCAGGACGAATACTTAACGGAACGCAACAAAGAGCGCGGAATCACCGACATTGCAACGCTGAAAAATGTTCCGGCGGACAAAAGGCTTTTTCTATGGCAGGGCGACATTACAACTCTGAACGCGGATGCAATCGTGAACGCAGCGAATTCCGCCTTGCTCGGCTGCTTTGCTCCGCTCCATGCGTGCATCGACAACTGCATCCACACTTTCGCAGGAGTTCAGCTTCGGCTTGAGTGCAACGAGATTATGCAAAAACAAGGCTCTCCTGAAAAAACAGGAAGCGCGAAAATCACTCAGGCATTCAACCTGCCTTCAAAATTCGTTCTACACACGGTAGGTCCTATAATCCACGCCAGTGTAACCGAACGCGACAAAATCCAGCTCGCCTCGTGCTACACAAGCTGCCTGAACCTTGCCGCGCAAAATGGGCTTGAAAGTTTAGCATTCTGCTGCATTTCCACAGGCGTTTTCAGATTTCCGCAAAAGCTCGCCGCCCAAATCGCCGTAAAAACCGTAACAGATTGGCTGGATGAAAACAAAACCACAACCGCAAAAAAAGTGATTTTCAACGTTTTTGGAAACAAGGATTTGGAGATTTACCGGGAGATTTTGGGAGAAAAGCCGGAACTGGCACAAGGAAAACACTTAGGCTAGTCCGGCTGTGTTTTTGCCCTACAAATTTGAATATCCCATCAGGTATTCATCAATCTCCCTTGCGCATTCTCTTCCTTCTGCAATCGCCCAGACAACTAGCGACTGGCCTCTGTGCATATCGCCTGCTGTAAAGACTTTGTCTATTCCCGTGAAGTATGAACTTGCGCTGGAAGTTGCGACTGTGTTTCTTGCGGAAAGCGGTGTTCCGAATGCGTTTGCGGTGTAGTCCTCGCAGCCGAGAAATCCTGCGGCAATCAGAATCAGGTCGGCCGGGAGTTCTTTTTCGCTTCCTTCGATTTCGCAGAGAGTGCGTTTTCCGTCCACGTTCTTGAATTCAACCTGAACTGTTTTTATTCCGCAGACTTTTCCGTTTTTCTGGTAAACTTCCTTGATTGTCGTTTTGTAGACGCGCGGATCATGCCCGAACTTTTCAATTGACTCCTGCGCGCCGTAGTCTGTCTTTAAGACTTTGGGCCACTGCGGCCACGGATTGTCTGGTTGACGTTCCGCCGGAGGGCAAGGCATCATTTCAAGCTGGGTTACACTTGCAGCTCCGAGCCTTATGCTTGAGCCTGTGCAGTCGTTTCCTGTGTCGCCTCCGCCAAGGATTATCACGTGCTTTCCCTTTGGATCAATAAAATTCTTGTCTGAGAAGTCTGAGTCCAAAAGGCTTTTTGTAACGCTCTTGAGCCAGTCCACGGCGAACATTATTCCCTGCGCGTCGCTTCCTTGTGCAGACAGGGGACGCGCTTTTTTTGCTCCGCAGCACAAGGCGACTGCATCGTATTCAGAAAGAAGCTGTTTGGCATCTACATTGCGGCCGACATCGGCGTTCGTTATGAATGTAACTCCTTCCGCTTTCATAAGATTGACTCTGCGCTCCACGATTTTTTTGTCTAGCTTCATGTTCGGAATGCCGTACATCAGAAGTCCGCCGATTCTGTCATCGCGCTCGTAGACGGTTACATTATGTCCGCGGCGGTTCAGCAAGTCGGCAACGGCAAGTCCTGCAGGGCCTGAGCCTATTACCGCGATTTTTTTGTCGCTTCTGACTTTCGGAATCTGAGGCTTCATGTAGCCTGACTCGAACGCCTTCTCGATTATGTAAAGTTCGTTGTCGTGGATTGTTACAGCTTCCTTTATGTCTCCGCCGTTTCCGCAATTGCAGGCTTTCTCGCACAATGCGGGGCAGACTCTTCCTGTGAATTCCGGGAAGCTTGAAGTTTTTAAGAGACGCCAGGCCGCCATGTCGTACTGTCCTTTGTAAAGCGCGTCGTTCCATTCAGGAATAAAGTTGTGGAGAGGGCAGCCCGTCACCATTCCGGCAAGCTTGATTGCGCTCTGGCACATCGGAACTCCGCAGTTCATGCATCTTGCCGCCTGCTCGCGCCGTTCCTTGTCGTTAAGATGATTGTGGAATTCCTTGAAATTTTTTATGCGTGAAGAAGGTTCAATCCAGGAATCCTCAACACGCTTGTATATCATAAATCCGTCGTTTTTACCCATAGTGTACCCCTGACTTTTTCTTATGCAGTGAGCTTTTTAAAAGCTTCAAGGACTGCTTCATCGTGATTCAAACCGCGCTCTTCGCCCTTTGCGATTTCCGTCATCATCTTCTGATAATCATTAGGAACGATTTTCTTGAAGTGCCTGATGTAATTATCAAAGTCCTTAAGAATTTTCTTTGCAAGCTCCGAGCCGGTTTCTTTTTCATGACGCTGAATCAAGTCCTTTATGATTTCAATGTCGTGGCTGTCTGAAACTTCTGTCATGGAAACAAGCTGCTTGTTCAGACGCAGATACAAATCATGGTTCTCGTCCAGAACATAAGCGGTTCCGCCACTCATTCCCGCGCAGAGATTTTTTCCTGTTCCGCCCAAAATTACAGCAGTTCCGCCTGTCATGTATTCAAGTCCGTGGTCGCCGCAGCCTTCTACAACCGCAACCGCCCCGGAATTTCTTACGCAGAACCTCTCGCCTGCAATTCCGTTTATGAACGCGCTTCCGCTTGTAGCTCCGTACAAGGCCACGTTTCCGATGATAATATTTTCTTCGGCTTTGTAAGTTGCCTTTGCTGAAGGGTGGACTACGATTTTTCCGCCGCTCAAGCCTTTTCCGAGGTAGTCGTTTGCGTCTCCTGTAAGGTTCAGTGTAAGTCCTTTCGGAATGAACGCGCCGAATGACTGTCCGCCGCCGCCTGTGCAGTTAACAACGTAGCTGTCTTCTTCAAGCGATGAGCCGAAATTCTTCTGGATTTCTGAGCCGAGAATTGTTCCCACCGTTCTGTCCGTTGAAGAAACCGAAAGTTCAAAAACGCCCTTCTTTGCTTTCTTTGACTTTTCAAATGCCTTTAGAAGTTTTGCCTCGTCTACAGTTTTTTCAAGCTGGAAGTCAAAAATGTCCGCAGGCTCAAAATGTGTCTTTGCATCTTCCGGAGTTTTCCAGCCGATGATTCTGCTCATGTCCACAAGGTTTGCCCTAGGGAACGCGCTTTTTTCTTTGAGGGCAAGAAGCTCCGTATGTCCGCACATTTCGTCAATGCTGTGGAAGCCGAACTTTGCCATGATTTCGCGCAACTCCTCGGCAATGAACTTCATGAAATTTTCAACATATTCAGGTTTTCCTGTAAATCGTTTTCTAAGCTCGCTGTTCTGGGTTGCAACTCCGAACGGACAAGTGTCAAGGTTGCAAACGCGCATCATTGCGCAGCCCATTGTGATAAGAGGAGCTGTTGCAAAACCGAATTCCTCCGCGCCCAAAAGACAGGCAATCGCAACATCGCGGCCGCTCATAAGTTTTCCGTCTGTCTCAATCACAACGCGCGAGCGAAGTCCGTTCTGAATCAACGTCTGATGAGTTTCCGCAAGTCCCAATTCCCACGGAAGTCCTGCATGATGAATTGAAGAAATTGGAGCAGCTCCAGTTCCGCCGTCGTGTCCTGAAATCAAAATCACCTGCGCGCCGGCCTTTGCAACACCAGCCGCAATCGTTCCGACGCCAGCCTCTGAGACAAGCTTAACGGAAATGCGGGCGGCACGGTTCGCGTTTTTCAAGTCGTAAATCAGCTGAGCCAAATCTTCAATTGAATAAATATCGTGGTGCGGTGGCGGCGAAATCAAAGAAACACCTGGAGTCGCATAACGGGTCTGCGCAATCCAAGGATAAACTTTTTTTCCGGGAAGATGTCCGCCTTCTCCGGGCTTTGCTCCCTGCGCCATTTTAATCTGAATTTCCTTCGCGCTCAAAAGATATTCTTCTGTAACGCCAAATCGTCCGGATGCAACCTGCTTGATTGCGGAATTTGCTTCAGTTCCAAGACGCTCAGGTTTTTCACCGCCTTCTCCGGAATTTGATTTTCCGTGCAAGTGGTTCATCGCCAAAGCCATGCATCTGTGCGCTTCCTCAGAAATTGAACCGTAGCTCATAGCTCCAGTCTTGAACCGCTTTACAATTTCGGAAACTGGCTCAACTTCGTCTATGCTGATTTCTTTTCCTTCTGGAAAGCTGAATTTGAGCATTGCGCGCAAAGTGTGGGGATGCGCGTTGTCGTCAACCAGGGCCGTGTATTCCTTGAATCTTTCGTAGCTTCCCGTGCGGGTGGCTTCCTGCAGCGCGATAATTGTTTCAGGAGAGTAAAGATGATCCTCGCAGGTCGGACCGCGGCGCAGTTTGTGGTTTCCAACCGAATCAAGGTGAGTGTTCACGGCAAGTCCGAGCGGATCAAATGCCTTGTTGTGATGGAAGTTCACATCCTCGTCAATTTCTTTAAGGCCGATTCCACCGACGCGGCTGACAGTGTTTGTAAAATATTCGTCGATTACATCCTTGCTGATTCCGATTGCCTCAAAAATCTGCGCGGACTGATAAGACTGGATTGTTGAGATTCCCATCTTTGCGGCGATTTTTACAATTCCGTTTATGATTCCCTTGTTGTAGTCGTCGATTGCAGTGTGATAATCCTTGTCCAAAAGCTTCTGGTCAATGAGCTCGGCAATGCATTCGTGGGCAAGATAAGGATTCACCGCGCGCGCTCCGTAACCAAGGCACATCGCTGCCTGATGGACATTTCTGACTTCCGCCGACTCAAGGATGATTGAGATTGCGGTTCTCTTTTTTGTGCGGATTAAATACTGCTCAACTCCGCTTACGGCAAGAAGGCTTGGAACGGCAACGTGGTTTTCGTCAACTCCGCGGTCACTCAAAATAATTATATTGCTTCCGTTGTGATATTCACGCTCGATTGCGACAAAAATATTGTCCAGAGCCTCTTTAAGCGAAGTGTTCTTATAATACAAAAGGGAAACAACCGCAGTTTTCAGTCCGGGGCGGTTCAGGTTCTTGAGCTTGAGCATATCGACACCGGTCAGAATCGGATTGTTTATCTCAAGTACTGTGCAGTTCGCGCTTTTCGGCTCAAGAAGGTTTCCGTCTGTTCCAACGTAAACTGTCGTGTCGGTAACAATTTTTTCACGCAGGGAATCAATCGGCGGATTCGTAACCTGCGCGAACAGCTGCTTGAAGTAATTGTAAAGAGGCGGATGCTTGTCGCTCATGACTGCAAGCGGCGTGTCTATTCCCATGGCTCCGGTCGGTTCAACTCCGTTCTGCGCCATAGGAAGAATCATCTCGTTCACATCTTCGTAGTTCCAGCCGAACGCACGGTACATTATGTCGCGCTCTTCCTGCGTGTAGACCGGAATTTTTTTGTTCGGAATAACAAGATCCTTCAGCTTTAAAAGATTCAGGTTGAGCCATTCGCCGTAAGGATAAAGATTTATGTACTGCTTTTTCGCTTCCTCGTCGGAAATAAGACGCTTCTGGACAGTGTCAACAAGAAGAATTTTTCCGGGCTGAAGACGTGATTTTTTTACGATGTTTTCTTCCGGAATATCAAGAACTCCGACTTCCGAAGAAAGAATAAGCATATTGTCTTTTGTAATATAGTAGCGGCTTGGGCGAAGTCCGTTTCTGTCAAGAGTCGCTCCGACAAAATCTCCGTCGCTGAAAAGAATCGCCGCAGGACCGTCCCATGGCTCCATCATTGTTGCCCAGTAATGGTAGAAGTCGCGTTTCTGCTGGCTCATCGTCTCATCGTTTTTCCAAGGCTCTGGAATGCAGACCATCACCGCAAGCGGAAGCGGCATTCCGTTCATCACAAGGAATTCCAAAGTGTTGTCGAGCATTGCGGAGTCAGAGCCTGTCGCGTCTACAGCAGGAAGAATTTCACGGAGCTCCTCATCCTTGAAAACAGGAGAGTCAAGAGTTTCCTCTCTTGCCAGCATTCTGTCAACGTTTCCGCGGATTGTGTTGATTTCTCCGTTATGCGCAATGAATCTGTTCGGATGCGCCCTCTGCCAGCTTGGCTGCGTGTTTGTGCTGAATCTTGAGTGGACAAGCGCAAGGGATGAAGTGTAGTCTTCGGACTGAAGGTCTTTGTAGAAAGTCCTGAGTTGCTGAACAAGGAACATTCCCTTGTAGACGATTGTGCGGCTTGAAAGCGAAGCAATGTATGTGTTCAAATGTGAATGCTCAAACTGGCGGCGCAGAATGTAAAGCTTGCGGTCAAAGTCAAGTCCGCGGCTGATATTTTCCGGACGCTCGATAAAGCACTGCATTATGCAAGGCATACAGTCTTTTGCGCGCTGACCAAGAACATCAGGATTTACAGGAACTTTTCTCCAACCAAGGAATTTGAGGTTTTCCTTTTTTGCAAGGACTTCAAGCATTTTCATCGCCTGCGAGCGGATATATTTGTCCTGCGGAAAGAAGAACATTCCGACTCCGTAGTCGCGTGCCTCTTTCAACTCGATTCCTTCCTGCTTTGCCGCCTGCTTAAAAAACTGGTGTGAAATCTGAACAAGAATTCCGACTCCGTCGCCAGTCTCGCCGGTGGCATCTTTTCCAGCGCGGTGCTCCAGCTTTTCAACTATGCACAGCGCATTGTCCACGATTTTGTGAGTCGCCGTACCGTCAATGTTTACGACTGCTCCGATTCCGCAAGCGTCATGCTCAAATGACGGATCATACAAAGTTCTGTTTTTTTCAGTCATAGTAACCCCTTGCATAAAAAAAAAGACGCTTTGCAAAAAACAGACACTTAGCCTGCATTTTACAAAACGCCTTCGTTTCGTTCTTTAGACTATATAAAAAATCAAATAAATTATCAAGAGATTGTAAAAAAATATTGCTAAAAATATTAAGGCTATCTTGCAAGTTTCAAAATTCCAAAAGGATAGTCCTGATATTATTGCTGCGGATTTTAGTTTGAAACCGCATCGAAACTGTTTTGTTTGCTTTTTCCTTCTATTGTAATAAATATTCCGTTTGGCAGGCAGGCAGCCCATTGTCCGTTTGTGCTTATTTCTCCGCTTTGAATGCAGTTTTTGTTTTCGCAAGGTGAATCTATAAATTTTGCTCTTCCGTTTTCAACTTGAATTGAACTTTCTCCCAAAAGCCCTTTGAATTTATAAATTCCGTCTTTTGCAAGGCTGTAAACAAATTTTTCTTTTGGAGTTTGCACAAAAAGTTCCGCCGCCTTTTCGTTTTTTTTTCTGAACAAATTGAAAAATGAAAGGAAAATCACAATTAAAAAAATCAGAATAAAAACGATGTCAAATAATTTCAAGCGCAAGTTCATATAGTTTTTTTTTACATTAACTTTAAATAAAAGTCGAGATGTTTTTCATCTTGCATACCGTAATTTTTTTAATCTGAAATTTCTGCGGAAATCTGCCGAAATATTTAAAATATGGCTAAGAAAAATTCTTTGAAAGTTGTTTTTGATTCTCCGGTTGTTCTTGTTTTTTCTGTTGTTTCGGCGGCGGTTTTTATTGCTGACTTGATTTTTAAGCTCAATCTTTCCGAAAAAATTTTTGAATGTCCTGGGGCAAAATCTGTTCCTGCGTTTGACTTTAAATCAGCGTTGGATTATGCAAAGCTTGTTATTTATCCGTTCAGCGGTGAAAACTCAACTTCTTTCTTTTTGAATACTGGATTCATTCTTTTGCTTGGTCCTGTTTTGGAAGAACGTTATGGCTCGGTTATGCTTGCACTTATGATTTTTATAACTTCCCTTGTTGGCGGAGTGCTGACAGCTTGCGTTTCAACGTTTGGAATTTCTGGATGCGGCGGAATTGTTTTTATGATGATAATTCTTTCGGTGCTTTCCGTGTTTATAAAAAAACAGCTTCCAGTTTCATGGATTTTTATTTTTGTCCTTTATCTTGCGTTTGCTCTTGCCAGCGGAAAAAAGATTTCAGGATTTATGCCGTTTATGCAGGAAAGCGTTCCTGTTTTTATTCAGCTTGCTTCTGGAATTTGTGGAAGCCTTTTTGGATTTTTTGTCTGCCCAAAGAAACGTTCTTCTCAAAGCCAGAAAAAACAGCAGGAAAAAACAATTGAAAGCGAACCGGAATATTCTTCTAGCAGCGATGAAACTATAGTCGGAAATATTAGCTTGTAGAAAAATTTCTTTTAACTTGTTTTTAACTTTTGCGATATGCCTTTGTCTTTTCTAAATGCAATAATTGAGATATAATTCAGTTCATGGAATGCAAGGTAAAAAGATTTGGAATTCTTACAAGCGGCGGAGATGCGCCTGGACTTAATGCTGCAATAAGGGCTTTGTGCCGTGCCGCAAAAAATCAGTACAATATGGAAGCTGTGGGAATTTTCAACGGCTACCGCGGACTTATAAATGGAGACATGAAGGTTCTTTCTGAAAACGAGCTTTCTGGTCTTATTGCTCAGGGCGGAACAATTCTTGGAACTTCAAGAGAAAAGCCTTTTAAAAATCCTGTTGTAAATGAAGCGACTGGTCTTTTGCCTGTTGAAGCCATAAAAGAAAACTACAAAAAATGGAATCTTGATGCGCTTGTTTGTATCGGCGGAAACGGAACAAATACAACTGCAAGTCTTTTGTTTCAGTCTGGCCTGAATGTAATTGGGCTTCCAAAAACAATAGACAACGACATTGAAGGCTCTGACGTAACGTTTGGATTTTATACAGCTTTGGATGTTGCGACTGATGCGATTGACAGAATTCACACCACAGCCTGCAGCCATGGCAGAGTTATGATTGTTGAAATCATGGGACACAAAGCCGGCTGGCTCGGACTTTATTCAGGAATCGCAGGCGGCGGAGATGCTATTTTGATTCCAGAAATTCCTTACGACATAAATAGCGTTGCAAAAAAAATAAAAGAACGCAAATCTGCTGGAAAAAACTTTTCAATTGTTGTTGTTGCGGAAGGTGCAAAGTCAAAAGAAGAATCCTTGCTTGACAAAAAAGCTTTTAAAAAGGCGAGGGCGGCAATGCAGTGTTCCATAGGCGCAAGAGTCGCAAAGGAACTTGAAGATGCAACTGGATTTGAATGCCGCGCGACTGTTGTTGGCTACTTGCAGCGTGGAGGTACGCCTTCTCCTTATGATCGCCTTCTTTCCACGCAGATTGGAGCTGCTGCCGCTGATTTTCTTGCTCAGGAAAAATTCGGAAATCTTGTTGCTGTTCAGAACGGAAAAATAAAGCCAGTTCCGCTTGACTACGTTGCTGGAAAAGTAAAAAATATTCCTCTTGATCATCCTATGATAAAAACTGCAAGAGACTTGGGTATTTGCCTTGGAGACTAATTTTAAATGCCGGTTCTGCTCTGAATGTCTTGGTTTTGGCTGTACTGGCGAACTTCCCGGAATGGGCGGTGTGAATGCAAATAGAAATTTCATCTTGAATTGCGCCGCTTGGAAGAAATTAGAGTTCGGTCCGTTTGATTTTGGCAAAAAAGAAATACGGCTTGCCCCAATGACTGGTGCTGTTGAAAATGTCGGCTACTTTGACGAAAAGAAATTTTACTTTGACTTGATAGACGAATGCTCAAAGTTTGGAATAAAGCTTAGCATTGGCGATGGTGTTCCAGACACAAAATTAAAATGGGGAATTGAAGCCGTTCAGTCGGTTGGAAAAAAAGCGGCAGTTTTTATAAAGCCTTACGCCAACAAAAAAATTCTTGAGCGTTTTGAGTGGGCGCAAAATATTTCTGAATACTGCGGAATTGATATTGACGCATACAACATTGTAACAATGCGGAACAAAGTTCAGCTTGAAAAAAAAGATTCGTCTTTGCTGATTGAGCTGAAAAAATATTTTTCAAAAAAAGGAATTCCGTTTGTAATAAAAGGAATTTTTACAGACGAGGATTTGCAGCTTGTTAAAGAAGTAAAGCCGGATGTTGCTTTTGTTTCAAATCACGGTGGACGCATTGAAACACGGGAAGGCAGCTCTGCGGAATTCCTTGTTGAAAACTTTAAAACGCTAAAGTCAAATTGCGCAGAACTTTGGGTGGACGGTGGAGTCCGCACCTGGAACGATGTGTTCAAGGCGCAAAGCTATGGTGCTTCTGAAATTCTTGTTGGTCGTCCTTTTGCTTCTGCGCTTTGCAAAAAAAAATCTTTTGATAACATTTTAAAAAATTGAGGTAATAAATGAAAAACGAAAATAATTCCATGAACTACAAAATTGCCATGGCAGGAGCTTTTTCTGCGCTCAGCATAATTTTAAGTTTTACGCCGCTTGGATACATTCAGCTTGGAAACGCAATCCAAATAACTTTAATGCACATTCCTGTAATTCTTGCAACTCTTTTGGCTGGGCTTATTCCGGGGCTTGCAACTGGATTCGTCTTTGGCGTTTCTAGCCTTGTAAAAAATCTTATGCTTGGAGCCGCGGCAAGTCCGTTTTTTATGAATCCACTTGTTTCTGTTTTGCCTCGCCTTCTTTTTCCTGTTGCTGTCTGGGCGATTTTTACTTTGCTCAATTTTATTCCGCACATGCCAAAATTTATAAGCGTTGCTTTTTCCGCTGCCCTTGGAACTTTTGTTCATACTGTTTTAGTTATGGGCGCGATTTTTATTTTGTTTGGAGATAAACTTCTTCTGATGGTTCTTGGCGCAATTGAAAAGATTGGAATCAGCACAGAAAATATTTCCGGATTCAAGGCTTTTGCGGCAATTATTGCAACAACGATGATTACAAACGGAATTTTTGAAGTTATTTGCGCGGTTGTTCTTTCATGCGCTGTTCTTGGAAGTGTTTATGTCGCTGGCTCTAGGAAGTCAAAGATTTCAAAATTTGAAGAATAATTTTTATTGTAAAACAGAATTGAATTTTTATTTTCTTACGGATATATTTTTGCTATGAAAAACACTCAAAGAAATGAACTTGCAGTTTGCGGTTTTGCCGCTGTAAAAACATTGGAAAAAATTAACAGCCAGAAAATCCGCCGTTTATATTTTATGGAAGAAAAAGCTCCTCTCTTTGGCGGGCTTTGCAAGAAAATGGCTGCCTCAAAACGTCCTTACAATAAAGTTGCAGATTCTGTTGAGCTTGAGAAACTTTGTGGAAGTGTTCATCATCAGGGAGTTGTCGCAATGATTGACACTCCTGTAATTTTTCCGCTCAATACAGATATTACTGCGCGCTGGGTTGAACAAAAAGAAGACGCTGTGATTCTTGACCGTGTTGGAAACGCAAATAACCTTGGCGCAATTGTAAGAAGCGCAGCGTTTTTCGGCATAAAGAATATTGTAATTCCATTGGATGAATCTCAGTCTTCAATTACAACCAGCAGCTACCGAGTTGCAGAAGGCGGAATGGAATTTGTAAACATTTATTCTGTAAGATCAATTCCATTTTTACTCAAAGACATGAAAGGAAAAATGGCTCGCTTTGGAACTTCACTAAAGGCGCAGAACAAAGTTTCAGAAATGAAATCGCTTTGCCAGGAAAAACCGACTTTAGTTGTGCTTGGAAACGAAGAAAAAGGAATTAGCGAAGAAGTTGCCCAGAACTGCGATTCACTTGTAATAATTCCTTTTGCAGGAATGGGAGAAGCCGGACCTAAAGTTGACAGTTTAAATGTTGCTCAGGCGGCTTCTGTAATAATGTACGAGCTTAAAAAATAAAATGAAAAGGCATTTGTTTTCAATTGTTCTTTTTTTGTTTTTTGCAAAGATTTTTGCGCAAACAGAAAATTCTCCGTTTAAACTAACACCAGTGGACGGAATTATTCTTGGAGCAGGAATTTCTTTTACAGCTTCTGCAATTATTGCTGAAAAAACATTGGACTTTCCTGAGTATACAGAGCGAAGCTACGATTTACATTCAGTCAATTTTGTGGACAGAAAACTTTCCCAAAAATACAATCATACTCTCGACAACCTTGGAACTGCAACTTGCGCCGTGAATCTTGCCCTTCCGTTTGCAGTTTATGGAGCAGGATTTTTCAACGATGTTTTTTCCGCGGAAGATTTTCTTACGCTGACTACAATGTATATTGAAGCGTATCTTTTCGACTATGGCGCGAAAAATTTTTTGAAGATGGGAATAAGAAGAGTCCGGCCTTATATGTATTATGACGGCTACCCGACAGACAAACTTGACGACTATGACTTTGAGTTTTCAAGTCCAAGCGGACACACAACGGATTCTTTTTTGGGCGCAGGATTTCTTTCGTATACATTTTGCCGTTATTTTCCTGAATCAAAATGGAAAATTCCTGTAGTTGCGGCATCTTACTCAGTTGCTATTGGAACGGCGGCTTTGAGAATCGCAAGCGGAAATCATTTTCTTACTGACACAATTTTTGGCGCGGCACTTGGCACTGTCTGCGGAATTGGAGTCCCGCTTTTGCATGAGCTTATCGCTTCGCATTCAGAAAAAAAAGAAACAGCATTCAAAAAAGGAAGCGTGCATTTTTCTGTAACGCCAGTTTCAGTGAATTGGAAAATCGCCCTTTAAAACATTGTCATAAATATAGATTCTCGCATCAAGTGTGGAATGACAGAAAATCAAGCAATGAAATGCGGTGGAACAATTTGTCATTGCCGGGCTTGACCCGGCAATCTAATGAATAACATCAATAATTTTCCTTTATTACGACCGACCATTCTTTGCCTTTGTAAGAGTTGTAGCCTGGAGTTTTTGAATATCCAAAAACTTCAAGCGCTCTGCTGGTTTTGTTTGTGTAGAATCCCATTTTTTGTCCTTGCGAAATATGATTGAATGCTTCCCAGTCCGCAAGGTGTCTTTTTAAAATTTCATCCTTGTTTTTTGAAGCTATTACAAGTCCGTCTTTGTTTATAATGAATATTTCGCCTGAATGAGAAACTTTTGCGCTTGAAATTATGTTCAGTATGAATTTCCAGTTGAACCTTGTTGAAATTATTCCTACAATTGTTCCGTCTTGGGCGCGCACAGGACAACTGTACGAAACTGTCCAGTCTTTTACAGATTCAGAGTAGTACATATCTGAATAAGTTGTGCTTTGGGATTCAGAAGTTTCCTTGAACCATTTTGTGTTCTGCATTGAGCGTCCGCGCAAATTTTTGTTTACGCCCACGCATACAACTGTTCCGCTTGTGTCTGTAAGAAGAATGTCGTGGTAAACTTCATAGATTCTTACAAGATTTTCTATTGTATGTTCTGCGGAGCGTCTTTTTTCTTCAGTAGGATTTGCAAGGCAGTCGATTATTTTTCCGAATGTTGCCCAAGCCTGAACATCGCAGTAACGCTCAAAAAGGTTTCGGTCAACTTTGTCGATTGTGTCGAACGCCATTTCCGCAGTTCTTATTCCAATCAGCTTGTGCATTTTTGTTTCAATTTGGTCAACGACTTTTTGGCACGTCTGGTTTTGCGTGTCGTTTTTTTCTGATATATTTTTTATTTCGTTTGCAATTACGCGGAATCCTTTTCCAACTGTTCCAGCCCTTGCCGCTTCAATTGAAGAGTTGAATGAAAGAATTCTTATGTTTTGCGACTCGTTGTATATTTCATTGAGCGAGCTGTGCAAGGATTCGTAATCTTGAATAAGCCCGTCAAAAACCGTGCTTAGCTTTTCTGATTTTGTGTCTTCCATTTTATTTCTCCTATAAAAAGTTAAGAGTAAAACTTCAGTTTTAGGATTAACTTTTTATTGCAATTTCGTAACAAAGTGAGAAATTGCAGTAGGATAAGAAAGTTTGCAATGCAAACTTATAAAGATAAAAACAGACGCCATTTCCGGCTGTTTTTATCTTATCTCCTATATCCGCTGAAAAAAAATGGGACTGCGCACCAAGTAAAGTACACAGCCCCATTGCTATATTGTTCTATTATAATGAAAATAAAATAACTTTCAATAGAACATAAAAAACTCGCAGCGTCTATTCCATGTCATTATTGAAAATTTAGACTGTCTAGTTTATACTCATTTCTATGTCGGAAAAAAATGCAAAGAAAAAGAGAACGGGAATCGGGCTTGCGCTTTGGGTTTTGGCAGCTCTGCTCATTCTTATAATTTTCCTTATAAATCAAGATAAAATTGCAAGCAACTTAAAGGCGACTGGTTTTTTCAATAAGACTGGCTTAAAGACTCCTGAATTTGTAGAAAAGGCGGAAGTAAAAAACTCTTCTGTTGCTGACAAAAATGAAGTTGCTCCTATTGAAACTATTGAAATTGACTTGAACGGTGTTGGCTCTCATGTTGAAGAAGAAAGCGCGCAATCATCAGCTCAGGAAAATATATACGAAAATGTCAAGGCGCAGAACGACACTGCAAAAAAACAGCAGGAATCCGCAGTTGAGGAAAAAATAAATTCCAAGACAGAAAAAAAAGAATCCGCGCAGAAAACAGAAGAAAAAGAAACAACAATAAGAAAAGAAGTTTCTGTAAAAACCGAGCCAAAGATTTCCAGCATGAAGCTTAAGCTTTATTTTATGACAATAAACAGCGATGGTTCAGTTTCAAGAAAAGAAATTACCCGCGAAATGAAAAAGTCCGACAGTCCGCTTATGGATGCAATAAATGCCTTGATAAAAGGTCCGGTCGCTTCTGAAGAAAATTCCGGCTGCCGTTCGCTCATCTCTGAAAACACAAAGCTTATCGGCGCTTCTGTAAAAAATGGAACTGCCATTTTGAATTTTAGCGGCGACTTTGAATTTAACCAGTACGGAATTGAAGGTTTGCGCGGACAGCTTCAGCAGATTGTCTTTACTGCGACTGCGTTTCCGACTGTTGAAAATGTTCAGTTTTTGGTGGACGGCGAAAAGAAAGAATACCTTGGCAGCGAAGGCGTTTGGATTGGCACTCCGCTAAACCGTAACAGTTTTTAGTTCTACTGGGAAACTTTGTAACTTTCAAGAATTTTTGTAAAGTAGCTTCTGTTTTTCTGATAAACGCTGTCGAATATTGTAAGTGTAAGAAGTGAAATTGTGCCGTCTTTGTTCTGTGTGATAATTTTAAAGTCGCGGGTTACGTTTTCTGATTCAGGCTGATAAAAAACATTCATCACAGAAATTTCGTTTTCAGTTATTGTAATTTTTCTTTGCGGCGCAATTGAATATGATAAGTCTGTGCTTTGGCAAAGGCGGCGCAAAAGGCTGTCTAGCGCATGATTTTTTTGCTCTTTTGGAACTGCCATTGTTGTCATTGAAAGAATTGCAAAGTCCTCAAGAAGCCACAAGTTTTCCATTGACTGCTTCCACATTTTGTCCAGCGTGATTTTCTGAGCGCCAAATTCCGCCGCAAGCTCTTCCGCCTTTATTTTTTTGAAGCTGCGTTTTTTGTCTTTTGGAAGTCCTTCAATTCCTTTAAAGAGCGCGAAACTTTCGTCAGTTGAAGACATAAGATGTCCTGCAGTTTCCATTGAAAAAATGCTTTGACCATCGGATGCTTTTATTTCTTCAATGTTGAAAATTGGAACATAAGGATTGAACAGAATGTTTACGTTTCCGCCGAACTGATGAAAATCCTGCTGGCTGTTTATTTTTTTGCATGAGTCAAGATTTTCTTTTTGCCTGCGCGAAGTGAATTCGTAAAACAAGTCGTGCAGGTAATTTATGATTTCTGTGTCTTGTTCGGATGTTGCGCCTTGGATTTTTTCTCCTGTAAATTCCATTCCGGTTTTTGACTCAGGATTTACAGAAACATAAATTGTGATGTCTTTTTCAGGCGTGCTGTTTTTTTCATCGGCAGGAGAATAAAAACGTGCGGCGTAAGTACTTTCATTGTAAAAAAGAAATCCTACGATGGATTCATTTTTAAAGCTTCTGTCCTTGTAGTAAACATATTCCCCGGAAATATCAGGAATATACTGCTTTGTTCCCGGAAGAGAAAATGAAGAGAAAGACGCAATAAAAATAAATGTCAAAGTCAGGATTATTCTTTTCAATGTTTTTTCCTTTGCAAGTCAGTTTTTATGAATTCAGTTTGTCGAATTCAGCCTTTACAATTTCGCTGGCTTTTGCGGCGGCATTTTCAAGCGGAACAAGTTCTGCCTGTTCACTTGAGCGCATTTTTATTTCTATGTTCGGAAGATTTTTGTCTCCAACTGTAATTCTTACCGGGAAGCCGATTAAATCCATGTCGTTGAATTTTACGCCAGGACGTTCATCGCGGTCGTCAAGCAAAACTTCAACACCAGCTTTTAAAAGCTCGTCATAAATTTTGTCTGCCGCTTCTTTCATTGCTCCGCTGTATTTTATTGGAACAATTGCAACTTGGTAAGGTGCGGTTGACATCGGCCAGATAATTCCGCGGTCATCGTGGAAAGATTCAATAATTGAAGCAAGAACACGGTCAACTCCGATTCCGTAGCAGCCCATAGTTGGAACAGCAGACTTTCCGTTTTTGTCAAGGTAAGTCACGTTCATTGACTCTGTGTATTTTTTTCCAAGCTTGAAAATGTGTCCAAGCTCGTTTCCTTTTGTTGTGTAAAATGGCTTTCCGCAGACAGGGCAGATGTCTCCGGCTTTTGCAGTTCTAAGGTCGGCTGTTTTCCATGCAGAAAAATCTCTGCCGTATTCAACGTGGACAAAATGTGTGTCGGCTTTGTTTGCCCCTACAAGGAAGTCATGCATGTCAAGCACGGAATTGTCTGCGATTACAGGCACACTTGAAAGATTTATAGGTCCTGCGAATCCTACTGGCGCGCCTGTGATTTTTGTGTCTTCTTCTGCAGTTGCAAGTTCCACTTCTGACGCTTTTAGGAATCCTGCGAGTTTTGCTTCGTTTATATCAAGGTCGCCTCTTATACAGACCGCAACAAATACTTCAGGATAAAATTTTATGTTTCCTTCTGTAATTGTCTTTAAATTTTTGCAGCAGTCAAGTTCGCTAAGATCAAGGCAGACATTTGTGGCTTTGTAAATCAACGTTTTTAAAAGCTGATGCTTTGAGCATTTTAAATGTTTTTCCAAGTCGTCGATTGTTCCAACATTTGGAGTGCTGATTGGCTCGTAATTTTTTTCTGTTGCCTTTACAGGATTTCCGTCTATGTCAACTGGAATGTCTTTTGCGCATGAAGCTTTTTCAACGTTCGCCGCATATCCGCATTTGCACAAAATGAGCGTGTCATCTCCGATTTCGCTTTCAACCATAAATTCTTCAGAGCCGCTTCCGCCCATTGCGCCTGTGTCCGCTTTTACAGTTATTACATTCAGTCCAAGACGCTTAAAAATTCTAAGATATGCTTTTGCGTAAGCCTGATATGACTGGTCAAGAGATTCGTCGTCAGCGTTGAGAGTGTAGCCGTCCATCATGTTGAATTCACGACCGCGCATAACTCCGTATCTAGGTCGGATTTCATCTCTGTATTTCGTGTTTATCTGATAGCAGTTTATAGGAAGTTGCTTGTAGCTTGTAAGTCCCTGTCGCATAATTGCCGTGTATGCTTCTTCTGCTGTCGGGCTTACAACCATATCCTGCTGCTGTCGGTTTTGCGCTTTTAGCATTTGCGGTCCCATTGTTTCCCATCTTCCGCTTTCTTTCCAGATGTCTCCGGGAACAATTACAGTCGGCTTAAATTCCATTGCGCCCGAAGCTTCAATTTCTTCCTTGATAATTTTTTCAAGTTTTCTGTATGCTCTTAAACCGAGCGGCATATATGTGTAAAGTCCGTTTCCGAGTTTTCTGATTAAGTCGGCTCGCATCATAAGCTGATGGCTAGAAATAATTGCTTCTGACGGAGAATCACGAAGCGTCCTGAATGGAATTTGTGAAGTTTTCATAATCGGATATTTTAGTGAAATTCAAGTCTATGTTCAATATTTTGTCTTCTATAAAATGTGCACTGTTTTGCTAAAGTCGTTTTCTAAAATTCCGATAATCGAAAGTAGCAGTCTTGTTTTTGCAAAGCAGAAGCAAAGCTATGGGAGGAAAAAAATGGCGTATGGAAGCAATCCTTATGGCGGGTTCAGCGCATACCGGGAAATCGGAGTGAAAACTGCCAGCCAAGGAAAACTTGTTGTAATGCTTTATGACGGTGCTGTTTCAAATTTGGAAAAAGCGATTGCATTGATTTCTGAAGACGGAAAAATTGCTCCAAGCAGCATTGAAAATTTTGGAAACTATCTGCAAAAAGTTATGGACATAATCACAGAGCTTGAAGTGAGCCTTAACATGGAGCAGGGTGGCGAAATTGCAAAAAATCTTATGTCGCTTTACGTTTTCTTTAACAAGCAGATTCTGGATTCCACAATAAGCCATGACAAGAAAAAGCTTTCGTTTGTTCGTGATATGCTTTCCCAGCTTCAGGACTCTTGGATTTCGGCTTCAAACAGCACTGCAAATGCCCAGACAAAAATTCCGGGAGCTGCGCCATCGCTGAATATAACAGGATAATTTTAGCTGCAAGTTCACTTTGAATTTGCTGAATTATTTTTGATGCGGAGAAATTTTATGGAACAAAAAATTAGTAAAGAAGAACTTGACGAGCGTGTTGCGATTCTTAAAAAATTCAAAATGCTTCTTGAGCAGCAGAGAAAAAAGTTTCAGGAATATTTAAAAGTTCTGGAAGCTCAGGAAAATAAAATTACAGAAGAAGATTCTGATTCCTTGATTGCGCACAGTGAACTTGAAGCGCAGATTGTTCAGGGAATTGGCTCATTGCAGAAAGTGATTGTTCCAATGCAGGAGCTTTACAATAAATCTGGAGCGGCTTTTTATAATCCAAAGGAAGCTTTGCCTGTTTCGCAGATTCAAAATGATTTGTCCAAACTTCAAAGTCAGGTGCTTGCCCAGAATGAAAAAAACCGTTCGCTTTTAAAAGTTAGAATGGTTCAACTTAAAAAGCAAATTTCAGATTTTAGAAATCCGTATCGTTCTTTGAATTCAATCTATGCGCAGAAGTCTTCTTCGGCTGGAACAAGAATTCAAGTTGAAGTTTAAAATTTTATAAAGAGAAAAATTATGTCGGCAACAAAAAAAATTACTAAAAATATGATAGTTGATGCTGCCTTGGAAATTTTTAGGGCAGAAGGATTCGATGCTGTTACATCTCGCCGTGTTGCTCTTAGACTTGGATGTTCAACGCAGCCTATTTATTTTGAATACAAAAACATGGACGAGCTTAAAGACGACATTGTAAAAAAAGTTGTCAGTCAGCTTAATGAGATTTTCAGTTCTGTATCTAATGAAGGTAAAGAAGATCCCAATGAATTTGTTTACCGTTCATACGGTCTTGCATTTTTGAAATTTGCGCAAACCGACCCTTTTGTTTTTAGGCAGATTTATATTGTGGACGGAAAAATCGGAAGACAAGTTGACGATTTTTGGATGCCGAAAGGTATAGACATTCTTGAAAATAAATATGGTTACAAAAAAGAAACAGCGATTGCAATTAACAAAATGGCATCTTGCTCTTTGATGGGAATGGCGGTTTTTACTAGTTCCGGCTATAAGAAAACTTCAGAAGAGGAAATTTTAAAAAGCCTTGAAATTCTTTTTGCTTCTGTTTGCGCTGTTTATGGTCCGCCTCCAAAGCTTATGAAAATCGAAAAATTTAGAAATCACTTTGAAAAACTTATGGCAAGCTTTAAAAAATAGAAATACAACTGAATTTTTCTTACATTGAAGAATTTTATTTTATGCATTAAAATAGAGCGTTATGGGTGGAAAAACTGAAAAAAAAACTTCGGCAGTAAAAAAATCATCTGCAAAAATTTCAAAGGCTTCTAAACCTGAGCCAAAGCAAAAAGCTACAAAAACAGTGGCAAAATCTGAATCAAAAACTGCAAAGACAGCAGCAGTAAAAAAATCCGCTGCAAAAGAAAAAGTTCCCGCAAAGAAAATTCCGGCGCTAAAAAAATCAGAAATAAAGAAAGAGACAAATGTTGTTTCAAAAACCCCTGACGTTTCTGTTGTAAAAGCCTCCGCAAAGCCAGTTGCCTTAAAAAGCAAAGACTACGGCGATGATAAAATTATTCACCTTGATGCGCTTGAGCATATTCGCTTGCGCTCCGGAATGTACATCGGACGGCTTGGCGACGGTTCAAATCAGAACGACGGAATTTATATTTTGCTGAAGGAAGTTGTTGACAATGCCATTGATGAATTTATCATGGGCTTTGGTAAAAAGATTGAAATCGAAGTAAAAGAAAACCGTGTAAAAGTCCGCGACTATGGACGTGGAATTCCGCTTGGAAAAGTTGTTGAATGCGTTTCAGAAATTAATACCGGCGCAAAATACAATGATGATGTTTTTCAGTTTTCAGTTGGAATGAACGGAGTTGGAACAAAAGCCGTAAACGCTCTTTCTTCTTATTTCCGCGTAGTTTCTGTTCGTGCAGGCCAATGCGCAGAAGCTATTTTTGCGCAAGGAAAACTTGTAAGCCAGCGTTCTGGAAATTTAAAGCAAAAGCAGCCGGACGGAACTTATTTTGAATTTGTTCCTGATGAAGCGATTTTTGGAAAATACAATTTCAACATGGAATTTGTTGAAAAACGAATTTGGAATTATGCTTATTTAAATGCAGGACTTACTTTAAAGCTCAATGGTCAGGAATACAAAAGCGATAACGGACTTTTTGATTTGCTTAACAAAGAAATTGAAGGAACTTCGCTTTATGCAATAGGAAGCTATCAGGGAGAGCGGTTGAAGTTTGCCTTTACGCACACAAATAGCTACGGTGAAAATTATTTTTCATTTGTAAACGGCCAGTACACGGCAGACGGTGGAACTCATCTTGCAGCTTTTAAAGAAGGATTTGTAAAAGGAATAAATGATTTTTACGGAACTTCATATAAAAGCGAAGACATCCGCGAAGGAATGGCGGCCGCAGTTCTTGTAAAAGTCAAAGATCCTGTTTTTGAAAGCCAGACAAAAAACAAACTTGGCAACACGGATATTCGACAGTGGATTGTTTCGGAAACTCAGAGCGGACTTGATGACTGGCTGCACCACAATCCTGAGGCTGCAAAAAAAATTCAGGAAAAAATTCAGGCAAATGAAAAGCTCCGCACAGAACTTAGCGCGGTAAAAAAAGAAGCCAAAGAAGCCGCAAGAAAAATCAGCATAAGAATCCCAAAGCTAAAGGACTGCCGTTTTCATATTCAGGACGGCGCAAAAGGCGAAAACAGCATGATTTTTATAACCGAGGGAGATTCTGCTTCCGGCACGATGACTCATTCACGCAATGCCGATTATCAGGCGATTTTTAGTTTGCGCGGAAAGCCTGAAAATATGTACGGAAAAAAACAAAGTGAGATTTATAAAAACGACGAGCTTTACCAGCTGATGATGGCGCTTGGAATTGAGCAGGATGTTGAAAATCTAAAGTATTCAAAAATTGTAATTGCAACCGATGCTGATAACGATGGTTTCCATATTAGAAATCTTGTGATGACATTTTTCCTTGGATATTTTGAGGAGCTTGTAACTTCAGGCAGAATTTTTATTTTGGAAACACCGCTTTTCCGTGTAAGAAATAAAAAGGAAAATATTTATTGCTACAGCGAAGAGGAGCGCGACAAGGCACAGAAAAAACTTGGTGCTTCTGCGGAAACAACGCGATTCAAAGGACTTGGAGAAATCAGCCCGTCGGAATTTAAAGATTTTATTTCGCCGGAAACAATTCATCTTACGCCTGTTGAAATAAGCCAGCTTAAAATGGTGCCCAAGCTTCTTTCATTCTACATGGGAAAAAACACGCCTGAGCGAAGGGCTTTTATTGAAAAACATTTGCTTAGCAATGCTGACATCGATGCATAAGGATTTTTAAATGGCATTTGTAAAAAACTTATTCGACAAGAATTTTATAGAATACGCAAGCTACGTTATCCGCGACCGTGCGATTCCTGATTTGGAAGACGGACTAAAACCTGTTCAGCGCAGAATAATGCACACGCTTTTTAACATTGACGATGGCAGAATGCACAAGGTTGCAAGTGTTGTTGGCGACTGTATGAAATTTCATCCGCACGGAGACGCTTCGATTGGAGCTGCGCTAGTTGTTCTTGCAAACAAAGAAATTTTTATTCAGCGTCAGGGAAACTTTGGAAACCTTTACACTGGCGACACAGCTTCTGCTTCCCGTTACATTGAATGCTGCGTTCATCCTCTGGCGAAAAAATTTTTGTACAATCCGAATATTACAGAATATGTTCCAAGCTACGACGGACGAAGCAAAGAGCCTGTTGCTTTCCGTGCAAAAATTCCAGTTGTTCTTCTTGGCGGTGCGGAAGGAATTGCAGTTGGAATGTCCACAAAAATTCTTCCGTACAATATTAAAGAAGTTCTTGATGCCGAAATAAAAGCCTTGCGTGGCGAGCCGTTTGAAATTTATCCTGATTCTCCAACCGGCGGTCTTATGGATGTAAGCAATTACAATGATGGAAACGGAAAAATAATTACACGTGCAAAATTCGATTTGAGCGACGAAAAGAAGATTGTTATAACAGAACTTCCGCTTGAAACAACTTCCAAAGATTTGCTTGATTCAATTGATGCGGCTTATAAAGCTGGAAAAATAAAAATCAGTTCAGTTGAAGATTTTACAACTGACCACTGCAATATTGAAATAAAGCTTCCGCGAGGCGTTTATTCTAAAGACGTGGAAAAGGCTTTGTATGCGTACACTTCTTGCGAAAAATCAATTGCTTGCCAGATGCTTGTTATAAAAGAAAATATGCCGGTGGCAATGACG
Organism: Treponema sp. UBA6852; assembly: GCA_002449305.1. Taxonomy (GTDB): domain Bacteria; phylum Spirochaetota; class Spirochaetia; order Treponematales; family Treponemataceae; genus Treponema_D. The sequence goes on from DKDI01000018.1 coordinate 107,790, forward strand.
GCTACGGAAATTATAAAATATTACGCAAAAAAACTTACTGGCATTATAAAAGACGAACTTGAATTTGAACGCGGCTCTTTAACGGAAGAACTTCATCAGCGCACGCTTGAGCGTATTTTTATTGAAGAGCGGATTTACAAATCCATTGAACAAATGAAAACTGCCGAAGCTGTCAACAAAGCTGTTAAAGACGGATTTGTTCCTTTTAAAGATGAGCTTATAAGAGAAGTTACGGATGAAGATGTTGAAAAGCTTTTAAAAATTCCAATCAGACGAATTTCGCTTTTTGATATAAATAAAAACCGTGATCAGGTAAAGGCTATCAATGAACGTTTAAAAGAAATTGCGCGTCGGCTAAAGCATTTAACTGATTGCGCTGTTGAATATCTTGGTGGAATTCTTGATGAACTTAAAAAATTTTCCGCGCTAGATCCAAAGCAAGACCACACAGCGATAAGCCCTGCGCTTCTCGAACGGCAGACAAAAATAACTTCATTTTCCGCAGTTGATGTAAAGCAGATTGTTCAGCGTGATACTCCGTTGCGGTATGATGAAAAAGGCTATCTTGGAACTTCTGTTAACGGCGGACGGGAAATTTTAAAAGTGACTCCTTTTGACAGAATTCTCATTGTGCGCAAGAGCGGACTTTGGAGTGTTTGCGATGTGCCGGATAAACTTTTTGTTGACTCTGGAATTTGGTTTTGCAATTATGCAGACAAAGATATTATCAGCAAAATTCTTTTTACAATAATTTACCGTGATCCAAAAACAAAATACTGCTTTATAAAACGTTGCCGAATTTCTGGCTGGATTATGAACCGCGACTATAATTTTGTGCCAGACGGAATGGAAGTTCTTCACATTGATACAAGAGCTAAATTTAAATTTACTTTGAATTACACTAAAAAGCCTCGTGTAAAAATTACAGTCCAAGAATTTAAAGCGCAGGATTTTGAAGAAAAAGGTTTGAAGACTAACGGAATCCGGCTTGAATCCAAGGATGTTGATTCTATAAAAGTTGAAGATTCAGGTTTGCAGACGAAACTTGATTTATAAATTGTAAAACAGGAATAAAAAATTGGATAAGGAAAAATTAAAAAATCCTGAGTATAAAAGAATGTATCAGGTTTTAAGAGAGCGGCTGGCAAAAAATATTGCGCGTTCGGTTTTGCTGCTTTTGCTTTTTAATGTAATGCTGTCTTTTTTACTTACAAGTGGATTTTCTCCTGCAATGCTTTTTAACGGCTCTGCTATTGGATATGTAATTTCATTTGTTTTTACTTCGCTGATACTTATTGTTGTTTTTACGCTTGCCTATGGAATTGTTGCTGATTTTACAAATATTGTTCTTGGCAAAAAAAATTCTTCCGGAGGAATCTTCTGTGGTTTTTTTGAAAAGTCAAAACGTATATTTTATTCTTCAGTTTTTTTTACGCTTGTTGTAGTTTTTGTAGCGTTCGTATCTGCCGTATTGCTCTTTATATTTAAAGAAAAAATTATTTCCTGTTCAAGCTTTTTTGCTGAAGCATTTTCAAATGAAAACTTAAATCAGCTTGATTCTGAAAAGATTGCAAAGGCTTTTACTCTTGCACTTTTTTACACAGCGATTTTCTTTTTTGTTTTTGTATTTTGTTTTCTTCCGTTTATTTTTGTTTGGAATGCATTTCTTGAAAATAAAAAAATAGATTTAAAGGATGCAATTAAAAAAAGCCTTTTTGTTATCCGTGGAAGATATTTCCATTATCTGGGTTTTGTGATTTTTGTCTGCCTTAAAAATTTTGCAGTTTTATTTGTTGCGGTTTTTCTTAATGCAGTTCTTTCTGGAAAAAATAATTTTATTTCTCTTTTGCTCGGATTTTATGCGTTCCTTCAATATTATACAATTCTTGCAAAAATTTATTATTGTATTCCAATTTATTATTTTTCATTTTTGAGCGTTAACGGAATGATTGGCGGAGATAAAAATGAAGGTTCTTCTTGAAGAATCCAAAGCTGAGCTTATCATAAAAAATTCCCGCTTCATTTCAGAAGTTTTTCCTGTGGAAACTCAAGCGCAGGCAAGAGAAAAACTTCATGAGGTTAAGCAAAAATATTTTGATGCAACCCATGTAGTTCATGCTTTTTCTGTTGGTTTAAAATCTGAAACTTTTGGCATGAGCGATGATGGTGAGCCAAGCGGAACTGCCGGGCGTCCTGTTCTTGATGTTCTAAAAGGAAGCGGAATTACAAATATCTTGCTTACAGTAACAAGGTATTTCGGAGGAACACTTTTAGGAACGGGCGGACTTGTTCATGCATATAGTGAAAGTGCTAAACAAGTTCTTTCTGTTTGTAAAGCCGAACCTTATGTTGAAAAATCTTCATTTTCATTTTCGTGCGGCTATGATTTGTATCAAACTGTAAAACATTTGTTTGAGGACTTTAATATTTCAAATCTGACTGAAAACTTTGGAACCGACATTTCCATTCAGGGTGAAATTTTTCTATCTGAAAAAAATACTTTTCTTGAGCAAATAAAAAACATTTCAAAAGGAACAATAAAATGCATTTGATTTTTATTCGTCATGGAGATCCTGATTATTCAATTGATTCTGTTACAGAAAAAGGAAAACGTGAAATAGAGCTTTTGGGCAAGCGCATTTCAAAACTGAATGCAACAGAATTTTTTGTTTCGCCGATGGGACGCGCGCAGGCTACGGCAAAAGCTTGCTTAGAAAATATTCATGCAGATTTTTCAAAGCAGCCGATGAAAGTTTCAACAATGCCTTGGCTTAGAGAATTCAACTACGACATAAAAGATTTTAAAACCGGAAAAAACAGAATTGCATGGGACTGGCTTCCGCGCGATTATTTTGGCGAAAAAAAATATAAGGATGTCCAAAAATTTTTCCAAACAAAATCAATGAAAAGCGGAAACATAGAATTTCATTATAAGGAAGTTTGCCGCGGACTTGATGAGATTTTGGCATCTTATGACTACAATCGCATTGATTCAAAAATTCCTTTGTATAATTGTTTTCCGCATATTTCAAAAGAAGAATCTTTGATAGACACTCACATTGACCCTGAGCAAAAAGATTTGGATGAAAAAAATCTTGTTTTTATCTGTCATCTGGGCGTGATGTTTGTAATGCTAAGCCATCTTACAGGAATTAGCCCTGTTCAGCTTTGGCAGGGATTTTTTGTTGCTCCAAGTTCAGTTACAATTGTTGGTGCGGAAGAAAGAGTTCCCGGAGAAGTTGTTTTTAGAATTCAGCAGATGGGAGATGTAAGCCATTTAATCGGCGCAAATGAAAAAGTTTCTGCGTCTGGATTTTTTGGAAACTGTCTTTCCATTTAAAGAGATTTTTATTTTTGTAAAATTGAATTTTTTATTGATTCTATTTATACTTGCTTTATGAATTACAATTCAATGACTTATGAAGAACTTGAGCTTCCGAAGAAAGGCGACAGAGTTGTCGTGGGGCTTTCTGGCGGCGTTGATTCTACAATGACAGCAATGCTTTTAAAAGAAAAAGGCTGCGATGTAACTTGTGTTACAATGTCTTTGTGGCAAGAGGTTGATTTAAATCTGCCTGACGATTATAAAATTCCAGACAGCTGCTACAGCCCAAAGGAAGTTGAAGACATAGAGGAAAATAAAAAATTCTGCGCAGAACAAAATATTCCGTATATCGTTGTTGACGTTAAAGAAAAATATCAGCAGGAAGTAATAGAATATTTTAAGCGCGAATACAGAAACGGCCGCACTCCAAATCCGTGCATAAGATGCAACCGCTTTATAAAATTTGGCGCGATGCTTTCCGGCTTAAAAGACTTGGGAATTGAATACGATTATTTTTGCACAGGGCATTATGCAAAAGCCGTGCGCGGAACAGAACCTCTTTTTTCAGTTTATGGAGAAAATGCTTCAAAAGATGAAAGGGGAAAATGCCGTCCAGTTCAAATTCACACTGCGCTTGATATTACAAAAGACCAGGCTTATTTTTTGTACAGAATCCCGAGCGAGATTTTAGAGAAAGTCCGTTTTCCGCTTGCAAGCTTTAACAAAAAAGAAGTTTTTAAAATGGCCCGTGAACGCGGATTAAAGGCCGCTGAAAAAGAAGAAAGCCAGGATTTTATTCCGGCTCCAATGCTTGAATATATGTTTAAAGACAAGCCTTCTGTGCCAGGAGATTTTATTGATTTGGACGGAAAAGTTCTTGGCCGCCACAAAGGAATTGAGCATTATACAATCGGGCAGAGAAGAGGACTTGGAGTGAGCGCGCCTTATCCTCTTTATGTTGCTGAAATTGACAAGGAAAAAAATCTAGTTGTTCTTGGAAAAGACAGCGACTTGTTTTGTTCAGGTCTTATTGCAGACGATTTGGTTTGGCCTGCTGAATATGATCCTTGCTGTGAATTTGATGCGATGGTAAAAATCCGTCTTGCTTCAAAGCCTGTAAAAGCCCATGTTGCGCCTTACCAGCCGTTGGAAAATGAAGAGTTTTGCGGCAAAGCTTACAAAGTTGTATTCGATGAGCCTCAGCGGGCGGTTGCTCCAGGACAGTCAGTTGTTTTTTATAAAGACGGAATAACGCTTGGCGGCGGAATTATTTCAAAAGCAATAAAAGCCTAGTTGCTAACTAACTGTCATTCCCATGCTGCAACAATTGTCATTCTCCGGCTTGACCGGAGAATCTAGTAAATTTTTAGATTGCTGTATCCAGTCTGGCAATGACAATATTCAAATTAGTAAATGTCCAGTTTGTAGGAAATTGTTGAAGCTGAATTCAGGATGTTGACAATTGTAATTGTCAGTGTGCAAGAGCCTTTGTTCAGCTGAACAATTCCTGCCAGCTGCTTTGTGCTGTCTGGATAAATTTCTTTAATGCTGTAATGCTCGTTTCCTTTTACACAAAGTTTTCCACTGCTTTCCTTTAAAACATCGTAGGAAATATTTTCTACAGTTGCTCCGTTTACCGCTGTGATTGTTTTGTACGGAACTGCAACATTTTGGCGTGTTCTGTAAACGTAATATTTTCCTGCCGGCAATCTTCGTTCGTTCAAAAGATTGTGCGAAACTCCATTTTTATCTGTTAAAGTTATTGTTCCCATTGTAAGCGGAAGCTCTCTTCCTGCGCGCGGCATAAGAATTCTTGGATTTACAGCGGAATTGTTTTTTGAATCAAAGACTTTAAATTCAAGGCAGCTTTGTCCTTCTTGCCAGCCTGTGTTTCCGCTTGTCCCAAGAAATTCGCCAGACTCAACAAACTGCTTTTCTTCAATTTCTTTTGAAATTGAACTGTCATCAAGATTTGCATAAACTGTTGAAAGTCCATCTTCATGTGAAATAATTACGGAATTTCCCAGTGCGGATTCAAACCAGCCAAAGTCGTCGCTATGGTCTGAAATTATTGCGGTTATTCTTCCTTTGTCTGCCGCCTTGACTTCTGAAGGATCTTTAAAAATCAGCGAGGAATTTATTGTGCCTCCGCGGAGCTGTCCGAAATACGAATAGAATGAATCTGAATTAGTTTCTTTTTGCGGCCAGTCGAACGAAAATCCGCAGAAACTAAAAAATGCGCAGGTTAAAGTTAAAATTGTTTTTTTCATTTTTTTCTCCGCAAGAAACTATCTAGCTATTTTTTTGAAATTGAAATTTTTGAAATTTTTGTGTTCCGTCCAATGAAAAGAGAATCTTCATAAGTCTGAATAAATGAACATTCGCCTTCAAAGCTGAACGATGCCATTGGATAAACAAAAGATTCAAGAATTGTTACAGTGTATTTTTTTCCGTCTTTGCTCAAAACAAAAACAAGCTCATTGTTGTCAGAAAATTCTATTTGAGAAATTTTCCCTTTGATTGGAATTTTTTTGCTTGTGGATTTTTTTGAATTGACGATTCCAAGAAAATCTTTTCCGTTGAAATAAACGTAATCAGAATTGTTGTTGAATTTTACAAGCGTCTGGCGGGAAATGGAATTTTCAAGATACTCGTGGTAAATTACTTTTGAATGTCCGCCGTTTTTTTCTGCAACAATAAATCTTTGCTGATCTTGTCCTGAAACACAGGCGATTCTGTTTCCGTCTTCAGAAATTGCAACACCAAGAATCACATCGCAATTGCTTCCGCCAGGCGCAAATTTCTGGTCAATTTTTCCGTCCGGCAAAAAAGAAATTACAGTTCCGTCTGCGTATCCTGCGGCAGTTCCGTTTTTGCTTGATGAAAATGCGGTGATTGGCGAATAATGCTCGTAGTTCCATTCGCGTTTTCCTTCTGAATTGCATTTTACAAAAGAAGTTCCGCCCGGCTGCATTACAAAAATTCTATCTTGGTCAAAAAATGGAAATCCGGCTTCGTCAATTGTTCCAGCTAAAGTTCCGTCTGCGAAAAAAAAGTCGGTCTTTGTGCCGCTTGCCCCGAATGTTGCATACCATTTTTCTGAAACTGTTGATTTAAAAGGAAATGTTATTGCTGAAACAATTTTTCCGTCTGCTGTAAAATATCCTATGTTCTGGGAAAGTTTAAACGGAATCTTTTTTGCATCATTTGAATTTTCTTGAATATGTGAAATGTCTTCTGTCCATTCCGGTGTAAAATGAATTTCTTGGCCCATTGGCTGCACTGAAAAAATAATGTACAAGGCGCAAAATATAACGGCTATAGGAACAAGCAGATTCTTTTTTTTCTTATTAAAATTCATAATAGGCTATTCTATAGAAAGCAATGATAATTTTCAATGCCATTGAATTTTGCAAGGAAGCCGTTTTGTTTGTAAAAAGATTACGCAATAAAAAAGTTAAAAAAAATGCCCTCAAATGCTGACAAACCAACTTTTTTGAATCATAATTATAATAAACTGTCATTCTTTATGCGGAAGATCTCCGGGTCAAGCCCGAAGATGACAAGGAAAAACAACTGTCATTCTCGCACTACGATGCTGCGATGTTTACGCAGTAAACTCGGTCAGGAATCTGAAATAGATTATCCGGTCAAGCCGGATAATGACATAGGATCAAGCTGGATAATGACAAGAAAACTGTCATTCCCGTGCAGCGACACGGGAATCTCTAACAAGGAGGAATCTTTATGAAAAAGCTAATTTTTTCTATTTTACCAGCATTTTTATTCGCATTTATTTCGTGCATGAACATGAGCTCTGGCTCTGGCGAAAACGGCTCTGTTCGTGTTGCCCTGCCCGGAAGCGCGCGTGCCACATACACTTACAGCAGCAGCAACGCAAACCAATACATTGTTCGCCTTTATAATGACGGCTTTGACCAAACCGAAGAAGGAACTGTGGGGGGGGGTAATAGAGTTTGGCGACCTTGAGCCTGGAAAATACACAGCCACAGCCGAAGCCTGGAACACATCTGAAAATCTTCTTGAAGGAAGCGGAAGCACAAAGATTACTGTAAAAGCTGGCGAAACCACCGACTGCAATATCAAAATGATTCTTGAGGGGCAAACTGCGTATTATTCAAAGTATATGCTCTTTTCTGATTATTCCGGCAATATGTACGCCTACGATTATTCAACTTGCTCACAAAAGAGAAAGTGGGAAAATTCTTACAATCTTGCAGAAGACAATAGTGGAAATGTTTATTATATGTATGTTGGAAAAAGCCCTACAGGTACTTATTATGACCCAAAAATAAGAATATTTAATGGTAATAATGATAGTGATGAATATGGATATGGAACTGCATTTTCAGAGGATACCAATTTTTCTCATACAAGTCTTTTTGATGCATATTATGACAGTACGACAGATACTTATTGGGTAGCTTATGCTTATTGGTCAAATCCAGGAAAGAAACTGTATCTATGTAAAAAAACAGATAAATATGCCTCAATTACAAAGACTGTTGGTGATTTTCCTTTTGCTTCTGCGTGCATTGCGACACAAGGAGAAAATTTTTATTATTCATTTAACAGCAGTGATGATACTAACCAGTGTCCAGATTCAATTGGCTATGCAACATTCGATTACACAACAAGTGGCGGCTCTGCAAATGAAATAGAGACAAAAACTTTAGCTGATTTTGGTGTTTCAGGCACAATAACAGACATAGCGGTTCTTGAAGACGGAACTGTGGCTGTTCTTGTAAACGACAAAAATTTAAATGCTGCAAATCAATTTGTTTTAGCTGATGGCGGCACAGTGTACAGCCGCGGCGCGCTTGTTCTTTTGTCTTCGGACTTGTCAAATTATAAAGTTCTAGGCTGGACAGATGATTCTTCAGTGAGAACAATAAGCGCAACTGGCTCAAGTTCTGGGTATAGTACAACATGGACTTCAATCACGGCATACATCCCAGAGTATGAGGAGCGCAATTCGCACTTTTACGGACCGCTTAAAATTGTCGCAATCCGCCCAAAAGAGCTTGTAATTGCAGACTGCGGCGCAAACTTTGTCCTGCCTGATTACAGCGGCAAAAAGAACGGAAAAATGTTCACGCACAACAGGCTTATGACTGTAAACCTGCGCAACTTTGCCATAAGCTGCAAAAAGGAATTCAGCGAAAGCGAAATAAAGTTTCAGAATCTGGATATTAGCGGCAGTTTGACAGTTGTTAGCAACTGGTCAGATGGAGTTGAAAAATAAAGTAACTAGCCCAAATGTCGAGTTTTGATAAGAACAGTAATTTATGTGTCATTCCCGTGCTACGACACTGCGATGTTTACGCAGTAAACTTGGTCAGGAATCTGTTGGAAATTTTCAATAGATTATCAACCGAGTTTCTTTCAGAAACATCGCA
>DKDI01000048.1:0-120982 GCA_002449305.1 Treponema sp. UBA6852
CAAAGAACATGGCTCAAGATATTGCAAAAAACATGGCTCAAGATATTGCAAAAAACATGGCTAAGGACATGGCACAAAATATTGCAAAAGAAACTATTGCTAAAAATTCGACTTTAACTGCAAAAAAACTTATAGAGATGAATCTTTCTATCGAAAATATAGTAAAAGCCACAGGACTTCCATTAAAACAAGTACTAGAACTAAAAAAAGAATCAGAAGCATTTTAAAATGCATAAATGATAGATATTTTACTTAACTTTTACAAAAGTTGATAAAATTTAAAAACTGGTATTGACATATTTTTAGTGGCGTGCTATATTCTGTTCATTCGTGGTGGCATAGCCCAGTCGGTAGAGCAATGGACTCATATTCCATGTGTCATAGGTTCGATCCCTATTGCCACTATAGAATTAAGCACTTCAGTTTTCTGAGGTGCTTTTTTTATTTGGGCTAAAAACAGCTTAGCGCAATCTGTTTCAGCATAGAATAAAAGATGTATAAATATACATAAAAACTGTACCATTTTGCATAAACAGTTGATTTTATACACAATTAATCTTATAATCATAATTCAAAATGGAGGAAGCAAGATGAAGGCAGAAAAATTCAAAAGCCCTTTCAAAGGAAGAAGCCTTTTAAACTGGATAGACTGGAAGCCAGAGGAAATCAGCCAGATTTTAGACTGGGCCTTTCAAGTAAAAAAAGAATCCCATGCAGGCGAAGTCCACCAGAGATTTTTAGGGAAAACAATCGCGCTCATTTTTGAAAAACGCTCAACACGCACAAGATCTTCATTTGAAACTTCATTCGGCGAAGAAGGCGGCCATCCTGTATTCATGTCAACTGACGATATTCAGCTCGGCGGAAAAGAAAGCGTGCAGGACACAGCGAGAGTTCTTGGAAGAATGTTCAGCGCGATAGAATTCCGCGGATTCAAGCAGTCCCATGTTGAAGACCTTGCAAAATATTCAGGGATTCCTGTTATAAACGGACTTACAGACGACTTCCACCCTACTCAGGTTCTTGCAGATATTATGACGCTAAAGGAAAATTTTGGGCATTTAAAAGGACTTTCACTTTGCTTCTGCGGAGATGGACGAAACAATATGGCTCGTTCTCTTATGCTGATTTGTTCTAAGTTCGGAATTAATTTCAGCGTATTTGCGCCAAAAGAACTTTCGCCTGATAATGAAATACTAAAAATCTGCGCGCCATTTGCAAAGGAATCTGGAGCAACTATAACTGTTTCTGATAAAATTTCAGTTGTCAAAAATGCAGATTGCCTTTATACTGATGTTTGGGTTTCCATGGGTGAAGAATCGCTTAAAGAAGAGCGCGTAAAATTGCTTCAGCCATACCAAGTGAACAAGGCGCTTATGGAAGCAACTGGCAAGCCTGAAACTATATTCCTGCACTGCCTCCCTGCTGTAAAAGAACAGGAAGTTACAGAAGAAGTCTTCGAAAGCAGCGCAAGCAAGGTTTGGGATCAGGCGGAAAACAGAAAGCATACCATAAAAGCCATTATGCTCGCGCTTATATAATAGAATAAATTCGGAGGAATTCATGAAGAAGTTTTTTGCCGCGGCAGTTCTTGCTCTTGCAGTTATGTTGCCAGTAGTTTCACAGGAAAACAACGAGCAGACAAAGCAGCCTGTATGGAATCACGGAGACAATGTATCTACAATTTCTTATCAGAATGTAAGAATCTTCAAAATTTATGACCAGAAAGACGCTTATGTTGTGCTTTACGAAAAACAGGGCATAGACATCGGAACTGCGGTTCTTCCAAAAAAATGGTTCAAAAATGAAGACGGAGCTAGAAAGCTCAATTTCAGAACTATGCCAAAAGGTCTTTCTCCATACATGACTGTAATAAGCCAAAACGGTGAATTCCTAAAAGTATGGATTACAGCTCCTACAAACCGTTTCAATTCACTTTGGGCAATTGCACCTAGCGGAATGCAGATTGACGGAACTGACGCAGACTCGCTTACTCTTGACTACTAGAAAAATTAGCAAGTAGAAAAACACATTTTTTAGTAAGGAGACTTGATTCTGGAAATTTCAGGGTCAGGTCTTTTTTAATTTCAGGCAGGAAAAATATGATTCTTATTTCAAAAGACCAAATTTCAAAATTTAAAAGTTTTTTAGATTCCCATGAGAGTTTCATTATTGCAGGACACAAAGAACCGGACGGCGACTGCATTTCAAGCTGCATAGGACTTTCATTTATTCTGGACAAATTCAACAAGCCTTACATAATGCTTAACGCCGGACCTTTTAAAAGAAACGAAATAAAGAAATTCGCGCCAAAATTTAAAAATGCACTGCCCTTTATGACGCAGAACGAAAGAAATTCATGCGGACTTATAATCGCGGACTGTTCGGAACTTTCAAGGCTCGGCGATATTGATGGAGATTTAAAAGGATTCAGCACATTTATAATCGACCACCACAAAACAGCCGATGTAAAAAATTCAGACAACATAATAGACCCGACTTCACCGGCGGCAGCTTGCCTTGTCCAGCAGCTTTTTGAAGCGATTGTCGGAAAACCTTCGAAAGAACAGGCGGATATTTTTTTCTTTGGAATGGCGACTGACACAGGATTTTTCAAGTATCTTACAGAAGACAGCGCAGAAGTTTTCAAGGGAACGGCAAGGCTTGTTGAATCCGGCGCAAACCCAAGAAAAATTTATCAAGAAATGACAGGCGGAAAGCAATGGAACACAAGAAAACTTCTGGGAATTATGCTAGACCATGCGGAACGGCATTTCAACGGAAAACTTGTTGTAACTTTTGAAACAATGGACGATACAAGAAAATTCGGGCAAGACGGCCGGGACAGCGATGCTTTTTACGCGCTCATGCTTGAAGTTGAAAATGTAGAGGCTATTTTGTTCATTCGGCAAGAAACAGAATTTTCATGCACACTGGGATTCCGTTCAAAGGAAAAATGCGACGTTAGCGCAATTGCTTCTAAATTCGGCGGCGGCGGACACAAAAATGCTGCCGGAGCGAGCACAGAAGGAAAAATTGAAACATTGTTGCCTTTAATCCTAAAAGAATTCTCAAAAGTGCTTTAATTTTTCTTCCATAAGATAATAAGACAAAAGAAAAAGCTTCCAGAAATGGAGGCTTTTTTGTTAGTTTTTCTGCAATATTTTTTTATCAAATAACAGAAAATAACAAAAATCCTGTTATATTTTGAAAAAACTTACAGCCGCTAGTTATTTTTTCAGCTATAAAATAGCAAAAAATCAAGCAAAACACGCAAATTTCACGTAATTTCACTTGGCATAAATATTGCTATTTTTCTTTCACAAGTTTGCGTCGCAAACTTCCTTATCAACTGCATATTCTCATTTCATTGCGAATATGCTTAAAAAGTCAAATCGGAAATTGGAATTTCCTCATTGACTTTTTATAGGAGAAATTATGAGTGAAAAAACTACGGCGGAAGTAAGAAAAATCTGGAAGGATTTCAGCGAAAAAAAGACAAGTGAAGAGGAAGCAAAGAATTTGCTTTTGGAATTTATGTTCAGGCGGAAATTTGAACTGGGACTTGCAAGCATGAGCGAGGATGATTTTTCAGATTTTCTTGTTTATATGGCAGAACATTTCATCCATATCCTAAAAAAGTACAATCCAAAAATAAGCGATTTTTCCACTTACATTTATGGAGTTTTGCAGGCATCGGCTTTTTGGCGAAAAAGGAAACAGTTCTTGGCAAACGAAAAAAAATCTTTTTGCGAAACTTTAGTTGTCGAAGAATCTAGTTTCATTCTTGAGAATGAAGAAATTTATTTTGAAAATGAAATGACAACAGAAGAACTTTACAAAGTTGCAAAGAAAAATCTTGAATATTCGGCTTGTTCAAGGCATTCTGAAAGAAAAACAAAAATCAGCGAAAGTTTTACAAAAGAACTCTGTCTTGTTCTTGCGCTAAAATCTTGTTACAGCATTACGGATCCGCTTGTTGAAAAAGTTTCCGCCGCCACAGGATGCAGCAAGGAAAAACTTAGAAAAATGATTATGAGCGCAAAAGAATCAATTGAAAAAAAGGAAATGCGTTTTCATAATTTATTTAAAAGACGAAATTTTGCATATTATCATAGAAAGAAATTTTCAATGCAAAAACAAAGAGAAGCGCAAAAAGAATCAGCATGTACTGAATACGAACTGCAAAAATTCAACTCGCATGACCAAAGATGGCGAAAATCGATTGAAGAACTTTCAAGGCAAATTCCTGTTCCCACAAACATAACGGTTGGCAGGCTTCTTTCAATGAGTCCGCGCCATGTTGCTTTCCTTGTCTCAAAGGCAAAGGAAATTTTCAACGGAGACGAATAGAAAACTACAGAAAACTGCCATTCTCTCGACAACAAGCATTTAAAATGCTATTCTTTTGGAATGAAAATTTATCTTGCAACCGGAAATTTTAATAAAAAACGTGAAGTCTCGGAGCTTTTTCCAGAGCATACAATTGTAATTCCAAAGGACGAGGGAATTGACTTTGATCCAGAAGAGACCGGCTTGACTTTTTACGAGAACAGCCTTATAAAAGCAAAAGCCTTGTGGGAAATTGTGCGCTCCCCTGTTCTTGCTGACGATTCTGGAATTTGCGCAGATGCACTGAACGGTGCTCCAGGAATTTTTTCTTCGCGTTATGCAGGACCGGATTTTATGAAAGGAAAACCTGATGGAAAGAAAATTCCTCAGGAAGATCAGAATAAATTTTTAATTCAGCAAATAACAGATTCAATTTCCTCTGGAAAATTTCAAAAGCGGACAGCGCATTACACTTGCTCAATGGTTCTTTACATGGGAAATGACAGGCTTTTTGTTGTGCAGGAAACAATGGAAGGTGAAATTGTTGAGAAACTTGAAGATGCAAGAGGAACTGGCGGATTCGGATACGACCCGATTTTCTATCTTCCTGAACTCGGAAAGACTGCCGCAGAACTTACAGCAGAACAAAAAAATGCGATAAGCCACCGCGGAAAAGCTTCACGCCTCATAAAAAAAATAGCAGAAAATATTATTTGCGACGAGGGAAAATGAAAATTGCAGTTGACTGCCGAATGAGCGGAAAAAGCGGAATCGGAACTTTTTTAGACGAAATTCTTCCATATTTGAAGAGCAGCGAAAACGAATTGTTTTTATTCGGCACAAAAGAAAGTACTCCTTGCAATGTAAAAACTTTTTCACTGAAAGAAATGTTTCTATTTCCGAAAGAACTTTTAAAAAAAATAAATTTGTGCGATGTTTATTTTTCGCCATATTGCAATATTCCGGGCGGAATAAAAATTCCTGTTTTTTCAACAATCCATGACATCGTTTTTCTTGATGTAAAAGGACTCTGCGGAAAAGCTGGAGTTATTGCAAGAAAATTTTTCTATAAACGCGCTATAAGAAAATCCAAGGAAATTTTTACAGTTTCAAATTTCAGCAAGGAAAGAATTGAAAAAGTTCTAAAATGCAAGAAAAAAATTTCGGTTGTCTACAACGGTCTTCCAAGTTATATGGAAAAAAAATGTTCAAATGTGAAAAAGGACAACTCCATAATTTTTATCGGAAACATAAAAAAGCATAAAGGACTTTCTGTTCTGCTTGAGGCTTTTGAAAAGTTTTATCAGCTTGAAAACATTGCGGAAAAGCCAAAACTTTTAATCGTTGGCTCTCAGGACAATTTCAGAACAAAGGACAACAGCATTTCAGAAAAAATCAGCGAGCTGAATTCAAAATATTCTAATTCAATTGAATTCACTGGATTTGTTGAAAATGAAAAATTGCTGTTGCTTTTAAGCCAGGCAAAATTCTTAATTCAGCCATCGCTTTATGAAGGATTTGGAATTCCGCCGTTGCAAGCACTTTACTGCGGAACAAAAGCCGTTATTTCTGACATTCCAGTTTTCAAGGAAATTTATGATGGATTTCCAGTTGTCTTTTTTGAAAGCGGAAACAGCAATGATTTATGCGAAAAAATGCAAAGAACTTTTTGCGATGAAAGTCCGCTTGGAGAAATTCCTGAAAAATATTCCTATAAAAAAACAGCATCTTTGATTTTAAGTGAAATAACTAGAAAATAATGCGTTTTTATGTGTAACAATAGACAATTTCGCTTTTTTCCTTTATATTAGATAGACTTATGATTTCTAGTATCAACGCAGACGAATTAGAAAAATACTTAAAATCTCAATATAGGCACACAAGTTCATTCGTTTCTGGTGTCTCACTTGGCTTTATAGATGCATTGCTTTTTATGCTTTCAATCTGCATTGGATTTTTTATTGTAAATGCGTTCGACCCTTCCTGTATAAATTTCAGATCTTTTTTGAAATATTCAGTTTTCTTGCCAGCAGTTTTCATTGTTTTCTATTTAAATGGACTTTACCCAGGAATTCTTTTAGCTCCAGAAGACGAAGTAAGAAGATTTTCACTTTCATCATTTTTCATTCTTATTGGAGAAGCTTTTGCGCTTACAACTATAAAGTCCACAAAAGACCTTATTCCAATTGCAGTAGCACTTGTGCTTTCATGGCCGTTTGCAACAATTTTACTTCCGCTTGGAAGAGAATTAAGCAGAAGATATTTTGCAAAATTCTCATGGTGGGGAGTTCCAGCGGTAGTTTACAACAAAGATGACAGGGCAAATTTAATCGTAGAGCGGCTTTTGAAAAAAAAATATCTTGGCTATAGACCGATTCTCATTGTAACGGACTCAGTCATTCACAAAGATGAATTTCTTGGAATAAAAATTGTTGAGCAGTCTGCTGAAATTTCCGCAGTTTTAAAAAAAATCAACATAAAAGTCGGGATTCTATGCGGATTCAATAAAAACCTTGAAGAACTTCAGACAAATTACAGATATTTAATCCGTGTGCCAAGAGAGCAGTTGAACACAACAATGTCTTTGCACATGAAAGATTTCGGCGGAATTCTTGCGTTCTCTTCAACAAACTATCTTACAAAAAAAAGTTCCTTGTTTTTAAAAAGAGCAATCGATATTCTTGCCTGCATTTGCGTTGCGCCGATTTTGCTTCCGCTTACGTTAATTATTGCAATCGCAGTAAAAATAAGTTCGCCAGGACCAGTTTTCTACGGACATAAAAGAGTCGGAAAAAATCATTCAGTTTTAAAATGCTGGAAATTCCGTTCAATGTGCATTGACGCAGACAAAAAGTTAAAGGAAATTCTTGAAAATGATCCTGTAAGAGCCGCGGAATGGGAAAAAGACAGAAAATTCACAGATGATCCGCGTGTAACAAAGCTTGGAAAATTCCTTAGAAAAACCAGTCTTGATGAAATTCCGCAGCTTTGGAATATTTTTGTCGGAGAAATGTCCTTAGTCGGCCCGCGCCCAGTTACAGAGCCTGAACTCATAAAATACGGAAAATATTCAGACTATGTGCTTTCTGTAAAGCCTGGATTAAGCGGAATGTGGCAGATTTCAGGACGAAGCGACACTGGCTACGAGGAAAGAATCAATTTAGACACTTATTATATCCAAAACTGGTCTGTGTGGCTTGACATTTGGATTTTGATAAAAACAGTCGGAGTTGTAATAAAAGGCAAAGGAGCCTATTGATTTATGCTTAAAAATTTAAAAAAAATACTTGTCTTCGTTGTGCTTTATTGCGCATCAGCAGTTTTTGCACAGGAAGAACTTTTTCAAATAAAAAAAGTTGACTTTATTTCAAAAGGAAAAACAAAAGAGTCTGCGTTAAGAAAAAATATCTCAGATATAAACTACAAAAGAGTTTTTACATCTCAGGAAGAACTTGAAGAATATCTTCATGACATATATCAGAATATAGAAAACACAAGGCTTCTTACAGACATTGAATATTCATACAACATAGCGGAAACAACAGACGACGGAATAAATCTTATTGAAGCGCAGTATACTTTTAAAGATTCCCATTCAATGCTGATTTTTCCAAAGCCGGCTTTAGACACGAACTCAGGAATAGAAATCAAGCTCAAGCTCAAAGACAATAACTTTCTAGGACTTATGAATGATCTGAATGTTGATTTGAATTTGAACTTTGGAGATGATGACGAGCCAGACAATTATTCAAAAGTAACAACAGGATTCAATTTTAGCTATGATTATCCTTTTGACATTGGAATTACCGAAAACACTTGGAGCAATTCTTTTGATTTCAATTGGACAATAGGAGACAACGCTCCGGAATACGACTACACAACAGGAATTGCCGTTGTAGTTCCAATCGGTCAGCATAAAATTAAATTTGAATTTTCACAGTCAATAATAAAAAATCTTGACTATGAAAAATATGACGATGAACTTTACTTTGTAGAAAATGCGACAATTTCAGTTCCATTTTCAATTGGTTACATAGGAAACACAACAGAAGTTACTTATACGCCTTCTATAAATTTTACGTATAACTGGGATAGAAACGGAATCAACAAAAGCAATGACGACTTGAACCAAACACCGATGATAAAACCGGGGCAAACAATAAGTTTCAGTAATATAAACTGGGTGGGCGTAAACAACTTTAGAACTGGATATTCATTTTCTGCATCTCAATACATGGGCTGGGACATAACAGCAGATACAATCGATGAGAAAGTAGTTCCATCAGTTGAAGCAAATTTAAAATTATTCAAAAGTTTCAAATATGTTGGCTTTGCAATCAATGCAAACGGATTTGCAGGCTATAACACAAATTTTTCAATCGGCGAATACTTAAGAGGCGCGCCAGACAAACAGGAATTTGATGACTACGAAGTTGACGCAGATAACTACGCATTAAAAACTCCAGCTGCGATAGTTTTCAACTTTGATATGCCGATTCACATTGTTACCGTCCGTTGGCTTGACTGGAGCTATGCATTGTTTGGAAGTTATGACACAAAGCCTAAAGCTGTAAAAGCAATTGCATTTTTACCACATAAAATTTTCAAGTACCTGAACTTTGAATTTCAGCTAAGCCCATTCTTTGATGCCGCATTGATAAAAAACAGAGGCACTGGCTCAAACTTGAACTACAAAGAAGGAATCTATACGGGCGGTCTTGAAGCCCTTGTTTATCCTGAAAAATGGAAGAGTTTTGTTGTGCGCGCAAGTCTTGGCGTAGACCTTTCCAAAAAGATTCTCAATGGACGCATGGACTTTGACAGCTCATGGAGAAAAGGAAAGGCTTGGGAAGCGTATTTTGGTTTAGGACTTCAATTCTAATTCAATTTTCAGCTTTTACAATTTTTTCTGAAGCGTAAGATTTCCAATATTCAACAGGTGCTGATTCTGAAAGAGACTCAAAGAGAGAACGTGAAAAAACAATTCTTCCAGAATTAGCAGCAGAGTCCGCAAGATCACAAAACAATTCCCACACATCGTTTTTTATGCCCCACTCCACAATATCGCTGTAGTTGGAAGATTCCGCAAGAAGTGTCTTAAAATTTAAATATTTAAAGCCGTTTATTCTTTGCATTAAAACGGATTCAATTTTTGTTACAGCCAAAATTCCTGCAAAAGCATTAAATTTCAACGCCTTGTCAGTTTCAGCTTCTGACATATACAGTTTGCCGAGTTTAACAAATGCTTTTAGCCCTGTTGCATCTTCTGCGCGGTACAAAAGAAAAAATTTTTCAAGACTGTCAGAAGAATCAGAATTAACAATATGAAGGAGCGCATCTATATAGCTAGAATTCGTAAAAACAGAATCATCGCTTGCAATAACAAGAAGATATTTTTCATAATCATCTTTGTTTCCCAAGTCATAAGAAAGCTCGGCAAGTTCATAAAGCAAATCATATTTTTCCATTGGAATATCAAGATTCACTGAATAATCATAAGCATCTTTCATATAATCCAAGGCAACAGAATACTCACCTTCAAGCTTATAAATTTTTCCAAGAAGAAAATCAGCCTCTGGATAGTGCGCATAAACTGAAATAAACTCAATCAATTTTGAATAGCTTCCGTTGAAAAAATCTGCGCCATGTTTTTCAATATGCATTGAAACAATTTTTGAGGCTTCTGTAAATTTCAATTCATTTAAAACTTGGGAAACACGTTCAATTGAATCTCCCGCCCGTCGGACTCTTGAATTTTTTAAAGTTTCATCAAGAATATAAGTTTGCCACTGGGCATTTTGAGAACGTATAAACTTTGCTTGCTCTGCAAATTTTACAGCAGTTCCAAAGTCATTTTTTTCAAAAAAATCTTTGGACTTTTGCAATGCCCTCCAATCTTCCTGCCCCTTTTGAGGCTTTTTAGGAGCGGCAAAAATATCAAAGCAAAAAAACAAAGCAAACGAAAAAACAGCAATAAATTTTATAGCAAACTTTCTCATTGAATTAAAGATTCTCCAAGACCTTTTTAAATTCTATATCGGCATCTTTTTCATCAATTGTTTGCACTATTTTTCCTTTTTTGAAAATTATGCACTTTCCGCCGCCGCCAGCAATTCCTAAATCAGCGTGCTTACCTTCACCAGGTCCATTAACAATGCAGCCCATTACCGCAACCGTAATATTTTTATCAAGTGCAAGCAATTTGTTCTGCCATCGCTCCATAAAGCCATGGACATCAAAGCCCAAACGTCCGCATCTAGGACAGCTTATCAAGGTAACGCCGCCATTTCTAAGTCCGCATTCATGCAGAATTTCCCTTCCTGCAATAACTTCATTCTCTGGGGAAGATGATAGGCTGACACGGATTGTAGAGCCAATGCCTTCATTTAAAAGATGAGAAAATGCCAGTGTGGATTTCACAACGCCAGTAATCAAAGGACCTGCCTCTGTTACTCCAATATGCAAAGGAATATCTGAGTGACGAGCAAAGGTTTCATTTGCATCAATTGTTTCCTGAACAGACGAAGCTTTCATGCTGACTGCAAAATTTTCAAATTTAAGCGACTCAAAAACTTCAGATTCCCTTAATGCAGTTTCCGCCAAAGCTTGAGCCCTCGTAATTTCTGAACTTTCAACTTTTTTTTCCAAGTCTTTTGGCAAAGATCCTGTGTTCACACCAATTCTTATGGCCGTGCCTTTTTCTTTGCAAGCCTCTACAACAGCTTTTGTCTTGTCAAAGCTTCCTATATTTCCAGGATTGATTCTTATTACAGAAATATTCCCCTTTAAGCACTCCAATGCAAGCCTATAGTCAAAATGAATATCAGCAACAAGCGGAACATCCGTGTTCTCGGCAATTTTGCACAAAGAACGCGCGCTTTCCATGTCAGGAACAGCAAAACGAATAATATCGCATCCAAGTGATTTCAAATTGTCAATGCGCTTTATAACTGAATCCAGACCGGTTTTGTCAATTTCAGTTATTGGCTCTTTCCACATTGTCTGAACTGTAACAGGATTTTTTCCGCCAATATATATTTTTTTTGTTCCGTTATTTCCACCGATTTGAATTACACGCGGGATTTTAAAATTTTCTTCCATAGAATCTATTATATCATATTGGAGACTTGTGTAAAAGCATTTATTTTTTATAAGTTTGCTCAGAATCTTGAAGCAGGCGTTTTTACAATTTAGCATAAATTCCTGAACAAAAAAAAGCCCGGAAGCAATCAAGCCCCGGGCATTTTAGTTTCTATAGAATGAAAAATTTTAGCAAACAATCATTCCGAATACCATAGAGAACAAAGCGATTGTTTCGCAAAGACCTACAACCATAATGTACTGTGCAAATCCTTTTCCTGTTTCCGCCAAAGCATCAGAACCAGCAGCGCCAGCTTTTCCCTGAGCAACAGCAGACATGCACATTGAAAGACCGCAAGCAATTCCAAGTCCAAGAAGGAACAAAGGATCAGCTGAAGAAGTTCTCATTGTGTTCATAAGAAGGAAACCGTAAATTGTCTGTGTAAGCGGAGCACCTGCAAAAACAACCAAAAGGAAAGGCGCAGGCTTATTGTTCAAGTAGCACCTTTTCCAAGCTCCAATTGCTCCCTGACCTGCAATTCCAATACCGATTGCGCTTCCAATCGCAGCAATTCCCATTACAACACCAGCACCAATCATTCCCCAGTTCATAAATACTCCTTTACGCAAATTTGCGTTGTTAATCTAATTTTTTAGGCAGAAAACTGCCGTAATTCAAATTTTATTTTTCTTCACGGAACGGAGAATATTTTGTTCCGCTCCATGACATTCCAAGATGCTGACTGAATTCAAGAGTATTCAGACGCACACCGTGAACAATAACAGACAAAAGGTTCAGCACAATATTCAGTCCATGGCCAAAGCACAAAAGAATAACGCCAAAACCAACCATAATCAACTTGCCAAGCATAGGACCAGCCATTGTATTTATCGTACTGCTTATAGCCGCACCTGCAAGCGCAACTGCCCACAAACGTATATAAGAGACAATGTCGCTGAAAACATTTACAATTCCCAAAAGCACACTGATAATGTTCTTTAGACTTTCAAAAATCGAATCCTTAATACTTCCGTCATAATTTGAAAATACAAAATTCAAAATAAATCCAAAGAAAAGCACACCAAGCGCAACATAAGGAATTGGAAGCCAGCCGATTCCAAAGAAATACAAAGTTTCTTCTGTAATTCCAAGCGGATATTTTACAGCATCAACAACCATGTCCATTACAACGTAGTACATTCCCCAAAGCTCAAGCAAAGAGCCAAGTTCTCCAAGGCACTTTAAGGATTTTCTGTAACGAAGAATTCCTTTTATATGGGCAATGCTAAGCTGAATAATAGCAAGGATAAAACAGAAAATCTGCTGGTTAGTATTAGAAACATCAGATCCCACTTTTGCGGGTGAAATTGGTGCAAAAGACAAATTCACCATCCATTTTGGAAGTCTTGTTGAATCTATTCCAAACCAAGTGCAAGTCAAAACACCCCAGCACATTGTACTGAATCCAAGCAAAAAGACAAGCACGTTTACAGATGAAAATGCCTTTCCATTTTTTGCGCCTTTAGCCATAAGTCCAATTGAAAGCGCACAGATTAATGCTCCATATCCTGCATCGCCAAAAATCATCGCAAAGAAAATGCAGAAGAAAAGCAAGAACCAGCCCGAAATGTCATATTCATGGTAGCCCGGCGTAACATCAAGAAAATTTGTAAGCGGATAAATAAGTTCCACAAGCTTATTGTTCTTTAACTTTGTCGGAACAGGATCATCATCCGCAGGATCAGAAGCCACAAATGCCCAGCCGTTTTCTGCACATACAGATTTGAAACTTTTCATTGAGTCAACTGGAACATATCCTGTAAGCCATGCAAGCTTTGTCTCTTCATCATCGGAAGTTTCATTTGAAGATTCTGATTCCATGCCGCTGTACAAATTCTCAAATTCAATATCAGAGGCAAGCTTCTTTTTATAATCAAGCAAAGCAGTTCGGAATTTTTTCTCTGCAAAAATCTTCTTATTGATGGCTTCAATTTCATGCTCGTCATCTACGATGTTTTTCTTCATCTGGCGAGTAGAAGATTCAGGCAAAGGAACAGCATAAGCTTCAGCAGGAAGACCAGCAGGACGCTCTTCAAGTTGTACTTCTGATTTCAGCAAAAACCTAGAAACTTTGTTCAAGGAATTTACAAGAACAGTTTTGCAATCCTCTCCAATCAACTGGTACTTTTCAGAAGGAATTTCATACATATATAGGAAAATTCCTTTTTCTGCAAAAGCCTTGAATTCTTCAGGATTAACGTCACCCCATTTTTCAAGCCGAGCAAGCTCATTTTTATTTTGGGAAATCAAATCAAAAAGTGTCTTTTTTCTATCACTTAAAGATATTATTTCCTTTACTTTTTCCCGGGCAGCATCTTTATCCAGTTTTTCCTGAATCAAAGCAGAAGACTTTTTTGGCTCTTTTATTTCATCAAGAATAGAAATAGCTTTATCAGTTTCCGCAGCCGATTCTTTGTAAGCAGAAAGGGTTGGACTAGAGCCTTCCACAGCTTCCAAATGCAAAACTCCAGCTTTTCTAAGCTGCTTTAAAGAAGCCTTTCTTGTTGAATCAAGAATAACCAAAGAGACTTTTTTCATCTGCACAATAGCCATTATTCAGCCTCCTTAGCATCAGCCTGAAGTTTTTTCTTGGAAATTTTTGAGCGTACAACCGCATTGACCTGTTCGTCTCCAAGAAAAATTCCTATGCGCTTGATATTAGCTTTTGTTTCAGGAATTTTTACTTTTTCAAACAGATTTACACGCTGAGTTGTTGTACGAAGTTCTTTTGCTAAAAGCCTTACTTGCTCATCCAGAACTTCCGCCTCCAAATCAAGCTCAAGGGCTTTTTCCATTCTATCCGCAGCCATATCAATCCAAAGCGGTGTTGAATAAAGATTATAGTCGCCACGTCCAAAATCTGCGCCTTCATAAACAGGAATCTTTACACCGGCAATATTGCCCCAGCCCTTTTTGATGTTTTTTACAGTAACCATATCAGGCTTAAAGGCATCTTTTTCACCGAAAACCGAAATCCATTTTTCAAAATCCTCTTCCAAAGCCTTTTTTTCAGCCCTGACAGATTTTGCTTTTTCGTCTATGGCGCGGATTTCTGACTGCAGTTGCTGCTTTTTAAGCGTAAGAGTCGGAAGATAACGCTGATACATTTTAAGCGCATCTTTTTGAGTCTTTTGCTCGTTTTTAGTCAGTTTTAATTTTGCCATAAAATAAATCCTTAATATTCAGGTTTAGTTTTTTGGCCAGAACTGCTCTATCAATTCAGACTTCAAGCCAGTTTCCGCCTTGTCAAAACATTCCGCAAGAATTTTCCATCCATTGTCCAAGGCTTCTTCAAGAGGAATGTTTACCGTAAGATCCATCATCTCTGATTCAAAAAGCTCTCCATATTTCAAAAGCTTTTCGTCCCAAGCACTCATAATAAAGCCCATTGACTTTTTTTCAAGAGTATCTTTGTACTGGGAATAAAGACGAATCATCGCATCCATAAGAGAACGGTGATCTTTGCGTGTTTTGCTGTTAACCTGCTGCTTTAAGCGAGAAAGAGAACCAAAAGGCTCAATGTGTCCGCCCTTAAGATAATACTGACCTTCTGTAATATATCCAGTGTTGTCAGGAACAGGGTGAGTAACGTCATCGCCAGGCATTGTTGTAACAGCCAAAACCGTTATAGAGCCTGAATCAGCAAAGTCAACAGCCTTTTCGTAACGGCTGGCAAGCTGAGAATACAAGTCTCCTGGATAACCACGGTTAGAAGGAACTTGCTCCTGAGTAATTGCGATTTCCTTCATTGAATCAGCGAAGTTTGTCATGTCTGTAAGAAGAACAAGAACGTCCTTTCCCTGAAGCGCAAACTGCTCTGCAACAGCAAGCGAAAGATCCGGAATTTTAATGCATTCAACAGTTGGGTCAGCAGCAGTATGAACAAACATTACAGTTTTGCTCAATGCGCCGCCTTCTTCCAATGTTTTTTTAAAGTAAAGATAGTCATCGTATTTCAAGCCCATTCCGCCAAGAACAATAACATCAGCCTGAGCCTGCATAGCAATACGAGCCAAAAGTTGGTTGTAAGGCTCACCGGAAATTGAGAAAATCGGAATTTTCTGACTAACAACCAAAGTATTGAAAACATCAATCATTGGAATGTTTGTACGCATCATTCTATTTGGATTAATACGTTTTGCAGGGTTTACAGAAGGTCCTCCGATTGCAACAAGATTTTCAGTCAATGCAGGTCCATGATCTCTTGGTTCTGCTGAACCGTTGAAAATGCGACCAAGCAAATTTTCACTAAAAGAAACACGCATTTCGTGTCCCAAAAAGCGGATCTGGTCATTTGTAGCAACACCGCGTCCGCCCGCAAAAACCTGCAACGAAACAGTTTCGCCATCAATCTTATTTACTTCAGCAAGGGATTTTCCAAACCTTGTGTTTATTTCAGCAAGCTCATTAAGCTTTACACCTTTTGCTTTTACAGTAATAACGCTTCCGTTTATGCTTTCAATTTTGCTATATACTTTATTCATTATTCACCGTCCTTGAGAAGCTTCTTTGCCTCGTTAGATACCTGCGCATTTTTTGAAGCCAAAGTACTTTCTATGACTTTTTCAGCTTTTGTAAAGTCTGCGCTCTTGAATTCCTTATAGTTCATATCAATGAAATTCTGGCGCAAAGTATTAAAGAAATTGCGGGCATCGTCTTTCTCTTCAAAGTCAAAGTCAGATCCAAGAATTTCAACAATTTTATTGAAAACGTATTTCTGACGTTCTACAGAAGATGCGCCTTCAATTTCATCAAAGCTATCCTGCTGCATATAGACGGCATCAAGAAATTCACTCTTCAAGTAAATAACAAAATCTGAAAGGCTTGTTCCTTCTTCGCCAACAACTTTCATCATTTGGTTGACTTCTGCGCCTCTTTTATAGACATTACGAGCAAATTCAACAAGATTGTGTCCAATTGTAGATTTGTACTTTGACCAAGAATCAAGAGGATCAATAGAAGGATAACGGCGCGCATCGGAACGTTCTCGGCTAAGACCATGGAATGCGCCAACAACTTTCAATGTTGCCTGAGTTACAGGCTCTTCAAAGTTTCCACCTGCAGGAGAAACAGTTCCACCAATTGTAACAGAACCGACATTTCCATCGCGAAGCTTTACAATTCCCGCACGTTCATAGAAAGAAGCGATTGTTGACTCCAAATATGCAGGGAAAGCCTCTTCACCAGGGATTTCTTCCAAGCGGCCAGACATTTCACGCATAGCCTGCGCCCATCTTGAAGTAGAATCCGCAAGAAGAAGAACATTAAGTCCCATCTGACGGTAATATTCTGCAAGAGTAACGCCTGTGTAGCACGAAGCTTCGCGGGAAGCAACAGGCATAGAAGATGTATTGCAAATTATGATTGTGCGCTCCATAAGAGAACGTCCAGTGCGAGGATCCTTAAGCTCCGGAAATTCTGTAAGAGTCTCTACAACTTCACCAGCGCGTTCTCCGCAAGCAGCTATAATTACAATGTCAACATCGGCATTGCGGCTTGTTGTGTGCTGAAGAACAGTTTTTCCAGCGCCAAACGGACCTGGAATACAATATGTTCCACCTTTTGCAACAGGGAAAAATGTATCAATCAGGCGGACTTTTGTAACCATAGGCTCATCTGGACTAAGACGTTCTGCATAGCAATTTACGGCTCGCTTTACAGGCCATTTAAAGCTCATGCTAATATTTATAGATTTTCCTTTTTCATCAGCAAGAGTTGCAATGGTATCATGAATTTTATATTCACCAGCTTTTGCAATTTTTTTGATTGTATAAGTTCCAAGGAATCCAAAAGGAATAAGAATTTTATGAGTAAAAGGTCCTTCTGGAACAGATCCTATGCTGTCTCCTGCAAAAACTTTGTCGCCTTCTTTTGCAGTAGGAGTAAATTCCCATTTTTTATTTTCATCAAGAGCAGGAAGATAAACACCGCGCTCAAGAAAGTAGCCGGATTTTTCAGCAAGAAGAGGAAGCGGATTCTGCAATCCATCATAAACCTGACCTAAAAGACCAGGGCCAACTTCAACGCTAAGCAAATCTCCAGTAAATTCTACAGAACAATCTGTTGAAATACCATTTGTCATTTCATAAATCTGCATCTGCGCTGTATTTCCGCGGATACGGATTACCTCTCCTTTCAGGCTTTTTCCGCCAACTTTAACGTAGCCTACTTCATTGAGAGATACCTTTCCATCGAATTCAACAGAAACCATGTTTCCATTGACAGCAACAACTTTGCCTTTTGTATCAGTCATTTCTTTTCTCCAAGAATTTCATCATAAATTTTGTGGTAAGAAGCCAAGCCCTCATCCTTGTTAAACTTCTTCATCCGCTCGGCAAGCATCAGTTTTAGTCCATAGCTATAGACCGCATCAGCCGAAAAACTGTCCATAGGCGCAATCCGATCCAAAATTCCAAGACGGTACTGATTCAGATACTGTTCCGCTGCCAAAGGACTGTCCATTCCAGTAGCAGTCCGCGCGGCCTGAACAGATTCACCATCACTTGCAGAAGGAAGATCCTTTATATCTTTCTTCATTTTTAAAGCCCTGATTTGGGCCAATGCAAGTCGAAGGCATCTTTCTTTTGCGTACCATTCATCAAGGAATACGGAACCTGTCGAAACAGGTTCAACAGGAGGTTCCAGCGTAAGTTTTTCAGCAAGCTTCGCAGATTTTTCAGACATAAAACGGCTGCACAAATCCTTGAAATATCCAACTGTAAGCGGAAGTTTTTGAGAACTGTCATCATTTACAGAAATTGCCGGAAGCTGGGCAACCAAATAATAGAGATGTTCCACTATTTTGTTTCCTTTGTAGTTTTTGCACGTGATTTTGCCGCCGGCTTTGCAACAGTTTTCTTAGCTTTTGAAGCCGCTGGTTTCTTTTCTTCTATTACAACAGGCTTTGGCTCTTCCTCTGCAATTCCTGCAGCCGCCTTTTTCATAATTTCTGTTGTTTTTGGATTCAAATAGGCACTGAACAAAGCCGCAACTTCTTCCGCGCTGAAATCATAAAATGCAGAGCCATTCTTCGATCCAATTCTAAAACCTGCTGAAAGAGAGGCGTCGCTTTTTATTACAAGACCTTTTGAAATTTTTGCTTTTAATGCAGTTTTAAGGCTTGCTTCAAGAACTTTTAAATCCTTTGCAGGCAAAAGAACAGAAATATTATCCGCATCTGGATTGGCAGACCAAGCTTTTACAGTTTCAGGAATCAATTTTTTGAGCAAATCCTTATCCATTGCTTTTTCTGTTTCGGAATTTACAATAGCAGAAAGCTCCTTGTTTATTCCATCACGGAATGAAATGATAAGGTTTCGTCCAGCCTGAGCAATAGCATCTTCGCTGGCCTTTTCCATGCGTTCTGTTTCAGCCTTTGCAGTTTTTATTATGCTGTCAGCTTTTACTTCAGCATCGCTTACAATTGAAGCGGCTTTTTTTTCCGCATCGGCAATAATCTTGCGGGCGGCAGATTCGGCACTAGAAACACCGTCCTTTTTGATTTTTTCGATTAATTCCTGTAATTGAATGTCCATCACAACCTCTTTATATTTTTCTATAATTGCTGAAAACTAAAAACCAAATTTATAAACCGTAGTTTCATGGTACGGCTTTTCTGGAGTTACTATGCAGCTTGGAAAATTCTCATGGTTCGGAGCGTCAGGATAAGCCTCGGTCTCCATGCAAACAGCATCATGAGATTTTAAAGGATAACCGTTCTTTCCAAATCCATCAATGAAATTTGCTGTATAAATCTGGCAGGCAGGCAACGTTGTAGAAACAGTCATTGTACGTCCGCTAGCAGGATCTTTTAACACGGCAAATTCAACTAAACTTCCATTGTGCGAATCTATGCAATAAGCGTGATCATATCCAGAGCCAGTTTCTTTCATATCTTTGCCGATAAGCTTTGGAACTCTAAAATCAAAAGCTTTTTTTTCATCAACAGAACAAAGTTTTCCAGACGGAATGAGATGCTCGTCAACTTCAACAAATTTTGAACAATCCATCTTGAGTTCCTGATCTTCAATAGAACCGCCATCATAGCCTTTCAAATTGAAATAGGCATGGTTTGTAAGGTTTACTGGAGTCGGAGCATCTGTCTTGGCAGAATAATCCAAAGTAAGCTCATTATCTTCATTTAATGTGTAGGTAACTTTTATTTTTAAATTGCCAGGCATATTTTGCTCGCCTGCCAAACTTACTCTTGAAAATTCAATTCCAAGTCCTTTGTCAGTACGGATTTTTTTTGCAGACCACAGCTTCTTTTCGTATCGGTCAAATCCGCCGTGAAGACAGTTTTCACCGTCATTTTTATCAAGCTGGTAAGTTTTTCCATTGAGAGAAAAAGATGCGCCGCCGATTCTGTTTGCAAAGCGACCAACTACAGTTCCAAAGCAACTTCCACTAGAAGCATAGCCTTCCAGAGTTGAACAGCCCAAAAGAACATCAACTTTTTTTCCGTCTTTTGCAGGTAAAAGAATGCTTGTAATTGTGCATCCATAATCTATAACAGAAAAGCTCATAGAGCCGTTTGAAACTGTGTACAAATGAACTTTTCTTCCATCATACAAAGTTCCAAATTTGACCTTTTTAAATTTCAAATTACTCATAGATAAAAATATACTCTGATTCTTTTCAAAGTTCAAGAAAAAAAAGCTGTTTTGAGAAAATATTTATTAAAACAAGTCCGTAAAAAGTACAAAAAAAAATCAAGAAAACTCGATTACAAGTTTTACTTCCTGAATGCTTCTGCCTGTTTTTCTTGCAATTTCTTCTGATGGAATTCCAAGGGCGCGAAGTTCCAAAACCTGAGCTTTAAAGTCCTTTTTAGGAACAATTGGGTTTTCAGCCATAAAAAGCTCAGGCTCAACTACAGGAATTTTTCTAACTTCAACTTCCGGCTTAGGCAAATTTTTTATTCCAAGCTCATTTTTTGCCTTTTCTGTAAAAAACAAGTCGCCTTGCATAAAAGAATTTTTTGAAGCCGAATCCAGTTTTTTTTGAAATGATTTTGATTTTTCAGCAAGAGAAAGCTCTTTTTTTAACATTCCGATTTTTCGTTCGGCTTCCGCAGAAATAGCCTTAAGCTGCTTAATTTTATCTTCTATTAAATCAATGCTTCTTCCTGCGTTGAAATTTATGCTTTTGATAATTTCTTTTGCCTTTTCATTAGTCTCTTCAATAATTTTATCTGTGGAAAAAAAAGTGTTAAACTTCTTAAAAAAGACAACCCACATGAGTATATTGAAAAATATTATAAAAACAGCAATGGTCAACGCAAACGGCATTTTTTTTTCAACTTGTAATATCAATATGCTGTCCAAGATTTGGATCTTTTATTTCATAGACAGTAGGCTTTTTAATTTCCGGCTCTTGCTTTGCGGATTTTCCATCTCCCTGCAAAAGTCCTTGTCCAGCGCCTCCGCCCTGACTCACATCAGCCTTGATTTTTGCAGAATCCTCGCTTTGTGAAGTTTCTGTAACAGTCTGGGCTTTTTGAGTTTGCTGTTGGGCTGTTTTTTCCAGATGCTGCCTATTCGCCATGCTTGCATTCTGGACTTGCGAAGCATTAAACTGCCCAATCTTATCCATCTGAGAATAAATGGTAGAAAGATCTATAGGCTGAACAGCCATAAGCACCTCGCATTTTATAATGTAGAAAATCTGAAAAAAAAACAGAAATATTCTATAAAATAATATTATATATATTTCCGCAGAAAATCAACACAAACACAGTTTAATAGTCCATTTTTACTTGAATTGAACTTCCAAGCCGGATCATGTAAATTTTATTTTCATAGTTTGCATCAAGCTGATGATAGCGCACTTCAATTCCTGTGTTCCATTCCGCGTTCGGGAAAAGCCCTGATTTTATAAAACCAAATTTTACAAGGCCGCTTTTATCGTCTTCTGTTTCACTTTTTATAATATGCTGCCACTGCAAGCCAAGCTTCATGTCTTTATTTTTTCCAAGCCGTTTTAAACCCAGATCAAGGTAAATGCGGCAGCTGTTTTTTTCAAGTTCTTTGTTATAAGAATCCTGAAATTCAAAATTCAAGCCAAAATTCGGATCATGTCCGTCCCACAAATGATAAAATCCGCCCGTAAAAACATACTTTGAAATATCACGGTGGTCATCTGTAAGTTTTCCGATTCCCTGAACATAAAGGTCTGTTCCAAAAATGGTCCGTTTTGCTTCTGCGCCGACAGTTACCGGTGTTGAGCCTGTTTCTAGCTTTGGATTTTTTCTTCCGAAAATATTAAAAGTCGTATGAAAAAATGTCATTTCAAGAGAGCCAGCCGCCGAAATGTCTTCAAATGCAGGCTGCGTTGAAGTTCCGCCGTATAAAATAATTCCAGACAAAGTTCCAGTCCAAAAAGGAATGCGCAAAAGTCCGGAAACAGCATCAGAACTGTCGCTTAAAATATTTGTGTAAAGATAACCTTGCTTTTCAATTTCCTGCCGTATTTGCTCCTTTTCTTCTTCGGTAAGCTTGTCATAGTCAGTATCTGTATAAAGGCTATATGCGTTTTCTCCGCTGAAAAGTCTTGTATATCCCCAGGCGGTCGCTTTTTTTCCTGCCGTAATATAAATTCTATCCCAAATCAAATAGTCAAAATAAAGCTCGTCAAGTTTTATGGCATCTTTTTTGGGCGGAAATTTTACGCTGGTTGTTCCGCGCACAGAAAGTGTTTTGTCAAGACGCGCCATAAAATAAATATAATTCGCCAAGTCAAAATAAACTGAATTTTTAAATTCATCATTTTCAGAATTCTGATTATGCTTGGTTCCGTAGTATCCAAAGTCAGACTCAAAATGGCCTGTAAATTTCAAAGGAATAAAATATTCAGAAGTTCCAATTTTCACCGACTGCTTGGAAGAAACAAATTCCGACGCATCGGACTGCTCAACAACAATGTCTTCTGAATCTGAAAAAAGCAAATCGTCATCAAACGAAATATCGTCTTCCGCCTGAGAAAAAGCAACCGAAATGCAAAAGCAAATCGCCGCTATAAAAAAAATCCGCTTCATTTTACTTTTCACTCATCATTTCAAGATAAGGCTTTGTATAAACAGAATTTTCCAGACGATCAAAAGTTATATTTGTAATCGTAATCTGCGTGCGCTCGAACTGAGTTTTTTCACCGATTTTCTTTCCGCGCAAATTGTCCGTGATAAGCATTTTTACAGGAATATAATAATTTTTATTTGAAGTCTGAACTATCTGATATGAAGGAATAGCAGTTGTTCTAAGTTTTTGCCCTGAAAGGCTGTAATCTTCCTTTTTGCGCACAAGCCCGTCATTTTTTGTAACCCAAAGACGTAATTCAGGATAATCCACATTTTGAACTTTTGCCTTTAGAACAAACATTACGCATTCAAGTTTTCCAAGCATTACTTCTGAAGAACTTTCTATTGAATAATCCCTGTAATAAAACTGCGGCGCAAAGTCTGAATTGTTCGCATTTGTATTCTGAAATTTGTCCCGTGCACTTGTAAATGTGAATCTGTGGTCAGCAGGATCGTAGAACCAAATATTGTTGTCATACTGAAGATAACCTTTTCCCTTGTCTTTTGCAGGACCTGTAACAAGAATTGTCCATTTTGCCTCGCTGTCCCTACGATACATAATTGCCTCTGTAGCATTTTTTCCTTCGCCAGGCTTTTCCTGAACAACTGAATAAAATCCTTTAAAGTCAGTTCCGTAAAAAGCTGTATTTTCCTGCGCCTGCTTTAAAAGCTCATCATGGGAAAATGAAAAAGCAGAAATTCCTGCAGAAACAAAAAAAACAAAGCTGACAATTTTCTTAAAATTTTTCATAGCACATCCATAAAATATCTTAACTTTTTAATTATTAACAAGCAAAAATTCATTCTGTTACAGTCAATGCCTGGACCGGAGTAATTCTTATAGCGGTTCTTAGCGAAAACAAGATTGCAGAAATTGTAGTAAAAATTATAACTGCAAAAATCAGCATTGCACCGCCAAAAGAATTCATTGGAACAATATATCCGTTCGTCAAAAACATATCAAACGCAGGAATAAAAGAAAAATTGAATTGTCTTACAATAAATTCCAAGAGCAAACAAAATCCCCAGCCGCATACACAGCCGGAAATTAAAAGCACAAGAGCTTCGCTAAGCAAAAGCAAAATCACAGAGCCGCGCTCCATTCCAATTGCCTTGTAAATTCCAATTTCATTTATGCGCTTCATTACAATAACTTTGTAAGTGCTGCTGATTCCAACAACAATTATTATTACAAGAGCCGCAATTACAAGAGAAGTTATTATTTTCATTGCGTCAATTATAACACCCAAATCTTCCATGTTTGCGTCCAGAACTATAAACGCGTAAATCGGCTCGCTAAATTCCCCGGCTAAAAGCGGCTCATAAAAGTCATACTTATCATTAACCAGCTTGTACATATTGAATTTTTTTTCAAGAAGAGACTGATATTTTAAAGTGTCTTTTGAAGATGGCAGTGAATCAGGGAAAAATATTCCAATTCTATTTGCATAAAATTCCGGAGAGCAATAAGCCTTCCGCAGAAAATCAATATCAATATAAGAAGTGTAAGTTCCAAATACGCTTGAATCTTTGAAAATGCCTTTTACAACAATCTGAACAGTATTTATGTAGCCGGGACCTGTTCTAAGCATAAAGGTTATAGAATCTCCAGTTGAAACTTCCAGCATGGATGCAATTTTTTCTGAAACCAGAACGCCATTTGTTCCTGCAATTCCGTCTGCACTTCCCTGCACATAATTGAATTTTGAAAATAGAATTTTTTCTTTTTCAAAGTCAACACCTTTTATTACACGCTGACGGACTTCAACGCCTTCATAATAAAAAGAAGCGGAATCCGCATCAAAATCAAATCTTGGGGAAATAACAGTTTCAGCTGGAAAAACATCAGAAAGTTTTTCAACAAATTCCCGGCAGTCATAAAATTCCAAATTGCTTCTTCCGCCTAAGAATTGATAGTTTCCACCGTAATAAATTTCAGCCTTCGTAGAAAGAGAATGCAACATTCCGTTTATTAGAAAAAAAGAAAAAAGTGAAACTCCAGCCCCAATAGCGCAAACAAAAAAAAGAGAAATGTACTGACGCCACCTTAAAAGCAATGAGCGAACCGAAAGCTTAACATAATTCATTAGACTGCCCCCTGCATAGCCTGAACAGGATTAACTTTTAAAGCGGTTCTAACAGGATAAATCCAGCCCAAAAGCCCAAGTAAAACAGAAAGAATCATCGACTTACACATAATTGAAAATGATGTAGAAACAACAAGATGGTCAGTTCCAAAAAGTTGAATCAGAAAAACATTTTTAAATTCAATATTCATGGAAGACAATGCGGCTGTGCATACAGTTCCCAAAATGCAGCCCAAAATTCCAGCCGTTATTGTAAGCATAAAAGTTTCGGTCATGCACTGAAGCGAAACAAAAGCTCTTGAAGCTCCCTGCGCTCTTAAAGTTCCAATTTCCTGCGTTCGGTTCAGGACATTTACAACAAGCGTATTGTTTATGATTATAAATCCTGCCACAAGAATAACAATTACGCCCGCATTAAAAATTACCCGCATCCAGTAAAGATACAAAGCCGTGCTTCCGGCGGCAGTTCTCCAAGCAACAGCACGCACTGGCCAGGAATTCTTCTTAAAAATTCTATTTAAATTTCTTATTGCCTTTTTTGGATTTTCACCTTGAGCAAGCGAGCAAACCATATAGTTCCATGAAGAACTGTCAATCGTTTTTTGCTCTTCCAAGGCAGGCTGAATTTTTTCAAACGGATTTTCAACAACAACTGCGCCTACATCTTCCGCATCATCAAAAAGAGATTCTATATCCAAATCGCTTTCAAGCAAATCTGTTTTTTCTTCTCCGATAAATGAAGTGTCCGCGACAGATTCAGACATATCCATAAGCGAACGGACTGTAAAAGCATCGGCAAGAACAATTCTGTCCAGCGTGGAATTCTCAACAGGATATTCATAAATGCAGGAAAGTTTTGCAGCACGGATTCTAAAAGTAGGACCGTCAACAACAAGAAATTGGACTGTGTCTCCAATAGAAATATTCATTTCCTGCGCATATTTTTTTGAAAGCATCACGCCTCTTTCAGAATCTGGAAATGGAGAGCCTTCAAGAATTTTTATAGAAGACATGCATTCAAAATACTTTGCGGCAGGAACTCCAAAAATCCAGACGGGCGTTCTTTCCCCGTTAAATTCCAAAGCGGCTGTTCCTGTTACTTGCGGAACACTTTTTTCTATTTCGGGAATTGAATTCAGGCAATCGGAAATTTCATTGAAAGGAACAAGCGCATTTATTTTTGTAAGAGTTCCCGTTACTGGAGTTTCATCCCCAAAAAGGCTCATCGGAATATCGCTTTTAGGAAAAATCGCAAGATCGCCTGTAAAGCTTTTGGAAAAAACTTTTTCAATTCCGTTTTCAGTGCTATCAAAAACTGAATTTATAACAGCCATAAGCATAATGGCAAACGCAATAAAAAGAACAATAACAAACGAGCTTTTTCTTGATACAATATTCTTAAAAGCCAAATAAAAAAGCATTTTCAGTCCCAGAAAAAAAATTACAGCCGCCCCAAAATAAGAGCGACTGTATTATAACAGATTTTTCTATGCAATTCAATGAAGAAAAGTTTTTGAGTTCTCTAAAATCTATTTTATCTGATTCAAGGCGCTTACAACAGCATCAACACCGGCGCGTCCAACGTTAGTTGATTTTCCAGCTCCCCAGTACTGGTTGCCATCTTCGCACGTAATCTGGACATAGGCGACTGCAGAAGTATCATTTCCTGTTCCAATGCTATGCTCATGGAATGCCGTTATGCTGAATTTAGGAGCCGGAATTTCAGAAAGCGCGCCCGCAAATGCATCAAGAGGTCCGTTTCCAGTTTTTCCGATTGAATAGCGTTTTCCTTTCCATTCAACAACAGCGCGGCAAGAAGTAGATTCTGAATTTTCTTTGCCTTCAAGATGAGTTTCAGCCAAATCAACAATCGAAAGATTTCCTTTCGCTTCAAGCCAATGTTTAACAAAAAGATTGTAGATTTCAGATTTGTCAAGTTCACGCTGGGATTCATCGGCAGCTTTCTTTATCAGCTCGCCAAGAGCAGGGTGCATTGCCTTTGGAAGACAAATTCCGTACTCCTGCTCAAGAATGTAAGCCGCACCTCCTTTTCCAGACTGGCTGTTGATTCTGATAATTCCCTCATACTGCCTTCCAATATCGTGCGGATCAATGAGAATGTAAGGAACATCCCAAATTGCGTTTTTAGGCATTTTTGTACGTGCTGCCATACCTTTTCTGATTGCGTCCTGATGGCTTCCGCTGAACGCAGTAAACACAAGCTCGCCAACATAAGGACTGCGCGGATTTATTTCCATTTCTGTAAACTTTGTATAAAGCTCGCCGACACTCTGAATGTCATGAAAGTCAAGCTGAGGATCTATTCCTTGGCTGTACATATTCAATGCAACATTCACGATGTCAAGGTTTCCAGTCCGCTCTCCGTTTCCAAAAAGGCAGCCTTCAACTCTGTCTGCTCCGGCAAGCAAAGCAAGCTCACATGAAGCAACACCAGTTCCCCGGTCGTTGTGGCAATGCGTGCTTATAATTATATTTTCTCGGTCTGAAATATGCTCTGAAAAATATTCAATCGCATCCGCATAAACGTTTGGTGTGTAACATTCAACAGTTGTCGGAAGATTCATAATTATCTTGTTATCCGCAGAACAGCCCCACTCATTTTTTACAGCCTCGCAAACTTCAACTGCATAGTCAATTTCAGTATGCGAAAAACTTTCTGGAGAATATTCAAGACGGATTCTTTTTCTGTCCTCATCGGAAAGGCAGGACTTTATGCACTTTACGCCGTCAACCGCAATCTGCTTGATTTCTTCCTTGGATTTATTGAAAGTATATTTTCTCTGCGCCGGTGAAGTTGAATTATAAATATGAAAAATCGCCTGTTTGCAACCTTTAAGAGATTCCATAGTTTTCTTTACAAGAGCCTCTCGCGCCTGGCACAAAACCTGAATCGTAACATCATCAGG
The DNA here is from genome assembly GCA_002449305.1 of Treponema sp. UBA6852. Taxonomy (GTDB): domain Bacteria; phylum Spirochaetota; class Spirochaetia; order Treponematales; family Treponemataceae; genus Treponema_D. The sequence continues at coordinate 27,562 of DKDI01000048.1, forward strand.
GATGTGGTTTTCTTCAATAAGACGGCGAATAAATTCATATTCAGTGTCGCTTGAAGCAGGAAATCCAACTTCAATTTCCTTGAATCCAAGCTTTACAAGCAAGTCAAAAAATGCAAGCTTTGTATCAATTCCCATTGGATTTACAAGAGCCTGATTTCCATCTCTTAAATCAACAGAACACCAGACAGGAGCCTTGGTTATTTTGCTTGAAGGCCATTTTCTGTTCGGAAGGTCAATGTCGCCAACGCGCGCATACTTTCCGTTTGGATTCATACTTGCATTCATAAATACCCCTTGTTTTATAAAAAAACGTTTTAATATAAAAAAAGACCTGCCGCCAAACGACAGGTCTGTAATTTACAATATAAGCAACTTACTAGCAACCGTCAGCTCGGCAAACAAAAGAGAAATCTAGTGCTAGTAGAAGAAGTGCTTTTTTCATATAAATAGACTTTACAGCAAAGCGCATAACGATGTCAAGAGAATGAAAAAATTTACAAATATTGACTAAAACAAAACTCAATGCATAAGCACAAAAAGCTTATTCAGCGAGTTTATAAAATCCTCAGTTGATGCCTTAAGTTTCTTAAGAAACTCATCATCACACAAAGTTCCAAGCACAGCATTTTTTTCCTCTTCATTTCTAAATGTTATAGAACGGAAATAATCTGTAAAATCTTTTTCACGTATAGAAATTGAAGACTCAAGCATATTCATTGCAACAAAAGCAACATCCTGCAAAATATCTTCAAAGTCATCCGAATTAAATTCTGTGATTTTCTTGGAATAAAGAAATTCTATTATGTAAACTGAATAGCGTGCCTTATAGTCTGTATAGTTTTTTTGGCACTCATCGTAGTAAGCGTGAACTTGCTGCCAATTGTTTATGCAGCGTGATTTTATTTTTGCAAAAAGCTCTTCAACCTTTTCTTCCGGAATCAACTGGCCGCCAACGTTGAACCATTTCGTGTAAAGCGGAATTTCTTCAATCGTTTCAAAATCAACCATGCAAAGACTTTCGCGGTTGTTTTTTAAAACGTATTCCATCAAGCATTCAGCCGCAAAATATTTTAAAACACGGCGGTATTCCTTGTAGCCTTGCGCAGGCTTGTAAATAATCGCTCCAAATTTTTTCTGGCAGCGGTCATCAGTAAGAAGAAATTTGGAGTCTGGATTCTGGTGAAGATAATCTTTGGCAATCTGAAGAAGAGATGCCGAATCTTTTGCAGACTTTGCCAACTCCCGGAATTTTTCAAGAAGCTCAGGATTGGAATTTTCCTTTGTCATCTTCCGGCAGTCATCAGACGGAAGCTTTAAATATCTTGAAGTAAGCTCAACAAGCCTGTTAACAGAAAAAATAATTTCCTGCACAGTATCCGGGGCAAGCGGATTCGTTTCAATATGCTGAACTTTTATAAATCTTTTGTCACGCGCCTGAAACTTATATTTATTGCGGACAATTGCAAACATATTATACAAAAACCAGTAAGCAGGAATAATGTGAACAGTACAGTCTTCGTAGCTTGGAGCAACCAAAGAAAATGGATAAGTTATATTCAGTTCATTTACATAGCTTCCTTTTGAAGCAAGAACAAATGAAGCGAATTTTGAATCAAACTTAAAATCCGAGCAAAGTCCAGGCCAGAATCCGCGGCCAGCAATCATTTCGCAGTCAGGGCTTCTTGAATTGTGGTTAGAGCCAATTGTCGCAGCCGAAGCTATATTGCTCTGCCCCATTACAGTTGAAGCAATCAAGAACGAAGAATTGTGATGCTGCTCATGGAAAGGAAAAATCAAGTTATTTAAAAGCTCGCAGCATGAAACAGTGGAATTGTCTCCAAGCACAGAATTTAAAAGACGCGCGCCATATTTCAGGTGGCAGTTTCTTCCAATGACAAAACGGACTGCTATAGCCTGATAAAAAACATGGCTTCCAAAGCCCATTATTCCATTGACCATCTCCACGCCTTCTCCAATCTGGCTAGGCTCGTCCTCCGAAGAAAGAATGGTAATATTTTTAAGTTTAAGAGCGCCTTTTATGTAAGCGCATGAACAGACTTTTACATCTTTTAAAAGCGTTGAATTTTTAATGACAACATCATCTTCTACAATTCCATAAGTTCCAAGCTCTTTTGATTTTTCAAATTCAGTGAGCTCAACAAAACGCTGCATAAGTTCTTTGTCTTCACGGAATCTTGACCATAAAAAAGCGTCAGCCGGAATCATATCAGAAAAAGGAAGAACTGCACGTCGGTTATTTTCGTTGCCAACACCAATCCATATCCTATTTAACTCAGGTTCACCTTCCTTTAAAAGCCCTTCTCCAAACTTTGAATGCTCCGTGCAGGACATTTCCATTATATTGAAGAGAATTACACGTGATCCGATTTTGTAATTTTCAAGATACCTTACATTTTGAACAGCGCAGTTATCACCAATGCAAACATTCTTTAAATTTGAACTGTAAATTCCTGTCCGCAACTTTAAATCATGGAACGAAATTTCAGAATCGAAAAGTTCTCCAATAATAACAGTTCCAGAAAAATCGCTTTGCCGAATTTGAGATGGATTAAATTTTCCATATTCAGAACTTACAAAAAAATTTTTCCATTCAGGATCGGATGAAGAGTTTCCATTTTTTTCCAGAATTGCAATTTCTTCAGATGTAGGATTTCGCTTTCCTTTTATAAAATCAGGATTTATTTTTTTTAAATTATCTATTTTAGAAGCCGGAGTTATTTTTAGCATAAATTCTATTATATACGACAAGTTAAGAAAAGCCAAGAAATATTTCAATTGGAAAAAGCAAGCATGAATGTTATAATAAAACCATGATAAAAAAGTATTTTTTATGCGCCGCATTTTTTTTCTGCATTGAGTTTGTTTTTTCCCAAGCCGAATCAGCAAAGGGAAACAAGCCGGTACTCAGTATTTCAACACTTCAAAACGGACTCACAGTTTTTATAATCCCTGACGAAACAAGCGCGCTTTTAAATGTTGAGCTTGTTGTAAAAGCAGGCTTTTCAAGTCAAACTTCATCCACTGCAGGATTTTTTCCATTGTACACAAGGCTTTTTTCAAAATCCGGAAAAGCAAAAGAAATATTAAAAGCGTTTTCAATGCAGTCAGAATGCAACGCGGATTCTTCTATATTTAAAGCAAAAGTTCCGCCTGAAAATTTAAAGCTTTATTTAGAGCAAATTGCACAATGCGCCTATTTACCAAATTTCAGCGACAAAGACATTGAATATGAGCTAGCGCAAATGAAAAAAGAAAGCCTTGCATATTCAAAAAGCACAACAGGATTTATAAACAGCGCAATTGACTCGCGTATTTTTTACGAAGAGCCATGGAAACACGACTCTGGAATTTACCCGGCAATTTTTTCAGGCTACAATGCAAAACAAGCAAGAGCAATTTTATATAATTTTATCTTGAAAGAATTTTACACACCATACAACAGCGCGCTTTTTATCACAGGAAATACAACAGAAAAAAAAGTGCTAGAAATTTCTCAAGAAGCATTTAAAGACTGGAATTCAAAAAGCACAGATTCAGCCTTTAAAAAACTCAAAACTGAAGATTCGCAGCAAAGCAAAAGTAAAAAATTTGTTCTTGCAGCAAATGAGTTTTCACCAGAACTTACGCAGATTGTTGTTCAATACACTTCACTTTCTCAAAGCCAGGCAGATATTTTATCATGCGCTTTCAACAATGAAAAATCAAAATACAAAACAACAGTTCCACAAATTCCAGAACTAAACATAAGAAGCGCAGATTTTATAACAGCAGCCTCTGCAATAAAAAATGGAAACACAAGATTTATTTTGCAAGCATTAATCGAAGAGCCTCCGAAAGAAAAAAACATTGCAGACCAAGCGCAGAGTTTTTTAGCTGGAACAGCAGAATGCGCAAGTCTTACCGAAGATGAAATAGAACTTGCTCAAGATGAAATAATAAAAAAATACCAAGAGCTTGCAGGAAATTCCAGCAATTTAATTTCCAAACTTGCAGAATTCTGGGCAATGAATAAATTTGAATCACCTGAAACTTTTTATCAGAACTTTAAAAAATCCGTTTTTCAAGTAAAAAATGAAACATCGGAGAATATTTTTAAAACAATTTCAAAAGAAGAGCCTTATATTTTTTTGCTCGTAAACAACACTGTTTATAAAAAAAACAAAAAATCATTTGACGAAAACGGATACGAACTTGTAACACAAGAAAACGCTTCCTGGTATACAAATGAGCTTCTTGCAAAAAAAGCAAAGCAAGAAATGCAAACAGCACTTGAAAAATCCAAAGCAGACAAAAACCCAACGATAGAAATAAGGCCAGCAGATTTCTTTTATTTTAACAATATAGAAACCATAAAACACCAAGAATTAAAAAACGGAATTCCTGTTTCAGTTAAAGAAAATCCAAACTCAAAAACTGTCGCGGTTTGCATTTCAATTTCAGGTGGAAAATCGGCATCTCCAGAATCAGAAAAAAATTTAAGAGCTGTTTTAATTTCTGCACTTGCAAAAAACTCTAAAATAGAAAAAATAGCAAGTCAAACAAACGAAGAGACTTCTTACATTTCATTTGAAGTATTTAAAGAAGAACTAGAAAATGCACTCAAAAAAATTTCAAACGCACTGATTTATGAAACAGTTTCTCCAGTTCAAGCTGATTTGCTTTTTAGAGAAGAAGAATATGAACAGCGTATGAAAAATGCAGATTTGGGCTTTCAAATGAAATCAAATGCACTCTCATATCTTTACCGCTCAACTCCATTCAGCAAACTTTTTAAAATAGATGAAAAAGAACGCAGCTCATCGTCGTACCAAGCATTGCTTTTAGAATACACAAAGCTTTTGGACGCTTCATTGTATTCGATAGTAATTTGCGGCGATATTGAATTTGATAACGCCATAAAATATTGCCAAGGCACATTTGAAATTCTAAAAGAACAGTCCGAGCGAAAAACACAAGAAATTCCAAAGCCTTCATTCAAAAACAAAGAAAGAAAGGTTCAACTCAAGCACATTTACACAACAAATCTTCCTGCGAAACTTGCGCCCAAAGAATCTCCAAGACTTGTTCCAACAAAAAACTTTTTTGACCCAGCTCAGATTTATTTTAACTCGCCAGACAACACAGATGAAGATGTAGAAATTTTCAACTCGCTGCTTTCAACGCTGTGCACAGAAATTCAGTCTGTTCTTGGAAACGAAATTTTATGCAAGACAGAAGAAGCTTCAATAAAAATTCCAGTCGGAATAATTCAAGCAGACAAACTAAAAAGGACAGGAATATTTTTTGACGCTTACAAAATTGCAAGAAAAAAGCTCATCAAAGAACTTTCTGAAGAAGAACTCAAGAAATGGGCTTGCGAAAAAATAAAAATTCAGTGGAAGCAAAAAAATCTTTCCGCAACACAAACCAACAGCGGAACAGCAAAAGCCATGGCCATGTTTCAGAAAAAAGAACAGTACTTGACAAATTATCTTTACATTGAAAATTCTACGCCGCAAGACTTTTTAGATGCAATGGAAAAATATTTTCCAGAAGAGCCATTGATGAAAGTTTATTCCGCGGACTCAAAGAAATAGCATTTTCTATCTGAAAAAACTGAATCCATAAAAGTATCATTTTCATCAACAGGGATATTTTCCTTAATCTGAAAATCGAAGCAAAATCCAGCTAGAAAAAGCTCACAATTATTCTGGGCGCACTTCTTTTTTAAACTAGAAAGGTAAATATCGTAAAACCCCATTCCATGCCCAAGCCTCTGTCCATTTTTTCCAAAAGCCACGCCCGGAACAACAACGCATATTTTCTTTTGCGCAAAGTTTTCAACATTGAACAAGTTTTGTTTTTTTTCAATCGGCTCGCTAATTCCAAATGCTCCAGTTTCAAGCTGTTTAAGAATTTTTATTGAATTGTCAAGAATGTAGAAATTCATCTTTTGAGTTTTAGGAACAACTTTTGGAACTGCAACGATTTTATTTTTCATCATAAGCGCGCAGTTCATTTCTTGTGGAGAAATTTCATTTTTTAAATCTATATAAGAAAGTATAATATCAAAATTATTTTTCAAGACAAATTTAAAAAGCAAGTCGCATGCTTTTTTTGACGCGGCAAACTTTTCATCTGCGCTTACTGTAGCCAATTCAGTTTTCAAAAACTTTCTAAGTTCATTTTTTGTCATGCCAAAATATTAAACTATTTAAACATAAAAAGTCCAGTTTTCTTGTAAAAATCCAAAATAAAATATAAACTTTTTTTATGAAAGATTCTTTTGCTTCTGTAAAAACCGATGAAAAAAATCAAAAGTGGCAGCAATGCATAAAACGAGAAAACACACTTTACAACCGCGGAAACGACATAAGATCAGAATTTGAGCGCGACTACACAAGGCTTCTTCACTGCGAAGCATATCGCCGCTTAAAGCACAAGACACAAGTTTTTTACGCTCCACAAAATGACCATATCTGCACAAGAATTGAACACGTAAATCACGTTGCCAGTGTAAGCGCAACAATTGCAAAATACTTGGGACTGAACCAAGAACTGACGGAAGCAATTGCAATTGGACACGACATAGGGCACGCTCCGTTTGGCCACACGGGAGAAGATATTTTAAATTCTCTCATAAAAAATCAGAAGGAAGGAAAAAACGCTCCAAAGAAATTTTGGCATGAACGCAATAGCCTTTTTTTTGCAGACTTTATAGAAACACTTCAAGATCCCGACGGAATTTCAAAAAACCTTGACTTGACTTATGCAGTGCGCGACGGACTTATTTGCCACTGCGGAGAAATTGACCAACAAGGACTCAAGCCGCGAGAAGAAGCAATTGACTTGTATTCAATAAAGCGGCCGGGAATTGTGCAGCCATTCACTTGGGAAGGATGCATTGTAAAAACAAGCGACAAAATAGCATTTCTTGGCAGAGACATAGAAGACGCACGGTCATACCATATTTTGGACATGGCAGCATACAGGCAGCTACGCGAAATTGTAGGCGCAACGCTCGGTCTTGGTCCAAACAAAAAATATTCCCTGCATACAACAAATGGAGCATTCAGATCAGGCAGAGCCGTAAACACAACAGTTTTAATAAACGACATGATTGTAGACTTGTGCGCGCAAAGTTCCCCAGAAAACGGAATTTGCTTCAGCGAGCCGTATTTTAAATTTATACATGAACTTAAAAGATTCAGCCTTGCAAACATTTACAGCAACTGGCGGCTTTTGGAATTTCAGCGTTATGCGGAAAACGTGCTTTCGTGCATTTACAGAACGCTTATAAAAATTCAAGTTTACGCCCAGAACAGACGAGTTGAAAATGTCCTGCGCTATTCCCCGGAACTTCAAAAAACTTTTTCGGACTGGCTTGTAAAATACACAAACTACAATCCGCAAAAAAAAGAAATCATGCGGTACAAGACAAAAGAAGTGTTCGATGTAAACGACAACGAAAGCTGGGAAAAGTGCATTGTCGAATACATAAGCGGAATGACCGACCAGTACGCAATAAAAGTTTTTGAAGAAATAATTTCATTTTAGAGCATAAAAATAAAATGGCATACACAGAAAATTTAAAATTCAAATGCGCGCAATGCAAAAACTGCTGCTGTCTTGAAGGCGGAGTTGTTTTTTTAAGCAGAAAAGATCTTGAAAAACTTTGCAAATGGGCTGAACTCACAGAAGAACAATTCACAAAAGTCTACTGCCGCAAGTTAGAAAATGCAGACGGAAAAACATACTTGTGCCTAAAAGACAAAAACAAAACTGAATGTATTTTCTGGAACAAGGAAAAAGGCTGCGAAGCATACAACGCGCGTCCGGTTCAATGCAGAACCTACCCTTTTTGGACAAAAATCCTAGAGACCAAATCCTCTTGGAAAGCTGAAAAAGTTTTCTGTCCTGGAATAAATAAAGGCAATGAGATTCCGCAAGAAGAAGCATACATCCAGTTAAAATTATATGAAGAAAACAAAAAACATCTGATTACAACTTAACCTACCAGCCAACACTAAAAAAATTGCAAAAAAAATTGAAAATTTTTCTTGACAGCACAAAAAAGTGGATTTACACTTTTTATATCAACACGTGTAAACAAACCGTGCACAATTACTCAATCAAACTGTTCCTAGTGCACTCACTTCACAACTTCAACTTCATTTTTTTATAGGAGGAAAAATGAAAAAAACACTTACTGCCATTCTGACGCTCTTTTTCGCAGCAGAACTTTCCTTTGCTCAGAATTTTTTAAACGACAGTTCCTTTGAAAGCGGAAATTTAAGCACCTGGAACTTAACAGGAGACAGCGCAGACTGCTATGCTGAAAAAAACAAAGGAAATGCGCATTCAGGCGAATGGAGCTACCACTACTGGAAAAAAACAGCATTCACGGCTTCACTCGAGAAAAAAGTTACAGGACTTTCCAACGGAACTTACAAGCTTTCTGTGTGGTCGATGGGCGGCGGCGGCGAAAACACAATAAAACTTTTTGCCCGAGGATTTGACAATTCCCAAAAAGAAATTTCAGCGCAGATAAAAAACACTGGCTGGAAAAAGTGGAAGCAATATTCAATTGAAATTCCAGTCCAAAACGGAGAAGTCGAAATTGGAATTTTTGTTGACGCGAATAAAGAAAACTGGGGAAATTTTGACGACATAGAGCTTGTAAAGCTCAACTAATTTTTTTTAACAAGGAAACAGACTATGAAATCTATAAAGAAAAACATTTTAACTGCGGTATTTTTTTCAGCCCTTACAATTCTTCTGGGGGGGGGCACTCATTTCCTGCAGCAACGGAAGCTCAAGCAGCGATGATGATGACGAAAGCTCATATGGAACAAAAATATACAGCGAAAGCGTAATATTCAATGCGGAAACACCAGCGCAAATAGTTTCAGCTGAAAAACTTGCAGACCTAAGCATAAAATCACTTACAATAAAAGTAATAAACGTAAACTATTCAGGAAGCGATGACTGGTGGTTCACGGCCTGCTCTGACGTTTCCTGGAGCAATGAAGCAAAACTTGAATGGCAGTCAGGCGAAGGAACAAACTCACTTTACCTTGCGACAATCACAGACGCAGCAGCAATCGCCGCATACAAAGCAAATGGAATCTACATCGCAGGAACAAACAGCGCAACAGCCAGCGTTTCAGTATTCTATATTGAAGGAGAAGCAGAGGAATCTGGTGATTCTGGAAGTGAAAACAGTATTACATTTGACGGAGAACCAAAAGAACTTGTTACAAAAAGTAATTTAGAAAATAAAACAATTTCATCCATTACTATAAAGTTATCAGAATTAACATATTCTGGTTCTGAATCAAGTTGGTGGATTAGTATTATGACTGATACATCTTGGAGTAATGAAGTAAAAATTTCAGACAAAGGCACATGGGATAACAATAATGTAACTTACACAACAACAGACTCAACAGAAATTAACTTATATAAAAAGAATGGTATATTTATTGCAGCTCTTGAAGGTCTAACAGGCACAGTAACAGTTTTCTACGAGTAAAGCAGATTTTTCATTCCCATGTCATTCCCCGGCTTGACCGGGGAATCCATTGAAGCAACTTCAGTTTGAATCTATAATCACAAACACTTTAGAGGTAAAAAATGAAGTTCAAAAGTATTTTTTCAGTTTTTATAGCACTGGTTTTATTTTTATCACTAGCCTGTTCAGCTCCTTCCGAAAGCGCAGATGAAACTCTCTGTCTTAGCTCAGACTTCATGCGCGGATTCGATGCGTCCATGGTTTCACAACTAGAAGAATACGGAAGCAGTTTCTACAATGAAAACGGAACAAAAGAAGACATATTTAAAATTCTAAAAGCGCACGGAGTAAACTGGATTCGCCTTAGAATCTGGAATGCGCCTCAAAACACAACTCCGGGACAAAATAACTACGAGCGCACACTCGCAATGGCAAAGCGCATAAAGCAACACGGCTTGAACTTCCTGCTTGACTTTCATTATTCAGACAATTGGGCAGATCCTGCAAAACAAAGTCTTCCCGCTGAATGGGACAACGTTTCAAGCATAGAAGAACTTTGCAGCAAAGTCAGCGAGTATACAAAGAAAATTCTTACAGACTTAAAAAGCGAAGACTGCGCGCCAGATTTGGTTCAGATTGGAAACGAAATAAATTCTGGAATGTTTCTTACAAAATCAGACGGAACAACAACTTCCAGCATTGACTGCTACTCTTGGACAGAGCACACACAAGGAAACAAAAATCTCCTAAAAGTTTTGCAGTCCGCATCCAGCGCAGTTTCAGAAATTGATTCAAGCATAAAAAAAATGATTCATCTTGCAAGCAGCAAAGGAGACAACTTTGACTGGTGGTTCAAAAACCTGCAAAACCTAAAAGGCATAGACTACGACTACATAGGCTTAAGCTACTACCCTTTTGAAGAGCACGGAACATTAAAGCAGCTGCGCGAAAACATAGCATACTTAAAAAAGACTTACAAAAAGCAAGTTCTAGTTGCAGAAACTTCATGGGCATGGTCAATGGAAGCCTATGGAGACAGCACAAACAACATAGTATGGTACGAACCTGCCGGAATACAAGCTGCAAAGAATCTTGTGGACTCCAAAAGCACACAGCTCAAGAATTTAAAGACACAGACTTACAGCGGAAAAAAATGTGTTCAAGCTTCTGCGCAAAACCAAGCAACAGTTGTAAAAGCAATAATGGAAGCCACTTCCAATGCAGGAGGCTGCGGAGTCTTCTACTGGGGCGGCGACTGGATTCCAAATTCAAAAATCCAAGACACTTGGGAAAACCAGACTCTCTTCGATCTTAAAGGAAAAGCCCTAGAAAGCCTGAATGTGTTTTTAATAGAATGACATTGCCATTGCCGGAGGAACATCCGGATTTTTTTTACTGAATTTACAGAAAGGACTTCACACTCTCTTTTTTTTATTGTTAGGCTCAATTTCGAGTTTTAAATTTTAGTGTCATTACGGGCTTGACCCTGCGATGTTTCTGAAAGAAACTCGATTGATAATCCGTTGGAAAAATTGCTAACCGAGTTTGCTATGCAAACATCGCGGTGTCAAGCACGGCAATGACAGCCTTGTTAGCATAGGAACAACTGTTTAGTATCTGTTTTTATTAAAACTCAACATGCGACCTGTTAGTCTGACAACTTTTCTGCAATAGGGAAATCCTGCCGGCGCAGCTCTTTCTGCGGAACCTGCTCGTAGCCCCATTTTTCATAGCTTAACTCAGGGACTTGATTTTCCACATAGCTTGAAAGTTCTGTCAAAGTTACAAAACCGTCGCTGTCAGAATCCGCTTTTCCTGCAAGTCCGTCCAAGAGAACATAAGTAAAAACACCATGTCCGTTGTAGCCTTCCATTGCAGACTGACTATCCGAAGCCGCCGCCAAAATTGCGTGTCCAGTTGCCCTTGAAAGACGCTCGAATATTCCCTTGTCTCCCATTCCACGTTTATTTGAATCTGCAAAGAACGCGCCAGAATTGCAAGTGTCCAGCATCATCAGAGTTTTGCCAGCTTTTATAAGCGAAAGATTTTTCGTCAAATCGCTCTTTGAAATTGCCTTGAGCGGAATGTCGCTTTTATTCGTGTAGCGGAAATTAACAGGAATAAAATAATAGTCGCCGTCATCATAAGCCGTTCCGTGTCCTGAAACAAAGAAAACAAAAACATCATCGGCAGTTACAATTGAAGAAAGCTCCTTGAACTTTTGCTCCAGACCTTCTTTTGTAACCTCGGCATCTTTTAGCGAATAAACGCAAACATTCTGATAAAGCCCGCTTTGCTGTTTTTTAAACGATTCTTCAATTGAAGTAGCATCCGGCACGCAATAATTAAGCCACAAATCTTTATCGCGGTATTTGTTCACGGCAACCGTAAGAACATACAAATTCGGCTTGGAAGTTTTTCCCTGCCAACTTACATCTGCGCTAGCACGACGGCTTTCTATCATTCCTGCAGAATTCATCGCAAAAGCTTCAATTTTATTCTGCCCATTTTGCAATGTAACTGTATGCCTGAATATTTTATGCTCGCCTTTGCTTGACACAACGCCTTCAGAAAGCCGGATTGTTTTTCCGTTCAAGACAATGCTGACATTCCCGATTCCACCGCCTGTATTCTGCACGCAAATATCAAAAGTAACATCGCGGCTATCAGACAGTTCCGGCAGATTTTCTATTGCAACAGCAGGAGCATTTCCGCTACGCACAATCGAAGCAAGATTCACTTCCTTTGCATATTCTGAAATATCCTCGCCACGCATTTTAGCCGCAACCAAGTCCGGGCGGTAAAGCTTGTCATAAACCTGATCAATGCCAATTACATCCATGCCATCAACAATATGAACAAGATTCTTCATAGCCCATTCCGTGCCAGTAAAGAAACCTTCGGGCGTGTATGTGATGTAGTCATAATCAGTCCTTACAAGATGATAATTAGCACCCCAGTTTTCAACAAAAAATGTATCAAGTAAATTATTTTTATCTATTTCATAATTCCATATTCCAGTTTTATTACATAGAATAGTTGTATATTCTAGCTTACCCGTATAATAATTCCAAAATTCTATAGAAGTATCTTTTTCTACAGCAATATATGGATTCTCTCTTAAAAAAATACAGTCATCAAATATATCAACATTATCTATAAAACAAACTTGTTTATCTGTTGAAACTTCTTTTACAGAAATTTGACCAAACTCATGAATAAAAAAATATTTTCCATCAGGGCTATAATTTTTTTCATATGCACTATTACTACTTATAGATTTACATAAATTTTGAGTTTCTCCTGAATAGTTAGATAAAATTTTTCCTGTGGCAGAATCAACTAAAAAAAAACGAAACTCACCTTTATCATAGTATCTTATAACAAACTTCTCTCCATTCGAAACAAATCCTAAAATTGATGCATCATCAGCATAAAACATAGCCCATTCTATTTTTTCTTTTTCTATATTTATGGAAAAAAAACGATTATGATCACGAAAAAACACTCTCTTTCCATCAGGTGAAATCCAATTCTGACCACCTTGCCAATCATCTACATCAAAATGTAAAGTTTTTTTTATTTTTCCTTGTTTTATATCAAAAATAGAAATGTCCGATCTACCATTAGAAGAAAACACAAAATCAGAATCACAAGACAATATATTACTTATAAGGCTACTAAGATAAGTGCCTTTTGTAACAACTATTTCAGATATCAAGTTCCCACTAAGATTAAAAATAGAGATTGTATCTATACTTGCTTTTGAATTATAAATCAAACAAATAATTTTTTTTCCATCTGGACTTAAAACAGATTTATAAAATCTTAAACTTTTTTTCCACTCATTGATTGTCTTTTTAGTTTTTAATTCAACAAGTTTTAATAAAGTTCCTTCATTATCATAATTAAAAGTTATAATATGTTTTCCATCTATACTAAAAATACCATAATCAAATTGTTCTTTATTTTCTAATTTTATTTCATCATCTATTTTTATATCATATATTTTACTTTTGCCGAATCTAAAGTTTATTAATAAACGACTATTCAATACATTATAATATATACTTTCCACAGGTTCTTCATAAATAATTTTTTTCATTTGTTTATTTTTTTCTATATTTAAAATTACAACAGTTCCATTTTCAGCACCGATAACTAAACATTTTCCATCAGGAGTATATATTATAGAGTTTATTTCTGTCTCATATTCATCATTTGTGTTAAATATACAAACTTTGCATTCATTTTGAATATTCCAAATTTCTATGAAACCATTATAATTTCCTACTGCTACAAAATTTCCCTCAGGACTATAAGCAATAGACTTCACCATAGAGCTGATATAAAATCTCTTTATTTCTTTACTTTTTTTTATATCCCATATTCTAATAGTAGAATCCTTACTTCCACTTGCTATAAATTTACCATCAGAACTGTACGTAATAGAACTTATCTCATCTGTATGACCTTTTAAAATCCTCACTTCTTTTTTATCTAAAATACTCCAAATTCTAACAGTTCTATCCTTACTTCCACTTGCTACAAATTTTTCATCAGGGCTGTATACGATATTACTAGTAATATCATAATTGTGCTTAGAATCAAAGAGCACAACAGGCTCTTTGCATTCTTTAATTGTCTTATTATCAATCTTTTCCGCAGCAATTCCTCTCGTTGTATTTTGGGCAGAACAAATATTTGCTATCGACACAAAGAAAAACAATGTCAGCAATACTTTAGAAATCTTCATCTTTATACTCCAATTTAACTTCTGAACTTAGTTCTGCATAAAACAGCCAAGGCAAACTTTCTTTCTCAAGAAAAAACTAAAGCTACAAACGTAAAAAATTGTATTGGACACCAACATTCACAGCATTTGATTTTATGCAATAATCTCCATAGAGTAGGAATTTATTGTTTATTCTTAATTCCAAATTCAATGGAAAATATATCGAAGTATGTTGCACAGATATGTCTCCACCCACACCAGCAGAAAACGCAATACGCTTATTATTAAATAAATAAATTTCACCACATGGTGAAAACTCAAAAACACTTTCTGCATTATCATTTATATAATAATTAAATCCACCTTTTACCTTTAAAAAATTAAAATATTCCAAATAAACTCCTGCATTAAATCCTACATTATCATTGTCAAGACTAGTTCTATAACCGCCAAATACTCCAACTCCAATAGAAAGAGTTGCCCAAGAATAAGAGTCCACATTAAAGAAAGAATCGTTTTTATAATCCTTTAGCTTAACAGAATATGACTTTCCGCTTATATACGAATTGCTCCAGTTTCTTGTTTTTCCAGATACAACTTCTATATTATGCTTTCCCTCAAACAAAGGAGAGTCAACCTCAAAACTTCTATTTTTAGTTACATAGCCACAGTAAATGCCGTCAATATAAAGCCTTCCATCAATAAGGCTCTCAACAGTAAGTTTTGTAGTCTTGAAGTTTATTTCAAATGAACTTTTATTAGCAGTAGAAATTTTCTCTTCTTTAGGCTTTTGTTTTCCAATAGTAAAAGAAAACTTATATTCACCATTAGGCAAAAGAACAACCTTATCTTTTTTTATTTCTCCAAAGTCTTTTCCATTTATAGTCAATTTTCCAAGACTGCTTACCTGAACAGTAGCTTTTGCTGCCTGAATCTGCACAGAAGTTTTCTCACCAGTTTTTACCTCTGCATTTTTTGTAAAGATAAATCCATCAGCAGATTTTATTTCAACCTTATAGATTCCAGAACCAAGTTTTGAAAGTTCCAGTTCCTTTTCTGCCTCTACGTATCCATATCGTTTTCCGTTCAAATAAACTTCGCCAGAAACATTGCTTAAAAGATTAATTCCTCCTGACTTTACAAAAACATCCAAAGTCTTGTTAGCCTCTACCAAAATATTCTCAAAGAATTTTTTTTCACCAGCACGGATTTCAAGATAATATTTTCCAGACTGCAACTCTTCTATTTTTTGAGGACCGTTTTCCCTTATATGACATTTAAAATCACTGTCAAGATATAAATCACCCTCGATGTCGCTAGTAACAATTATGCTGCCTGTCTGCTTAACTAAAGAACTTGAACGTCCTGCAAGATAAACATCACTTACAAGCTGGCGGTATTCTCCTGGAAGCTGCTGACCTGCCGTGGTTCTAAGAACATCATTTCTAACTTCCTTTAAGACTTCTTCAATGGACTTGCCTTTCTCCGTAATCCTTTTTGTGAGCGCGGGAGTGTAAACACCGTCAAGGGCTGTTTCTCCAGCTTCGGCGGAATAAACGATAATCGAATTCTTGGGTTTGCGGCTTACGGCTGCAAGTCCTCGGGTGTCTCCGCCACGATGTTTGCCGTTCGGAAACGGATCATTTCGGCACGAGTCCAAAACAACCACATTGGATTCCCCAACCATAAAGTCCATGACTCTATTAAGGTCAACACTGCTATCGGGAATCTGCTCTTCATCATTAATCATTTCATTAACAGGAATAAGGTAATTTGCTCCCTGAATCTGAACCGCATGACCACCATAATGAAAAAAGGAAATTCCACCTTCTTTTTCTACTTTATTTTTAAATTCACGTAAGCTAGCAAACATTTCATTTCTGTTTGCATTTTTTACAAATGTTACAGAAAAACCGATACTTTCAAGCGCAGCTTTCAAATCCTCACCTTCCGGCACAGGCTGGCTCAAAGATTTTATCTCGCTGTAATCACCGTTGGCAATGAGCAAAGCGTTTTTGGCTTCTTGAGAGAAACAAGTACCAACTGCTATTCCAAATATGCATAATTTTAATAAAGTTTTCATAATCTTTCTCTTCATCTTTCTACTCCAATTTGAATTCTGCGCTTGGCTCTATATAAAACCGTTCGTTTTTAAAATCTTTTTCTTTACCGTTTAAATCTTCTTTAGAATATATTTCTTTGCAGATTTTAAACTCATCATCTTTTTTAAAATTTCCTTTGCTAGATACACCGTGCATTTTTATCTCGGCAATTGCCGCTTTCAAGAATTTCTTGTATTGCTTTGAATATTTTTCTTCATTGCAGTAACGAGAAATTTTAAACAGTTCCTTAAAAAGATTTTCTTCTTCACTCAAATCCATTTCGTTTCTTTCTTTTTCAAAATATTTTAAAAACGAAACCACTAAATATCTTGCAAAGCTCCCTGCATAAAAAGAAACAGAATTTGCAACAGTTTGAATTTCAGAATCAACTTTTGAACAAAGAGAATTTGTGTGCATAAAAAATTCAACATCAACAATGTCTTTTAAAGCTCGCAATGCAGGACGAACAATGTCAGTTTCTTTGTACTTATCAGCTTCTGTTTTTAAATATTCTTCAAAAACAAGTTCGTCTGGCTTGAAAAACAAAGTCATGTTTTCTTTCAATATTGTGCATCGTATAAACTTCAAAAAATCGCAGGTTTCTTTTGAAGTTTTCATTTGAGAATAATCAATGTATCGTTTTACAGAATGAAAGCACCAGCCTGTAGACCAGATGTATAATTCTTTTCCAGATAAAAAAAATGCAGTCATCCTAGCCCAGTCCGCGGCGTGTCGTTTAGAACTGCTTATAAGCTCATCAATTTCATTTTTGCAGCTTGCCTTTATTTCATATTTAAGTCGTTCATCAAGCTGTATTTTTACTTCCTCGCTTACTTTTTCCTTTAAAAGAAATTTCGGAACTAGAATAGTTCCTGCAAAAAACAGAGCGTAACCTGCAAGCAGAAAAGTAAAATCAACAGAAGATTTTCCATCAAATGCAAAAGAAGAAAAATATACCTGATTTTTTGTATCATTAATCTTATTAGCTATAAAATTTATAGCAGAAAAAATTGGAGATGCTGTACAAAAAATAAAACTAACTAACAGCAAAGCAGAAATTAATGAGATAACAATTATTACGCCTTTTGAATAAATTTTCTCTTCTACTGTTTTTTCTTTCTTTTTCTTTTTTTGCTCAGAAACATTTTTTTTGTCTTTTGACGCGTTTTCATCTGACTTACCATTGTTTTTTTTCTTGCAAAAAGACAGTATTTTCTCCTTCAGTTTTTTTTTAGGATTGAAATGAATTACAGCCCACTTTCCGTTTGCCTTAAAGCTGTTCTCAATAGAAGAATTTACACTTTCCGTGCTTTTTGCAAGGTGATACATAGATGAAGACACACCGACTAGAACATCAGACTTTATGACACGTGGAGCCAGAATCGGAACATCTCCGAAAACATTTTCTGTTAGCTTTATAAAAGACTCGTCATAATTCCAGTTTTTATCTTCAACAAGCCTTCTATAATTCAAATCTCCCTTTACAATTATAAGACTGCTTTTACTTAACTCTTTATATAAATCGCTATCTGCCTCTTTTAGTTCATTAAATGTTCTTGGAGAAGTCCAAAAATCATTTGTTTCAACTTTTATTTTTCCTGAATTCAGATAATCACGACATTCTTCTATATCTTTATCTTTTGTTAAAATAGACTGAAGCAAGAATCCAAAGTCATTTTCTGTAGCATCAGAAACAAAAAACGGATATTTTTTTACATGAAATACAACTTCGTTAGCAAGACCCAAATACAAAAAATAACAGGCTAAAAACAAATCTGAAAAAAGTTCTTTTCCGCAATTGTCGCATATTATATCAAAACGCTTATGTTTCTCTTTCTCATTACTAAGTATTTTTAAGAATTCATAAATATTTTCGCTATCATCACAAAGAACTGTAATATCATTCGCCTTAAAATCAAACCTATCTTTTGAATTAAGCTGACTTAAATCGCTTGTATTTGCAGAAAGACAATACAGAAGGCTTTTTTTGAAATATTTTTTTCCATCATCAGTATCAAATTCTTTTTCTCTGTCTTTTCTAGAAAACAAATTTTTTAACTGCTGTATAAAATCTTCATTTCCATTTATTATGCTGAATTTTTTTCCAGATGCAAAAAAATCATTCTTGTTACTAAAATATTCTTTCTGTGCAAGCAAAGCATGATAAAAAAGAACTTCCGCCTCAAAAAACGGAGCATTATAAATACAGTCTTTCAAAGTAAGTTCATTTACCTTTTTAAGCGCATCACATTTTTCATTATCACCTATTCCACATATAGCTTGTTCATCTAGTTTCTGTCTGAAAGACTTTAAGAATGCCACTACTATATTCGAAAAAACTTTATATTCTTCTTTGGTTTTTATTTTTCTAAAATGATTTATTACAATTATATTGCAGTTTTTTCCTTTTTCATTAGAATCATTATTTTCTTTTCTCTGATTTATATTTTCAGTTTCACAAGATATTTGTGAACCTAAAACTTCATCATCAAAGAATATTTCCAACATGGGAGTTTCTATAAATTTTTCATAATTTCCAGAGCAGTAGTCTTCAAATATTTTCTTAAACCTTTTTTCTACTGTGAATTCCGCAAACGAGCCTTTTTCTGCCGCTGAAAAATATTTTTCTTTTTCCTTACTTTTATTCTTCATTTTTCCTCTTACTCCATCACAGTATATGTAATCTTGAAAACACTGCTTTCGTAGTTTTCGGCGGAACTTTGTTTTACAGCCATGATTCCGCGTGCAATTTTCTGAATGTCGTTTCTTGCGTATTTTCCAGTCGAAGTCTGCTCAGGAAGACCTTTCTCCGAAGTTGAAGCGTAAATCAGAATCTGCTCCGCTCCGTAAACGCCGTCAACAACCTTAAAAACCGTGTCTTTCAAATCAGGAAAAGTGCGGACTTCACCTGCTCGAATAAAATTATATGCGACAGGAAGCCAGTTCTTGTCCCCGTTAGCGTCAATGCACAGAATCGCAATATAAGAATCTTTTTCCACAGAAATCATGAACTTTACAATGTCATTCGGATAAAGCATATTCACAAGATTGTCCCCGCTGTCGAGCATCGCCGCAGTTATGAGGTAATCAGGCTTTGGGATATTTCGTTTTTCAGATGAGCTGTTTTTTACAGAAGAAATATCTTTTTCAACTACAGAAGCAATTTTTGCATCTTCAAAATCCTTAAGAATTTGATTTGCCTGCATGGAATTCTTTGGGAATAAAGTCAAATTTAAGGATTTTATCTTTGACATTGAAATGATAATTTTTTCAGAAGCAACAAGTTCGCCTGCAGAATCCTTCAAATCCAAAAACAGCTCAAGATTTTCTGCATTTGGAAAATAAGTACCCGAAATAATATATTTTTTTTGTTCTGAAGACTTTTTCATCTGTCCAAAAGAAACTCCACGAGTTGCAACAATCTGTCCTTCAGAAGAAAGCGAAGATGTATCTATAATTTTTATACGCATTGTTCTTGCAGCCGCTCGTTTTATTTCATTTTTAATCCATGGAACAACAGAGCCACAGGTTTCAGAATCAGAATAATAGATAAAGCCGATTGCTGTTTCAGCTCGCTGAATTTGTTTTTCAAAAAGCACATTGTCAAACCGACGTATTCCGTCAGAAATAGAATTCTGTGCAAAAGTTGAAACTGCCAAAATCATAAAAAAAACAAGACTAAAATATTTTTTCATAAAATCCTCCAATTATTTTTTTAGAACACTTCCGTTTAATGTCATTCTTTTTAAAGCAGATGGAGATTTAATAACTCCATTCTCATCCGTATAACAGAAAATTCCTGCAAAGCCATATTCAGAAAGTAAAGAAAAATTCGTTAACAACATATTTTGTTTTTTTTCATATTCAGTAAACCAAAGCTGTTCAGCAGAATTAGAATCCATACCAACAAAAAATGATTTTCCACCATGTCCGTAAGAATCAGATGCATTTTGAACACCAGAAACAGCAATAAAGTCTTCACTTTCAGAAAGACAAAGAGATGTTATAAACGATGATGGATTTTCATTACGGTAAAAATAATTCCAACTTTCATTAGGCAGAAGTTTTATTATAACAGCAGATGTGTTTTCACTTTCAAAAGTTTCCGCTCCTGCAAAAACCTCCCCGCTATTATTTAGAACCACGCATGATACAGACTTTATACTTTGTACAAAATCTTCTTTTGAAATAAGTTTTCCGTCATAAGAAAATTTATATAATACAGAAGAAAGAACTTCTCCATTTTCATTTTGTCTGTTGCAGAGCAAAATGATTTTCTCACATTCAGTGTCATACAGACATAATGCATGATTCACAAGATTTGATTCTGCTAAAGGAAGTTCCAATGGCACTAAGGAAAAAATCGGATGGTCATTTTCAAAAGAAATTTTTAGAACAGTAAGACTACCAGCAGAGCCGAATCCAGTTGCAAGAATATTTGATCCGAATGAGCTTATAGAAAAAAGTCCTAAAAGTTCGGGAATCTTAAACGACTCAATATGACCATTTTTAGAATCTGCAACAAGCACAAGACCAGACTCCGATTTTTCGTTCATGCTCTGTCCCACGCAGATTATCTTGTTTTCAAGTAAAACTCCGTCATAAATTTTGTTATCAGCATTTTTTTCAGAAAAACTAGACTCCCATTTTTTCGTTCCAGTATTTTCAAAGCATCCAAAACATGCACTTAAAAACTTATTTTTGTTTTTATCCTCTTCTATTTTATTTCCAATGCAAAATATAGAATTTTCATTTTTTGAGCCAAATGTTTTTAAAAGTGCCGTATCAGAATAATCTTTATTCCACAGAGGCTCATTTATTTTCACAATCGGGCGAGCATCTTCAAAAACAACTTTCTCTCCATCAAAAGTATAAGTGTAAACAAAACCTGTCTTATTTTTTTTACTTAAAGGTATTTTCCAACTGCTAGACATTTTATTTCCTTCTTGAACAAACAATTTTGTGTTATCAGAAGGAACTTTTAAAGCTGCAACATCTCTAGAAGAAATATAATATTCGGGATTTGAATTTCTGCTATTTACCTGACCGTTCAAAAAACACGGAAACAAGGATATTCCGTTTGAGATTTGAACAGAAATTTTGGAATTGTTTTTCAAAATCAAATAATTGTCAAAACTTTGATTTTCAATAGGTTTTTCTATTAGTAATTCAACTTGATTATCTGTTATAGCTATTTTATTACGCAAATAGAAAAAAATATCTTTTGTAAAAGGAATTTTATATAAAACTTCCCATCCATCATAAAGAGCAGAATCATGAAGTGGGAATTTATGAGCCACGCTAGACTTTGCAGAAACTTTAGTTTCATCAATTTCAATATCAAAGTCAGAATTATTCTTTATTAAAGTTTCAAAGCAATTATCGATGTATACATTTTTCTGAGCTACAGAATTATTCGCTGTTGCACAAGCAGTTAGTAAAACAAGAGAAAAAATGTATATAGTACAAGCAAAAGTAATTCTTTTCATATAGAAAAAGTTTTCCTTTCTAAACAAGAAAGGAAAACTCTACAATTTTATTCCATAAAGAGCTGGATGCGAGCATCCTCAACAAGGCTCTTCTTACCTACTTCGCGGATGTCATACTGATAATTGCCATCAAGTTCTGTAACAATCACATCGTATTTATACCCTGGAAGGAATGTAAAAGGAGATATTTTCTTCTTTGTAAAATTATCAAATTCAAAAGTGAGAGATGTATAAAGTTTTCCAGCCTCACCATTCTGAGATGAAATCTCATATACATCAGTCCTGCCAGAAGCTGTAAATCTTCTACCCTTTTGATTTTTTAAAGGAGTTCCGGCATTTCTAAATTCAATTCCAGAATTTGTATCATTCTGAACACTTACAAATGCAACATCATATCCAACATTTGAAGCAGACGGACCTTCAAATCTAATTGGAGTTATATCACCACCAATAGGCTCTGGATACGCTCGCTTTCTATCTGCTTTTCCAGGATTATTCATTGAAGTTTTTTCATTTGTTTTGGGATTTACATAAATAAAAGTCGGATAAAAATCATAAGAAAGACTATCATCTCTTGCGCTCAAATAGATTCTTTTATTTGTTGTTAACGGAGCTAATGTTGCAATAACTTCACCTTGGGAAGGATTACCCAACCTAAGTTCAAGAACAAAATTTTCTGATTCATTGCTTACATAAATGCATTCCTTCTGGCTAGCATCAACACCTCTGTAAATCGACAAAGAAATCTTGTCCCCAGAGTCATTCAAATCATATACAACAAGACCTGTATAAATAACATCTTCTTCTGTAATTCTAGCCTTTTCTTTATATAAATTAGCAGTAGCAACACGAACCAATAAAGAACCACTAGAAGGAATTCCAGGAATCTTTGAAATATCAAATGACCTTGATGTGTTAGCATGAATTCCACCGATTAGATTTCCTTTCTCAACCTTACCAACAAAAACCACAACATCTTCAGCCGTATTATTCGAAACAAACAAAGAGCCTTTTTCAGAATTAAAATTAATGTCCTTGTTTTTTAACTCAATTGGTTTGTTTTCTTTAGAATTAGTACTCGCACATCCGACAACCATCAATCCAAGCACAGCGGCAAGCGCCAGGCATCCAATTTTTTTCATTTCTTCCTCCAACAACCATGGATTTTTCCCAATATAGAATTATATCAAAAATAATATACTACTATATCAAATTAATCAATTAAAATTATATATAAATATATCTATCTTGATATAAAATGGATTTAGAAAAGACAGTAATCGACAACATAAAAAGAATTCGCAAGGAAAAGCACATCACGCAGGAACAGCTGGCAGAAGCATGCAACACGGCGACAAGCTATATCGGGCTTATGGAAACCTACAAGAATGTGCCCAAACTTTCCACAATCGAAAAAATCGCCGCAGCCCTGAACGTTGAGCCTGAAGTACTTTTCAAGAAATCAGAAGTCGAAAAAAAAGATGAACAGAAAATCCGCATAATCACAGACACAGTCATAGAAAGCATGAGAAAAGAGCTTTACAAGGCAATCAGGGAAAACTGGCACGCGGAATAAAGACAAATCTCAGGTAGACTTATCGGCATATTATCTTCATTACCAATGGAGTTGTTAGCGTCCGGCGAATTTAACCATTACGAGTCGGGAGAAAATCGCCAATTTTAGTCAGACGAAAATGACCAAAAATCCCATCTCACAATTCAAATTTTATTCGATTTCCTGAATGCTGTCAGTAACAGTTTGCACTTTTTTCGTGGTCAGGTTGAATGCTTCCCGCTTTTGACCACGATGGCTTGAACCAGAAAAATTGAAAATCATCACATCATCAAAGATTCTGTCCATTGCACATTTCAAAGTATCTTCTTCTGCAAAGCACTGCTTCCAGAATTTCGGCTGCTTGTTGCTTGTGAAAATAATGTTGAAATTTCCTTCCTTGTTGTAACGGCGGTCAATCATGTCGAAAAACAACCTTGTGTTTTCGGTGTCAAAATTGCAGTAACCGACCTCATCAATTACGAGGCAGGACGGTTTTACCAGAGAACTAATGACTCTGTTTTCACGGCCATATTTCCTGGCTTCTGTGAACATGTCGTTCAGTTCCGTCATCTTGATAAAACAAGTCTTCAGCATTCTCTTGCAGCATTCATACCCAAACGCCATTGCAAGATGAGCCTTCCCGGTTCCTGCAGGCCCGATGAATGCAAGATTCCTGTGTGCATAAAGCGGTGCCAGGGTCGTTATCGACTTGAGCTTTTCGAGTCCTTTTCCCGAGAGTTCCGAAAAATCAAAGTTCTCGAAAGTCTTGGAATTCTTCATCGGAAGACGGGAACATTTCAGAAGAAAGTTTACGGAACCCTCTTGTTTCCTTTCTGCAAATTCTGCAAACACATCTGCTACGGCCTGCATCTGTAAGCCAGAGAATTCTCTTTCAATCATGTAATCGGCAATTTCCTGCTCTGTAATCTTCATTTTCAGAACATCAAGACTGTTGCCCAATTAGGAAATAATATCGCTATTCATCATCTCCTCCGCTGAAATCGAACTGGTCAAAATAGTCTTCTTCGTCTGGCTGTATAATCTGCTCTATCAGAGTCTTTACATCTGCCGTAGGGAATTCTTCAGGCTGGTCAGGCCTTGCATACTGATCCTTGCAGTAGCTGTCATAACGGCTCCAGGTTACTTCATGCGTAACAAGCTTTTGCTTCATATCTTCAGAATAAATCAGAAGTTCATGGCCATGCCTGTATACATGTACCGTTTTCTGCGTGTATATGTACGGAACACCGAATCGTCTGCCTTCATAGTTCACAAAACCGTCAAAGGAAATACGTCTTTCCGGGCATAGATATACAAACAGCTCCTCGCGTTTCTTAAGTTCTGCCGCTACCAGAAGGCATTTTTCCGCATGAACATCATTTGGAATAAGGTTCAATGATTTCTGGTATCTTGAATTCTGTCTGTTGCACCAGTCCAGTGCCTGTTCATTCAGGTCAGTGACATTCATGAATGTTCTTCCTGCAAGAAAATTTCCCTTCACGAACTGTACAAGCCGTTCAACCTTTCCTTTTGTGAAAGGATGGTATGGCTTGCACAATCTGGTCTCGAATCTGACGGTCTTCATGAAAACTTCATAGTCATGGTTCCAGACAGGTCTTCCGTTGCAGTCTCTTTTTGTAACGACGGACTTCATGTTGTCTGTAAGAACAGTTTTTGGAATGCCCATATACTTGAATGCATGAAGCATTCCGATGAACAGATTTTCCTGCTTTGCGTTTGGAAAAAATTCAATGAACCGTTGTCCGCAATGATGGCAAATCATGGCAAAGCAGGCTGCCTGGATTATTTCGCCGTTCTCTGCAAGAACATCAACAAATCCCCAGTCCATCTGATAGCTCTGTCCCGGTTCTGTTGAAAACCTTCTGCCACGGTTTCCCTGCGGGGAAATTATCTGCCGCGGTGCAGGCGCAAGATTCTTGTGCTTCTGGATATAAACTTTTATCGATGTGAGTCCGCCCTCATATCCAAGTTCCTGCAATCGTTCAAAACAGACCTGGGAGTTAGTTATGTTTGTCTTGAGGAAATTGTTCAGTACGGATTCGTAACCTGAAAGAACATTTACTGCAGCTGATTTTCCCTTGTTTCCATTTGGCTTTTCTTCAAAACTGTTCTTTTTCAGCCGCCGGAGTTTTCCACGCGTTATTCCGGTCATTCGATGAAGCTCAGCAAGATTTACTTTTTCATTTGAAAAATTTTCACCTTCGCGGGTCTTAATTACTTCTAGCGCCTGTGGTAAACTCAGTTTGCGGTCATTATCAATTCTGTCATTCATTTTTCTCCTTCGATGGGATTTAGGTCAAACACCATTCTAAGGATTATGGCTAAAATTGATAATGGCTTTTTTCTTTTGACTTTTTTTGGTTAATTCCGCCTGACTCGTGGCGGTTGTTTTCTCCCGACGCTAACAGAGTATACGTTCCATAGATTATAGGCATATCTCTTTCTCAACTTATAATACACAATTTATACAACTTATAAGAATAGCTCTCAGCCAAGTTGTATGTAATGAAGTTCGTCATGCTATTTTCACAACTCTTTGTCAGACTATTCATACAAATCATTACAGCGTATCTATGAGAATGCGTATAGCTTATATGCATCCTCATAGATAAGTTATCCAGCAATTTATATACAGCAAGCAGTAAATATTGCGGATACCCTAACAATAAAAACAACCATAACCTAAATAAACCTTACTCAATAGCTTATGAATTATTTCATCTGCAAATTAGAAAAAAAAATAAAAATTTCTATATTTTTATCTAAAAAACCGGCATTTTTTTTTAATTTAAGGCAATAACATAGTTATAAATAAAAAAAACAAACAGCATTTTCAAGTTTTTATTGAAAATGTAAAAAAAGGAGGAAAAGAAAATGAAAATAAAAAATAAGACTTCTTAACTGACACTATGCAGTAAAAAAGTCTAAAAATCATGTTGCGGAAAACAGGCTAGAAAAATTCTATAAAAAGTAAAAAACTTCCGCAGATCTTTCAAACCACCAAAAGAAAAAAGACGTTGTCTAAAACTATAGTGGTAAAAACAACAGACAAATAAAAATAATACAAAGGAGTCAATATTATGATAAACATCGACACAAAGCGTAAAACAAACTTCGCTGTAACATTAACACCTTGCTATTTCAAGGAGCACACATACATTGCCCGTGTTCCAAGAAAAACAGTAACAACAGATCAAATTCTAGATCTTGTTTCTGCTCATAATCAGGGAATTGACCGTTATCAGGTAGGTCATGCCATGGAACTGTTGAAAAAGGAAATTCTTGAGCAGGCAGAACTTGGTTTTGCAGTAGACATAATGGAAATCTGCAAGCTTTACATTGCCCCTTGCAATGGAATAAAGTCACTTACACCAGAGGCAGAAATCATAACAGGCTTTGAAGCGCGTTTTTGCGCAAATGAACAATTAAACGAAAAACTTAAAACCATAAGTGCATCTGTAACCTCTGTAACAACTCCATCTCCTCAAATTTCACAAATCGAAAATCCTGTAGACGGAACAAAGGATAAGACACTAAAAGCCACATTCAGTGCACGTCTTATTGGGAAAAAACTAAAAATCGGAGGCGCAGAAAGCGGAATATGGTTTGTTCCAGAAACAGAAAATAACGAGCCAACAGAAGATGAATCTACCTGGATAAAAGTTCCAGAAGAATTTATAACAAGAAATACATCTAAAATGCTTGAATTTCATCTTCCTCGTTTGCTTACAGCAGGAAAGAAATACTTTATACAAATCTGCACATCAGAAAGAAGTGGATATGAGTTAAAAACTCCAATAACAGGAATAAGTAAAATTCCTATTATGATAGAGGAATAAACAAAAAAGTCCCGGAGTATATCTGCATTATGGCTCCGGGACTTTCGTTTATAAATTAGTCTAATGAGAAATTAGCATTCCAAGACTTTTGCCAAATAAGCAGAAGTAAACTTGAGATCTTCAGCTACTTTTGCAGCAGGACCAGACTCGCCAAAACGGTCAATTGTAAACAAGTCCTTTTCGCTTGAAACATATTTTTCCCAGCCAAAACTTACACCGGCTTCTGCAACAACAACACGCTTTGCATTACCGATTATTTCTTTCTGGAACGATTCATCCTGTTTTTCAAACAAAGTCTTGTCCATAACAGAAACAACACGAATATTTTTGCCAGAAATAATCTTTGCAGCATTCAAAGACATTTCAACTTCAGAGCCTGTTGCAAGGATTGTAATATCAGGATTCTTCGTTCCTTCCTGAACTATATACGCGCCTTTTCTTACAGTATTCTTCCAATCTTTGTCTGCCTTTTCATATACAGTGATTGCCTGTCTTGTAAATGCCATGCAAACCGGATGATTTGTGCTTTCAAGCGCCATTTCCCATGCAACAGCAGATTCTTCTGCATCGCCCGGACGCAGGAACTGCACATTAGGAATACAGCGCAAAGCCGCATTTGTTTCAACAGGTTGATGTGTAGGACCGTCTTCACCTACATAGATTGAATCATGTGTGAAGATATAGATGTTAGGAAGCTTGCTCAAAGCTGCAACACGCAAAGAAGGACGCAGATAGTCGCTGAACACAAGGAATGTAGCCCCGAAAGCTCTAAGTCCTCCATGCAAATTGATTCCGCTCATAACCTGGCTCATCGCAAACTCACGGATTCCGTATTCAATTGTGCGGCCTTTTCTGTTTGACTTGCTATAAACACCGTCATCGTCAGCAACTTTTGTCTTGTTAGGTCCCTGCAAGTCAGCAGAACCGCCCACAAGCCATTCATAGCGTTTAGCCATGCAGTTAAGGCTTTTTCCACTGGCATCACGTGTAGCAAGCTTGTCTCCAGCCTTATAAGAAGGGGATTCACACTCGCCTGTTGCCTTGTGATTCCAATAGGAATCCCATTTCTTTGCAAGTTCTGGATTTTCTTTTGCCCATTCAGCAAATGTCTTGTTCCAGTTTTCTTCAGCTTTTGCCCATTCAAGTCTCTTTTCTTCAAAGTACTTATACGCTTCAGGAGCAACCCAGAACTGCTCATCAGATGGAATTCCAAGAGCAGTCTTTGCAGCCTTGCAGCCTTCCTCTCCAAGAGGAGCGCCATGCACATCAGCAGTTCCCTGCTTTGGAGCGCCTTTGCCAATCACAGACTTAAGAATAATTAAAGAAGGTTTTGAAGTGTCGCGCTTTGCAATTTCAACGAGGTCTGCAATTTCACCTACGTTATACATAGAGCCACGCAAAACCTGCCAACCGTAAGAAAGGTAGCGTTTTTCAATGTCATCTGTGAATGTTATATCTGTATTTCCATCAATTGAAATCTTATTTTCATCATAGAATACGATAAGTTTTCCAAGACCAAGATTTCCGGCAAGAGAACTGGCTTCTGATGAAACACCTTCTTCAAGGCAACCTTCGCCAACGAGAGTATAAGTATAATGGTCAACAATTGTGTGCTTTGGAGTATTAAAGCGTGCAGCGAGCATTGTTTCAGCAATCGCCATTCCAACTGCGGCTGCAATTCCCTGTCCAAGCGGTCCAGATGTGCATTCGACACCATCTGTTTCGCCATATTCAGGATGTCCAGGGCATTTTGAGCCAATCTGACGGAATGTCTTTATATCATCAAGTGAAACTTTATATCCTGAAAGATGAAGAATTGAATAAAGCAACATCGAGCCATGTCCAGCGGAAAGAATAAACCGATCTCTATCCGCCCATTTTGAATCAGCAGGATTATGCTTTAAAAGCTCACCATAAAGAACAGCAGCGACTTCCGCAGCACCAAGAGGAAGTCCTGGATGACCTGAATTTGCCTTTTGGATTGCATCCATAGAAAGGCTTCTGATTGACAAAGCGACAGCTTCGATAGCTTTTGTGTCCATAGTTGTTACACTCCACTAAAATTAAGGAAAATTTTAGTGGTATTCTACAACTAAGCGTATGTTTTTTCAATCATCTAAAGGTTAAAAAACAAAGGCTGTTTACTATAAGAGTTCAGGACGTGAAATTCTTCTAAGCAAGTCCAAAAGCTCGCCTTTTGAAGGACAAGCCTGAATTCCCTTGCGGAATTTTTCATTCTTAAATAAAGTCGCCAAGGCAGACAGAACTTTTATATGGAACTGCGCAGAATCAGAAAGAATAATAAACATCACATAAACTTTTTTTACATCAGGAGCCTGCATATCCATAGGCTCTCGTAAATATGCGACAACAATCTTACTTTCAGAGCTGTCTTTTACAAGAGGATAACGAGGATGAGGAATTGCAATTCCATTTCCAACAGCCGTGCTAAGAACTTTTTCACGCTCAACAAGTTCTTTTTGAAGCTGGTGAGCAGTAAGACCAGAAGGCACAACAATTCGGTCGCATATATACTCAAAGATTTTCGCACAGGAATTTCCCGGCACATTCTCTAAAACTTCTCCACGCTCAAAAAGAATACCAATATCAAAATCTTCCATAAACAGTACACTCCTTGTAACCCACTTTTACTTTTTCTTAAAAGAACTCATTCTGCCAGCAACGCATGAACCGCCTTTTATAACCTTGAACTGGCTTTGCTTTTCCTTTGCAAGAGAAGACTCAAGAATTCCCTTTATATCCTCAAAGTTCCATTCCATTCCGTCTAATGAAAGAAGCAGCGCATCTGCAGTTTCTTCTGCAGTCGGATCAGAAGCTATAGTTTCAAGCATACGCAAAATATGTCCATGAAGCTGAGCCAAAACCACAACTTCCTGGCTCGGGAGGTTCAGAATCAATTCACCAAGAAAATCGATTTTCCTTACTAGGGAAGAAACATTTCCATAAAGTTCCAGTGTCTTCTTTCTGACTGCTCCAAGAGTCTGATCTGCAAACCAGTTGTAATCTTTCTGAAGAATAGCATATCTTTCTTTAAGCGACAAGATAATTTTTTGAATCTGAATGTCGTCAAGAGAAAAGTCATCTCGGCATATAAAGTCTATCGCATACTTTGCATAGTCTGTTTTTTTTTGATAAAGAGCATCAAGTATGATTTGGTCATACACAAACTCTGGGATAGAATTAAGAGTGTATTCCGCAAATGTAATGTTTTTTTTCAACTCATTATTTAACAGTGCAAGCGTAGAATTCCATTTTCCGAACGCAGGAACTTCTTCTCCTTTTCTCCACAGTCTTGTTTCCACTCCGTAATGCTCAAAAGAAATCTTATTTGTATGTTTAAACAGAAGTTCTTCCGTTGAGCCGCAGTAAGGAACGCACAGTGTCCTTCTATTTTCAAAAAAAACTGTAACAAGCTGCTCTTCTATTGAAGTCATTGGTCCACGTTTTTCAAAACAGTCAAGAAGCCTTTTTTCAAGCTCCGCAAACCACTCAATCCGCTTTTCCCCAATTTCGCCCTTGTCAAAACTAGTTTCATCGCTATGCAGAATCATCATATTAAGTTTTCCAGCATTCCAGTCAGTAACACAGCAAAGAATTCTGTCGCCTTTTTTATATCCGTACTTTTCTGAAAGGTAGTCCAAGTCAAGCCCAGTAAGATTAACTGTATTTGAAAGCTCAAAGTCGCGCGAAACCAAATCCAAATCTTTGTTCGCAGGGTCGGCGGCTATATACTGGGGAGCATATTCTTCTCCATAAAGCATGAACATATCGATAGCATCATCGCTATCAAAAACACCAACCTTGGACGGAACTTTTTTTCCTTTTACATAAAAACGGAGCGTTGAAGAAATTCTATCTGTTTCCACAAAAGGCATACATCTGTCGCCAGGAACAAAAACGCCCTGCTCTGCTTCTTTAGCTGTAGGAACTATGCTGAAAATCTCACCAGTAAAAGCTCCTGCATGGGTAACAAATCTTCCGTCCTCAAGCTCAAGAACATTAGGGCTTGAGCAAAGAAAATCCACTGCATCCTCTAGCGAAGCTGAAAAGCCAAGGGTGTTCAAGACTTTTCTCATATCCTTTGCGGTGAAAGGCTTTACGTAAGTCCTCAAAAATTTTTCCGCTAATTCTTCTCTTGAAAATCCCATGTTACAATATTAATACTTTTTCAAATAAATAAAAAGATTTTAGAAAAAAAATTGAAAATAATAATCAATAAGTTTAATATACTTTTATAGATAGTCTGAAGTTCGACTTTTTAAATATTAAAATGTCATTATCGGGCTCGACCCGATAATCTTAGGAGGAAAAATGGATTTCATTGAGCTTTCAAAAAAAAGGTATTCTGTAAGGAAATTTTCAAGCCAGAAGATTGAAGATGAAAAACTTGAAAAAATTCTTGAGGCAGGGCGTCTAGCTCCAACAGCAAAAAACAGCCAGTCGCACAAAATATTCATCATAAAAAGCAAGGATGCATTAGAGAAAATTTACAATGCAACACCAATGTCTTATCACGCGCCTGTTGTACTTATGGTTTGCTATGATAAAAAAACAAGCTACAAAAATACTGCGGACATTCATTATCCAGACTATGATGGAGGAGAAGTTGACGCAGCCATAGTAACAACAGCAATGATGATGGAAGCAACAGAGCTTGGGCTTGGAACGTTATGGGCAAGAGGATATGACAGTCAAAAAATCTATGAGGCTTTTCCGCAGATAAAAGATTTTGAGCTTGTATGCCTGCTGGACATTGGCTATCCGGCGGAAGATTCTTCCCCAAGTGAAAGGCACTTTATGAGAAAAGAACTTTCAGAAACCGCAATGGAACTTTAAGGCAAGAAACTACATTTTTATCACGCAACATGAAAGTTTTACATTCCCATGCAACAAGCAAGCGGAAAGACAAACTTAGAACATGGGAATATTTTAGTTTTTTCAGTTTCTTATTGCATCAATATTGGCACTTCCCGCCTTTACAAACGGAAGAACGTTTTCATCTCTTTCTATTCTAAGCCGCACGAACCTAGGACCTTTTGAAAATGCCTTCTCTGCCCATAAAGAGTCTGAATTTGCATCAATAGATTCAATTCCGAATCCCTCCGAAATTTTCAGCAAATCAGGATTCTTTATAAACTCACTTGCACTGTAGTTCTTTTCAAAAAGATATTCCTGCTGCTGATGAACCATTCCAAGCACGCCGTTTTCAAGAACAATAACTGTAACATTTAAGTTAAGCTCGCTCAAAGTCGCAAGCTCCTGAAGATTCATAAGAATGCTTCCGTCTCCAGAAATACACACAATCTTCTTTTCAGGATTTGCAATAGCAGCTCCAATAGCAGCAGGCAAACCAAAGCCCATAGTTCCCAAAGAACCGCTTGTTAAAAACTGACGAGGATATTCCACAGGATAATACTGAGCTGCCCACATCTGGTGCTGTCCTACATCCGTTGTAACAATTATATCTTTTGAAGAAAGCCCCGCTTTTTTTGCATTCAAAGGAATTTCATTTATAAACTTACGCGGATTTACTGAATCTGTTTTTTTTCCACGTCCAAGCTCAAAGCTTTCTGTCTGCTTAAAAATAGAACAAAGAGATTCCAGCCACGACTTCCTTTGAGTGGCAAATTTCTTATCATCATATTCTTTTATTCTTGAAACAAGAAGAGGAAGAGCTACTTCAACATCGCAAACTAAAGAGCAGCTAGAAGGGAGTATTTTATTTATTTCAGCAGCGTCAATATCTATATGAAGAATTTTTGCTTCCGGGCAGAATTTCGCAATCACACCTGTAGCTCTGTCATCAAAGCGCACTCCCATTGCAAGAACCACATCAGCATCATGCATTGCCTTGTTTGCCGCATAAGAGCCGTGCATTCCAACCATGCCAAGATTGCTTTTAAAGTTCTTAGGCAATGAGCCAATGCCCATAAGGCTTGTTACAGCCACAGCATCAAAAGACTCAAGAAGATTTTTTATACTAGATGAAGCCACAGGTGAATTACATCCGCCTCCAATATAAAACACAGGACGTTCAGCAGACAAAAGAGCCTGTGCCATTTCTTCAACAACACAAGGAATTTTATCTTCTGGAGTAGAAAACTTTCTTGCAAAAACAGATTTCTTTACTTCCTCAGAGGAGCGGATTTTAGGCCATTCTTCAAATTCCGCAAATCCAGTCTGAACGTCGCGCGGAACATCTACAAGAACCGGTCCAGGACGTCCGCTAGAAGCAATTTCAAATGCAAGAGGAATTGCTGTAAGAAGTTCTGAAACAGACTTTACCATCATGCTGTGCTTTGTAATAGGGAAAGAAAGACCGAATGTATCAGCTTCCTGAAAAGCATCCGTTCCAATTAAAGATGTATTAACCTGGCCTGTAATTGCAACAATTGGAATTGAATCGCACCTTGCATCCGCAATGGCAGTAAGAAGATTCATTGCGCCAGGTCCGGAAGTCGCCATGCAAACAGCGGGAATCCCTGTTGAACGAGACATTCCCTGAGCAATAAAGCCAGCAGCCTGTTCATGGCGCACTAAAATATGTTTTATAGAAGATTTATTCAATTCATCGTACAAAGGAAGAATCTGACCTCCCGGAATTCCTGCGACAAACTTAACGCCTTCCATTTCAAGAAGCTTTAAAATAATCTGTGAACCTGTAGCTTTTATCATTCCGCCATTTTATAAAAAAAGACGCCTATTTTCAACAACTTTTATTGCCACTAGTTACCAATGAACATCGGAATCTACATTGACAAAAGTTTCTTTTTTAGCGATTATTAGCAGGTTATGAAATTTGTATCCCGACAGCAACTAGAGGCAATGTCAACATCACAACTTATCGCCTTTGCTGATAAATATGGAATAGATATTCCTGGCGACCTTGACCGCCGTTTTATAATTGGAGAGCTTTTAGAGGCGGAAGAAGAGTCTGAATCAACAGAAAAAAAGCCAGAAGTTCAAATTTCAGACGATGATGAGCCAGTTCCAGACACTCTTCCAAAAACATACAACAATACTTGCATAGATGCCGTTATCAGAAATCCAGCATGGCTTTTTGTGCTTTGGGACATAAAGGAATCTGACGTTTCAACACTGTCTCAAGATTTTTCATTTGAAAGCGCATTTCTCCATATTTCATTTTTTGACTCTGCTGAATCAGAAAAATCAGACGATTCTTTTGATGTAAAAATTCCTCTTGAACCAAACGAGCAGTATATTATGATTCCAGGCGGAAAAAAGTTTGCAAGAATAGACCTTGCAGCTTCTTTCAGCGGAAAAAGCGCAGAAATTCTTGCATCAACTAGAATGATTGAAATTCCAGAAGAAAGCAAAAAAATTATTGAAATGCAGCCGGGAAAAAAGTTTGACTTTCCGCCGCTTGTACAGCTTTCCGGAATAAAGAAAATTCTGCATGACAACTTCCTGAACCATAGACAGTCATTTTCAAACTAAAGGAATCAACAATGTCTGAAAAAAAACTTGTTTTAATAATTGAAGCGAACCAAGGTTATATTCCACAGACCGAAGATAAAGAAGGTTTTCAGGTTCAATATAGCCTGCTTTTTTCCGCAATAACAGAAACTTACATTCCACTTTTGAATATGTTCTGCCAGCTTGAAAAAGAAAATATTCCCTTCAAGCTCGGGCTTGTAATTTCACCATCAATTTGCACGCTTCTTTCTGATTCAAGAATTCAAGACAAATATATAGAATATCTTGACGAGCTGATCAAGCTTGGAGATGCAGAAGTTTTAAGATGCAAAGATTCCAATTGCCTTGAGCAGGCAAAAAACTGTCTTGAATTTATAGAGAAAACTAAAGCAGACTTTACAGAAACCTATGAGAAAAATCTTCTTGGAAAAATAAAATACTTTGAAAAGCTCGGCATTCTTGAGCTTATTCCAACTGCCGCAACATTTTCGTATCTTCCACACTATAGCGATTACGCAGAAGCCATTAATGCTCAAATAGAAACAGGACTTTATTCGCAGAGAAATTTTTTTGGTGACACAGGAGACGGATTCTGGCTTCCATATATGGGCTGGGATAAGAATCTTGAAAGACCGCTACGTTCTTATGGAGTAAATTATACTATTCTTGACGCAAGGGCAATTTTATTTTCTGAGCAGTGCCCGCAAGAAGGAATATTTTCGCCTGTCAGAACAAAAAGCTCGCTTGTAATTTTCGGAAGTGATCCAGACACTCTGCAAGACATAGCAGGCGAAGAGGGGATTTCTACGAATGAAGCCTATCGCTCACAAATCCGCGATATAGGATTTGACCTTGAGCAGGAAAAACTCGGCGATTTCTTTGGAAAAACAGACGCAAGAATTCCAACCGGATTCAAATATTGGAGCAACGAAAGCGAAGATA
The DNA here is from genome assembly GCA_002449305.1 of Treponema sp. UBA6852. Taxonomy (GTDB): domain Bacteria; phylum Spirochaetota; class Spirochaetia; order Treponematales; family Treponemataceae; genus Treponema_D. The sequence continues at coordinate 63,217 of DKDI01000048.1, forward strand.
ACAACCTTGTTCCTTATAATTCTGCACAAGCAAAAAAACAGATTATAAAAGACGCTCTTAGCTTTTACAGTTCCAAGGCAGAAAAACTTGAACAAGCAGCAAATATAATGGAGGAAAAAGACGCAGTTCTAGTATGCACAATTCCAGCTGAATTTCTTGGGCAGAAATGGCATGAAGGCGTTGAATGGCTTGAAAATGTAATCAGATGCCGTGCAAGCAAAAGAGGATTTGAATTTGAACTTTGCAAAAATCTTATAGACAAGCAGTTTTCCTTGCCTAAAATTGAGCCTTACCAATGCTCTGCAAATGGCTTGGGATACGGAGAAGATCTTTTGGACAATTCCAACAGCTGGATGATACGCTACACAAGAAAAGCAACACAGCGCATAATAGACCTTGCAGAAAGATTTCCTTCTGAAACTTCACTAAAAGAACGTCTTTTGAATATGGCGGCAAAACAAGTGCTTTTAGCGCAAAGCGGAGACTGGCCAGCAATGATTCATGACAGAAAAACACCAGATTATATAAAAGAAATATTCAAAGATGAAATTCTTTCTTTCACACGTGTGTTTGACTCACTAGCAAGCAACACTGTAAGCACAGAATGGCTAACTTCATGTGAAAGAAAAAATACAATATTCCCATGGCTAAACTACAGAATTTTCAGCAAAAAGAAATAACAAAGAATACTACATTGGATGAAGTTGATTTTTAAGAAACTGTATTTTGAGTTATTTCTATGTGGTGCAAAGAAACAAAAAAAACTCAAAATTGAATCTATTCCATAAAAATCATATCGAACCATTCGAATCTTTTTTCACACCAGTCTACAAGAAAATCAACTTCGCTCTTGTAAGTCTTTCTTGAGCGGTAGCCCGGCGCGCGTGGCCAGTTTGCGCTTCCTATTATGTGCCATACAGAATCATTAAGTTCTGCGGCTTCATCCAAAAACTCACCTTGCTCACGGAGCCATTCAAAGGAATCTTTTAGTTGACCTCTTGTCTCCACCCAGCGTTTTTTTACAAGGGCAACAAATTCGTCATCACCAAACATTCTGTTGTACCAGCTGCCCTGGTTAATTAAAAATCCTTCATAGTCTTTTGCCGCAGATGAATTCTTTAGAGGATCGAAAAAGTTGAACATCTGAATCCAGGCATTATTACTTAAAAGCGAACCATAGCTTTCTGGAGTAGTTGTGCTTTTTGAGGTATTTCCAAATCCGATGTCGTGATCCCATGCAGGTCCCATATAAAGCGTTTCCGTCGAATAATCATAGTTCATAAAGATCGAATTGTAGAAATTCGCATCGTAGTTCTTGGAGAATTCCGCAAGCAAGTACCAATCAACGAACGAATCCATGTCAAAATACTTCTTGTATCCATCAACTTCATTCCAATCATCTGAATAAAGAAGCTTTTCAAGCGACTCAATTTTTGCCGCCCATTTCTTGTAATTTTCCAAAGTCGATTTTGGTGAACGAATATTAAAATTCAGCCTTGAATTAGTTGAAAAAGAGTACGGCCGTCCTGAATGGCTGTCGATTTCAGCAAGAAAGCCTTCGCTATCAAACTCAACGCGATTTTCTACAACTTCAACTTTTTCAGTTATTCCATAAAGTCCACGATATTTTCCATTTATAAAAAGCGTTACATAGCGAGACTCAGGATTCCACCGCATATTGTTCCAAACATTGTGCGTAAGATATTCGGCGTAATAATTTCTGAGCATTGAACGGTCGGCAGCATTTGCCATCAAAATCCATTTGCGCGCGCCTTTCATTCCAAGAAGACTTGCTGGACTTTCAAGTTTTAAAAGATAAGGCTTTTTTTGCGTGAAAGTTGTTTTCCAAGTAGAATTTCCGTGTCCGCGCAGCTTGCATTTGCCTGAAATCTCTTCATATTCTGTAGAATTTTTGAGCGTAAAAGTAGCTTTTACATATTTTTCCTTGCTTTTTATTTCCTTAAGTTTGTCTGTGGAAATTTCAAGAATCGGAAACCCGAGTTTTTCACATTCAGAAAGTGTAATTTTTCTGTCAGAAGAAATAAGAAATGCAAAAAGAGCTCCAAACGCAAGCAAGAAGAGCGAAAGACCAAAAGCATACGAATATCTTCTTATTCCGTGAATAATTTTCATTTTCCGCTCTTCCTAGTTAAAACATTGCAATAAAAGTACAAAACTGAATCTAATATGTAACTTCGCCGTCGTGCGCAAGAATTGTCGAAGAGGCGACATTTTCCGTACCCGCAACTTTCTGCAAGAGCGCGGAGTCGTCTTTCGAGCGGATTTCAACAACGAGATTCACTTTTCCGTTTGAAAGCGCGCGGCTTTTCACAGTGTAGTATTTGCAGAATTCCTTAACAATCGCCATGATTTTCTCTTCAAGCTCGTAGCCGCTTCCGCTCACCATAAGGATTTTTGGAGCTTTTGCCACAGGAAGCCGGTCAAAAACAAAAAGCGCGACAGTCAGGACAAACGCAAGAACGCAGGAAATCTGGGCAAGCCCCGCTCCGCAGATGATTCCGGTTGAAATCGCCCAGAAAAGGAAAACCAAATCCATCGGGTCTTTAATCGCTGTCCTGAAGCGCACGATAGAAAGCGCGCCGACCATACCAAGTGAAATCACAACGCTCGACTGTATCGTAAGGATAACGCCGGCTGTAATCAGAACAAGGGCCGGAAGCGCGATGTTGAACGACTTCGAGTAAAAAGTCCTTCTCGTCAAAAGCCTGTACGCAAAGAAAATGTAAAGCGCGAAAAACGCCGCAATCAAAAACACAACAATGATGTTCTCAGGCGTCGCGTCGTATCTCGTGAATCCCTGAATAAACGACTTCTTAAAAATATCCTTGAATCCCATAAAAACTCCTTTTTGCTTTCTATAAATAATTAAATAAAGTGTTGCACCTTAAGCTCTGAATCCGCAGCGAAGCCCCTGAATGTCGAACTTTCTGCAGATGTAATATTTTGAGAACGAAGTCCACTGCAGCGCGCTTGTTTGGAGAGCCTCGTTTATAAAATCCGGCAGAAGCTCGTCGTACTTCACCTCAATCATATTCGTTCCGAACGGAAAGATTGAGCGGAAAGCCGCATCCTCGTTGAAAAAATCCCCGATGTTGCTTGAAGAGCGAAGATTCCTGTCAAAAGTGATTCTCACATTTCCGTCGTCATAAGTAAAAGGAACTCGCTCGTAGGAGACAATCTCAACGGGTCGGAGCGCGCGGAACTGCATCTGGCAAATCAGCTTTTTAAGAAGATAAGGAGTCTCGCCCGTAAAGTCAGGGATTTTTCCCGCCATAATCTCCTCGAGCGTCTCAAGCTTAACCGGACAGGAAGTCTTCAGACACATTCCGTTTTCCTTTCTCTTCAATTCAAGCGAAATTCTATTTTTCTGGCAGTTGTAGATTCTGATTCTGAATTTCTCGCGCGGGTCTGTGCCGTTCTCGTTTTCAAGATAGCACGTGTTGAAAATGTCGTCGAAATAAATGCTTCTGATTGCGTACTCGCCCTTCTCTCCGGCGTTCTTGTCGCGCGGAAGAATCGCGTCCAGCCGCTGCTCAATCGCAGAAAGCGTGATTTCAGGAGAAAGATACTTAAACTCGTGGCGGTATTTTTTGCCCATAAAGCTCCTTGTAAAACTGACAGTTAACGAACAGACGGTAACTAAATCTGATATTACAACTATTATACTTTATTGTCAAGAGAAAAACTTTATCCGGGGGGGGGGTAAAAACAGTTAAAAAGTTGAAGAAAACTGCAAATAATGGTATAAAAAAAATATGCAACTAAAATCGAACTCTTTTTTGCATTTAACAATTCTAGCAATTCTTTCTGTTCTTTTAATTCTGATGTTTTCAAATTCATCAAAAAATCAGATTACGCCTGAAAAATGCGAAGAAATAGGACTTCCTGTAATGCACATTGACACGATGGCAGGGAAAAAAATAAATTCAAAAATAAACTATGTTACGGCAATGTATGAAGCAGAAGGTCTTTCAGGCTCATGCAAAATCCGCGGACACGGAAACACAACATGGCAGACAAGGGAACTTTACAAAAGACCATACCTTCTAAAACTAAACAAGCCTGCTCCACTTTTTGGAATGGAACAGTCAAAAAAATGGATTTTAATGGCAAACACTGCTGACAAAACTTCGCTTAGAAACGAATATTCATATTTTCTTGCAAGAAATGTCTGGAACAAAATGAAGTGGACTCCAGATGCAAGGTTTGCCGCAGTTTTTATAAACGGAAAATTCAACGGACTTTATCAAGTTACAGAAAAAATCGAATATGAAAAGCTTTCTCTTCCAAACGGCTCATTTCTCGCAACTGTAAATTCAAGGCTTAACAAGGAATGGAATTTCCGCACATCACGTGGAACAAAAATCAGCATACGGATGGAGCAAAAATCCGAATCTGAATACAAGCAGATGGAGCAGATAATACAAAATGCCGAAGATGTGATTTTTTCACCTGATTTCAAATCTGCGGAAAAAGGTTGGCAAAGTGTAATTGATGAAGATTCTTTTGTTGACTGGTATCTTATAAACGAATTTACCAAAAACCACGATGCAAAATTTCAGGCTTCCTGCTATTTTTATTACGATTCACAGGTAAAGAAAATTTTTATGGGACCGCTTTGGGACATGGATATTTCATGCGGAAACATAAGCTATGACGGTTGCCAAGATCCAGAAGGATTTTGGGTGAGCCAAGACCAATGGTACAAGCGGCTTTTTGAAGATGAATATTTTGCAGGCAAAGTCACAGAACGATGGAACGAAACCAAAGTAAAACTTCTTGGCTCATTCACCTGGATTGAAAACGAGTCAAAAAATGTAAAGCCTTTTGTAATGCTGAATGATTCTGTCTGGCACAATCTTGGAAAACGGCAATGGCCTCACGCTCCCGGCTGGAAAAATCGCAAAACTTACGAAAGCGAAGTTGACTATATGATTGACTTTCTTAAAAAGCGTGAGCAATGGATGAGCAACGCATATTCCAGCAATTGAATTTCCGTTTTCAAAGTGATATAATTTCCGCCAAGATTCCGGCAGGCTTACATTTTTAGCCGGATTCATATTTCTACATATCTCGAGGTAAACGGTATGAAGTACACTGCAGAAGTGGAGCACATGTGCCCGTTGGCAAAAGGTGCTTATCACGGACCTGCTCCCATCCCTGAGGAAGGCGCATGGGTTCAGGCAAAGACTCAGGAAGATATTTCCGGTTTCACACACGGAATCGGCTGGTGCGCACCGCAGCAGGGCGCCTGCAAGCTGACTCTCAACGTCAAGAACGGAATTATCGAGGAGGCTCTTGTCGAGACAATCGGATGCTCAGGAATGACACACTCGGCAGCTATGGCCTCTGAAATTCTCATCGGAAAGACAATCATCGAAGCCCTTAACACGGACCTTGTATGCGATGCTATCAATACAGCAATGCGCGAGCTTTTCCTTCAGATTGTATACGGACGCACTCAGTCCGCATATTCAAAGGACGGTCTCAAAGTCGGAGCATCTCTTGAGGATCTCGGAAAGAACCTGCGCTCACAGGTCGGAACAATGTTCGCGACACGCAAGACTGGTCCGCGCTATCTTGAGATGACAGAAGGATATGTTGAGACTTGCGCCGTTGACAAGGACAACCAGATTATCGGATACAACTGCATCAACTTCGGAAAGCTCATGGACGCTCTCAAGGCAGGAACAGATCCGAAAGAAGCGATTGAAAAGGCACGCACACACTACGGACGCGTTACAGAAGATCAGGGTATGGTCAAGCTAATCGACCCTAGAAAGGAATAAGGAGGAATACAATGGCAACATTATTTGAAGATTTTGAAGGTCGCATTCCTCAGGTAAACAAGGCTCTCAAGGAATACGGATTCGCGGAAGGAGAGGCCGGACTTCAGGCAGCGCGCGATCTGTGCAAGTCAAAGGGCTTTGATCCTTATGAAATCTGCCAGTCAACACAGCAGATCTGTTTTGAAGATGCAAAATGGGCTTATGTCCTCGGCTCTGCAATCGCTCTCAAAAAGGGTGAGAAAGCCGGAAGCATGACAGGAAGCGAAGCCGCCGCCGCAATCGGTGAAGGACTTCAGGCATTCTGTCTTCCAGGCTCAGTAGCCGATGACCGCAAAGTAGGCCTAGGACACGGAAACCTTGGAGCACGTCTTCTTTCCGAGGAGACACAGTGCTTCGCATTCCTTGCAGGACACGAGTCTTTCGCAGCCGCTGAAGGCGCAATCAAAATCGCTGCGAACGCAAACAAGGTCCGTAAGAACAAGCTTCGCGTAATCCTGAACGGTCTTGGAAAGGACGCAGCGCAGATTATCAGCCGTATCAATGGCTTTACTTATGTTCAGACAAAATTCGACTACTTCAACGGAAACGGAACTGACAAAGCTCTTACAGTCGTAAAGGAAGTTCCTTACGGAAACAATCCTGACCGCCTCATCGTAAAATGCTATGGTGCTGACGATGTGCGCGAGGGAGTCGCAATCATGTGGCACGAGAATGTCGATGTCTCAATCACAGGAAACTCCACAAACCCGACAAGATTCCAGCATCCGGTTGCGGGAACATACAAGAAGGAACGCCTCCTTGCAGGAAAGAACTACTTCTCTGTAGCTTCAGGCGGCGGAACAGGACGCACACTGCACCCTGATAACATGGCAGCAGGACCTGCTTCCTACGGATTCACAGACACATTGGGTCGTATGCACTCAGACGCTCAGTTCGCAGGATCTTCATCTGTTCCGGCACACGTCGAGATGATGGGCTTTATGGGAATGGGCAACAACCCGATGGTAGGCTGCACAGTAGCTTGCGCAGTTGCAGTTGCTGAAGCTTTCAAGAAATAGAAAGCAATTTTTAAGAACAAAGCTACAAAAGCCGTTTGGAAAATTCCAAACGGCTTTTCTTATACTTATAAATTTTATTGATTCAATCTAAAAAAGATGTCGCAAAAGAGCAAAAGGATTTTACTCGAGAAATAAAGGCGACCTCAATTCTATGCGTAAAAAATTTTATTTTTGGTGCTTTTGCCGCTCCAATTCCATAAATAATCCAATATTCATTATATCTAAAGGCTGCAACAACAGATCTAAGATTATTTTCTTTTACACGCACAAAAGAAACACAAGCCATATCATTTAAGTTTTTTGATTTATAAAGCAGAAAATTTTCATAATCTGTCTTTATAGAAATTTCCGCAGTATAAACTTCAAAAGGAGGCATTTCCATATCAACAGTAAAATTGTGAATTTCGCCAGACTGAAAATCAGAAAGAATTTTGCAGTAAGAATAAAGCGGAGTTGTAATCTTGTGCCGCTCCGAATAATAAGGAATTTCTGTATAAGACTCAACATTTGAAAGAAGCTCAGAAAGCTTTTTTATAACCTCATCGCCATCGATTGATTTCCTAATCTGAAGAACTTCAACAAAATAACGCGGATTCAAGTCTTTCAGTTCATCAAGACAGGAATTTATTTCCGCATTTTCCACATCAAGACAAATATTTTTGTACGAACTGATATTCCGAATAAGAATTTCACCATTTAAAGCTGAATCAAGTTCCTGCTCCGAAAGCTTTGAATTAAACGGAAAAGCAAACGAAGCAGAAACAAGAACAAAAAATCCGGCAAAAAAAGCGAAAGCAAATTTCATACACTAAAAGACAATGTCAATCACTTCCTGAACATGGGACACTGGAATAAATTTTATTCCGCTTTTTACGTGCTCTGGAATTTCATCAAGGTCGCGGACATTCGCTTTTGGAATTATAATCGTCTTTATCTTGTTGCGTTTTGCAGCGACAGTTTTTTCCCTAAGTCCGCCAATCGGAAGCACCTGCCCTGTAAGGCTAAGCTCCCCTGTCATTGCAAGATTCGGCTTAATTTTCTTTCCCTTTAAAAGCGAAGTAAAAGTTACTGCCATTGTAATTCCTGCGCTAGGTCCGTCCTTGGGTGTTGCACCTTCAGGAATATGCAGATGAATTGTGTTTTCCTCAAACCACTTGCTGTCCTTGATTTTATTTTCTATTGCAAACAAACGGCTCCAGTTCATGGCAATCTGCGCGCTTTCCTTCATGACATCGCCCATCTGTCCTGTAAGCTGAAGCCCGCCTTTAGAAGACTTTATCGCAATTGACTCCAAAAGCAAAGTGTCGCCGCCCATGCTCGTCCAGGCAAGACCAATTGCGGTTCCAGGCACAGAAGCTGTTTTTATCTGGCTTTCATCAAAAACCGCCTTGCCAAGATATTTTCTGACTTCTGGAATATCGATGCTGAAAATTTTCTTTGCAACAGCCTCGCCAATTTTTGCAGAATCAGATGCTCCATTTTTTTCAAGCTGGCTTACTTCCACGGCAGCAAGTTTTCTGTTTATCTTATCAATGCACTTTTCAAAATTGCGGACTCCAGCTTCCCTTGCATATTCTGTTGCAATCAAAGCCAAAGCCTGTTTTGAATATTTCACTTGATTTTTCTTGAATCCGTTTTTAACAAGATTTTTTGGAAGCAAATATTTCCGCGCAATTTCAATTTTTTCCTGATCTATGTAGCCTGAAAGTTCAATTATTTCAGCGCGGTCAAGCAAAGGACGAGGAATTGTGTCTAAAGTATTCGCAGTAAGAATGAAGAAAACCTTGCTCAAATCAAACGGTAAATTCAAATAGCTGTCGCGGAAAGTTGAATTTTGTTCAGGGTCAAGAACTTCAAGCAATGCGGCTGAAGGATCTCCCTGCGCGCTTGCATTCATTTTGTCAACTTCATCAATCATAAAAACAGGAGCTTTCGACTTTGTAATTTTCAAGCCTTCGATAATCTGCCCCGGCATAGAACCAATGTAAGTCCGTCTAAAGCCTTTTATCTTTGACTCGTCATGCTCGCCGCCTACGCTGAATCTAAAAAATTTTTTGTTCATAGCATTTGCAATTGAACGTCCAACGCTAGTTTTTCCAACTCCCGGAGGTCCAACCAAAATAAGCACAGAACCTTTTCCGTCGTTTTTGAGCATACGAACCGCAAGATATTCTATGATTCTTTTTTTTACATCTTCAAGACCATAATGGTCATTTTCAAGAATTTTTGAAGCTTTTTCAATATTGTAGTTTTCAAGCGGCTCGTCATTCCACGGAAGAGAACAAACCGTTTCAAGATAATTGCGGCTCATATTGTAGTCAGGGTCATGCGGATCAAGCAAATGAAATTTTTCAAGCTCGCTATCCAAAGCTTCTTTAACCTCGCCTTTAAAATTGAATGACTCTATTTTTGACTTGAACTTCTGATAGTCGCTTGTCTTTGAATCCCCGGCAATTCCAAGTTCTTCCTGAATACTTTTCATTTCCTCGCGCAAAAAATATTCACGCTGATTTTTTTCAACTTTTTCATTTAATTCAGTCTGAATTTTTTTCTGAACACGGAAAATTTCCTGCTCTTTTTTTATAAAGACAAGAACCTGCTCCATTCTTTTGTGGACATTTGTCATTTCAAGAACTTTCTGCTGTTCTTCCTTGTCAATATTCAAAATTGAAACAATGAAGTCAGCGATTTTTCCAGGATGATCAATGTTCACCATATTAAGGCGCATTTCCTCGCTGAACATCGGATTGTTTTCGCTGATTTCCTTCATTTCGCTTATAAGAGCGCGCGTAAGAGCTTTGACTTCAAAAGTATTGTCCTCTTCGTCTTCAAGATATTCAACAGCCGCAACAATAGGATTTGAGCTGTTCAAGACCTTGCGGATTTTAAAACGCTGCAAAGTTGAAACAAAAACATTCACGCCGCCATCCGGCAAATTTATTTTTTTTATAATGCGGGCAACAGTTCCAACTTTATGAAGATCAACTACAGTCGGATTTTCTTTGTCCTCTTTTAACATGACGATTCCAATGAAACCGTCGCCTGCCAAAGAATCTTCGATAACTTTTATGTCCTCGGAATTATTTATCATAAGCGGCGTAAAAATTCCCGGAAAAATCGGACGGCCGCCAATAGGAAGAATATTAAGTTTTAAAGGAAGCTGAGTTTCAGCTGGAAGTCCTAGAATTTCTTTTTCGTTTGATTGTTTTTTCATAAACTATAATATAATCAAAAATTTAGAAAAATACAAATGACAAAAATTATCAGTCAGCTTCAATCGGCGTAAAGTTAAATTTGCAAACATCAAAAAGTCCGCGCGGAGTAAGCTTTATTTCAGGAATTACAGGCAGGCTCAAAAATGAAAGTGTCATAAAAGGTTCAATTTCACGGCTGATTCCAAGTTCATTCCAAGCAAGCTCCAAAAGATTTTTCAGAGTCTGGCTCACTTCCACAAAGCTCTTGTCAGACATCAAGCCCGCAATCGGAAGAGGCAAAGAGCCAATGACTTTTTTATTTTTTATAAGAATAATTCCGCCGCCCATTTTGTTAAGCTCATTTATAGCAACAAAAATATCGTTGTCGTTGTCTCCCGCGGCAATAATATTGTGGGAATCATGGGCAATTGTAGTGGCAATCGCTCCGCCGCTGATTCCGTAGTTTTCTATAAGTCCTTTTCCGATTTTGCCAGTTTTCTTATGCCGCTCCATTACAATAAGTTTTTGAATCTGCGGATTTTTTTTGCAGTCAAAAATTCCGTTTGTCAAATTCACATTTAGAATTTTGCATTTAGTTACAAGCTCATGATTTTTTAAGCTTATGACTTTTGCTTTTTCAGAACTCAATTTTATTGCTAAATCTTCTATTATAAACGGCTTAATATGAACTGAATGAGTTACAGCCTTGTCTACCCTATTTAGAATTTCAAAAACAGCCTTTCCGTTTTCCGCAACTAATTTTCCGTCTATAAAAACTTTTTCAGCATTAAAGTCTTCAAGATTATCAAAAAGCACAATGTCCGCAGAATATCCAGGCGCAATCAGACCAACATCATTCAAGCCGTAACATTCCGCAGCGTTTACAGTCGCCATTGCAATTGCCGTAAAACAGTCGAGGCCGTTTTTTACAGCAAGCCTAAGATTTGCGTTTATATGCCCGAATTCAATTATATCCTGTGGATGCTTGTCGTCTGTGCACATTGCGCATCTTCTGGAATTTTCTTTTGTTACAGAAGGAAGAATTTCCGTCAAATTCTGAGCAGCAGAACCTTGACGCAAAAGAACATACATTCCGTTTTCAAGCCGCTCTAAAACTTCCTGCGGAAAACTGCACTCATGGTCAGTTTTTATTCCTGCCGCAGAATACGCATTCAGAGCAAAGCCATTCAAGCCAGGCGCATGTCCGTCTATAATTTTCTGAGCATTTTTTGCTTCGCATATTTTTTCCAGAACTTCAGAATCGCAGGAAAAAACTCCGGGCGCATTCATCAATTCACCAAGTCCCAAAATTTCAGGCTCTTTTAAAAGATTTTCAACTGATTCTGAATCAAGAACAGCCCCGGAATCTTCAAAGCTAGTGGCGGGAACACAGGACGGAATCATAAAATGAACTTTTAGAGGAACCCGGCGCGCAGAATTAATCATAAAGTGAATTCCCTCAGAGCCGCTGACGTTTGCAATTTCGTGAGGGTCGGCAATTACCGTTGTCGTTCCTTTTGGAACTACAAGCTGCGCAAAAGATTCTGGTGTGCACATTGAAGATTCTATATGAACATGAGAGTCTATAAGTCCTGCGACCGCAAAAAGCCCGTGCGCGTCAATTTCAGTTTTTCCACGGTACAAGCCAATACCGGCAATCAAGCCCTGCTCTACGGCAATGTCCGCATTTTTTACAGTCCGCGTTATTGGGTTTACAACACGGCAATTTTTTATTACAAGCTCCGCCTCGCATTTTCCAGAAGCGGCATTTATAAGGAGCGAAAGTTTTTTTGCATTCATGCTGAAATTGTAAAACCCGTCAAAAAAAATAGCAAGAAGTTTTCTCTAGTTGAAACAGCAATTCAAGGCATAAAAAAAGGACTGCAATCTAGCAGTCCTTAAGTGCGGAGAACCTGACTTGAACAGGCACAGCTTGCGCCACCAGCACCTCAAGCTGGCGTGTCTACCAATTCCACCATCCCCGCATTGCTTTTTGCAAAGCGTGATAATACTATATCAAGCTGAATAAATTATGTCAATAGAAAAACTTCAATTTTTTAAGTTTGTAAGAAAATTTACAGTTGATTCTATCACTCCAAAAAAGCTATAATATGCACATGAAAAAAATCAACTTTATAATGCCAATTGTACTTTCTGTTGTTTCATCCCTTTTCTCCCAGGAAGCCCTAAAATCAACAGAAGAAGAATACTACGACTTTTTAAGCCTTACAGGACAGGCAGAACGCCCTACGCTCAACTACCGCACTTTAAGCGACAGCGAATGGCAGATTACGGACGAAAATCATCTTTGGAAAGACAACAATCTCGGAACAAAGCGCACATTGTATGAATCTGACACAACAGAAACAAACTGGTTTACAGCAGGAATTGACCGCAGCGTAAAACTCAAGCTCTACGGACCAGAATGGTTCAATTCCTATAACACAAAAGCCCCATACGGCCAAAACGACGGTGCGCTCTGGCAAGGAAAAGGCTACAACACAAGCCTTACAGCCGGCGCAAGACTTGAAGCCTACGGACTGGAGCTGACATTCAAGCCGCAGTTAAGCTGGAGCCAGAACAGGGAATTTGATTATATGCCAGGAGTTTATGGCAGCGAATATTCATATTTCTGGAAAGGCAACATAGATCTTGTACAGCGTTATGGAGACTCTTCATTCTGGACATTTGACTGGGGCGACACAGAAATCCGCTATTCATGGAATAATTTTACAGCAGGCTTTGGATTTCAGTCTCCGTGGCTAGGATCGGCTTGGCTCAATCCAATGCTTGGAAGCAACAATGCAGGAACATATCCGAAATTCGACATAGGACTAAGAAAAACAAAAGTCTATATGCCATACACAAACTGGTATATTGGAGAAATAGAAGGGAGAGCCTGGCTTGGGTATTTGACAGAATCAGACTATTTTGACAACGACGGCACAAACGACCATCGCCAGCTTACAGGATTTTCAGTCGCATACTCACCGTCTATTTTGCCGGAACTTACGCTATCAATAAATAAAATCAGCCTTGCACGTTGGGATGAAAAATCAGCAAAATATTTAAATCCTCTTTATGATTCAAACGAGTTCGAAGATCAAAAAGCTTCTTTTGGTGCAGACTTGCTCTTCCCTACTGTAGGATTTGAAGTCTATGGCGAGCTTGGAGTTGACGACTATAATGCAAGAGGATTCGCAAATCCTTTTCACACAGCAATTTATACTGTTGGGGCAAAAAAGGAACTTTCATTCTTTAGAAGATTTCAGAAGTTTAACATAAGACCAGAAATTATATTTGAGTGGAGCAACTTTGAAATGTCTCAGGATTTTCAGCTTCAATGGAACTATATGGGGTATTATTCTCATAGTCTTATAGCTCAGGGGTATACACAAAGGGGACAGATACTCGGAGCTGGCAGCGGATATTTTGGAAACAGTCAGTACATTGCGCTCCGTACACATTTCTCAAAAGGAAGCGTTACCCTCTTTTTGCATTACAACAGACCTGACACAAATTATTTAAACAATTTCGGAGTAAACACAAAAGACAAAGACTGGTTAGATAAAGAAAAAAAGCAACATGATCAGTGGGGATGCTATAAAGCAATAAGAACTTATGGAATCAATGCACAATATTTTGTAACTCAGTCATTTCTTATAGGCGCAGAATTCAATACTTCATGGATTATAAATTCTGAATACAAAAAAGAAAAAGGAAGTGGTTACAGAAATAGCTATGGGGCTTTGAGAATAAAGTATAACTTTTAGGCTAAAAAAAGTAATTCCTATCTTGAAGAATCTTAATTGTTCTTTTTATTCCTTCTTCAATGCTGACTTTTGCAGACCAGCCTAAGGTATTTATTTTTTCTGTATTTAAAATCGCCCTTACAGATCTTGAATACCCGGCTTTTTCAGTTTCTTCTGGAATATCAAAAGCAACTTGCACGTTGCAATTTTTTGCAACCAGTTTAGCCAAGTCTTTTAAATGAATATTTGATTTTTTATCCGCAATATTATAGGCCTCTGTGCATTTGCCTTTCAGCATTAGAAAAACAAGAGCGCAGGCGACATCTGAAGAATAAATGTAAGAAAAATACTGTTCTCCGCTGCTTTTTAAGATTATGTTTTCGTTATTCAAACCGCAGCGCAAGAATTGACTTAAAGCCTTTGTATCATTCTTTTTTAAAGTCGCACCATACGAACGGGCAATTCGGGCGATAACCACATCGAAGTCTTTTTCTGCCTTATACGCCTGACAAAGAGTTTCAGAAATTCTCTTTGATTCATTGTAGCAGGCACGCATTGTGTTGCAGTCCAGATATCCAAAGTCTGATTCCTTAAATCCACCAGAAAGCTTTTCCTTATCATCTCCGTAAACTTCAACTGAGGAAGCAAGTATAAACCGGCACGGAAGATTTTTTGAAGCAATGTCTAAAAGTCTTTTTGTCCCATTAAAATTTATAAGAATCGTTTCAATTGGATATTTTGAATAATCATCAGGATGAGTATTTGAAGCAAGATGAAATATAAAATCGATTTTTTTATCTAAAGGAATCTTTTCTGTTAAATTTTCATTTGCAACATCGCATTTTATGTGCTGAATAAAAGTATCTTCAAATTTTTCAGAGAAGTTTTCCGCCGTTCTGGAAATTAAAAGCAAATATAAATCTAACTTATAAGTCTTAGAAAGAAAAACAAACATATCAACAAGTACAGATCCGATTAAGCCAGTTGCGCCTGTAATCAAAATCGTTTTTTTCTTCAATTCAAAAAAATTACAATTCAAATTGAGAACGCTTTTTATGTCTTCCTGATACAATCCGTTGTTTTTCATTTCAGCCACCCATCTTTTTCCATTTTCAGGTACGCTTTGAAAATCTCAAGATTGTCCTTCGTTGTGAGCTTTATGTTCCTGTCAGAGCCGGCTGCAAAATAAAGAGTCTCTCCAAGGTCAACCATCATCGTGTTTGTGTAACTTGAATTTCCTATTCCGATATTTTCTTCAAACGCTTTTTTGTAAGCCCAAATAAGTTTTGAGTATTTATAGGCTTGCGGAGTTGAAACCCTGCGCAAAGTATCACGAGGAATATATTTTTCTGTTGTTTCTTCAGTTTGTTTTACAAAAATCTGCTCATTATAAGGCATGGAAGTTACGGCATTTCCAAATTCTTGAGCTTTAGCGATTACATCTGAAAGGACAAAATCATCCACAAGAGGACGGACCCCATCATGGATTACTATTATGTCATCATCAGAAGCCTTGATTTCCATGATGCCGTTCCGAATTGACTCCTGAGCAGATGCCCCACCGTTAAAAACCCCCTTTAGCTTTGTGATTTCAAACTGTTTTGCATAAGCCCGGAGAATATCATGCCAGCCTTCAAGACAGACAACATAAATCTCGTTTATATTTGGATGCTTTTGAAAAGCCTCAAGTGTATATATAATCACAGGCTTGTCATAAACATTTATAAACTGTTTTGGAATATCCTGCCCCATGCGGTTTCCTACTCCGCCGGCAATTATCAAAGCTATGTTCATATTTTATTTCCAATAAGCTCTAAAATCATGTTTTGGCACCTGATTTTCTTTAGGAGGAAGTTTCATGTAGTCGCCATAAATGTTTTTAAGATAGGTTTTGTAACCACACATAACATTATATTTTTTTCCCTCGAATTCTAACTCAAAACAAGAATTAAACACAGATTTCGGCATTTCTTCTTTCTTTCCATATCCGAAAACCGAGCAAGCTACATAATCAGATGAAAAATATTTTTTTGTCGCAAATTTGTTTATTTTTTTTGCGAAAATATTTGCAGGAAGAAATCTAAATAAATAAAAAAGAACAATTCTGAAAATTCGCTTTACAAAACCTTCGTTTTTATTTCTTTTCTGATAAATTACTGTTGCAAAATTTCTTTTCTTAAAGATTTTTTTCCAATATTTTTTTCTTTCTATAAAGCTATTCGGCAAAAAGTCAACAGGAAAAACATCAACGTAAACTCCAAGATTATCAATAGGTCTGTCATAAGACTCAACAAGTTTAGTTTGTGTGTCAACAACTTTTGCAAAAGGCTGAAAATATTGCCTATCATTAAAACAAGTTAAAACTTTAAATTTTGAATAATTCGTATTACAGTTAAAAGAGGAACAAAATTTTTCATAATCAGCACGTGGCATAATTATATCAATATCATCATCCCATGGAATGTAGCCCTTGTGACGTACCGCTCCAATTAATGTTCCTCCGCACAAAGAATACCTTATATTATTTTTCATACAAAAAGTATGAATATAATCAAGTATAGATAATTGTATTGTTTTTAATTCATCAATATTAATTTGCTGCATTAAACTTATTTCCACAAAAGTACAGATTTATGGAAATACTATAGCATAATTATCTGATATTGTCTAACAACTTAATGGTAGCTATAAAGACTTATAAAAAAGATAGATATTCTCAGGAGTGTCGTAGTATAGGCTGGAATTGAAATCCTCGATTTTTTTGCATATTTTTGAAGTGAAAATTCTGACCATCGCAGTAAATAGGTCAAGACTTTCTTTTTTCATAAGAACTAGAATCAGCCTTTTGTAGACTTTGCCAATATCAAACACTGATGGAATTTCAAAATGGACATCTTTTTCTGTGTCGTAGCTTCCTGTTTTTATGCCTAGCTTTTTTATAAACTCCATAGCCACATCTTTTATGTTTTCGCAATGATAAACATCTGCCAGCTCATAAATTTTCTTCAAGTTTTCCATCCCAAGAGATTTTATTACAATGTTTTTCTCATTCTTTGAAATTCTGCTTATACATTCAATCAGGCTGCATAAATAAAACAAATCGTTTTCGCTTTTTGATTCTCTGTACTCCATTATTTTACCTCATAGCTTTCAATAAATTTTATGCATGACAGGGAGTTTTCTGAACAAAAGCAAATTTGGTTTGTCGGATACTTAAATTTTGCCAATGCCCAAAACTGCTCCCTTGAGATATTCCCCTCCAGAAAGTCAAAGACATAGTTATATATTTGGTCGTCAGCCATAGGACCGATTACAATGTCGTAACTGTGTTTTTGTCCACTTCTGCATGATGCGATAAAATCAAGCCATTGGTCATTCATTTCTTTGAATTCAAGAATTTTCAATTTTTCATTAATTAAGAAGTGATATGAGGAAACGACTTTTGTATCGTATCTTTTTGCCCAGCGTTCAGCCTGTTCTTTTATTACAGTGCAATAAAATCCGTCTCCAAAATCTTTATTTTTGGAAGAGCTAATAATCAAAGGCTTTATGACTGCACAGTAACTGCCATGATAGATTCTCATTGTAACTTCCTGCTCTAGTTTTATCATAATGTAGCATAAAAAAAAGTTTTTGTAAGAAATAAATTCAAGAAAGATAATATAAAAATGAAAACAAAATATTTTGGTTATATGCGGGTTTCCACAAGAGAGCAAAATGAGGACAGGCAGAGAATTCAATTGAAAAAAGCTGGAATAAAAGATTCAAAGTTGTATTTGGATAAACAGTCTGGAAAAGACTTTAACAGAAGAAATTACAAAAAACTGATTGGCGAGCTTGATGAAAATTCAGTCTTATTTATCACGTCTATTGACAGGCTTGGAAGAAACTACAAAGAAATAATCGAACAATGGAAAATAATAACACAAACAAAAAAATCTGACATTGTTGTCCTTGATATGCCTCTGCTGGACACACGACGTTCAAAAGACTTGCTTGGAACGTTGATAAGCGATCTGGTTCTGTCACTCTTAAGCTATGTTGCGGAAACAGAACGTACATTCATAAAAAAAAGACAAAAAGAAGGTATTGAAGCTGCTAAAAAACGTGGTGTGAAATTTGGAAGACCAAAGGTAAAACTGCCAGAACTTTTTCTGCAAGCTGTAGAGGCATGGAAAAACAAAGAAATAGTTTTAAGAGAAGCTTCTGCATTATGTAAAATGCCAATTTCAACATTTCATAAAAAGGCAAAGGAATTTATTTAGATTTCCATAAATCTGTACTTTTGTGGAAAATATGGAATCATTAAATCTCGTTTTATGCTCTGATAATAATTTTATTCTTCCTAGTTTGGTAACAATTAATTCTGTTTTGCAACATAATTCGGATTCTTTTTTTTCAGTTTTTATTGTTACAACAGGACTGTCTCAAAAAAATATAGAAACAATAGAGGATTTTTCAAAACAGAGAAATAAGCAGGCAAAAATAGAAATTATCACAGCAAACAAAGATATTCTAAAAGACTGCCCGATAAAGAAAGGCGACCATGTTTCTTTATCTGCATATCTACGGATTTTTCTTCCGTCAATCCTGCCAAAAAATATAAATAAAATTCTCTACCTTGACGGCGACATTCTTTGTGTATCTTCTATTTTGGATTTTTACAATGCAGCTATACAAAGCAAATCTTGCTCAGCTGTAATAGATGAGCGGAACAATGATGAAGAGATTTTTAATCGGCTGGAATATCCAAAAGACTGCGGCTATTTTAATTCAGGGGTAATCCTAATAAATCTTGAGTATTGGCGGAAAAATGACTTTCAAAACAAGACTTTGAATTATATTTTCAGCAACAAAGAAAAATGCTTATGGCATGACCAAGATGCGCTCAATGTAACTCTTGCAGGAACAGTTGACTTTGCAGATTTCAAGTACAATCTTACGCAAGGCTTTCTTTTTGACAAAAACCAGCTAAAAATAGATTCAAAATATTATCCAAAGATTGACAGCGCAATTAAAACTCCCTGCCTGATTCATTATTGTGCGACATATAAGCCTTGGCATATAGAATGCAACTCGCCCTTCAAAAAACTATGGCGGCAAAGCTATAAAAAAACATTCAAAAAAAACTGCCGTTTGCAGTTCAAGAACAAAGGCGCAGAAAGAATAAAATGGTGCATAAAATTGATTTTGAACACACTCAAGATAAAAAAGTATGCAGATTTCAGGAAGAGTATTATTGGAATAGAAAAGTGATGAATATATGTTTTGCAACTGATGACAATTATGTAAAGGCAACTTCAATCGCAATAATGACAGTTCTGCTCACAAACAAAGACGAGGAAATTTCTTTTTATATTTTATCGCAGTCATTAACAGAAAAAAACAAACAGGCTTTACAAAATACAGTTTTTAAATATTCATCAAAATCCCAGATTTGTTTTTGCATCTTAACAAGTTCAATAATTGATAAGTTTTATTCAACAATAAAAAAGGAAAATCATGTTTCACTTGCCACATATTTAAGGCTTTTTATTCCAAGTCTCCTGCCAAATAGTGTCCAGAAAATTCTTTATCTTGACGGAGACATAATCTGTACCGATTCTTTGCGCCCACTTTACGAAACTGATTTAAAAGACTCTTCGCTTGCAGCTGCTCACGATGAACGAACCTGTGATTCTGAATGTTTTGAAAGATTAAATTATCCAATGAAGAATGGATATTTTGGAGCTGGAGTTCTTCTGATAAATGTTGACTACTGGAGAAAAAATAATATTCAGAAAAAATGTATTGGTTTTGTTTTGAACAATAAGAAAGTCTGTGTATGGCACGATCAGGATGCGCTGAATAAAATCCTTAACGGAACAGTAAAGTTTTGCCATATAAAATATAATGTTTATGAGCATCTTTATGAAAATGAAAACAATTATCCTGCTTTATTTAACACAGAAATAAAAGAAGCCGTTGAAAATCCTGTGATAATCCACTTTTGCTCCGGAAGAAAGCCATGGACATTTGAATCGCGGTGTCCTTTTACTTCCTTGTGGCTAAAACTATACAAACAATTATTTGATAAAAAATGCCGTTTGGTTCACCGCTACAAAGGAAAGACAAGATTTTTATGGGGCATAAAAAAAACTCTTCATAGGCTTGGAATAAAGAAGTATGAAGAGTTTGAATATTCAAGAGGATATTTTAATTTGAAAAAGAAAATTGAGGAAAAATATTTCTAGGATAAAAAATGAATAACAGTCCAATTGTTTCTATATTAATGCCGACATACAACCATGAAAAATATATTTCACAAGCAATCGAATCTGTTCTCGCTCAAGAAACAAGTTATCGCTATGAATTATTAATCCATGATGACAAGTCAACTGACACCACATTGAAAATTGCCCAAGAATATGCAAAAAAATATCCAGACAAAATTTTCTTGCTAACAGAAAAAGAAAATCAGGGCCTCTTAAAAAGTTACAAGAAATTAATTGGATATTCAAAAGGAAAATACTTAGCAATTTTGGAAAGCGATGATTATTGGATAGATAAAAACAAGCTTCAAATGCAGATAGATTTTCTTGAAAATAATTATGACTATGGAATAGTTGCTGGCGACATTAGAAATATTGATGAAAATGGCAACACAATCACCCCCCCTGCATAAACACGCATATACGGAATACAAATCGATGGTACGAAAAACTTCTAGGAAATAATGGAATTCAAGGCGCTTGCTCCGTTGTATTTCGAAAATCAGACTTTTTGTCATATTGTGATATAGACAGCTGGATTGAAAATAATTTTGTGACATTTGACCATTTAACATGGCTTTCCATTTCATTTCATAAAAAATGCAAATATTTTGCAAAAACTCTCGCTGCTTACAGAATCGTCTCAACTTCAATTTCAAATAATGCAAATAAAGAAAAGCAATTATATTTTGCCATCGGAATTGCAAAAATAGAAGAATTTATTATCAAGAAATATGGTTATGGAAACCTTTCGTCTTTAGATTACAATCAAAAAATCTGTTTAAATATAATAGGCAAAGCATTAAAAAGGGAAAACGAAAAAATATTCTGCGAATATGCAAAAAGACTAACCCCCATTTCTCTAAAGCAAAAAATTATGCACTTTTTCCCGCATTTGTATTACTGGCAGTTTATTATTAGACACTAAAATTCTCATATTAGAGAACGAAACCTTTCAGAATGGAAGATTGTGGAAGAGTAGCTTCTTTTTACGCATTTTTTAGTGTATAATAGTCGCAATGAACCTTGTACCTCCAGAACAATATAAATTATGCTCAAACTCAGCCTGCAAAAAGTCTGAACATTGCCTCAGGCAGCTTTGCTACAGGCAGCTAACAAAAAATGACATTGGAATCTACGTTTTAAATCCGATGCTTTTCCCAAAGGAAAATGAGGAATGTCCCTATTTTAAGACAGACAAGAAAATAAAACTTGCCTGGGGCACAAAGAATATTCTTGATGATATTCCCAGCAAAAAAGCCGTGGAAATAAAAAAAGAGCTTCTTTTAAAATACGGAAGAACAAAATACTATCAGTTCTACAGATGCGAGAAGCCTCTTTTCCCGTCCGACCAGCAAATATTCATAAAAATCTTCAAAAAACACGGAGTCGAGGCAGAAATCAAATACGAAAGATTCACAGAAGACTATGACTGGAGCTATTAAAAATAGAGAAAAAAGTTTTACCAAAAGAAACAGAGTGTTTTTCTTGGTAAAACAAAGTGTTTTATTGGGAAAAACAGTCTGTTTTATCTGATAAAACGGCAGAATCGATAGAAGTATAAGAAAATGGAGTAAAATAATAATAGTAAAATGGTGCAAAAATCTCTAAAAAAGAATGCTGTCTACAGTTTTATAAAAGCGCTTATGAATCTTGCTTTTCCGCTTATATCTTTTCCTTATGCCTCAAGAATTTTATTGCCGGCAGGAATTGGAAAAGTAAATTTCGCAAATTCTGTAATAGAATACTTTACACTTGCCGCAAGCCTTGGAATTTTTTCGTATGCTGCACGCGAAGCTGTACGTGTCCGTGATGACAGGCATGCCTTGAACAAGATATTCCGCGAAATTCTTACTATAAATCTTATCTCTACTGCATTTTCTTACATTCTCCTTTTTATTTCACTTGTATTTGTCAGCAAATTTTCTGAATACAGAGTTCTTCTTATCGTATGCTCCACAAAAATTCTATTCACCACAATTGGTGTGGACTGGATTTTTAATGTGCAAGAAGAATATAAATATGTGACAGTGCGCTCTGTTATCTTCCAGCTCATAAGTCTTGTTATGCTTTTTGTTTTTGTGCGCACTCCTGATGACTATGTCGCCTATGCTTTTATGGGAGTGTTCTCAAGCGTAGGCTCAAACATCTGCAATATCTTCTATGCACGAAAGTTTGTAAACTTTTTTGAAAAAACAGCTATAGAAATCAAACGGCACTTAAAACCGATATTTACTTTTTTTGGAATGTCAGTTGCCTCAAAGATTCATACAGCCCTTGACTCTGTAATGCTCGGATTTATGTTAAGCGACAGCGCGGTAGGTTATTATTCTGCCGCGAATAAAATCAAGGGGCTTGTGGTCGGTCTTATAACAGCAATTCTTGCTACACTGCTGCCGCGCTCTTCTTATTATCTTGGACAAAACAAAAATGACGAATACCAGAAAATTGTTTCAAAGGCTTTGAATTTTTCACTATTCTTTTCACTTCCGTCCGCAATTGGAATAATGCTTCTGGCAAAACCGCTTATACTTCTTTTCAGCGGAGAAGAATTTTTAGCCGCACTTCCGGCAATGCTTATAATGTCGCCTGTGATAGTGTTTATAGCAGTGGCATCGTTTGCAGACAATATGGTTCTTATCCCACAAAGAATGGAAAAAGTTTCGCTTCAGTCGCAGATTATCGGCTGCATAGTGAATGTAACCTTAAACGGTCTTCTGATTCCTGCGTGGGGAGTTTTTGGAGCGGCATTCTCTACTTTTATTGTAGAAGGAATTATAACCGCCTACAAAATTTTCTTCAGCTTACAACATATAAAGCACAGGGGATTTGTGAATAATTTTATAAAAATTTGCGTTTCCTGTATTTTTATGGCAGCCGCTGTTTTTGCAATTCTTCTTCTTATAAAAAATGTCTTTCTGCAAATTCTGCTTGGAATTATTTCAGGCATGGCAGTTTATGCGGCTACAAATCTGATTTTACGGACAGATACAGCCTTAATGCTGGCAGAAACTATCAAGAAGCGGATTAAAAGATGACTTCTGTCTATACATATGATATAGTTTCAGTAAGTTGAAACGTTCTATTGATTGGTATATAAAAAAAGGGTTCTCAAAAAAATGGCAGAGTACTTCGTAAAAGGAAGAAGGAAAATCGCATATGTTCAGCCAAATAATGATTTCACACTCCTTTTAACATTCGATAACGGAGAGAAGCGAATTTTCAATGTAAAACCTCTTATAAAGAAAAACACTGTTTTTGAAACTTTATTAGACTGGAATAAATTCAAGCAGGTATATTTGGACTCTGACGGAACTGTCTGCTGGGACAAAGACAGCTCTGTTGACAGCAATATCTTTTGGAATAACAAAATAGACCTAAGCACAAACAGCTTATACATTGAAAGCCTGCCGCAAAAATGCTAGCAAGGAATGAAAAATGTTAGATATAATTACTAAGACAAAAATTCTGCTAAAAGAAAATAAGCAGAAAGAATTTTTTGATACATTGAAAGCATATATCCGCTATATATTTCTTTCTATATGGTTTAAGTTAACATTAAAAGAAAAAGATCCGGAGCTAAAAAAGGTAAACAAGAACTGGATTATTTACACATACCTAAAGCATAAGTATTCAGGCTTTTTAAATAAATATGAAATCAAAGAAAACAAGGCGCACGAGTATCCAGACGTAATATGGTGGTGCTGGTTTCAGGGAGAGGAAAATGCCCCTGATATTGTAAAAGCCTGTCTTGAAAGCGTCCGCAAAAATATGCCGGATAAAAAAATAAATATAATCACCGAATCAAATATGTGGGATTATGTTTCAATGCCGGATTTTATAAAGGAAAAATATAAAAAAGGAATTATCTCGCGCACTCATTTTTCGGACTTGCTCAGGCTTGAGCTTTTAATAACTTACGGCGGAACTTGGATTGACTCGACTGTTTTGTGCACGGCAGAGCCGAACTATGCTTTTAACACACCACTTTTTGCATTTAAGACAAATGAAAAAAACGACCCGGCAACTGCAGCTCAAAGCTGGTTTTTGTCTGCAGAAAAAAACAACCCGATTTTATGTTTAACAAGAGAGTTGCATTATAAATATTGGGAAAAATACAACTACCAAATTCATTACTTTATTTTTTACTTTTTTATGAAACTCGCCGCAGAAAAATATAACAAAGAATGGAATTTAATTCCGTTCTTTTCTGATGTTCCGCCTCATATTATGCAGCGTGAACTTTTCACAGAATATTCAAAAGAACGAATGGAACAGCTAAAACGAATGTCCGACATTCATAAACTGACATATAAATTCAAAAAAGACTCTGACCTTCAAAAAGAAAATACAATTTACAAGAAAATAATTGAGGAATACAAAACTCACGCTAATAAAAGCAGTGTTGTAAAAACCAACGGGGGGGGGTACAGAAGTAGAGTAATTTTTGCGTCTAAGGCGTTCTCCCATAAAGGAGAATGCGCATGATTGCAATTGACACAACTTTTTTTGCCCATTCAGAAGCAAAGAACAAAAAACTCAACTACTCCACTTCAATCTTCACAGCTGATTTACTGGACGCTTTTGTCCAGCTTGGAGCGGCAGACAACTTCTGCCTTATTGTTAATTTTAACCATGTTGATTTTTTTAAAGAAAGATTTCCGGCTTATAAAATTGTTGCTGCAAAGTGGTGGCCCGTCACTCTTCTTTACAAACTTACAAGGGGCAAAAAGACCGCAACAAAACTTATAAAAAAATGCGGCGCTTTCAGAAAAATTGCAGAGAAATGTGGCGCAAAAGCAATATGGTTTCCTTATGCTATGAACGAGACTTTTGTGCGGACAAATCTAAAGACATTCGCAACTATCCACGATATTTACAGAATTCACCACGGCACACAAAAGGAAGCAGCAAAATTCACAGAGTTCATAAATGACAAAACAACTTCCCTTATAACAATAAGCAATTACACAAAAAACGACATTGTAAACACAACAGGAGGCAAAAAAGATATTCCTGTAATTCCAAACTCTATTGTGTTTGATGTTTCAAGACAGCAGAAAGTTCCTGGGCTTGAACAAAAAAAATATATTCTTGATTTGAATGCATATATTGAAAAGAAAAATCCAATGACCTTATTAAAGGCCTTCAATCTGATAAAGGACAAGACAGACCTAAATCTAGTATTTTGCGGCGGATACAGAGAAGATAGCATTTGGAATGGAATGCAAGAATACATGCAGGCTAACCAAATTTCAAGCCGTGTAAAACTGCTGTTCCGTGTAAAAGACGAAGAGAGAAACTGGCTACTGGCAAATGCGGCGCTGTTTGTAACTCCGTCTTTATTTGAAGGATTCGGCCGCACGCCTGTTGAAGCCGCAATATGCAAAATTCCTGTAATCTCAACAAAAGAAACATCTCTTTTTGAGGCAACACAAGGACTGTGCAACTATGTGGAAAACGCAACAGATGAAAAAGAACTGGCGGAACTCATGCTGAATATAATAGAAAATCCGCAAGAAGAAAAACAGCTTGAAGAAATTGCGAAAAAGCTTGCCTGCATATACCAAGCGGAAAACTGCGCTAAGCTGTACATACTTAGTTTCCGCTCCTATGTCTGACAACACCACGATGTGCAAAACTTGAATCAATATAATTTTATTTGATTCAAGCAAACAGTTTTGATAGTGTAAAAAACAAAAATATGCTATTATTTATATCGCTATGGGCATATACTTAAATCCAAACAATGCGAATTTCACAGAAACCCTAAAACGTCCGATTTTTGTTGACAAGACAATGATTTTAAGGGAGCTGAACAAATTCATTGACTCTGACAATCATTATATCTGCGTTTCACGTCCACGACGATTTGGAAAGACTATCGCCTCGAATATCATTACCTCATACTATTCAAAAGGTTGTGATTCTAAAGAACTTTTTTCGGGATTAAAAATCAGCAGAGATAAAAGTTTTTACTCAAAACTGAACAAGTATAATTTTATAAAAATTGACCTTAACAGTGAATTCAGAAATTGCCGGACAAAGGATAATGTCCTTAATACTTTACAGGATTTTATAATCGAAGAATTTCAGGAACAGTTCCCGTCAATAAAAATCAGCAGTGGACTTTCTGTTGCACAGGCCATACAAAAAGTTTTCGACAAGACAGGAGAACAATTTATAATTCTTATTGATGAATATGATGTCCTTGTTCGCGAACAGATAAATGGTTCTGTTTCTGACAATCTTTTTACAGAATATCTGGACTTTTTGAATGGTTTGTTCAAGAGCGACACTTTGAAGCCTGCCATAGCGCTCGCCTATCTTACAGGAATCTTGCCTGTAGTCCGAGATAAAGTCCAATCAAAACTTAATAACTTCAGAGAATACACAATGCTGAATGCCTTTGACTTGTCAGAATTTGTCGGTTTTAATTCGGACGAGGTTGAGGCATTGTGCAAAGAATACAAGATTGATTTTTCAGAGTGCAGAAGATGGTATGACGGATACAAGCTTTCAAGAAATGTGACAGATAAAAACGGAAATATTTCAGAAATCAAATATGAAGTCTATAATCCGGAATCTGTTATTCTGACTTTGGAAACAAAGGAATTCGGCAACTACTGGTCAAAAACCTCAAGCTATCAGGTAATTTCAGATAGGCTTAGACAGAACTTTGACGGAACAAAAGATGCAGTAATAAGAATGTTGGGCGGTGAAAGTGTGGATGTGGATGCCGGCTCTTATCTTAACACAATGACAGATTTCAAAAATGCCGATGATGTAATGACATATCTAATCCATCTTGGTTATCTTTCCTATGACAAAGACGAGAAAAAATGCAGGATTCCAAATGGCGAAATAAGGGATGAATGGCAAAGGGCTATTGGAGACTGCGATGAATACAAGGCAACTGACAAAATAATAAAACATTCAAGGGAACTGCTGCAGGCAACGCTGGACGGTGAAGAAGAAATAGTTGAAAAAGCCCTAGATGAAAGCCACATTCATGTAACTTCAAACAGAAGCTATAATAACGAAGATGCGCTTCAATGTGCCATTTATCTTTCATATATCTATGCTCTGAACAAATATACAATTGTAAAAGAAATGACAGCCGGGAAAGGTTTTGCAGATGTTACATTTATTCCGCTCGCACAAAATATGCCAGCGATTATTATTGAATTAAAGCATGACAAAGATGAACACACTGCCCTGAACCAGATAAAAGAAAAAAAGTATTTTTCATCTCTTGAGCAATATTCAGGAAATTTGCTTTTTGTTGGAATAAATTACAATGAAAAGACTAAAAAACATAAATGTAAAATAGAGAAATTTAAAAAATAAACGCTCTGAGACAGAAGCACAGCTTTCAGAATGTTATAACAAGGAAAGCTGTGCAAAAAAGCATATGTTTGTATGCAGAATGAATCAGATACACAGACTTTCATTCTTCATGATAAAAGTATCTTGACAAGCAGTTTCTAATATAACCAACAAAGACAGTTAGCGGCTGTCTTATGAACAAATCTATTAGAGAGCAAACAATAAAAACAATCAAGCTGGAAGCTAATAAATACAATGGATATGCAGGGGAATCCGCAAAAGAATCACATAGCAAAATTTTATGCCAAATAAAAATTTTCAAAAAACCATTGACGTGTATAAGATAAACACCAAAAGTTGTTGACGCAATAAGGTTTATTATTCTATTAGAAAATGGCTTCATTTTTACAAATCCGCAAAAAATAAACACACTAGCAAGCAGAATAGGAAATTTGTTAATATTCCCAAGCAAAAGCCATTCCTTAAAAAAATCAACAGCTTTATAACTTTCCGAAAAATAATTCAATGCGCAGTTCCACAAACCACAAAAAACGCATATTAAAAATCCAATCAAAATATTTTTGACAGGATTATTGAATATTGGCGGATTGTATTTTTTTATATAACTTGCTATAAAATAAGCAGTGATAAAATAGTAAAGATTGCTTGGATGCAACATTCCCTGCCCTGGAACAAAAGAAACAACAGTGCCCAATATTGCCATAACTGCAATTAAATAAAAATGTTTTTTTCTTTCAATCACAGATGTCAAGTCATTTAGAATCGGAATAAAAAGGCAAAAAACTATATAACAAGTTGCAAACCAATTATTTCCCATTAGAACAGGAAGAAAAGAACGGATAAGATCTATTTTTCCAATAGGCTTTGCGGCATTGAAAAAGCCTACAGAATCATACAGGTCTCTATCATAAAAACCTATAGTCGGGATTTTTTTGATAAAAAAGAAAACACCTATTATTATCGAATAAAATAAAACCTGCTTCCAAATTTTTAAAAGTCTTTTTAACGAAAATGGTTCTTCACACAGAAACCACGCAGAAATAAAAACAAAAAGATAATTTCCTACTCCTCCACAAAAAGCGCCTATAAAAATTGAAAAGAATTCATTAAACGTCCCCCCCCCCATGGAATTTAAACTGCACTCCAAAATAGACACTGTGCAAAAGAACAATCATAAACATCGCAATAATCCTCAGTAACTCGAAATTCGAGTTTCTTTCCGCAATCTTTGAATTCATAAAATCTCCTAAAATATAGATATTTGTCATATCGGCAAGCTACAAAATGCCTCTTATCATTATATTTACTTATATCAATTTTTGGAATATACTTATTCAATTATGTTTTATTATCTAAAGAAGAATTCTTTTTTTCATATAAGTTTTCTTATCCTGTTTTTTATTGTGCTTATAAACAACGCATATTACGGTTTTGGCTGGACTGATGAAGCATTATATACAGCAACAGCAAACAGCCTTTATCATGAAAACAGACTGTTTTTTGATATTTTTGAGCCGACGCAGATATACTCTGTACTAGTTTATCCGCTATTTTACATTTTTGTAAAACTGACAGGTTCTACTGACGGCATTTATCTTTTTATGCGGATTGCGACTTTAGTATTGCAGTTTGCAGCAAGCTTTTTTATATATTATGTTCTTTCAAAAAAATACAGCAGGGCAATATCACTTATATCTTCTTTGGTGCTGCTTATATTCTCTAGGGCTCAACTTTTTGGTCCTTCGTATTACACTTTTGTACTAATAAATTTTACAATAGCAAACATTCTTATATTTTATGTCTTTGAGCTAAATGCAAAATCTGTTTGGCTTTTTGTCTCTGGAATTTTTCACGGATTTGCAATCTTGTGCAATCCGTACCTTGTGCTGCCGTATATTGCATTGTCATTATGCTGTGTTATTTTGCCGTCATTACGAAAATATATAAAAAAATATATTCTTATTTGGGCAGGAACTGTTCTTGTTGGAGTTGTTTTTCTTATTTTTGTTCTAAAAAATGGAAAAATAAATGAATTTCCAGCCGCGCTAGCCTGCTTTTTTTCAAGTCCTGAATATTCATCTAAAACCATACTGCAAAGAATAAAGTGGCTATTAAAATTTCCGCGTCTGCTTGCAACTCAGTTTATATACTTTTTGCCATTCACTGTGATTGCGGCTGTCTCTTTATTTAAGCAAAACATAAAGGATAGAATAGGCAGCTCAAAAACAGCAAAAACAGTCCTTGTAATATTGCTTGTTCTAAACTATGCCGCACAGATATTCTTGATAGACAAAGACAATGTAACGGTAGTAGGTTTCTTTGCTTTTTCCATTTTAAGTTTAATCCTGTTTAACAGTAAAAAACTTAAAGACTTCAAAAAAGAAATGTCATACTTTCTTATTCCTGGACTGTCCTTGAGCTTTATGGAATGTCTGGCTTCTGACACAGGTTTTGGTGTATTTTCAATAGGAATTGCCGCCTGCACACCATTTGCAGCAAGTGTTTATTTTGACACGTTCTGCTCAAAATCTTTAGGCAAAACAGAAAAATATTTTTTTGCAATTCCATTATGTCTTTTAGTTTTGGGGACTCTTTATTACAGGGTAAACATGACATATAGAGATGAACGAATTTCTCCGCACTATGTTTTTATTCCGTCTATTGAAAAAAACATTGAAAAAATAGACAAGGGACCTGCAAAAGGATTATGGACTCATAATAAAAATAAAAAACAATATGACTCTATATATTCAATTGTAAAAAATATAAAATCAGACAAAGATGATTATTTTATGGTCTTAAAGCTTTGTCCCTGGGCATATCTTGTAAACAGCAATTTAAAGCCATTTTCAATGACAGCTTGGCGAGTTTCTGCAAATGATTTGCGTTTAAAACCATTTTTTGAAGAGTTCGGACACCGCTTTCCAGAGCATATCCTTATTTTAAATAAAAACATTAGGGACAATAAAAATAATGAAATTGAAAAAAACTCATACTTAGTGGAAGAATTGGAAAGAAGAAATTATGATTCAACAGAAGTAGACTGCGGCACGCTTTGGGAAAAAAGATAGAAAAAAAATTAGATACATAGAAGGAAAAAAAATGATTCCATTCAATATACCGCCTGTAACAGGTAATGAGGAAAAATACATAGCAGAAGCTATTGCAAGCCACAAGATTTGCGGTGATGGTCAATTTACAAAAAAATGCCATGAGTGGTTTGAGACACGCCTAGGGGGGGGCAAGATACTCCTTACAACATCTGGAACTTCAGCACTTGAAATGGCAGCCATTCTTTGTGATATAAAACCAGATGATGAAGTAATTTTACCGTCATTTACTTTTTGTTCAACAGCGGATGCTTTTGTTCAAAGAGGCGCAAGGCTTGTCTTTGTTGATATTAGAAAAGATACAATGAATATTGACGAAAACAAAATAGAACAGGCTATAACAGAAAAGACAAAAGCTATATGTGTTGTCCACTATGCAGGTGTTGCCTGTGAGATGGATAAAATCATGCAGATAGCCAAAAAATACAATCTCAAGGTTGTAGAAGATGCAGCTCAGGCTGTTTGCTCTTTTTACAAGGGAAAACCTCTTGGTACTATAGGAGACTTTGGTTGCTATTCATTTCATGAGACAAAAAATTTCTCCATGGGTGAAGGCGGCGCAATTGTAATAAACCATAACGAAGACTTTGATATGGCCGAGATTATCCGGGAAAAAGGAACGGACAGAAGCCTTTTCTTGCGAGGCATGGTCGACAAATACACCTGGAGAGAATACGGCTCATCTTATCTTCCAAGCGATATGCTTGCGGCATATCTTTATGCTCAGCTTATAGATGCAGACAAGATACAAAACTTTAGAATGAATATTTGGAATAAATACTTTGAGGCTTTTAAAGTGCTTCAAGAAAAGGGACTGGTTACGCTTCCTGTTATTCCGGAAGATTGTGTCCATAATGCGCATATGTTCTATCTTATTTGCCATTCACTACAAGAAAGAACTGAGCTTATCGCATATCTTAAAAAAAATGGAATTATCGCCGTATTCCACTATATTCCGCTCCACTCTTCTCCTGCTGGATTAAAGTTTGGTCGTTTTGACGGAAAGGATGAAATTACGACAGAATACAGCGAACGCCTCATAAGGCTCCCCTTATATTACGGTCTTTCAGATAAAGAGCAAGACTTTGTAATTGAAGCAGTTAAAAACTTCTTTCTCTCAAAATAAAAATAGGAAAGCTGCAAATGAAAGAAATAAGCGTTGTAGTGCCAGTTTATAAAAGTGAAAAATGTATTCCTGAACTTACAAAACAGATTTCAGATGCATTAAAAGATTTTAACTGGGAACTCATTCTTGTAAATGACTGTAGCCCAGATAACAGCTGGGCAGAAATAAAAAAGGTTGCCGCCGAGAACAATAACATAGCAGGAATAAATCTTCGCAAGAATGGCGGCCAGGATCTTGCTATTCTTGCAGGACTTAATCATGCAAAAGGCAAATGGATTGTAATCATGGATGATGATCTCCAGCATTCCCCTTATGATATTCCAAAACTTTATGCACAAGCACAGAAAGGCTTTGATGTAGTCTATGCAGACTTTAAACAAAAAAAACAAAAACTATGGAAAAACCTTGGGAGCTGGCTTAATGGAAAAGTAAGCGAGATTACACTAGGAAAGCCGAAAGGAATTTACCTCTCTCCATTTAAGATCATAAGCGGAGCTGTCGTAAAGGAAATGTGCAAGCTAAATAATCTTTTTCCGTACATTGACGGACTGATTTTTCAAGTTACAAAAGACATAACTCAAATAAATATTGAACACCACAAAAGAGAGTATGGAAAAAGCAATTTTACTCTCGTAAAATCTATGCAAGTATTCTTTAGAATGATGTTCGGTTTTTCAACATTCCCACTAAATTTTGCAACTTATATAGGCTTTTTTTCTTCCACGATGGGATTTGCCCTGGCAATTTATTTTCTTGTAAAATTTTTGCTAGGACTAGAACCTTTAACAGGCTGGACATCACTTATAATGGTCATTTTGATTCTTGGAGGTCTCATATTGCTTGCGCTTGGAATAATTGGCAAATATGTTGGCCAAATGTACCTGACAATAAATAATTCTCCAAAATATATAGTTAAAGAAACTGTCGGCTATGAAGAATCATAATATTGCTCACCTATTCTACTTTATCCTCATGCACATAGGTTTTTTAATCTATGCTTTCTATGCGGTGCTGGGTAAAATTGCCGCTGCAAAACAAATATTTTCTCCCACTTTTATTGGAATTTACTGTGCGGTTTTTCTAGTCCTTATAATTTATGCGATTATATGGCAGCAAGTCCTTAAAAAAATTCCGCTTATAATAGCTACTGCCAATAAGACAATAACTATTATATGGGGAATATTATTCGGACGTATTTTTTTCGGGGAAAAAATAACTCCTAATATGATTATTGGCGGCGCGATTATTTTGGCAGGCATCCTGATTTTAACTATTGAAACACAAAACAAAGAGTAAAAATATGATAGAAATGATTCCTTATATTGGCTTTCTTTTTATTTCTGTTATAATAAGCGCGTATTCTCAAATTCTTTTAAAGAAATCTGCTCAAAAAACATACAAAAGTTTTTTCAAAGAATATATAAATCCTTATGTCATATGCGGATACGGAATATTCTTTATAGCAATTTTTCTTGATATGCTCGGACTGAGAAAAGTCCCTGTATCGTATATTCCTATTATCGAAAGCTCAAGCTATGTATTTATAATAATTTTCAGCAGGATATTCTTAGGCGAAAAAATAAACAGGCGAAAAACAGTTGCAATATCAGCAATTCTGCTAGGAATCGGAATTTACATATTATAGATTTTTGCTTTCGATGAATAGCCAAATTCAATAATAAGTGATATAAGTATATATGATGAAATATGTTTACGTTTTAACTTCCACACCAAATGATTTCTATTATGAACAGTGCCTTATGTCAGTTTTTTCACTAAGACATCATACTCCCGATGCACAAATATTCATTTTAACTGATAATAAGACTAGCAGTTCCTTTTCTTCGTCAAATAAAAGGCTTGGATTGATAAACCAGGGCGCAAATATCATAACAGTAAATTTCGATGACTCTGTATCAAATATACAACGCTCAAGAATACTAAAAACTACAATTCCAGAACATATATCAGGCGATTTTCTTTTTATAGACTGCGACACAATCATCTGTGATGATTTATCTTCAATTGAAAACAATCTTCAGAATTCAAAAATTTCAGCCGTTTTGGACGGTCATGTTCCTTTATCAGAACACAAGCACAAAGACTACTTTATAAAGCGTGAAAAAAAACTTGGCTTTTCTGCAAGCGAAAAAACTGGCAAACACTATAATAGCGGTGTTATGCTTTTTAAAGATTGTCCAGAAAGCAGAGAATTTTTTAAAAAGTGGAATGAACTATGGACATGGTGTTTCACAGAAAAGCATGACCATCATGACCAGCCAGCATTTAACGAGGCAAGTCTTGAGTGTGGAGCAATAATAAAAGAACTTGACGGAATTTGGAACTGCCAGTTAAGCCAAGGCGGACTTGCATACCTTGAAAACGCAAAAATTATACATTATTTTTCAAGCGAAGGCGGTAAAAATTACATTCCATACTACAAACTTGCAGAAAAAAATATACAGCAAAAAGTAAAAGATTTTGGTGGAATTCCAGCAGATGTTTCTAAGATGATATTAAATCCTAAATTTCAGTTCAATAAAGTCCATTTGATAAACGACCAGAGAATTGTAAGCATAATGCAGTCCCCCCTCATTTTTACGATTGCAGATATAAAATCAAAATTGCCGTGGCTTTTTAATGTTCTAGAAAGTATTTGCAGGGCATCTAGGAATTTTGCTAAAAAATTAAAGAAAAAGAAATAGTGTAAATTTCCAATCTTAAGTTCACCTTTTGGAATAATCTAAAACTTTAGAGATTCGAAATATCTAGTATTAAAACCAATAATTTACTATAATAAAAATTATGTTTTCAGCTCTTTATCAGATTTTTATAACCCCGCTGGTTCAGTTAACGGAATTTTTTTATTCATTATTTTTTGAAGTAACCGGCAATCAGGGAATTGCGGTAATCGGTCTAAGTTTTATTGTCACAATTTTCACACTTCCGCTTTATATGGTTGCAGAACAATGGCAGGAAACCGAAAGAAATATCCAGAAAAAACTAAAGCCTGGCGTTGAACGAATAAAAAGCACATTCAAGGGTGACGAGCAGTATATGGTTCTTTCTACTTTTTACAGGGAAAACCATTATCATCCTATTTATGCTTTGCGTTCGTCTTTCAGCCTTTTGATTCAGATTCCGTTTTTTATTGCGGCATATAATTTTCTTTCAAACCTTGAGCCTTTGAAAAATTATTCTTTTCTGTTCATAAAAAGTTTCGGCGAGCCGGATGCGACTTTTCACATTGGTTCTTTTGCAGTAAATGTTCTTCCGGTTGCAATGACAATAATAAACTGTGTTGCAGGTTTGATTTACTCAAAAGGGCATCCGCTTTCTGAAAAAATACAGATTTACGCGTGTGCGGCAGTCTTTCTGCTTCTGCTCTATAATTCTCCGGCGGGGCTTGTTGTTTACTGGACAATGAACAACGTTCTTTCTTTAGTTAAAAATATTTTTTACAAGATAAGAAATCCTAAGAAAGTTTTATATATAATTGCTTGTATTGTAAGTATTTGCTTAATTTTATGCGGAACAGTTTTCTTCAGGCATACAAAGTTGATTTTCCGCATTATGCTCGTTTTTACTGGAATTTTGATTCCGCTTGCTCCATTTGCAGCCAAGTTCTTGGGTTCATTTTTTGAAAGCCACTTTTATATCCTTGATGAAAATCCAAAGCTACGTCTTTCAGTCTTTTTGATTTCGGCATTTATACTTGCAGTTCTTACAGGACTTGCAATTCCTTCTATATTAATGCAGTCTGAGCCGGAACAGTACAGCTATGTTGATTCCTACACTTCTCCGCTATATTTTATATGGCACACATTCTTTCAGTCTCTTGGATTTTTTGTTGTATGGCCATTTTGTTTTTATGCGTTATTTTCTTCAAAGACAAAGAAAGTCCTTACATTCCTGTTCACTTTTGTGGCTTTTTCCGCACTGCTGAACTGCTTCGCTTTTTCAGGAAACTACGGGCCTGTAAATCCTAATCTTCTTTTTATGACTCCGCAGCATTTTATGCCTGGCATAAAAATTGTTCTTGTAAATATTCTGTGCATGGCGGTAATATTGTCATTGGTGGCCGTAGCTTTTTCTTTTAAGGCAAAAGTTTTAAATTCGCTCTGCACAATTTTCTTGATTTCCCTTGTGGCAATTTCTGGAAAGAATATTATTTCTGTGCAAACTTCGTTCAGAAAAATGGAAGCACCTGATTTTTCAAGAAAAATTGAGCCTATTTTCCATCTTTCAAAAAAAGGAAAAAATGTTATTATTCTTATGCAGGACAGATTTTTTTCTCCACTGATTCCAAAAATACTTGAAAACAATCCTGAGCTAAGGAAACGGCTTGATGGTTTTATATGGTATCCAAATACGGTATCATTTGGAAAACTTACTATGATTGGAACCCCTGGAATTTTTGGAGGCTACGACTACACTCCTTTTGAAATGAACCGAAGAACGGATAAAACTCTTCAGCAGAAACACAACGAGGCAATTCTTACAATGCCAATTGTTTTTAACCAGAATAATTGGAATGTTACAGTTGCAGACCTTCCTTACGAAAATTATCTTGAGCAGCCAGTTACGTATATGTACAAAGGATATGACTTTATAAATCGCATTACAACTCATGGAGCGTATTCAAATATTTGGTATGCACGTAACAATATGAAGAAATCTCCGTTCATGAGCGAAGGAATCAAACGAAATTTTATCTGGTTCAGCGTTTTAAAGATTGTTCCACCTTTCATGCGCCAGATTATTTACCACAAGAAATACTGGATTTCTTACAACAAATTTGAAGACAATGCGAAATTCATTGATAATTATTCAGAAATTGACTTATTTCCAGAACTGTTTGATTCTTCCTCTGAAAAAAATGCATTCTTCCTGTTGGACAACGAGGCAAACCATGAATCAATTCTTTTGCAGGCACCAGATTATATTCCTGTGGAAAATGTTACAGATTTCGGTCCAGGTGGAAAAGATGAAACCTATTCTTCTATGGTTGGAGTCTTAAAGCGTTTTGCAGACTTTATAGATTTCCTAAAAGAAAACAATTTGTACGATAATACAAAAATCATCATTGTTTCTGACCATGGAATGAGTCGCGATACAGGAGTTTTTGATAATAAAACTCAAAACTTTCCATTCTACAAAGAGAATATGACTGCCACATTACTTGTAAAAGATTTTTTTAGCCGTGGCAATCTAAAAGAAGTCTACACATTTATGACGAACGCCGACACTCCTGCCCTTGCATTAAAAGACATTGACGGAAAAGCAGTAAATCCGTTCACAAAAAATCCTCTTGATGTAAATTCCGTGGGGGGGGGAATAACAAAGAACGACTTTATAAAAATGTCAAACGCCCCTGCTGAAAGCACAAGAATCAGGAAAAACACACGGTTCAATATAAAAGATGATGAATGGTACACCGTAAAAGATAATATTTTTGATGACAAAAATTGGTCGCATTATATTGTTAGGTCGAATGTCGAGTTTTAAATTTTAGTGTCATTATCGGGCTTGCCCCTGCGATGTTTCTGAAAGAAACTCGTTTGATAATCCGTTGGAAAGATTGCCAACCGAGTTTGCTGTGCAAACATCGCAGTGTCCAAGCACGGCAATGACAACCTTGTTAGCATAGGAATAACTGTTTAGTAGCTGTTTTTATTAAAACTTGAAATTGAGCCTATTAAAGACAAATAAAAAAAACGGTACATTGAAAATGTTTTAGTACCGCTTTTTTTTATAACTTTTATGGATTTTTCCTTTTCCCCATTTTCTTTTTATCTTTTACTTTCAAAAACATCCCATGTCTTTCTAGCAAACATGGGATATGCTCATCTCTTCAAACTTTATACAGTCGCTTTTGCGCCGCGCACTTTTTTTAGAATCAGCTGGTATGCAATGAGGGCTGCAAGCAGACTTACACCTATGATGTCGGTTTTTGCTTCCGGGATTACACAGAGCAAGCCTGCGACGGCGAACAGAATCCTTTCAAGCGCATCAAATGCAATTCTTGTCGTCTTGCCTTTTCCTGAATTGTAGAAGAAGCCTGTGTTGTTGAACCCGTAGCCTTCAAGCGCAACACTGATTCCAAACATTCCGAGTATCGCGGTTACAATTATCATGACAACAGAAAGCGCGGAGGCGTTTATCATAAGCATTTTGCTGTTGTAGACAAACATGTAAGGAATTATAAACGCGCCTATGGCAAGCTTGGTTGCATTTATAGCGGTTTTCATAGGTTTGGCTTTTGCGATTGCGGCTCCGGCTATTGCGGCAAGCGCTACAGGAGGCGTAACGTCGGCGATAATTCCAAAATAGAATGCGAACATGTGCGCCGCAAGCGGCTCTATTCCAAGGCTTATGATTGCTCCTGCTGTGATTGTGGAGGTGATAAGGTAGTTCGCAGTTGTAGGAGCGCCCATTCCAAGAATTATGGAGGCAACCATTGTAAAGACCAGCGTCAATAAAAGTTTTCCGTGCGCCAGCATGACAAGACCGTTTCCAAGCCTGAGCCCAAGTCCTGTAAGCGTTACGATTCCGATTATGATTCCAGCCATTCCGCAGGCGATTGCCACGCTGATAATATTTCTTGCGGCAGTGCACATGATTTCAACAATGTCTTTTCCGCCGAAAGAAGGCTTGTGTCCATGCGCCAAGTCAGAGACAGAAACTCCGAATCCGACCAGAACGCAGGCGATGATTCCCATTAACGCCGCAAAAACCGCAGTCTTTCCGGCGCAGAGAAAATAGATAATCACAACGAGCGGAAGAATCATATAGCCTTTTTTAAGAAGAAGAGGCATAAAGCGCGGAAGCTGATCTTTCGGAAGTCCTTTGAGCCCGAGCTTTTTCGCCTCAAGGTGAACGGTTATAAAGATTCCTGTAAAGTAAAGAATCGCCGGAACAACCGCCGCCTTTACAATCATGATGTACGGAAGTCCAAGGCTTTCCGCCATAAGAAACGCTGCGGCTCCCATGATTGGCGGCATTATCTGACCTCCTGTGGAAGCGGCCGCCTCAACTGCGCCTGCAAATTCGCCCTTGTATCCAAGTTTTTTCATCATCGGAATTGTAAACGAGCCTGAGCCTACAGTGTTTGAGACAGACGAGCCTGAAACTGTTCCCAAAAGAGCTGAAGACAAGACCGCAACTTTCGCAGGTCCGCCGCTCGCTCCTCCTGCAAGCGCATTGCAAACGTCAATAAAAAAGTGTCCGATTCCGGTTTTTTCAAGAAGCGCACCGAACAGAATAAAAAGGAAAATGAATGTAGAGCAGGCGCCAATCGGAGTTCCCATGATTCCTTCTGTGTTGTAAAAAAGATGGCATACGACACGCTGAAGCGAATATCCCCTGTGATGCAAAAATCCCGGAAGATATTTTCCGGCGAACGCGAACACGATGAACGAGCCGGCTATAATCATAATCGGAAGCCCTACAATTCTTCTGCAGCTTTCAAAAAGCACAAGGATTCCGACAATTCCGACTGCCACATCCAACGGCGTGTTGTTTCCGGAGCGTCTTACGAGCAAGTCAAAATTCACGACAATATAAAGCCAGCACGCCGCTCCAATCAAGCCAAGAACTATGTCGTACCAGGGAAGCGTATTGCGCGGACTGTTTTTTGTAGGCGGAAAAAGAAGAAACGCCAGGAGCTGCACAAAAGCCAAGTGGGTCGCGCGAAGAACCTGCGCCGTGATTGCTCCGGACAAAGTCGCATACAACTGGAAAATCACAAAAATAACAGAAATAAAAACTGTAATATACTGACGCCAGCATTTATGCTCACGGTAAGACTGCTCGCGGTCCAGCTCCTTCATCATTCTCTTCATTTCTTCTTCGTTTGAAGTAGGAAGAATCTGCTCGATGTAGTCATTAGAGTTTTTGTTTTTGTCGTTTGCCATTCAAACCTCCTATAATTTATTTGATTCAATTTCGAGTTTTGTA
This sequence comes from Treponema sp. UBA6852, assembly GCA_002449305.1. Classification (GTDB taxonomy): domain Bacteria; phylum Spirochaetota; class Spirochaetia; order Treponematales; family Treponemataceae; genus Treponema_D. The sequence goes on from DKDI01000048.1 coordinate 102,827, forward strand.
AATTTACTGTCATTGCCGTGCTTGACACCGCGATGTTTGCATAGCAAACTCGGTTAGCAATCTGCTGAAAATTTCCAACGGATTATCAAACGAGTTTCTTTCAGAAACATCGCAGGGGCAAGCCCGATAATGACTAGGAATTTCAAGAAATCCTAAAACTCGACATTCGACCTATTTTATATGATGAAAAATATAATCAGCAATCGAGACGTTTTTTATCTGAAAGACTATGCTTGTCTGCGGCTCAAAAAAATCAGCAAGAAAATAATCTGTGTATTTTCCGTTTTTATCTTCAATAGAAACCGCGTGGTTCGCAACAATTCCTACAGCCATCACAAACCTTTCAACAGTCCTGTTTATATTTGAAATCTCGTAGCCTTCATCAGTTGATGCAAAAACCGCGCCGGGCATTTCCTGCGGCTCAGGAATTCCAGCCCCGTAAGAAACAAAAACAGTTCTGCCGCACACAAGATTGCGCCCTTTCGCCTTGTAGAAATCTTTTACGCGGCCTTTGTTAACCGAATGTGTATAGGAAATCGCAAAGCCGTTCCTAAAGCCGTTCATAGAATAAAATCTTTGCGATGTTTCTTTTCTATTGCTGACTGAAAGAACGGGAAATGCAGGGAAAATAAAAATTCCCCCTGCAAAAAGAACTGAAATAAGAACTGTAAAAAGCCTTTTAGACAAATATTTCCGCCGGATTAGTTCAAGCCAAGCTCGCTGAAATATCTTTTTGCGCCCGGATGGAAGGGAACAGAAACTCCTGTTACAGCAGACTGAGCGGAAACTTCTTTACCTTTTGCGTGGGCAGTCGCAAGGTCCGAAAGATTTTCAAACAATGCCTTTGTCATTTCATAGACAATTTCCTCATCGAGTTTTGCGCTTACAGCAAGTGTCGCCTTGATTGCAAGCGCCTGGGTGTCGGAATCAGTTCCTTTGTATGTTCCGCCAGGAATTGTTGTCTGAGTGTAGTATCCGTATTTTTCGCAGATTTCCTTTGCAGCCTCTCCGTCAACCGGAACAAGAGTAAGTCCTGCCGTGAATGCAAGTTCCTGCAATGCCGCGTTTGGAACACCGGCAGTGATAAAGCAGCCGTCCAAAGTTCCGTTCTGAATTCCTTCCGCGGATTCCTTGAACGAAAGGTTGCTCTTCTTGATGTCGTCGAATGTGAGTCCGTAGCCTTCCATAATCTGCTTTGCGTTGAATTCAACTCCAGAGCCGGCGTCTCCAACAGAAATACGTTTTCCCTTGAAATCTGCGACAGATTTTATTCCGCTGTCCTTTGAAACCGCAATCTGGACAACCTCAGGATAAAGTGTTCCGATTGTCATGATGTTTTCAAGCTTTTCGCCTTCAAAAAGATCTGTTCCGTTGTAAGCGTAGTCCATTACATCGTTCTGAACAATCGCATATTCAGCTTCGCCTTTGTTTATAAGACGAAGATTTTCTGCTGAAGCTCCGGTCGCCTGAGCCGTAACGTTCATATTCTCAATTTTTGTATTCCAGATATTTGCAATTGCGCCGCCGAACGGATAGTACGTTCCTCCAGTTCCGCCGGTCGCAAGGATGTAGTCTTTTTTAGCATTAGAGCAGCCTGAAAGCACAAGCCCCGCGCAAATCAACAACGCGCCAAGTTTTACAATTTTCTTCATAGAAACCTCCAAAAAATCAACAAAAAATACGCTGAATTATACTATAGAATTGCATTTTTTTTCAATTAGCTTGAAAAACTTTAATATCAGTGTAACAAAAAAAAACACATCATCTAGTCTAAAAAGAAATTATTCATTATAATTTTCTTTCAAATCTTTAATTAAAGGTTTTTCTTTATGTTAAATTTTCTTTACACGGTAATAATTTATCCGCTTATTCAGATAATCGAGTTTTCCTTTGTACTTTTTGACAGCGTTTTCAAAAACGAAGGAATTGCGGTTATTGGAGTAAGCCTTGCAGTTTCTATTCTTTGTCTTCCGCTTTATATTGTGGCCGAGCATTGGCAGCAGATTCAGCGTGACACAGAGAAAAAACTTGATCCGGGGATCCAGCGAATCAAGTCTGTTTTTAAAGGCGATGAGCAGTACATGATTCTTACAACTTTCTACAAAGAAAATCATTACCATCCGCTTATGGCATTGCGCTCATCATTCGGACTTTTGATTCAGATTCCGTTTTTTATGGCGGCATATTCTTTTCTTTCAAACCTTGAATCTTTGCGCGGCTATTCGTTCCTTTTTATAAAAGACATGGGCGCACAGGACGCGCTTTTTTCAATCGGTGGATTTCCAATCAATGTGCTTCCAATCGCGATGACGCTCATAAATATTGTTGCTGGTGCGATTTACACAAAAGGATTCAAATTCAAGGACAAGATCACAATTTACGCAATGGCGCTGATTTTCCTTGTAATTCTTTATTCATCTCCAGCAGGACTCGTTCTTTATTGGACGATGAACAATGTTTTCTCTCTTGTAAAAAATATCTTCTATAAAATTAAAAATCCTGCAAAAGTTCTGTATGTTGTTTTTGCGGCCGCAATCTTCGGTTTAGACGGCTACGTTCTTTTTGTTCATCATGGATTTTTACACAAGCGAATTCTGCTTGCAACAGTTGCAACTTTGCTTTTGGCAGTACCTTTTGTTGTAAAATTCATCTCGCATCTTTTGGACACAACTTTAAAACCGCTCACAGAAAACAAAAAAGCACGGTTTGGAATTTTCTTTGTTTCAAGCATTGCGCTTTGCCTTTTCGCAGGAACTGTAATTCCTTCATTCATAATAGGTTCTTCCCCTGTTGAATTTTCAAATATTGACGGACACGGCTCGCCGCTTTATTTTATCTACAATTCCACAACACAGACTTTCGGGCTTTTTGTGTTCTGGATGAGCTGTGTTTACTTTCTGTTCAACGCACGCATCCAAGCCGGATTCGCAGTTGTAATGCCGGTTCTGCTTTTTGTTGCCTTGATTGACGCATTTGTTTTTTCAGGCAACTACGGAACTCTTTCGCGTCTTATAACTTTTGCTGAAAATATTGATTCCGCACAGTTTTGGCAGATAATCATTAATTTGTTATGCATAATTTTTGCGGCCTGCATTCCTTTTCTTCTTCTTAAATTTAAAAAAGAAAAAGTTTTGAACGGAATTCTTGCGGTGGTTCTTATCGCAGAAGCAGGACTTTCGCTTGTTCACATTGTGCAGATTCAAAATGGATATTCAGAATACAAAAGAACTGTTGCCGATGATGTGCAGGAAGTTGACACAATAACTCCGCTTTACCACGTTTCAAAAACAGGAAAAAATGTGTTCGTAATCATGCTTGACCGCGCAGAAAATTCTTATGTTCAACCGATTTTTGAAGCCTTCCCAGAATTGTATGACATTTACGACGGATTCACGCTCTACCACAACACAGCCTCTTGGAACCAAGGAACATTACTTGGTGCTCCACCGCTTTTTGGCGGCTACGAATATACTCCTGCAGAAATAAACAAACGCAAAACAGAACGTCTTATTGACAAACAGAACGAAGCGCTTCTAACGCTTCCACGAATCTTTACCGAACAAGCAGATTTTACAGCGCAAGTTTCGGACTTGAGCTGGGCAAACTACAGCTGGATTCCTGATATGTCAATCTGTTCACCTTATGAAAAAATCGAAGGTTTCAATGTTGAGCGAAAATACACAGATCTTTGGGTAAAACAAAACCCTGACAAAGTGCGACCAAATATCACAAGCACATGCCTTAAACGAAACCTTGTATGGTTCAGTCTTTTTAAGGCAGTTCCACTTTTTGCGCGCGACAGTGTATATGATGATGGCGCATGGTGGTCTTCCGACGAACAGACTTCTGACATAATGGAATTTATCGATTATTATTCGGCGCTTGACTATATGCCAGAACTTACAGATTTTACAGCTGAAGGAAACAAATTCTTTGCAATAGTAAACGACACAACCCATTCAGGGCAAAAACTTCAGGCACCGGATTATGTTCCTGCAATCAATATTGAAGACAAAACTCATTCTAAAGTTGAAAAATACAGCTGCGCTTCTGGAAATATTGCCGCATTCAAACGGTTCGGAGAATGGATTCAGTATTTAAAGGAAAACGACTGCTACGATAATTCGCGCATTATTTTTGTTGCTGATCACGGAATCGGAACTTCAGAAGGATTCAAACTCGACTTTGAACAGGCAGAATTTCCTCAAGGATACAATCCTGACCACAACCATCCGCTTCTTTTGGTAAAAGATTTTAATGCAAAAGGAAAACTTACCGTAAATAAAGATTTTATGACAAACGCAGATGTTCCAGCGATTGCGACAAAAGGAATTATAAAAAATCCTAAAAATCCGGTAACAGGCAAAGAAATCAAGGAAATTCCACCAGCAGAAAAGAAAGCTTCTGGAATTGTTCTTACACACAACTGGCATCCTGGAAAAAACGGTCTGAACATATTTACAGTTCCAGAAGATGACTGGTACACAATTTCAGAAAATCTCTTTGAAGCCAAAAACTGGCAGAAAGGAATCAAATAGTTTTGCAAATTTTTATTAGGAGATAAAAATGATTTTACCACTTTACATTGATCCTGGCACGGGCTCAATGCTTTTTAGTATTTTAATTGGAGCAGCCGCAACACTATTTTTCTTGGCAAAAGCACTTCTTTTAAAAATCAAGCTTTTTTTGTCAGGAAAAAAAGATGGCAAAATTCAACTTGACTCTTCTTACAAGCCGTATGTAATTTACAACGAAGGAAACCAGTACTGGAATACTTTCAAACCAGTTGTGGAGGAATTTGAAAAAAGAAAAATTCCTCTTGAATATCTTACTTCTTCTAAGACAGACCCGATTTTTGAGCAAAAATACAATTATGTAAAAGCCGAATTTATCGGTGAAGGAAATACTGCTTTTGCAAAATTAAATATGCTAAGCGCAGGAATTGTTCTTATGACAACTCCAGGACTTCAAGTTTATCAATTAAAAAGAAGTAAAAACGTAAAGCACTACTCGCACATTCTTCACATGCCGAACGATGCCACAACCTACAGACTTTTTGGCTTGGATTTTTTTGACTCAGTTCTTCTTACCGGCGACTACCAGGCGACAGACATTCGTTATCTTGAAGAAAAACGTGGAATCACCAAAAAAGAGCTTGTTACAGTTGGATGTCCTTATCTTGACGTGTACAAACAGAATATCGCGGATATTCCGGCGGAAGAAAACCATCCGTTTACAGTTCTTGTTTCTCCAAGCTGGGGAGATGTGGGAATTCTTAAAAAATACGGTGAAAAACTTCTTGACCCGCTTGCTAAAACTGGATGGCGAATCATCGTACGTCCACATCCGCAGTCAAAAAAATCAGAGGCGGAAATGCTCGACCGCCTTACAGAGCGCTATAAGGACAATCCGAATGTTGTGTGGGACTATGAGCGGCAGAATATTTTCTCTTTGAAAAAAGCCGATATAATGATTTCTGATTTTTCTGGAATCATTTTTGACTACACATTCCTTTGCGACAAGCCTGTTATGTACGTAAATGCCGGAATTGACTTGCGCCCATATGATGCCTACGATTTGGACGGAAAAGAATTGTGGCAGTATTCAGTTTTGAAAAAGTTCGGAACAGAATTAAAGGAAGAACAATTTTCAAACATAAAAGAAGTCATTCAGTCTGTAAGCGACAGCAAGGAACTTGAAGAAGCCCGTCACGCCGCAAAAGCCGAAGCCTGGATGCACGAAGGCGAAGCTGGAAAAAATATTGTTGATTTTATGATCAGCAAGATTGAAAATAAATAAGTAAAAAATCCTGCAGACAACTAAAAATTCCGCAGGATTTTTTTTGGGTTTTAGGGGCAAAGCCCCTAGGAGAGTGGGTAGGCCGCAACGAAGTGCGGACGTAGGGCGAGACTTCGCCCTTATGGATTTTTTAAGTAAAATTTTATTTGCAGCTTTCGCTTAGTTCCTGGTGCTTTTTAAGAAGTTCTGTTGTGAGTGTTTCCGGGAATGTTTTGCTGTTTGTCGCCTGATTTTCTGCGTCAACGGTTTCACCTTTATACAGAACCACCGGGTAATCCTTTATGATGTCGGCACGAGCGTTTTTTATGATGCATTCGGCCATTTCCATTGCAAGAGGATTGTATTTTTTCTTGTTGATTACGGCTACTGATTCTGTAAGAGAAAAATTTCCTTCAGTCGGGTCAACAAAATCAATAGGAAGGCCGGATTTTTTGTCGCGAACAGCCTGATGTCTTAGTCCAAAACCCACAGCAACTTCACCGGAACGGATTTTCTTTATCGGGCCAGAACCTGAAAGTTCAAGGTGCGGACCTGCGTTCTTATAGATTGCCTTTAAGGCTTCTTTTGCACCGTCTTCCCCATATTCTGAGACAAGAGCCTGAACCATAAGCCATGCAGTTGTGCTTCCCATAGGGTCAACAACGCTAACAAGATTTTTGTATTCAGGATTTCCTAAATCTTTTATACTTTTCGGGCAAGGAATCTTGTCTTCATTCAAAAGTTTTGTGTTCACAATCACAGCGCCTTGAAGGGCAAGTAGCGGAGTATAAAACGCTGGATGCGCAACTGTTGAATCTGCCGCAAAAGTCAAATCCTTGAACATATTGTTCATCTGCTGGGCACTTTCAATGTAGAAAGAGCTCATTGTAACAAGATCTGCCTCAATGTCTGAACCTTCAGCAAAAAGTTTTCCGCCAAGCTCGCTTGTTCCAAACGACTGAAAAATGTATTTTCCAGCAAATCCATTTTCATCAAGTGCCTTTTTTACAGAAACAACAGCCTCGTCATCAGCATTTGAATAAATAATAACCTGCTTTTCCGCCTGATTTTTCTTTGTACAGCCAGAAAACAGTGCAGCGCACGCCAAAAGCGTGGCAAAAAATCTGATTTTTTTCATTTTTCCTCCATAAAGTTTTTTTTATTATTGCTACAAAATGTTAAATCAATATAACGATTTATTCACATTCTTGTAAAATTCAGTTTGTAAATTAGAATTTACTGTTTTCTGTTAACAATTCCTTTTACGCTTTTTATCACAAGGTTCACTGCAAGAATCAAAAGTGAAAGTATAAAAATCTCGTTGAATTTTGCGAAATGCTGAAGTTCCTGAATTTTTGTGGTGATTACCATTGTTCTAGCTCCGGCAAGAAAAACCACTGCGCTAACGGTGACCATTCCGTTTATAAAAAGATAGCAGAAAATCTCAAGATGAGTGCGCATAACGTTCGGCGTAATAATCCGGGCAACAGTCTTTATCCAGTTGTCGCCAAGAATGCGCGCGGTCGTTTCCCATGAAATGTTCATTTTGTCGAGAGACGCTTTCATCATCAGATATGGAGTCGCAAAAAAGTGAACCAAGTTACAGCAGACAAGAATTGCAAGCGTGTTGTGCAGAGGAGTTTTTCTGAATGCGAGCAAAAAACTGATACCAAGAACCATTCCTGGAATCGTGTTTGAAACCTGAGCAATTGCCTCAATAATCTTTGTTCCGTGAATCAAGCCTTTGTTCCGGGCTGAAACCAGCGCGCTAGCGTAAACAAGAATAGTTCCAAAAACTGCGGTGAAAAAACTCATCACAAGGGAATTTTTGAACACGCGCACAAGAGATTTATCATTAAAAACAGAAACAAAATGATTCAACGTAAAAGTGTTGTTATACGGCCATTCTGCAACAAATGGAGCCACAAAAACCACAACAAACGATGAAAGAATCAGAACGCAGATGACAACAGAAACTAACGTCCACAAAATATCGCTGAAAATATCCGGCTGATTGTCGTTTATTGCGATTTTATTATAACGAACGTTAAAACGCTGGAGATAATTCAAAAGAAGAATGCTTACAATCGAAGGAAAGAGCATACATAGCGCAATCACCGAACCTTGATGAAAATCCGGCAGGCTTCCAAGCATTGTGTTGTACAAAAGCCCTGCGACAACCGTATACCGACCGCCGATAGAAGCCGGAATACCAAAATCAGTGAACGCAAGGAAAAAACTCTGCACAACAGAAACCGCAATCGTTCCCAAAAGCGGCTGGATTACTGCGGTAAAAAAACTGCGCAGGCAGCTGTCGCCCATAAGCCGGCACACAACAATATATCGTCTGTCAATATAAGCCATTGTGTTTGTCAAAAGCGTGAACGAAATCGGAAAAGTATAAATCACATAGCCAAAAATCAGTCCTTTAAAGCCATAAAAATCAAAGAACTGCCTGCCAATCAATTTTGTAAGAAGTCCGTTTTTTCCAAATGAATAGATTATCGCAAAGCCATAGGTGATTGTAGGAATCAGCATTGGAAAAACCGCAAGAGTGCGCAAAGTCTTTTTTGCCCAGACTGGAATATTTGTAAAATTAACTGTGTACGCAAGGACAAAGGCAAGAATCGTTGTAATAAGCGCACTTAAAAGAGAAACATTCACGCTGTGAGCAAAAGCCGTCTGAAGTTTTCCGCCGGCAAAGACAGAAACCACATTCTTAAAGCTGAACGCCCCGGAATTCAACGTGAACGCATTCTTGAAAAGCACAATTCCCGGAATAAAAATAAAAACGAAAAAGAAAAGAAGCACAACGTAAAAAGCCGCGCGCATCTGCTTGTTTCTTATTTCCTTGAACATATCTTTTATTTTTGTCATTGAAAATTCCTTTTTTATGTTCCAGCCCGAACGGCTACTAAAGACTGAAAAGCTTGTAGATGTTGTTCTTTTTTACTTCAAGCTGCTTTAAGATAAAATCGTTCACAAACTGGCTTTTCGGATTTTTGATTATTTCTGAAGGCTCAGCGAACTGCTCGATTTTTCCCTTATTCAGAATAAGAACTTTGTCACTGATTGTAAGAGCTTCTTCCGGATCGTGGGTAACAATAATTGTTGTAAGGTGGAATTCCTTTGCGATTGTAACGATTTTTTCCTTTATTGATTCCTTGATTACTCCGTCAAGAGCAGAAAGCGGCTCGTCTAGAAGCAGGATTTTTGGCTTCATAACCATTGTTCTAGCAAGAGCGACGCGCTGCTTCTGTCCGCCTGAAAGCTGATCGATTTTTTTGTTCAGATGCTCGCGCAAATCAAGAAGGTCAATCAAGGCCTCAATTTCCTCTTTCGATGAGCGGTCCGGATAATTGCGCAAACCGTAGACAATGTTCTTGTATGCGGTAAGATTCGGAAAAAGCGCATAATCCTGGAAGACAATATTGAATCCGCGGCGTTCCATCGGTGTGTTCGTGATGTCGCTTCCGTTAAAAATAATTTTTCCTGAATCAGGCTGAAGAAGCCCAAGGATTATGTTAAGAAGCGTTGTCTTTCCGCCCCCGGAAGAACCTAGAATTGAGACAATCTGAGAGTCGCCGATTTCAAGAGAAATGTCATTCAAGACCGTAGTTCCATCAAAAGATTTTTTTATTCCACTGATTTCTAACATTTTCCGTACTAATTCCTTTCGTTTTATATATTATATGCGCCGTCAACCGCCCTAAGTTCATTGTAAGTGTCAATTTCTGTAAAATCTTCAAACGAGCAGCTGCGCACAACCAGATTAAAATCCTTGTTGCAATATGTTAAAGGAACTGAATCCCAATAACGTTCTTTTCCGCCTGGCATTTTGTACACTTTTTCAAGGCATTCGCCAAGCTTTTTTCCGTCCTCTTCCGTCCAGTATGAAATTCCGACCATCCTGAAACCGTCAGTTCCACCAACGCTTACTCCGCTGATTCTGCCCTTTTCAACAGAAAGACACCAGTCGTCCGTGCGCTCGCATGGAACTCCGCAATAATTTGACTGATACTGATATTTTGAGACAAGCCGCGGATTTTTCAAGATTATGTCGGATTCCAGAATATACGCATTTTCCAGATAATTTTTTGCCGCCAAAAGTGAAGAAATATTGTTTCCTTCGTTGTAAACCGGATTTTCCACAAATTTTATATCTGGATATTTGTATTTAAGCTGATCAAACTGGGCGGAAAGATAACCGCGCACAAGAACAATTTCTTTTATTCCTGCGGAAACAACCGCGTCCAGCAAAGATTCTATAATCATTTTTCCATGAACGCGGATAAGAGGCTTTGGAGTGTTCAATGTAATCGGCACAAGACGCGAACCAAACCCTGCCGCCAGAAAAACCGCCCGCCGAACCCTATAAGGCTCCAACGCATTCAAGCCGTTTTCTGAAATTTTGTCGCCATCAATAAAATGTTTTTCCACAAGCTCAGAAAATGTTGTGTTCACTGTTCCAACAGAATAACCTGTAAGTTTCGCAATCTGACGCTGAGAAAGTTTCTTTTTTTCTGCCTCGACAAGACTTAAAATGTCGAATTCTTTTCTTGAAAGCACAAAAACCGCCGTTTTTTTTATTTTTTGTTCAACAGATTCTGCTTTTTGTGTATTTTAACACATTTTTTGCACATATTTCTTTGTTTTCTGTTCAAATAATATACAAAAATTTTGATTTTTGAACAAGTTGACTTGACACTTTTTTATTAAAAATCTATTTTGGAGCAGAAAAGAGGAATTCTTATGCCAAAGACAGTTTATTTAGGAATCACAGGCGATATTATTCATCCGGGAATTATCAATATCATCAAGGAAGGCGCAAAACTGGGTGAGCTTACGATTGGACTTTTGACGGACAGCGCGATTGCTAGCCACAAGAGACTTCCGTATTTGACTTACGAGCAGCGAAAAGAAGTTGTTGAAGACATAAAAGGTGTTGAGCGTGTTGTTCCGCAGGATGACTGGAGCTACGTTCCGAACCTGAAAAAATACAAACCTGATTTTATGATTCACGGCGACGACTGGAAAACGAATTATCTTTCAAAAATCCGCGAGGAATGTTTTGAGACAATGAAGGAATGGAACGGTCAGATTGTCGAGATTCCGTACACAAAGGGAATCAACTCGACCGCGCTTGCTGAAAACGCAAAGGATATTGGAACTACGCCGGATATTCGCCGTGCGACTTTGCGCAGACTGATTGCGGCAAAGCCGGTTGTTCGCATTCTGGAAGCTCATTCGGGGCTTTCGGGGCTTATTGCGGAGCATGCAAGCGTTACAAAAGAGGACGGAATCCACCAGTTTGACGGAATGTGGTCTTCTTCGCTGACGGATTCAACAAGCAAAGGAAAGCCGGACATTGAGGCGGTTGACCTTACAACGCGAATGCAGAGCCTTACAGACATCCTTGAATGCACAACAAAGCCGATTATTTATGACGGCGACACGGGCGGAATTCCTGAACATTTTGTCTTTACAGTCCGCACTTTGGAACGAAACGGTGTTAGCGCGGTAATTATTGAAGACAAAAAAGGGCTTAAAAAGAATTCGCTTTTTGGAACTGAAGCAAAGCAGGTTCTTGCAACAGAAGAGGAATTCTGCGAAAAAATCAGTGCAGGAAAACGCGCGCAAGTTACAAAAGATTTTATGATTATCGCAAGAATCGAAGAAATTATCGCAGGATATTCTGTTGACGAAGCTCTTACAAAAGCTTTTGCCGCAGTGCGGGCAGGTGCGGATGGAATTATGATTCATTCAAAGGACAAGAGCGGAATGGACATAAAAGAATTCTGCCAGCGGTTCAGGATAGAATACGACAAAATTCCGATTGTGCTTGTTCCTACAACTTACAACCAGTTCAAGGAAAAAGAACTTGCAGAATGGGGCGCAAACGTGATTATCTACGCGAACCACATGCTGCGTTCATCATACCCGGCAATGAAAAAATGCGCAGAAACAATACTAGAAGCTGAACGCTCACTTGAAACAGACGGAATGTGCATGCCAATCAAAGAAATCCTTGAGCTGATTCCGGGAACAAAATAGGAATTGGAATAGAAAATTTTAATGCTGAAAAAATAAATTGAATAAGCGAGAAGAAAAAGAAAGCGGCAACCGATTCTTTCTCAATTATTAAAATCTGAAATTCAAATTATAAAAAAGGAAAATTTTATGATAAAACCTTCAACTTTATACAACGACCTTTTGAAAAACGGAACAGACTTTTTTGCCGGCGTTCCAGACTCTCTCTTAAAATCTTTTTGCGCATACGTCACAGACAATGCGCCCGCCGAAAAACACATAATCTCCGCAAACGAAGGAAGCGCGACTGCCCTTGCGGCTGGCTACCATTTTGCCACAGGAAAGATTCCGCTGATTTATATGCAGAATTCCGGTGAAGGAAACATGATAAATCCGCTTCTTTCGCTTGTTGACCCGGACGTTTATTCAGTTCCGCTTTTAATTTTTATTGGTTGGCGCGGAGAACCTGGCGTTCACGACGAGCCTCAACACGTAAAACAGGGCAAAGTAACCTGTGCGCTTCTGGACGCAATGCAGATTCCTTACGAGATTTTAACCGAAGACGAATCAAAACTTTCCGCCCAGTTGAAAAAAGCATACGATTACATGAAAACAAACAGTGCGCCTTACGCTTTTGTAATCCGCAAAGGGACTTTTGAAGAATATACGCTCAAAAACAATATTCCTGTTGTTGCAGAAATGAAGCGTGAAGAAGCAATTGAAAAAATCATGCTCTCTGCACCAGAAAAAGCCGCTTTTGTTTCCACAACTGGAATGGCAAGCCGCGAACTTTACGAACTGCGCGAAAAACACGGAATGGGCCACGAAAAAGATTTTCTTACAGTCGGCTCAATGGGACACGCATCTCAGATTGCGCTTTCAATTGCGATGCAAAAGCCTGAGCGCCCAGTTTTCTGTATTGACGGAGACGGCGCTGCAATAATGCAGATGGGCGGAATGGCTACAGTCGGCACAAGAAGTCCTAAAAACATGGTTCATTTTGTAATGAACAACGGCGCACACGATTCTGTAGGCGGACAGCCGACAGTCGGACTTGAAATAAATCTGCCGGAAATCGCAAAAGCCTGCCGCTACAAAAGAATTTATTCAGCAAAAACTGCAAAAGAACTGGATGAAGTTCTTGCCAAAATCAAGAATTCCTTTGATGATAATACAAACGAACTAACTTTTGTTGAAGTAAAAGTCAGCAAAGGCGCGCGGAAGGATTTGGGGCGGCCAAAATCAACTCCGCAGGAAAACAAAAAAGCATTTATGGAGTTTTTAAAATAATGATAAGACAAGCAGTTATAATGGCAGGCGGTTTGGGTTCAAGATTCGGCGGACGAACAAAAGCCATGCCAAAAGGATTTATTGAAATTGACGGAATTGCGATGGTGGAACGTTCTGTTCAAAAACTGATTGCTGCAGGCGTTGAAGAAATCATCATCGGAACTGGACATTGCTACGAATACTACGATGAACTTGCAAAAAAATATCACTGTATCCGCACTGTAAGAAATGTAAATTACCAGAACACAAGCAGCATGGGAACTCTTGAAGTTTGCGCGCCTTTTGTAAAAGACTCTGCCCTTCTTCTTGAAAGCGACCTTGTCTACGATTCAATCGGGCTTTTTGTGCTGGACAACGACAGCCGCAAAAACGTAATCCTTGCTTCCGGAAAAACAAACAGCGAGGACGAAGTTTACCTTGAAACGGACGAAAACGGTGTTCTTAGCGGCGTAAGCAAAAACAAGGCGGAAATAAAGAATGTTGCGGGAGAACTTGTAGGAATCTCAAAAGTTTCAAAAGAATTTTTGAACAAGATGGTAGATTTTTACGACAAGACACGCGCAGAAAACGCAAAAATCGACTACGAGACAGTTTTCAAGAAAATTGCGAAAGATGACCCGATTTATGTACACAAAATTGAATACTATGCTTGGACAGAAATCGATGACGAAGCAATGCTTACTAGGGCAAACACATTGATTTATCCGCGCATCAAAGAAAATGAAGAACTTAGAAAAGTCCAGCGGGAAATTCTTTTAAATCCAGGTCCTTCCACAACGACTGATAGCGTAAAATATGCTCAGGTTGTAAAAGATATTTGCCCTCGCGAACTTGAATTTGGAAATCTGATGGAAAAAGTTTCAGAAGATTTAACTTCTTTTGTTGCAAATCCAGAAAAATACACAACTGTAATGTTCGGATGCTCTGGAACAGGTGCTGACGAAGCAATGATTTCAAGCTGCGTTCCTCCGGACGGAAAACTTCTTGTGGTTGACAACGGCTCTTACGGCTCGCGACTTGCAAAAATCGCAGGCGTCTACGGAATCGAAACAGATATTTTCAAATCTTCAACATACGAACCAATCGACCTTGAAGCTCTTGAAAACCAGATGAAATCAAAAAAATACACAACATTCGCAGTTGTTTACCACGAAACCACAACAGGACTTTTGAATCCGCTTGAAAAAATCTGTCCGATGGCAAAAAAATACGGAATGACAACTGTATGCGACATCGTAAGCGCATACGCCGGGATGCCAATCGACCTTGAAAAGCTCCAGATTGATTTTGGTGCTGCAACTTCCAACAAGCACATCGGCGGAATGGCAGGAATCGGTTTTGTTGTCTGCAAAAAAGACGAGCTTTTAAAACAAAAAGACTGGCCTATGCGAAACTATTACTTGAATCTTTATGACCAGTACAAATATTTCCAGGAAACAAAGCAGACAAGATTCACGCCACCGGTTCAGACTTTCTACGCTTTGCGCCAGGCAATAACCGAAACAAAGCAGGAAACTATTGAAAAACGCTTTGAACGCTTTACTGAATGCTGGAAAATTTTAGTAAAAGCCCTAAAAGAAATCGGTCTGAAAATGCTTGTAAAAGAAGAAAACCAGTCGCATTTTATAACCGCAATTCTGATTCCAGAAACTCCAAAATACAACTTTAACAAAATGCACGATTTTGCACGCAAACAGGGATTCACAATTTATCCGGGAAAACTTGGCAACATCGACACATTCCGAATCGCGAATATGGGCGACATAAAGCCAGAAGAAATGCAACGTTTTACTAAAGTTCTAAAAGAATACATGAAATCAATTGGCGTTTGCTAAAAAAGTCGGGGCTGTCCAAAAGCATCTTTTTTGTCATTTTCGGGCTTGACCCGAAAATCTAAATGCATATATTGCAATCATTTAGAGATTGCTAACCGAGTTTGCTATGCAAATATCGCAGTATCAAGTGCGACAATGGCATTTAGAACTTATTAGACAGCCCCGATTTCTAATAATTATCCCACTTGAAGTCATCGAAGTCTTTTATCTGAACTTCGTATTTGTTGCGGAAAAATTTTTCTATGTTGCGGATTGAAAGCGGCGTTTTGTTTTTGTAATTCGGGTTCAGATAAATGTAAGCGGAATAAAGGCTTTTGTAGTACTTTGAGCGCACGCTGTTGTCATCAATAAAAACGATTCCGGCAATGCTTTTTGAAACATCATAGACTTTTATTTTTTCAGTTTTATAGGCGGAAGAGTAATCTTTTGCAGGAAAATCATTTTTTGCAAGCTCCATAAAAGTGCGGCGACTCAACGAACGGTAAAACATATTGTTGAAATTTCCAAAATCCACAGTTTCTTCATTAAACCAGGGATTTTTTACCATTGTTATAAGAGAATATTCGTTGTCAACAAGCTTGTTTCCGTAGTCAAGAAATTTATATCTGTAAGCCTGTGCCATTGCAAACGGAGAATAGTCTTTTACAGTCAAAATCTCGCCCGGCCAGCTGATTCTAAAATTAAACGCCAGCCCTGAATCAGAAGAATACGAAACAAAATTCTGATTTTTCTTCACTGCATTTTTCAAGAGCCTTTCAATTTCATGCCGTTTTGAAACAAGAGAATTCTTTACATCAAGATAATCAAGACTTGAAAGGTTGTCTACACCGATTAAAATATTTTTCTTAAATTCCTTTGCCGCATAATTTTCCACCGCTTCAAAAATCCGATCAAAAATAATCTGGTGAACGCAGTTAAACGACTTGACATCAGTAAAAAGCTTTTCATTTTTAAGTGAAAGGCACAAGTCAATGTCAATTTTTTCTTTCTGCCCGTTCATTGCAGGAATGCTTTCTTTATGCTTCTTTATTTCAAGAAGATTTATATAAGAAATTCCAAGGAACTCTGAAAATTGCGAATAAAAATCCAAAGCCACAAGCTCGCTGTAAGGTCCTGCCCAGCCTGAATCTTTTGCCTCGCCAAGATTTTTTACACGCTCGCAGATTGTATTAAGCGCAGCTTTATTGCCTTTGAATTTTTCATTCAGCCGAGTCAGACGATTTATAAAATTGAAGGCAAACATATTCAGCGGATAAATATTAAGAGGTTGAATGCATTTGTTTGTGTTCCGCTTTTTCTTGATGATTTTTCTTACACCAAAAATATCACGAATTATTTTTTCAAGATTTTCAACATCTGTCATAATAAAATCCTGTACCCTAAAACGCATTTTGTCAAACAAATTATTTGAAGCATTCAAGAACACAAGAAATTATAAAAAAAGCCCCGGAAGTAGTGTTTCCAGGGCTTAAAAATTATCTTGCGTATTCAATAATGCGGGTTTCGCGTATCATTGTAATTTTGATTCTTCCAGGATAACGCAAGTCAGTTTCAATCTGCTTTGCAATCTGTTTTGCAAGATCTTTTACCTGCTCATCCGGAATTTTATCATTGTTTACAAGAATACGAAGTTCACGTCCAGCTTGAATTGCATAAGCCTGCTCTACACCATTGAATTTCTTTGCAGTTTCCTCAAGATTTTCAAGACGTTTAACATAGTTATCTACAGTTTCTCGCCTTGCTCCAGGGCGGGCTGCGCTTATTGCATCGGCAACCTGAACAATAACAGCTTCTATAGTCTGAGGCTCGCAATCGTTGTGGTGCGCTTCAATTGCATTGACAACACGAGGATCTTCGCCCATCTTGCGTGCCATTTCCGCTCCGACTTCCGCATGGTTTTGGTCGCTGTCATTTTCCGCGCCTTTTCCAATGTCATGAAGCAAAGCAGCGCGTTTTGCAAGTTCCCTGTTTGCTCCAACTTCCGCAGCAAGAATGCTTGCAAGTTCCGCAACTTCCTTAGAATGCGTAAGAACATTCTGTCCGTAGCTTGTTCTAAAGTAGAGACGTCCTATAGCTCTTATCGCTTCCTGGCTCATGCTATGCAAGCCAAGTTCAAACAAAGCTTTTTCGCCTTCCTCATAAATCTTCTGCTGAATCTCGCGGGTAACTTTTTGAACAATTTCTTCTATGCGCGCCGGATGAATTCTTCCGTCAATAATAAGACGCTCCAAAGCCACACGCGCAATTTCCTTTCTTACAGGATCAAAGCAGCTGATAACAACAGCTTCCGGAGTATCATCAATAATGATGTCAACGCCTGTCAATGTTTCCAAAGAACGGATATTGCGACCTTCACGCCCGATAATGCGGCCTTTCATTTCATCGCTTGGAAGAGAAACTGTTGCGACTGTGATTTCGCTTGTAGTTTCCGTGGCGATACGCTGAATAGCAGAAACAAGAATTTCCTGCGCTTTCTTTTCAGCATTAAGCTGGGCTTCCTGATCAATCTTGTTCAGCAAAGACTGAGCATCATGGCGGGCGTCATTTTCAAGGCTCTTGATTATAAGCGATTTTGCTTCTTCCGCAGTAAGCCCCGAAATTCTTTCAAGCTCAACCCGAAGCTTTCCTTCCTCTTCCGAAAGAACAGCCTCGCGCTTATGAAGTTCCGCCACATTTAAAGCAAATTCCTTGTCGCGCTTTTCAAACTCCTGGCTCCGTTGCTCCAAAAGCTCTTCTTTTTTGTTTACACGGCTTTCATAACGCTGCAGTTCTGTACGGCGTTCACGATTCTCCCTTTCCTGCTGATTACGGTCCTGAATGAGTTGTTCTTTTGCCTGAAGAAGAATCTCTTTTTTCTGAGCTTCCGCTTCTTTTATTGCATCTTGTTTAACGCGCTCGGCTTTTTGCTCCGAGGCGGAAAGTTGAAATCTGGCATAAACCCAGCGAATTGTCCATCCAAGAAGTATTCCTGCTACAGGGAGAACAATGAACAATATCAAATTCATTGACATTTCATTTTCTCCTATCATCTAGTTAGAATAATTGATTTATTATAGTAATATATAAGAAAGAGAATGTCAAATAGTATAGTTTATTATATAGAAGAAAATAACTTTAAAAAGTCAAATAAATTTTGAAAAGCTTAAAAAAGGCGAATGCTGAATTTTATACTTTATTGTTATTATCGGGCTTGACCCTGCAATGTTTCTGAAAGAAACTCGGT
>DKDI01000048.1:121074-172318 GCA_002449305.1 Treponema sp. UBA6852
CACGGGAATGACACTTAAATTGCTGTTCTTATCAAAACTCGAAATTAAGGCTAAATAGCTATTTTAGTTGAAGTGGGAAACTCCGTCGCCACTTTCGCAGTCAAAGAACGAAGCCTCGTATCCTACAACTTTCTTGTATTCAGTCTGAACACTTTCAACAAACTGCTCAACTTTATCTTTGTGAACAAGAGCAATTCCGCAGCCACCAAAGCCTGCTCCAGTCATTCTTGCTCCGATGCATCCGTCCTGTTTTTGGGCAGTTTCAGCAAGAGTGTCAAGTTCAATTCCTGTAACTTCATAGTCGTTTTTAAGAGACTCGTGGCTTTCGTTCAGGAGCTTGCCGAGCTTTTCAAGATTTCCGGCTTTTAATGCGCTCACGGCATCTTTTACACGCTGATTTTCATAAACACAATGCTTTGCGCGGCGCACAAGAAGCTCATCTTTTATCAAGTCTTTCGAATTTTCCCACTGCTCTGGAGAAAGCTCGCACAACGCAGAAATTTTAACGCCTCCATCCTGAAGAATCTTTAAAGCTTTTTCGCACTGGCTTCTGCGCTCATTATATTTGCTGTCTGCAAGGCGGCGCTGCTTGTTTGTATTCATGACAACAAACCTGTAGCCTCCAAGTTCAAGCGGAACATATTCATATTCAAGCGTGTTGCAGTCAAGGACAATCGCAGTGTTCTTTTTTCCTGTTGAAATTATAAACTGATCCATAATTCCGCAGTTTACGTTCATAAAATTATGCTCGCTCATCTGGCCAAGCTTAGCAATTTCAACACGGTCGATTCCGAATCCAAAAGTTTCGCTTACGGCATAGGCAAATCCGCATTCAAGGGCAGAAGACGATGAAATTCCGCCGGCAGCAGGAACATTGCTTACCATAAGAATTTCAAATCCGCAGTCAAATTTAAAGCCTTTTTCTTTCATCTGGGAAAGAATTCCGTTCAAGTAGTTTGCATATCCGTTTTCCTTGGCATATTTAAAGTTGTCATTGATGTCAAATTCAAATCTTCCTGGGAATTTCAAATCATTGTAAACAACTTTTGTGTCATTGCGTTTTCTGATGGCAACATAAAGATAGCGGTTTATAGCAGCAGGAAAAACTTTTCCGCCGTTGTAGTCAATATGCTCGCCTATAATGTTGATTCTTGCCGGCGAAGAAAAAATCTTTACAGAATCTTCTGTTCCGCCGTAAACTTTTACAAAGTCGGAAGGAAGCGAATTTGGATTATACAATTCAGCCATTTGAAACCTCGCAATTCAAAAAATTAAAGTGAGTTCTTAAAGATGCCTTTATGATAACAAAGAATTTTTCAGTTAGCAAGTTAAGGAAAAAGGCAAAGGGCAATCAGTTGCGCAAGACAAGCAGCGTTTTTTTTACAATGAAACCGAGGCATAAATGCTTTTATCTCTTGAATTTGCTGAATCTTTTCACTAAAATATCAGTTCACACTGTTTAGTGTGGAAAACTCATATCGGAGGAAAAAATTGGTCAAAATCAGACTAAAGAAGATGGGCACAAAAAAACGCCCTGACTACCGCATTGTCGTCCTTGACGCAGCAAAACCACGTGATGGCGCAACAATCGAAGAAATCGGACAGTACCATCCAATCGCTGCAGAAGGAAGCCAGACTTCTTTCAATGAAGAACGCGCCAAATACTGGATTAGCGTTGGAGCTCAGCCTACAGAAATCGTAAAAAAGATTTTCAGACAGGGCGGATTAGCTGCTGACGGAACAAAAATCACCAAATAAATTACAGGGAGCACAACATGGAAAAAGACCTGATTGAATTTATTGCAAAGTCATTGGTCGATGATCCAAATGCAGTCTCTGTAACGGAAACCGAAGGCGAGCGCGGACCTGTTCTTCAGTTAAGCGTTGCACAAGGTGATATTGGCAAGGTTATTGGCAAATACGGTCGTATTGCAAAAGCTCTGCGTACTGTTTTAAGCGCAACGTCAAATAAAGACGGAAAGCATTACAGCCTGGAAATTCTGGACTGATGGCATCGAATGCGATAACAGAGCGGTTTGTAGTTGGCATTGTCCGCGGTTCCCATGGAATAACGGGCGAATTCAAAGTAGAAAGCACTTCCGGCGAGTACGGGCATTTTGCAAGTATGGAAGAAGTGGCTTTGTCAGACGGAACAGCTGAAAAAACTTTCAAAGTTGAATCAACAAAGGAAGCAGCGTCCACTCTGTACATGAAACTGGCTGGAATAAATTCACCTGAAGAAGCTGCAAAATACAACAGGTGGAAAATCGTAGTTCCGCGCAAGAACGCTCATAAACTGCAGAAAAATGAGTGGTATATCGAGGATTTAAAAGGATGCTCGGTATGGTATAAAAAGGAAACGGCGGACAATACCGCACCGGCAATTGATGAAAATTCAGTTGTTGGAACAGTCACAAACGTAATGGAAGGCGGATCAGGTTATCTCGTTGAGATTTTGCTGTCCGAGGCTTGCAGTTTTTTGGACAATTCGGTTAAGCTGAATAAAAATGGCGGAGCAAGAACAGTCTTTGTTCCATTTAAAGACCAGTTTATTGGCAAAGTCGATATTGAAAATAAAACTATGCAGCTCATGCACCTCTGGATTCTGGAGTAATTCCTATGAAATTTACTGTGCTGACCTTATTTCCTGAAATTCCGCGCGCTTTTTTTACAAGCTCGATCATGGCGAAAGCGGTAGAGAAAGGAATTATTGCCTACGATTTGGTCAATATCAGGGATTTTGCCTTTGATAGACACCACACTTGTGATGACGCTCCCTACGGCGGAGGCGCTGGACAACTTTTGCTACCGGAACCTCTAGGACTGGCATTGGACAGTGTAGAAGCATACAAAAAGACGAAGCATGTTATTTATGTTACGCCAAGCGGAAAACCTTTTACACAGAAAAAAGCCCAGGAACTCAGCCGGAAAGATGAAATTGTCCTGATTTGCGGAAGATATGAAGGTATCGACCAGCGGATTATTGACTCCTACGTTGACGAGGAAATCTCCATAGGGGATTACGTAATGTCCAGCGGAGAAGTTGCCGCTACAGTCATTGTAGACACAGTTTACAGGCTTGTTGACGGCGTAATAACCAGTGAATCTTTGGATGAAGAAAGTTTTTCAGGCAGCCTTTTGGAATATCCCCAGTATACAAGGCCGAATGTATACAAAGGCATGGAGGTACCGGCTGTTTTAAGCAGCGGAAACCATGAAGAAATCCGAAAGTGGCGGCTTTTTAAGAGCCTTCAGAAAACCTTGCGGAACAGGCCTGATCTGATTCAAAAGGCAAGAACTGACGGTACTCTTACAGAAGAAGCAGAAAAAATGATCGGGGCGCTTACGGACTTTGTAACATACAAGAATGACCGCAAGCAAAAAAGCAAGCTGCGTTATGTTCAGTCAAGAACAAAAAACAGCGGCAAATAGGAGATAAAAATGGATCTTATAAAGACTATTGAAGAACAGCAGAAGAAACCTAACGCAGAGTACTTCAGCGTAGGAGACACTGTAAAAGTTCACTTTGAAATTATCGAAGGAAAAACAAAACGTATTCAGATTTATGAAGGTCTTGTTATTTGCTTCAAGAACTCCGGAATTTCAAAGACATTCACAGTTCGCAAGACTAGCTACGGTGTAGGCGTTGAGCGTGTATTCCCTGTAAACAGCCCGCGCATTATCAAGGTTGAAATTGTTCGCCTTGGAAAAGTACGCCGCTCAAAGATTTACTACGTTCGCGACAAGGTTGGAAAAGCTGCAAAAATTAAGGAGCTTCTCGGACCAAAGGCAAACGCAAAACTCGCAGCGGCTAAAGCGGCAAACGCAGCAGAAGACAAAAAAGAAGCTGCAATCAACGCAGAGCACAAGGCAGAAGAAGCCGCAGCATCTGCAGCAGCAAAAGCAAAGAAATAAGATTTTTACAAAATCCTGTATTCTTACAGCTTGATTCAAGGGAAGATACTTTTTGTGTCTTCCCTTTTTTTGTCAATATTTATAAAATTAACAAAATGTCCGCAGCAATAGACAGCGTAAAAAACGCATACATTCAAAGCCATAATATTACGCAGAAAAAACTTGCCACAGGAGACGAAGTTTCTGTAAAAGTTATAAAAAGCCTCGGAAACGGAAACTATGCAATTTTTCTGCAAGGCTCAAAAATCAACGTAAAAAGCAAAATTCCGCTTTCTGAAGGAAGCTCATTCAAAGCCATGCTCGAAATAGAATCAGATTCAAAAATCATTCTAAAAACAATTTATGAGCAAAAAACAGAAGATTTATTCCCGCGCACGCTATTAGATTTTTTAAATTTGGCAGGAATTGAAGCGGATTCCGTTGCTCTAAAAGTTGTCCAGCAGATGATTCAAAGCGGCGTAAAACTTGACAAGTCGATAATCAGAAAAGCAAAATCAGTTTCATCCTTGTTTCCTGGAAAAGAAAAACAAGCGGTGGAAATTTCAGCAATGCTATTGGAAAAAGGAATCGAGCCGGAAGAAAAATTAATAGAAAAGTTTTTGATTTTAACAGAACCAGACAAATGGAAAAATTCCGGCACAAAAGAAAAAAGCAGCTCAAAAAGCAGTGAAAACTTCTTAAAAAAAATCTATCAAGAAATTCCTGAAAACAAAGACGGAATTCTTACGCTGGCAAACCACCTAAAGCTAAAAGAAGGAACTGGAAAGCATTGGATAATACTCCCCTTTTTGTGGCAGCTTGAAAAAGACGAAGCAAAAGGGCTGATAAGAATTTTAATTGATTTTAACAAAAAAATAACAGAAAAAATACAAATAAATTGCGAATTTGAGTGGAAAAAATTTTTTTTTGTGTTATATTTAAATAAGAGCAAGGTTACGGAAGTGCGGTTCTGTACATTACCGTCGCTTTTGACCTCTAACATTCATTCTGAGGAAGAGCGGCTTGGAGAATTGCTTTGTTCCGGCATGAACGGCGATTCTGTGACAGTAACCTATTCCGCCTTGGCTTTTTCTGACAGTCTTTGCACTGACTCAGAAATTTCACTTCCATTTAAGGATTCTGCTGTATGAAAAAACTCAGAGAATTTTTCGCAGTATCCTTAAAATATCCTGAAAATGCAGACGCTCCTTTTATTTCAGCAAAAGAAAGCGGAATTCTTGCAAAAAAGATGATCGAAATCGCACAAGAAAATAACATTCCGGTTGTAGAAAACGACATTGCGGCAAACGTTCTTTCCATGCGACAGATTGGTGAGTGCATTCCAGAAAGTACTTGGGAAACAATTGCAGGAATTTTCGCCTTTATAAAAAACATGGAAAAATCCCAGTGAAAGAATCCAGACGGGCAAAAGGAATAACAGGCGAAGAAAAAGCCAGAGATTTTTTAATCAAAAGCGGATATTCGATTCTTGACAGAAATTTTAGAATTCGGGAAGGCGAAATCGACATAATAGCAGAAAAGCAGAATTTTTTGGTTTTTGTGGAAGTGAAAAGGCTTCCTCTCGGAAATGCTGAAATTCTTGCGCACGAGCTCAATACAATAAAACAAAAAAAGATTATTAAAACTTCTAAATGTTACCTGCAAAAACATCGACAATATAATAACAGATTCATACGCTATGATGTGATAGCAATTGATGTTCCGGGGCTGGATCCGGTTTATCATATTGAAAACGCTTTTTCGGAGTAAATAATGCAGGCTGTAAACAATGCAACGCCAAATTCAGCACTATCTCCCCGCATAAGGGAGCTACAGAAAAAAATTCAGGATGAAAACTATATAAATTCAGCCGTAGACAGAATTGCGCTTATAATGAGCCGCCATATTGTAGAATTTCATATAGAAAAAAAATTGTAATTGAACTATAATCCATTCCATGCGAAGAGACAGACATTCAAGAAGACACAGCGGAAACTGGAAAAACAACAATAATAATAACAGAAGGGATTTTGAAGAGCGGAAAAACTTTCAGCATCCAAAGCCAGTATTTCGTCCTACAATAAAATCTGTGTCGCCAGAGCAAATTCAGCATGATGAAGAAGCTATAAAAAAATTCAAGTCGGCGAATCAGCCTGTATGCACGGTCTGCGGACAAATTATCCGGGACATTTCGACTGCAATAAACAGCAAAGGCGAAGACTCTTTAATTCACTTTGACTGCGCAATTGAGCTTATTTCAAAAAATGAAAAAATTGAAACAGGCGACAAGCTCACATACATCGGGCAAGGCAGATTCGGAATTGTTCATTTTGCAAGTCCAAGCGACACAAAGCACTTTTCAATAAAAAAAATTATTGACTGGGAAGAAAAAGACAAGAAACCTGAATGGCGCAGTGAAATGGCTGATCTTTACAGCAAAATAAAATAATTTTTGAATATATTCAGCTAGAAGCGTTTTTTGCAGTTGAAAGAACTTTCAGAATTCTATATAATATTTTGCGTCGCCGGGATGGTGGAATAGGTAGACACAAGGGACTTAAAATCCCTCGGCAATTTAACCTGCCGTGCCAGTTCGATTCTGGTTCCCGGCAAACAGCAGGCAGCTTGAAAAATTCAGGCTGCTTTTTTTTTCGAGGTTTTAAAATGTTTTCAGACACGCATTTTCACTTTCATTATCTGGTTGAAAATAATTCACAAGAATTCGGAACGGAAATCCTTGAGCAGATGGCAAAAAATAGAATTTATTTTGGGCTGGACATCGGCACAAAATGCTCGGACTTGATTGAACGCGCGCAAATTCTTGAGGATTGCTTGGAAGAAATTCCGGATGTGAATCTGCAAAGCAAACTAAAAAAGTCGATTTTCTTTAGCGCAGGAATTTGGCCTGATCCAGATTCAATAAAAGAACGCAAAGCCTGCATCGAAGAACTTAGGGACAGCATTGAAGACTTCAAGGAAAGCTCAAGCAGTTTTTCTTCCCATCTTGCGGCAATTGGCGAAGGCGGAATCGACCATCACTGGAATCCAAGCGGACCAGACGGACGCAGCGAATCAGACTTTGACAAGGAAATGTTTTTTGGAGAAAAAGAGCTTTTTGAAATGCAGCTGGAACTTGCAAAGGAACTGGATCTTCCGTTTATTGTGCATTCGCGGGAGGGATTTGAAGATACAGTAGATGTGCTCCGTGCGGCAAACTACAACAGAGGAATTATCCACTGCTTTTCTTACGGACTGAATGAAGCAAAAACATTTCTTGACTTGGGCTGGCATCTTGCATTTGGCGGCGCGACCACATACACAAAAAAAGCAAAAATGGATGAACTTATAGAACTTTTGCGCTATGTTCCAAAAGACAGAATTCTTCTTGAAACAGACTCTCCATACCTTGCTCCAGTTCCAATGCGCGGAAGCGAAAACAATCCGCTTTTAATAAAATACACTTACGAATTTATTTCTGAAAAAATAGGGTTAAGCGTAGACAAACTGAATAAAATTGTAGACGACAACTGCAGCGAACTTTTCAGACTGAAAAAATAAAAAACGCCGGAAGAATCACATTGAAACTTTCCGGCATTTTAAAATTGAAAAAAAATTCAGTCCGAATTTCTTCGGGCTGAATTTGCTTTATTTTATAAGAAGATCTGCATAAGCCTTCAGCGCGCCTTCCATTTTTCCTGAAAGAACTGACTTTGCAAGAGTTTTTCCAAGCTGAACGCCTTCCTGATCAAAACTGTTTACATTCCAAAGGAATCCCTGGAACATAACTTTGTTTTCGTAATGAGCCAAAAGCACGCCGATTGTTTTCGGGCTAACTTGCTTTCCGTAAATCAAGCTGGACGGACGTTCACCGGCAAAGAATTTGTTTGGATTCTCATCATTTTTTCCGCAGGCAAAGGCAACAATCTGAGCTACAACATTCGCGCAAAGTTTTGTCTGGCTTGTGGAATCCTGAATTACAACATCTTTTCCAGTTTGATTTTCTTTAAATGCAATAAACTGAAGCGGAATTATATTTGTTCCCTGATGAAGAAGCTGGTAAAAAGAATGCTGGCCATTTGTGCCAGGCTCTCCGAAAATTACAGGACCTGTTACATAATTTATTTTTTCACCAAAACGATTCACGCTTTTTCCGTTAGACTCCATGTCGAGCTGCTGAAGATGGGCCGGGAATCTTGAAAGAGCCTGAGAGTACGGAAGAACTGCTGTTGAAGGATATTCCTGAACATTTCGCTCATAAACTCCAATCAAAGCATCCATCAATGCAGCATTTTTTCTAACATCTTTTTCTGTCGCAAGCTTATCTTCCTCTGCCGCGCCTTTCAAAAAATCGTCAAAAACACTAGAACCAAACGCAAGGCTCAAAATAGCTCCGCCAACTCCAGAAGAAGAAGAATAGCGTCCGCCGATATAATCGTCCATAAAAAATGCTTCAAGATAATCCGGGCTTTTTGCAAGTGGAGAAGTTTCGCTTGTTACAGCAATCATGTGCTTGCTTGGATCAAGACCGGCATTTTTCAAAAAGTCCTTTACAAAAGATTCGTTTGTCAAAGTTTCAAGTGTTGTTCCGCTTTTTGAAACAAGAATAAAAATTGTCTTTGAAAGATCTATAGACTGGAGAACAGACGCCGCGTCATCAGGGTCAACATTTGAAATGAAGTGCGCGTCCATTTTAAAATTTCCAGTCTGCTTTGCCCAGTTTTCAAGAGCAAGATAAATTGCACGAGGTCCCAAGTCTGAACCTCCAATACCAATCTGACAAACAGAAGTAAATTTTTCACCCTTCTCGTTTACGATTTTTCCAGAATGAACTTTATCAGCAAAGGCAGCAATTTTTTTCTGTTCATTTATATAAAAATCGCGTTTGTTAACACCGTCGGCAACAACATCTTTTCCGAGCTGTCCGCGAAGAAGCTGATGAAGAACCATCCGTTTTTCACCAGTATTGATTACGTCTCCGTTGTACAACGCTTCGAATTTTTCCAAAAGCTGGCTTTCTTTTACAAGCTCTTCAAAAATTGAAATTATCTTTGAGTTGACTTGCTTTGCAGCATAATTGTAAACAAGTCCGTCTGCCATAGGAATTGAATATTCAGCGACACGCTTTGCAGCATCTGCCCCTGAAAGCTCTTTTGCAACTGAAACACAGCCTTTTAAAGCCTGAAGTTTTTTAAAGCTTTCCAATGTGTCTAAGTTATTCCATGCAATATTTGACATGATGATAGCCTCTTAAAAAATGGTTTGAGCCTAAGTATATCAAAAAAAAAAATTATATGCTAGAATAATTAAAAATCAATTCACAATGAACAATTATCAGTTCTGGAGAATTAAGTTAAAAATGAATTTTTTCAATATAAAAAAAGTATTTTCCATTACAGCAATCTTTTTAGTTTCAGCTTTAAAAATAACTTCACAAGATGCGAACGGATTTCTTCCTGACGAAATTTTTTTAAGAACAATGACACAGTCTTACTGCAAATATTTTGATTTTACAATTGTAGATGGAAGAATTTACGCAAAGAAACCAAGCGAAAAAAAATGGAAACTTTTTCTAAAAACCGGACTGCCCTACTCGAAAATTGAGACAACAGGGCTTGACGAATTTCCGATTCCAGAGCGAGTTACAGAAATTTCCGCAGACGGAGACAGCCTTTATGTTTTTGACAACAACGGAATTCTTTATACAGTTTTTTTAGACAAAAGCGCACCTGAATCTCCTTTTGTGTGGAAAAGAGCATTTGGATTTCCAAAAGGAGAAAACGGATTTTTAAAACAGGACGAATTTACAAAAAATAAAAGAGCATGGTCGATGGGCTGCCGCAGAAAAGATGTTTTGTACCACACAGATATTTACGGAAATGAACATCACTACGGAACAATGGGACTTGAAACAATTTATTTTTTAACAGAAGACGGATTGCATATAAGATTTACAGACAGCGGACTTCCAGCTGATTTTAGCCGGCAGTTTCAAGTTCCGCAAAACGGAAGATTTATTTCAGAAAGCTTAAGCGCATCCGCAGATACAATTTTTTTAATCGGCGCAAAAGGAACAATGTACACAAGGCTTGTGGATTTTGACACAATGGGTTGCGATCCAATGTGGTTTCAGTACACATACGATAAACTTGAACAAAAGAAAAAAGGCAAAAATTATTTTTCAAACTATTCGCCATGGGCATTGCCAGCCGAAGACTGGTTTGAACAGCCCAAAATCCAAACAGAAGGAAAAGGCAGAATTTCAAAAATAATAAGCATTGCGCAAAACGGCCAAGGAAACGGAGCTAGAATTTTAAGAGTTGCAGGAACAGATAAAAACGGCAACACAGGTTTTTATGAAAAAAGCATTTTCGATTCAGAATGGAAATTTGTTGAAAAAGAAATTTTTTTAGAAGAAAGTGATTTTCTGGATTCGTCAAAAAGTGAACTTGGAGAAGAAGCAGAATTTTCATATACAGGAAATCTTATAATAAATGAATCAACAAAAGAAAATTTTAAATGCGCTTTAAAAGGCGTTTCATTGATGAGCGAAGATAAATGTTTTTTTGAAATCACTGATGGAGAGCAAACATTTTCATGCACACTTTTTCCTTTAGAAAAGTGGACTTATCCAAAAAGAAAAAATCCTGGGTTCGATGGAACGCCAAGAAACTATTTCATAACAGCAGAGTTCAATGAATCTGAGCTTGAAAATTATTCAGGAGAATTCAAAAAAATAATAGATGACATTTTTAAAAATAAAAACCACAGTCTTTTCGCATTCACTGGAGAAGGCACAAAAGAATATTTTGAAATCGGCATAAATATAAAAAGACCAAAGCTGCTTAAAAAGCCATTTTCATCAAAACCTTCAAAATACATTTTTATGATGACAAGGCAAGGAATTGAAGATATTCCCAAAATTTCAGAATTTGCATTGCCGCTTTTAAAGGATTTCAAAAATGAAAACTTGTTGCTTGAACAAGGCAGAACATATTCTATACAAGAAAGAAGCTTTGTCCAAAACAGAATAAATGAAAACAAAAAATACAGAGAACTTTTAAACTCTGACCTAGAGCAATTTGAAGAACTGAAAAAAACTGCGCGGCACACCAGATGGGGATATTCGGCGTTGGATTTTATAACAACAATAACTTTTTTGAATAAAATAAATTTTCCTAAAATAAAACAACTTTCAACTTACGGAGCAGATTTGCTTGCGACAAATTTTTCTTCATTTGAAGAGCTTGTTCAATATAGAAATTTTGTTTATAGAAAAGTCATAGAACTGATTGATCTTAGAATTGAAAACTATGAAAAAATAATTCAAGA
Organism: Treponema sp. UBA6852; assembly: GCA_002449305.1. GTDB lineage: Bacteria > Spirochaetota > Spirochaetia > Treponematales > Treponemataceae > Treponema_D. The sequence goes on from DKDI01000048.1 coordinate 132,298, forward strand.
TTTTGATAACAATGAAGTTTTCAGCACGTTAAATTCAAATCTAAGAAATTCTTTTTCAGAATATTTTGATGAAGTTTCGCTCCCAAAAAAAATGGAAATGAAACTAAACGAAAACAATATTGCAATCGAACAATTTAACGACGTTTCGTATTTGCCAGCATATTATTTAAAAACAAAAAACGGAACAATTGTGACTATAGTTTTAAAAAATAGCGCGAAAAAAATTTTAGAATTCTTAGAAACTAAAAAAAGCTTTGAAGCTTCACCATTAATTCTTAATGCTGAATTCATTTCCGCTGAGATTTCAGAAGTTGATTTTAAGGAAAACAAAGCATTCAAAAAAATTGCTGATAAAAAAGGAACTATTGAATGGGATGGGAAAACCTTCAAGGTTCTAGCAGGAAAAAGAATTTTATTTGAAGAAACGTTGTAAAAAAATATCTTGACATAAAATGTATATTTATTCATACTTATGTATATTCCGAGGTATATTTTGAAAGACAGGCTTTTGAGACTAAAGACAATCCGAAAATTAATTAAAAACAACAGAATAGAAAGCCAAGATGAACTTTTAAATCATTTGCAGAATGAAGGTTTTGAAGTTACACAGGCAACACTTTCCAGAGATTTAAAGCTTATGAAAGTCGGAAAAATAAGCGATGGTCATAATGGATATGTCTATACAATTCCAGAAGATGAAATTGAAAAAGAAAGCGAGCAAATTTACATTCGGGATTTCTTGCGCGGATATGTAAGTATTGAAGCCAGCGGAAATATAATTGTAATAAAAACTTTTGGCGGACACGGAGATAGCGTTGCAAATGCGCTTGATGCAATGAACCTCAATGAAATAATCGGAACTATAGCAGGAGAAAACTGTATTTTCGCTTGCCTTAGGGAAGGCATTCAGGCAAAAAACTTCCTTGAAAAACTAAAAGAAAAAATTCCAGAACTTGAAGTTTAAAAAAGCTCGACATAAGTTTTTCCAGTGCCTCCATCTTCCGGTCTTGCAAAATAAAATTCTTTTACAGAAGGACAATGGTTTAAACAGTCAGCTACAGCCTGCTGCAATATTCCATTTCCCTTTCCATGTATAACTGAGAATTTTTTAAAGCTGCTAATCATGCATAAATCAAGTTGATGTTCAAGAGCCTTTATAGCTTCTTCCGCTCTCATTCCTAAAAGCCTAAGTTCAAACTTTGGAACTTCATTATTTTCTTCAGTTTTAGAATCACGCTCAATCACAACGAAAACACTTCTATCAACAATTTTGTTTTCCAAAGGAACAATTTGGCTCTGCGGAAAATTCATTTTCATAGAACCAAACTGAACTTGCCAAATTTCATTTTTAATTTTCCTAACAAGAATGCCCTTTCGTTTTTCATTTCCTGCAAGAACTTCTGTGCCTTCTTTTAACAATTCTTCTTTTTTTAAATTCTTCGCATTTGAATTTTCAATTTTTAAAACCGAAGCATTCTTAAACGCTTCAGAATTTGAAAGTCTGCTTTTTGATTTTTTATTTTTTGAAGAAACTGATTTTTTTTCTTTTAAAGATGAAAGACGCATTCCATTTTGCAGAATTTTATTTTCTTCATTTTGAAGTTCAGCATTTTCCTTCTCCAAAAGAAGTTTTTTTTCTTCTATAATATTTTCTTGCTCTTCAATTTCTTTAGTTGAATCAGAAATAAATTTTCTAACACTCAAAGTTTTTTCGCGGGTAATTTCGCCTTCCCTTAAAACCCGGACTAAATTTTCAAGTTTGCTTCGCATTTCCTGCAAAAACACAGTGCTTTGCGAATGTTCAAGCTGTTTAAGCTCAATTTCTTTTTGAAGCATTTTTACTTCACGTGAATGAATTTTTGCTTCTTTTAGAGAAAGCTCATCCTGTTTTTCTTTTTGGCATTTTATAAGTTCTTCAAGCTCTATGTGTTTTTCTGTTAAACCTTTTATCAAAGAGCTTACATCTGCCTGCTGATTCGAAATATAACTTTTTGCCTGCTCAACAACTTTTTGTGGCAAGCCGGAATTTAAAGCTATATCAATTGCGTGGCTTTCCCCTGACATTCCAACAAGCAGTTTATAAGTCGGACGCAAAGATTCAGAATTGAATTCAACAGAAGCATTAACACATCTTGAATTTGCATATCCGTAATTTTTTAAAACTCCATGATGAGTTGTAACAAGGACAAAAGAATTTTTTTCAAGCAAAGAATCAAGAACTGCCATCGCAATCGCTCCTCCTTCAAGAGGATCTGTTCCCGTACCAAGCTCATCAAGCAACACAAGACTTTTTTCATCAACATTTTCCAAAGCAAGCGCAATATTTTTCATGCGACTAGAAAAAGTGCTCAAAGACTCATCAATTGACTGCTCATCACCAATGTCTGCAAAAATGGAATTGAAAAAAGGAAGTCTTGTGCCTTCGTCAGCAGGAATTGGAAAACCAGCCTGATTCATCAATGAAAAAAGCGCAACAGTTTTTAACGTTACAGTTTTTCCGCCTGTGTTCGGGCCTGTAATAATCATAACTTTTTTCCCAAGCATAAAATTAATTGTTACAGGAACAGCTTTTTCTGCTAGAAGCGGATGACGCGCATTTAAAATCAACGGAGGCTCTTTTTCTGTATCACAATTTTCAGCAAAAATCCCATGGATTTCAAACTGATATTTTGCGGCGGCACAAGTTGAATCAAGGAGAAGCATTGAATCATGGCACAAAATAAAATCTGAGCAATAATCTCTTAAACTATCAGAAAGCTCTTTAAAAATTTTATTAAGCTCAGTCTGCAAATTAAATTCTTCTTGAACAAGCTGATTGTTTGCCCGCACAATTTCTTCAGGCTCAATATAAAGAGTTTGCCCGGAAGCGCTCACTTCATGCACAATTCCTTTTATAGAGCTTCTGTGATCCGAACGAACCGCAAGCAACTCACGGTCAGCTTTTAAAGCTGGAACATTATTTTGCAATGCAGAATTCAAAGTTGAATCAGAAGTATATTTTTTTAATGCGGACTCAATTTCCCTATGAAGCAAGGCAATTTTTTTTCTGATTTCCTTGATGGAAGGCAAATCTTTTACTTCACCAGTTGAAATATCAATAACAGAAAAAATTTTATTTCTAGCATTTTCCAAAGAAGGAATTGACTGCGCAATTTTTAAAAGCTCTGGAATTTCAAGTTCAAGTGAAGCAGATTTTATGCAGTTGCAAGCTTCATCAGTGTAAGTACAAAAAAGCCCAAGTGCAAAAATTTGTTCATGCGAAAGAGACGCGCCATCAACTTTTAGTATTGAAAAATTTTCTTTTACAGGAGGCCAAGATTTTAATGCAGAATGAAATCGGGAGTTTAAATATTTATTCCATTCACGTCCCAATGATTTTAGTTTTGAAACTTTATCAATATCAGAAGAACTTTCTCTTGAAAGTAAAAAAAGTTTTCCTTCTTCGCTTGCCGCAAGAGAAGCAATCTTTTCTCTTATTCTATAAAAATCAAAATCACGGGCAACCTGCCCTTTTAGAAAAATATCTTTTTCACCACTCATAAATATTTTAAAATTTCTTCAGGCTTGTCAACAAGTTTTTGCGCTCCAGAATCCAAGAGAAAATTTCTATCTCTAAATCCCCAAGTTACACTTATGCAAGGAATTCCGGCATTCTTTGCAGTTTTTATATCAACATCAGAATCGCCCACGTAAATTGTTTCATCTCTATTCACTTCAAGAATTCGCATAACTTCTAAAACCGAATCTGGAGATGGCTTTCTATTTCTGTCTTCAAAATCGCCAACCGCAGTTTCGCGTTTTATGCTAGAAGAAAAATAATATTCTGCAAGTTCTTTAACTTGAGCATCTGGCTTATTTGAAACAATTCCTGTTTTTATTTTCATTTCATTTAAAGTTGAAATCAAATCTAAAATTCCATCATAAGGACGAGTTTTATTCTGCCAATTTTTTGCATAATTTTCCTTCATTAATAAAACTGATTTTTCATATTCAGGATTTTTCTTTCCATTAGGAATTGCAAGCTCCATAAGTTTTGCGATTCCATTTCCTACAAATTGCCGGACTTCATCTATCGAGCGCAACGGAAAATTCATCTGACGCAAGGTTTCATTGCAGCTGTCCGCCAAATCATCAAGAGTATTAAGGAGTGTTCCGTCCAAATCAAAAATTACAGCTTTTGTCATTTTAACTATTCTTCTTAAAAAATGAAATTATAAAACAAACTAAAAAAAATACAGCATTGACTAAAACAATCGAAGCACCACTAGATGAGCCAGTATAATACGAAAAGCAAAGTCCTGCAATTCCGCCGACAAGTGAAATCAATTCTGAAACAACCAAATAACGTCTTGAAGTTTTGCTCACAAATCTAGCAGAAGCTGCCGGAAGAACAAGCATGCTGTTAATCACAAGAAGCCCGGTCCAACGTATGCAAACAGAAACAATTGCAGCTGTCAGCAAAGCAAAAACTTGTTCTATGAAAATTGTTTTTATTCCGCGGCTTTTTGCAAAGGATGAATGAAGCGAAACAATCAGCATTTTATTGTAGAAAAAAATCCAAACAAGAAGAAGAGCAACTGCGCAAAAAAACAAAAAAAGAATTTCATTTGGCTGAATGCTAAGAATGTCGCCAACAAGATATTTTTGATACTTTGAAAAATTTCCGCCAGCAGACAAAAGCACAATTCCCAGCGCAACTGATGTTGAAGAAAAAACTCCAATAATCGTATCGCTAGAAGATTTTCCTTTTGACTTTACCATGATTATGGAAAAACCAAGCAGCATAGAAAATAAAACCATAGAAATTGTAACATCGCGAATTCCCAAAAGAACACCAATTGCAATTCCTGTTAAAGCAGAATGCCCAATTGCATCGCTAAAAAAACTCATTCTATTTGAAACAACATAAGTGCCCAATGCTCCAAAAAGCGGACCTGCGATAACAATGGCAAGCAAAGCATTTTTCATAAACGTCGGAGACAGCCATTCAAAAGGAAAAACAAAATTTAAAAAAGAATAAATCAGCTGCATAAATTTTCACTCCGATTTTTCATATTCATCAGGAAGCATAATGTGCCCAAAAACTTCCACAAAATCTTTTTGGCGGTAAACATCTTTTACAGTTCCAACAACTGCGCTGGCATTATTTATAAAAACAACTCTGTCAGCATGACGCGCCACTAAATCCAAATCATGGCTTATCAAAAGAATCGTTATATCAAAATCACGGCGTATTGAAGAAACAAGTTCATAAAAAGATTTCAAGCCTACTCTATCAACGCCGCTTACAGGTTCGTCTAAAAGCAAAATATCCGGCACAGGATTTATCGCAAGCGCAAGCATGACACGCTGAAGTTCTCCGCCAGACAAATCACAGACTCTGCGTTTTAAAAGCTTATGGGAATTTGTGCATGAAAGAATTTCAGAAGCAGCTTCAATATCTTTTGTTCTATGCTTTAGCCATACAGGTCTTTTTGAAGTGCAAGCCAAAACCAAATCTTCAACGCAGACAGGACTTCCCGGTTCAACAGAAAGCGTCTGAGGAACATAGCCAAAAACAGGCTTAGTCGTGGTATACGGAATTCGTTTTCGGCAAGTGCAAAAACGGTCATGGTCAGTTGTATGATCCTTTCCGCAGTTTCCAGCACATTTTTCGCCTTCAAAAATTATATTTCCTGAATGAGGAATTGTATCCAACAGTGCCTTTATAAAAGTTGTTTTTCCAGCTCCGTTTCTCCCAACAATCGCAGTAAGCTCGCCGCAATGCAAATGAAGATTTATATCTTTTAAAATATATTCGCTGCCAGCTTTTACGCTTAAGTTTTCTATCCTTGTACAGCAGACGTGAGATTTTCCAACAAGACAAGGCATTATTTTTTTTCCTCTGAAAAAGCATTCATTAAAACCACCATATTTTTTTCCATGCCTTCAATGTATGCATTTTTTTCCAGCCGCCCATTTACGCACGGATCAAGCTCATAAACAGAAAGTCCGGTTTCATTTGCAATAATTTTCGCCGCGTTAGAAGAGTACTGAGGCTCAGCAAAAAGAACAACATCTTCTCCAAGGTTCGTAACAAATTTTATTCTTTCAATTATTTTTGACAATTCTTTTGCACTTGGAACAGTTCCCGGCTCCTGCTCAATAACTGCCGAAATTTCAAAACCAAATTCTTTTGCAAAATAAGGAAACGCTTCATGGAAAGTTATAATTTTTCTTCCGGCAAAAGGCGCAAGAGAAGTTTTCATTTTTTGCTCAAGGGCATTCAACTGTTCTATATAAATCAAAGAATTTTTTTTGTATTTTTCTGAATTTTTTGAATCAAGCAAGCAAAGTCCTTTTGTTATTTTTTGCACTTCATAAATCGCGCCGGAAACACTCACCCAGACATGAGGATTTCCGTCAAAAAGCTCAAAGCCATCAGAAGCGACAACAAGTGAATTTTTTTTCAGTGAAAAAGCCTTGTCAAAAAAATCTTCCATTCCGCTTCCGTTTACAACAAGAATGTCGCATTTTTCAATAAGCTTCATGTCGGCAGTTGTAAGCTGATAATCATGCAAGCAACCAGTTTCAGCAGGCGCTAAAAGCGAAACTTCAACATCGTCAATTCCATCCGTCAAATTTAAAAGCATTATATAGATTGGATAAAAAGATGCCGTTATTTTTAGTTTTTCAGAATCAGCTGAAGCAGAAGTCTGTTTTTCTGACAAAGAAACTTTCCAAACTGAAAAAAAAGAAATAATAAACACAAAAAAACAAACTGTAAAAATTAAGGTTATTTTAAGAGATTTTTTTTCTTCCATAAAATTATTCTATCTGAACTAAGCATTATTTACAATAAGACAAAAAAGTTATAAATAACAATTTGTTTTTCAGAATAGCACAAATTTTAGTTGACGTATATATAATTTCAGTTCATAATGGGATTGAATCTTTGAGGAAAAAAATGTCGAATCAAATTGTCACAACAGGAATTTCATTTTTCGGAGCAGGCACTTTAAAAAATTTCAATGAAGAAATAAAAAATAACGGCTTTCAAAGAATTTTTATCATAGCAAATCCAGAATTTCAAAACGCATTAAAAAAAATTTCCTCAATGCTTGCAAAAAACAAAATTGTATACAGCATTTTTGACAGAGTAAGCCAGACAGCATCCCTTTCCGATACAAGAGCCGCATTAAACGCAGCAAAAACACTCAGAGCTGATGCAGTGATTTCTGTAGGCTCAAAATCAGTTTCAGACATTTCAAAAGCAGTATCGCTTCTTCTTTCAAATCCTGAAATTTCAGATCCAAGAAAATTAGAAGGAAAGGCAAAACCAAAAAACAAAGCAATTCCGCTTTATATGTTTTTTACGTCAATCGGAAATGCCTGGGACTCTAGCCATATTTTTATCTTAGAAGATGAATCGCAGCGAAAAAAAATTGAATGCGAAGACATAAACGCAATTCCAAAAGCATTTTTTTTCGATACAGAGCTTGTTTCCATTACAAATAAAAATGACTTCGCATTTTTAGCTTCTTCCCTTTTGGCTTCTTCCATTGAGTCATTTATCTGCAAATCTTCCTGGGATTTGAGCAACTTTTTCGCATTAAAGGCAATGAAGTTGATTTATGAAAACGCGCTTCTAGCTTCAAAAGAAAATTCAAAGGCAATAGAAAATATGCTTTATGCGCAATATTATGCCGGCATTGCTTTTGCAAACGGAGGCGCGGCTTTTGCAACGGCAGCATCACTTTCCTTGGAAGCGGCAATTGGAATTTCCTTTTCAAAATCCATAGTTCCAATATTTAAGGAATCAATGGAATTCTATGCGGCTTCAACAGGACAAAAATACAAAGACATCGCAGTGAACATGGGAGCAAAAGTTTCATCTTCAGCCTCTCCAGAATCATTTAGAAAAACCGCGATAAATTCTGTCGAGAAATTTTTCAAAGAACATTCTGTGGCAAAAAAAATTGAAGAAGTGAAAATTTCAAAAGAAGACATTTCGTTCATCCAAGAAAATATTTTAAAAAACAAATATACAGAACTGAATCCAAAAACTGTAACAAAAAAGAAAATTTCGGATGTTTTAAAATTGCTTTCCTAAAAAACATCAGAAAAAAAAGCTGAGCATTCGTTAAAGACTTCAATAAAAGGCAACAAACTTTCTTTACCGATTTTCATTTTTAACAAATAATCATCTACTTTTAAAATTGAATTTTCAGAGTTTGTTTTTGATAAAAAATAAAAAGTTTTGGCAATATCAAATTCTTTTGGACCTTTGCAAGACAAAAGAAAATTCGAAGCAAATAAATTTTTATCTTCATCAATTAAAATATTTTCCGGACAAAAATTTCCGTGGCAAAAAAAATTTCCTTCTGGAAGTTTTTTCAGTTTTCTTATGACAGAAGAATTTTCTTTTGAATTTCCGCCTAAAATAAAAACCAGCAGTTCCTTATAGCTTGTAAGATTTTCCGCATTTAAACTCAAAAGTTTTTTATGAAGCAAAACAAATTTATCAGAAAAAATATTTTTATCGAGTTCACTCAAAATCTGTAATGGATTTTTTTCAGTATTACTTTGAAAAACAATTCCAAAGCAGCCGTTTGTTTTCAAAAAATCACAAGGTATAAATTTTGAAACATCCTGTTTATAAGCAAACTGGGAATTTCTAAAATCCATTAATGCAAATTCCTTTGAAACATTTTCATTGAAGAGCTTTAAAAACCGATTTTTGTCAATCTTAAAAATTTTAAAATACTTTTTTTCTTCAAGAAAATTTTCTGCCGAAATAAAATTTGAATAATCAGTTTTAAATTTGCTGACAGAAATTCCATCTCCAGTTTTATAAAATTCAGTTGTAAACTCCGTGTTTTCCTTTAAAAAATTCACATAGCGTTTTATTTTCCGAACAAGTTTTTTTGTGCTATAGCTTTTGGTAAGATTCTGATTTTCAACAATTCCGTGAAACAGCAAATTGTCGCTTATGATTGCACCTTCCGCATTTAAATTTGCCTTGAACTTTTCAAAAAATTTTTCGTACTGAGCTTTTGCCGCATCAATAAAAATCAAATCAAATTTTTCATTTATATCGCAAGACAAGGCATCGTTATTTATTATTTTTATTCTGTTTTTTAAACCGCATTTTTCCACATTTTGAATTGCCTGAATAGTCCGGTCAATGTCGATTTCAATTGTTGTAACTTTTATATTTTCATTAGCAAGAGCAAACTGAATAGCAGAATATCCTACAGCAGTTCCAATCTCCAAAATTGATTTTACATTATGACTTTTTATAAAACTGCAAATAAATTCAGAAGTTGCATCCTGCATAATGGGGACATTGTTTTTATGCGCAAGAGATTTTATTTCAAGCAAGAAATCCGCTGACATTTCTAAACTGTCCTTCCAAATCTTTATAAATTTTTACATCTTTAAATTTTGAATTTTCCATTATTTTTTTAGTTTGCAAAGCATTGTATTCGCCAGTTTCCAAAATTAAAATTCCGCCAGGATTTAAAAAATCAACCGACTGGAAAATCAAGTTTCTTATAATCTCAAGTCCATCGTCAAGGTTCGTAAGATTCCCGTTCAAATCAATGTCGCCGCACAACGCAAGAGAAGGCTCGCATCTTCCATCTTTTAAAAGCTCAACAGTTTGAGAATAAGGAATATACGGCGGATTAGAAACAATGACATCAAAAAGTCCGTTTCTGCTACATCCTAAATTTTCAAAAAGATTGCTTTGCACAAAAACAGTTTTTTCAAAAGCACACTTGCTAAGCAAACTCAAAGAATTTTTCTTTGCAACATCAAGAGTTTTTTTACTTATGTCTGCAAAAATAATTTTGGGAAGCAATTGTTTGGGAATTATTTTTTTTTCTTCTATGAATTTTAGAATGCTGACTCCAACACATCCGCTTCCTGAACACATATCGCAAACAGAAAGAATTTTACAGTCTGAAGATGCATGAAATTTTTCCTCAATAAAATTAACAGCATTTTCAACAAGCAACTCTGTATCTGGCTTAGGAATAAGAACATTTTGGTCAACTTCAAAATTATATCCAAAAAACTCTTTTGCTCCTGTAATATATGCAACAGGCAAGCCAGTTTTTCTTTTTTCAATTGAAGAACAAAAAAGAAGCTTTTGCGGTTCAGAGAGTTCTGTTTCAGAATGAAAAAGAATAAAAGTTTGGTCACATTTTAAAATCCATTTTAAAATAACATCAGCATCAAGAAGAGGACTTAAACTGGATTTTAATTCAGACAGTGCAAACTTTCTGGCTTGGCTTATTGTCATATTTTAAAATTTCAACTTACAAGATCAGAACTGTCTTTTAACTGCTCCTCTTTTGCATAGACATTCAGCGCATCAAGCATTTCATCCATATTGCCCATCATAAATGAAGGCAAATTATGCAAACTCAAATTTATGCGGTGATCTGTAACTCTGTCCTGCGGAAAATTATAAGTGCGGATTTTTTCACTGCGGGCACCGCTTCCAACCATGCTTTTTCTTGCATCCGCGCGTTCTGACTGACGCTTGGTTTCTTCAAGGTCAAAAAGACGAGCACGCAAAACCCTGAACGCCTTGTCCTTATTTTTATGCTGGCTTTTTTCATCCTGTTGAATAACAACAATTCCAGTAGGAATATGAGTCAAGCGGACTGCAGAATCTGTTGTATTAACACACTGACCGCCAGGACCGCCTGCACGCATAACATCAACGCGAACATCTTCCGGCCTGATTTGAATTTCAGTTTCTTCAGCCTCTGGCAAAACAGCGACAGTTACAGTTGAAGTCTGAAGACGTCCCTGGCTTTCTGTGGCAGGAACACGCTGAACACGATGAACTCCACTTTCCCACCTTAAAGTTCCATAAACAAATTTTCCTGCAATCGATGTTACAATTTTATTGAATCCGCCGACTTCAGTTTCCTGAGCTTCCATTGTTTCTGTTTTCCAGCCTTTGCGTTCTGCAAGGTGCATATACATTTCCCACAAATCACGGACAAAAAGGCTTGCTTCATCTCCACCAGCGGCGCTTCTAATTTCAAGAATAATATTTTTTTCATCAAGAGGATCTGGCGGAATCAGTTTAAGTTTTATTTCTTCTTCCAGTTTAGGCTTTTTTTCCTCAAGCTCTTTCAGTTCTTCTCTTGCAAGTTCTTTCATGTCGCGGTCTTCCTCTTCTGTTATGAGGACTGTCGCATCTTCAATTCCTTTTAGAATTTTTTTATATTCGTCGTAAAGCGACATAAGTTCTGTAAGCTGCTGGTGCTCACGCATTGTTTCTTTATATTTTTTTTGATCCTTAATTAAAGAGGCATCTCCAACAAGTTCTGAAACCACATTGTAACGTGCAGAAAGATCTTCAAGTTTTTTTATCAAATCCATAGTTTATAAAATATATCGAGTTTCTATGAAAAAAGCAATGAACTGTGAAATTTGAATTTCTGCAAAAATTGCTATTAAAAATTCAAATTTTTTATATAAAGATTTTCAAATGATTTATCTTGAGCAAGGTCCACGTGAATTGAATTTTCTGCAAGTTCGCAAGCGGATTTTCTTAAATCCAAATTTAAAAGCAAAAGTGAAGCTCCGCAAAGTGACGCATTTCCAGCAGCGAAAGTTTTTTCCGAAAGAAACTTTGGAATCATTTTTACATCGCAGGCATCTTTTATATCAAGAAGAGAGCCAAAGCCCCCAGCCAAATAAAGAATTCCAGATTTGCATTTTGATTTTTCAGAAAGAATTTCAAGGCCTGTTAAAACAGCTGATTTGGCAAGCTGAAAATTTCTTATATCTTTTTGGCAAATATAAATTTCATCCTTAAGAGCAATTTTTTCTTTTCCAGAAATAAATGTTCCAAACGAATCTATTATTCCGTTTCTTAAAAATTCTGAAACTGCGCTTAGAATTCCAGTTCCGCAAATTCCAATTGCTTTTCCGTTTCCAAGAACAAAACATTTTACTTCATTTTTTTCAAGAACTTTAACTTTTGCAATAGCACCTTCTTGCGCAGGAATTCCGCAGTCAATTCCATAACCTTCAAACGCAGGTCCTGCTGAAGTTGATGCGCAAAAAATTTTGTCCAATTCCGCAGAATAAACGCAAAGCTCGCAGTTTGTTCCAATGTCAGCAAGAAATTTATTTTCATTTTTTTCTAGAAAACCGCAGGCAATCAATGAACAAACAGTGTCGCCGCCAACAAAAGATTCAATTGCAGGAGCAAAGTAAAAATCACAATCTAGCGGAATATTTTCAAAATTCAAAAGTTTATTTGCTTGAATTGAAAATCCAAATTTGCTTGGAAGTGAAAAAGGAAACTGTGCAAGTGAATCCGCGGAAATTCCAAGAACAAAAGATTCCATTGCTGTGTTCCCGGAAATCACAATGCGCTTTAAAACTGCTCGTCCGCGGCGATTTTCAACAAAAAAACTTTGAGATGAAAGAATCAGTTTTTTTGAAATTCTTTCTATTTGAGATAAAATTGATTCATGAAGCTTTTTAAGACCAGAAGGTTTGCTTGAAAACAAAATTCTTGAAACAACATCGCTTCCAAATTCAATCTGACAATTTTCTTCGCCAACAGAAGCAACAAGGATTCCGTCTTTTAGCGTAAAAAGATTTGCGGCTATAGAAGTCGTTCCAATATCAAAGGCAATTCCAACAAAATTCAGCGCAAGAGAATTGTCGCCTTTTAAATTTTCAAGACCAGAGAAATCCGCAAGAACAGAAATATTTTTTTTTGTTTCCGAACCTTCACATAAACCGCAATGCCGGCAAACTGAACAAATCACTTAAAAAAACACAACTCCAAAAACTGCGCCAAAAACAACAACCACAACAGGATGAACTTTTGTTTTAAATAACACAACCAACGAAACCGTAAAAATAGCAAGAGCCGGAAAATTAAAAATCTGCAAAAATCCAGAGTCAGAATTTTGAGTGCTGAAGTTTAAGATTGACAACGTGAAAATCTGAACAAGAACACACAAAACAAGTCCGCTTGTAACCGGCCGTAAAGTTTTAAATATTGATTTCACCAAAGGCTTTTCCTGAAACTTTGAAAAAAATTTTGCAATCAAAATAATAGTAACAATCGATGGAAGAATTTCGCCAATCGTTGCAATAATTCCGCCGGGCACTCCATAAAGCTCTGTTCCAATATATGTTGCAATATTTATTCCAATCGGTCCGGGCGTGCTTTCACTGATTGCAAGCATACTGTAAAATTTTTCCGCGGAAATAAGTCCATACTGATTTACAAGAACATTTTGCATAAAAGACGCCGCAACGAGGCCGCCGCCGACTGCAAAAAATCCAATATACATGAAGACAAAAAATAATTGCAAAAGAGTCATTTTTTTATTTCCTCAGCTGAATTAAATTTTTTTGAAGCTGCAAAAGCAACAGCGCCAATAAAAGCCGCGCTCAAAACAACTAAAACTGTATGCGCATGGAAAAAATAAATTGAAGCAAACGAAGCAAAAAACAGCAAGACGCTCCAAAGACTTTTTAAATTTTTCTTGCAGAGATTAAAAACAGCATAAGTAAGCAAAGCCGCAACCGCAGCGTTGATTCCTTTCATTGCTTTTTGAACCCAGCCAATTTGCTCAAAGTTCGAAATGAATTTTGCAATTATACTTATTATGATTACTGAAGGCGTTACCATTCCAAGAGTTGCAAAAATTCCGCCGATAGTTCCAGCACGTTTATGGCCAACAAAAGTCGCCACATTCACTGCAATTATTCCCGGAGTTGTCTGCGCAATTGAATAGTAATCAAGAATTTCATCCATAGAAACCCAGTTTTTCTCGTTAATCAGGACACGCTCCAAAAGAGGAAGCATAGTAAGTCCGCCGCCAAAAGTTACAATTCCGATTTTAAAAAAAGTAATAAATAAATCAACAAGTTCTTTGAACAAAGCCATAACGTTTTTTATAATATAAAAATAAATGGGAAGTAGCAAGAAAAAAAGCTGCCCTTTTGCTTTTTGTAGCCACAGGACAGCTTTTAAAGTGCAGAAAAAAAAATTAGCACTCGCAGATTGGAACAAAAGTTTCAGCTTTCAAAGAAGCTCCGCCAATCAAGCCGCCGTCAATATCAGGCTGGGCAAGAAGTTCTGGAGCATTTGAAGCTTTCATTGAGCCGCCGTACTGGATGATGATTTCATCGGCAACTTTCTGATTGTAAAGCTTTGCAATGTATCCGCGCACAAATTTGTGGATTGCCTCGGCATCTTCTGGAGTTGCAGTTTTTCCAGTTCCGATTGCCCAAACAGGCTCGTAAGCAATTGTAACACGTTTCATCTGTTCTTCTGTTACACCAGCCAAGTCTGCGGAAAGCTGGAATGCGCAAACCTGTTCTGCGTTTCCTGCCTCACGGTCAGCAAGAAGCTCACCAATGCAAAGGTCAACTTCCAAGCCTTCATTTAAAGCGCGGCGAACTTTTTTGTTGATAAGCTCATCAGACTCACCGATTTCGTGGCGGCGTTCTGAATGTCCAAGAATTACACACTGAACACCAAGATCCTTGAGCATTTCTGTTGAAACTTCACCTGTGTGAGCTCCGTTTGCAGTTGCAGCGCAATCCTGGGCAGCAAGAATAATGTTTGAACCTTTTACAACCTGACTTACAGCATCAAGGTAAACAAAAGGAACACCAATCATAAATTTGTTTGTTTTTCCTTTTAATGCGGAAACCAAATCCGATGCAAGTTTTACTGCTTCCGCTTTGGAAGTGTTCATTTTCCAGTTTCCGGCGATATAATGAGTACGTGCCATAACCAAACTCCTATCTAAAATTTAATGACAATAATTTTACAACAACAAAGAACTAAAATCAATTGCAATAAATGGAAGCACATTTACAGCAGAAAAAAAAATATGTTATAATAAAAAAAATACAAAGAGTTGGAGCGCATAATGAAACAGGAAATTGTTTTCAGCGGGCAGGCAGACGCGGAAAGTGCCGTGCAGGAGTTGGTCAGAAAGTTGAATAATCCGCCGGAAAGTTACAACGCGGTGCTTTTCTTCCATCGTCGGACTACGACTTTGAAATTCTTTCAACTTTGCTGCATGAGAAATTCAGCGGAGCGCAGGTTGTAGGAACAACGACTTCGGGTGAAATCTCAAAGCAGGGATTCACGAGCCATTCAATAGTTCTGACTGCGCTTTCTTGCGACAGAACAAAATTTTCAGGCGTTGTGTTCGACGGAGTTGACAAGTTTCCGATTGTGCATAAAAAGGAGCTTGAGGATGCGGCGGCAAAAATCGGAATAAGATGCGCAGATCCCACATCGCACAGGAACGCGTTCGCCATAACTTTCGTGAACGGACTTTGCAACGCGGAGGAAGCCCTCCTCTCATTTTTCTATGCGGTCATAAAAAACGACGACTTCATGATAGCAGGCGGTTCAGCCGGAGACGACCTTAAATTCAAGCGGACATTCGTAAGCTGCAACGGAAAAGTCGTTTCTGACGGAGCCGCCATTCTTTTTGTGAAGACTCCGCTTCCGTTTTTCATCCAGAAGGAAAATATTTTCACGCCGTCAGGAAAGCGCACAAAAATCACCCAGGCGGACACATACATCAGAAAAATAATCTCGCTTGACGGAATGAATCCGCGCAGGCGTTACGCGGAGCTTTTGGGAATTCCTGAGTCCAAGGCAGACTCGGCGGCGCTCACAAATCCGTTCGGAAGGGTTTTCGGCGGACACACTTTCATCTCGTCAATCGCGGGCTTCAATCCGGACGGAACGATAAATATGTACTCGCGCGTCCTTGCGAATTCAACAGTCGAGCTGATGGAGCTTGTTCCGATAAAAGAAAAAATCGAGGAGTCGCTGAATTCCGCGCTCAGGGAAATTCCGCATCCGGGATGCATAATCCTTGTAAACTGCATCCTGCGCACGATAATCTTCCAGCAGCAGGGAATCTGCGACCAGATATGCAAGCTTTACGGCTCGCACGGACTTGATTTCGCGGGATTCTCAAGCTACGGAGAGCAGATCGGACGGATAAATTCAAACCAGACTTTGGTCAGCATCATAATCGGAGAATAACATGGACAGAATGACAGCGATAAACGGCGGAAAGGAACTTGCGAAAATACTAATGGACTGCTGCGCGAAAAACGCGGCTGGAAATTCCGGGGCGCAGGACTACATAGACAGGATGACAAACGACTCCGGGGCGGACAACGAGGAGAACACCGCGCTCAGGGAGCTTTCTGATTCGGGAGAGAAGCTTTCCGAGAATGCAGGCGAGCTGATTGAGAACTTCAAGCGGAATGCGGAAGGCAACGGACAGATTTTCAAGGCGTTCGAGAATTTCAGTCAGGATGTAGACAAGGTTTCCAGAAACAACAACAGCCTCAAGTCAAGCATCGACAACTTCGGCGAGCAGATCAAAAAAATCATGAAGCACATGGACGACATCTCAGAGATTTCAGAGCGGACAAACCTACTCTCGTTCAACGCGTCGATTGAGGCGGCTCATGCCGGAAGTGCCGGAGTTGGATTCAGAATCATTGCAAATGAGGTCAAGAAGCTTTCCGAGAACACGAAAAAGGCTTCGGATGAAATCACGAAAATGGTCGGCGCGCTTCAGGACAAGCTTGAGCAGCTTTCGGAACAGAGCAGGCAGAATTCACTTCTTCTGTCCTCGCTTGTGGACTCAACGGGCAAGTCAAAGGAAATCGTCTCTCAGATGAGCACGGACACCGACATGAATTCCCAGTGCGCACAGAACATGCTTGAGCTTATTGAGCAAAACCGCAAGAGCATCGACTCCGTACTACAGACCGTAAAAAAACGCAACATCGAGCAGCTCAAGGAATTCGCGGACAACGCATCTCAGAACCTGATTCTCTTCAACGACATAATCTCCTTCTCAATCGAAATCGACCAGATTTTCAAATACCTTGAGTCGCAGGAACATTCAGCGCAATAAAAGCGGAAGGCATATTCCAGTCCCGGAGCATTTTTTGTGTTCCAGGGGAATTTTTGACATAAACAAAACCTCCGTTGAAATCACACAGGAAGAAATTCCTGTAAAATTCCAAGACGGAGGCTCGCTAAAGCAGATTTAAGCTGAATCATAAATACAATGCAAAACATTTTATTTATGATTGCATTGTACCTTTCAAAATCAGCTTACTCAGTCGGGCGTTTCTTAAGCTTTTTACTTTTAAGGACTGCCTGACCTTCTCCAACTTGCTGCTCCATCATAGCGCGAACTTTCAAAGGCAAGCCAAACAATGTAATAAAGCCCTGTGCATCTTTGTGGTCATACAACTCACCAGTCTTGAACGAAGCAATGCTTTCATTGTACAGACTGTATTTTGAATAAGAGCCTGCTCCGCGGATTGCGCCCTTGCACAGCTTGAGTTTTACCCAGCCAGTAACAGTTTCTTCTGTTTTATCAACAAACGCCATGCAAGCGTCAAACAAAGTTGTAAACCATTTTCCGTCATAGATAAGTTCTGCAACTTTTATAGAAAGCTGCTGCTTGTAATGGTATGTGTCGCGATCCAAGCAAAGGTGCTCCAGCATTCTGTGCGCAAAATAAAGAATTGCTCCGCCTGGAGTTTCGTAAACGCCACGGCTCTTCATTCCTACACAGCGGTTTTCGCAAATATCAACAAGACCAATTCCGTTTCTTCCGCCGATTTTGTTAAGTTCAAGAAGAAGCTTAAGGGCATCCATTTTTTTGCCATTAACTGCAACAGGAATTCCTTTTTCAAAATCAATCTTAACATATTCGCCAGCAGCAGGAGCTTCTTCAGGCACAACTGTATTCTTAAGCATATGCTTGTAGTTAGGCTCATTTTCTGTTTTTTCAAGCTCAAGACCTTCATGGCTCAAGTGCCAGATATTTTCATCGCGGCTGTAAGACTGATCCTTTTTCATCGGAACTTCAAGCTTACGGTCTTCAAGATATTTGATTTCAGCTTCACGGCTGTCCATATTCCATTTTGGGTCACGCCATGCGGCAATAACTTTCAAGTCTGGAGCAAAAGCCTTGATTGCAAGCTCAAAGCGAACCTGGTCATTTCCCTTTCCAGTTGCTCCATGACAAATTGCAACAGCCTTTTCCTGGCGAGCATATTCAACAAGAATTTTTCCAATAAGAGGACGCGCAGTAGAAGTTCCAAGAAGATACTCATCTTCATAAATTGCATTTGCCTTCAAAGCCGGCCAAACATATTCTTCAATATATTCCTGACGTGCGTCTACAACATAGCAAGCAGAAGCTCCAGTTTTCAAAGCGCGGGACTTGATTGCCTTCCAGTCATCTCCCTGTCCAACATCAATGCAAACCGCAATAACATCATAGTCATAGTTTTCTTTGAGCCATGGAATGATAACAGTTGTATCAAGACCACCTGAATAAGCCAAGACAACCTTATCCTTTTTTGATGCCGCAGATTTCGCAACTTTTGCTGTTGCCTTTACAGCTTTTTTCGCAGTGGATTTTACAGCCTTTGCTGCTTCAGAAACTTTTTCTTTAACTGCCATAACAACGCCTCTTATAAAGAATTTTTCAGTAATCTTATTTTCAGTTTGAATAAATCCTAAATAAAATTACTGTATGCATAGAATATACATTTTTATGAATAAATATGCAATATCAAAATGAATAAAAAACAAAAGCCGCTTGAACAGTAAAGTGTTTTTGTTTTTCTTCCAATGGCAAATTCTGCGGAAGCAATGCTGTCTGCCGTCTAAAAGAGCCGTACTTAAACGCTCCGTTTTCCTTAAAACAGCAAGTACATTCCTTGTTTATAAAAACATTTCCATCAGGAATGCCTATTTTCTTCAAAAGAAAAAGATTAGCTTTTGCAAGGCTCAATGAATATTTATTCCCATCAATAAAAGAAACACAGTCGCTTCCAAAATTTTCTGCAAAATATTCAGCGCGGTCTTTATCAATGGAATAACAGCACGAATTTATATGCGGTCCCAAAACAAAGCACAAGTCACAAGGACTAGAATCATATTTTTTATTCAGCATATAAAAAGCTTCCGCTGCAATTCCAGTTCCCTTCCAACCAGAATGCAGAACACCAAATACATTTGAGTTTTTATCATAAACAAAAATCGGCATGCAGTCCGCAACAGTTACCGCAGGAACAATAAATTTATTTGAAGTAAGAATTCCATCTCCCTTCTTAAAAAAAATTTCATCCGCGCTAGAAACTTCATACACAGTTTTTGAATGAATGAGCTCCGGCTGCGCAACTTTTCTTTTTTCAGCGCAAATAGAAGAAAAAAAATTATCACGCACTGAATTATTTTCATTCCATCTGAACCGCATATTTCCAGACGACAAAACCGACATTCCCCACAATGGAGCAGAAGGCAAAGGTTTTCCGTTGTAAAAAAAATTTCCTTTCAAAAAGCTCATACTGAAATATTTTCCATTTCTATAATTGCCTGCAAGACTTCGGATGCAAATTTTATGCTATACGCAAATTTTGCAAGATTCTCTTTAAACTCTTTATTGTCCGCGCCCATTATCTTATTTAAATTTGCAAGCGGTCCGTAATAAACAGTTGACTTTTCGCCAAGCATCGCAAACAAAAGATTTTCAAAGCCCGTTAAAAACTTTGCAAACGAATCCGCCAAATCCAAGGCATTTCCTTCAATTTCAAAAAGAATGCTGCGAAGTTTTTCCTTATCCGGTTCTTTTTCAGAAGAAGCATAATGCGCAATTTCAGAACCGTACTCTCCAGAAGATGAAAGCCGCTCAACAAGAAAATCATTTTTGCTGATAATAGAATTCAATTTAGAAATCATATCAGAAAACTCATACATATTTTCCTTTATTGAAAACTTTCCTTCCAAAGTAATTGTGCTTAAAAGCTGCTTGTACTTTGGGAACTCATTCTTTAAATAATAATTCAAAAAGCCAATCGAGCATTCATATTTTTCATTGTAGTCGCCGCCAATTTTTTTCCACGGACGTGAAGGATACTTTGGAAAATCTTCAAGTGAAAAATAAGTTTTGAGTTTTTTCTTTATTTCCGATTTTTTAAAATCCTTGTTCCACATTTTAAGCCGTTTGTCCAAAACAACTTTCCATTGCTCTTTGAATTTCTGAAACCACAAGTCGCTGTAGCTTAACGGCAACGGAGAATAAAGGGAATTTTCAAAAATCACTTTTCCAAACTTCTTAAGCGGAATTTTTTCTGCAAACGTATTTAACAAAGAAATTTCTGCGGACGATGAATTTACTTTTTCTGAAATCTCCTCATATGAAGAAGCCGAGTAGCTCCACAAATCCTTCTGCGGAATTCCAGACATAAAAAGAACAGAAAGAGTTGTATCTGAGCATTCAAGCCGCCCCAAAAGAATTCTTGCAAGGCTGTCAAAATCATCTTTTATCTGCGAAAAAGAACAAGTGCGTCCGGAAGTTCCAGAAGAGAATTTTGACATTGCAGTGCCAAGCGGAATTTTCACAAACATTCTAAGCCGTTCAAATTCACGGGAACAAGCTGACATTTTAACTTTCTTTTCAGAAGAAATTCCAGAAATGATTCCGTCAAGCTTTGTAAAAAGAATATTTCTTATGTCCGCAGGCAAAGGCTTTTCAAAAGAATAACTGTAAACATCGCACGAAGATTTTATCTCTTGAACAATTTCAGGCATTACAGTAAAACCAAGCAAAAAATAAAACAGTCCTGTATCCTGTTCAATTGAATCAAACGAAGGCTTAAAAAAATCCCGCACGCGCTTTAAATCCAAAAGCTCAGAATAAAATCCAGAAAGAAGAAGTTTATTTTTGCAGTCAATTACATCAGGAAAATCATGTTCCAAACTTTTTGAAAGAGAAGCAACAACAGAATTATTGTAAACAGTTTCAATGCTGGAATTCAAAAACAAAGATTTCAGCCATATAATGAATCTGAATAAAAGCGGCTCTTGCCTAAGTTTTTCCGAAAGAGTCAGTTTGTCTTCTCTACGCTTTTCCTGCTCAAGCTGAATGTCAGATTTTTCAGAAGGAAAAGAAACATCAAGTTTATCCTGCTGAATCTGGCTCAAAATATCAGAGCGTTCCTCTTTTGAAAGATTTGACGCAAGAACTTCAAAATTGCTTTTTGCTGATAAATTTTTATTTTCCATAATCTGATTCTATTCTATGAAAAGAAACAGGAAATGTAAAGATTTTATTTTTATAAGAATATCTAAAAAAAAATGCTCCCAATAATGCAAGGGAGCAAAGATAATGCAATTTTTTATTTTTCAAGAACTTCCTTTATAATAGAAAGACCTTTGTCAATTTCCTTGTAGCCGATATTTAAAGGCGGAACTAAGCGCAAAACATTTTTTCCTGCTGTAGAAAAAAGCACACCTTTTTCGAGGCAGAGTTTTTCAACTTCAACAGGATTTTTTGAAACTTGAATTCCAATCATAAGACCTCTTCCGCGCACATCTTCTACACAAGGCAAATTCCAGCTTTTTACAGTGCTTTGAATATATTCGCCTTTTTCAGAAACAGAAGCCAAAAATCCGTCCTTTAAAAGCTCATGCAAAACAACGCTGGCCGCACTGCACGCAAGAGGATTTCCGCCGAAAGTTGACTGATGATCCCCAGCCGCAAAAACATTGCCTTTTCCGCGGTAAAGGCAAGCGCCCATAGGAATTCCGCCGGCAACAGCTTTTGCAAGCGTTACAACTTCCGGATTTATTTCAAGCTGTTCGCTTGCAAGAAGAGTTCCAGTGCGCCCCATTCCAGTCTGAACTTCATCACAGATTACAATTGCGCCAGCTTTTCTTGCAGCTTCTGCAGCCGCCTTTGCCCATTCTTTATCAAGAGGAAAAACACCGCCTTCGCCCTGAACACATTCCATCATCAGCGCGGCAGTCGTATCATCAAAAGCATCTTTTAAAGAATCATAATCGTTTGGCTTTATAGTTTTGAATCCTTCAACATAAGGTGCAAAAGTTTCAGGGTGAAAAATATCCTGGCCAGTCGCAGTAAGAGTTGCCATCGTGCGTCCATGAAAAGAATGCTCCAGCGTTACAATGGTTTTTCTTTTTGAGCCGCCGTTCAGCTGTCCGAATTTGCGGGCAAGTTTTATGGCAGCCTCATTTGCTTCCGCTCCGCTGTTTCCAAAGAACACGCCTTCAAAACCTGTAGCGTCTAAAAGTTCATCCGCATACTTTACGCCAATGTCGCTAAGAAAATAATTGCAGACATGAATCTGTTTTTTTGCCTGGCTAGACACAGCTTTTACAAGCGGCTTAAAATTATGCCCCAAGCTGTTCACTGCAATTCCCGCAAGAAAATCAATATATTTTTTTCCATTTATATCTGTAAGAACAGAACCTTTGCCGCTTTTAAAAACAACATCAAAAGATCCGTAGTTATTTAAAACCTTTTTGCTTCCCATGTTAACCTCTAGTAAATCATAGTTCCAATTCCGCGGTCGCTGAACATTTCTATCAAAAGCGAATGAGGAACGCGGCCGTCAATAATATGAGTGCGCGGAACACCTCCGTTGCGGGCAAGCATGCAGCACTCAATCTTCGGAATCATTCCGCCTGCAATTATTCCTTCCTCTATATATTTTTCAACGTCTCCAATATGAATCCGCTGAATCAAAGACTTCGGATCGTTCACGTCTTTTAAAACGCCAGGCACGTTTGTAAGCTGAACAAATTTTTCAGCATGAAGAGCCACAGCAATTTTCGCAGCGGCAGTGTCGGCATTTATGTTGTAACGGACATTGTCTCCATCGCAGCCCAAGGCAACGGTTGAAACTACAGGGATAAAATTCTGCTCCAAAAGGGACTCAAGAATTTCCGGGTTCACTTCTGTAACTTCCCCGACAAAGCCCAAGTCCTGTCCGTCTTTTTGGATTTTCACAGCCTTCAAAAGTCCTGAATCAACTCCGCTCAAGCCAACAGCCTTTCCGCCGTTTTCAAGAAGAAGAGCAACAATGTCCTTGTTCAGTTTTCCAGTCAAAACCATCTGGACAATCTCCATTGTTTCCGCATCAGTGTAGCGAAGTCCGTTTATAAATTTGCTTTCCTTACCGACTCTTCCAAGCATATTGTTAATCTCAGGTCCGCCGCCGTGAACAAGCACAACATGGATTCCTATTGTATTTAATAGAACAATATCTTCCATTACGTGCTTCTTTAAATCCGCATTAAGCATAGCGTTTCCGCCGTATTTTACGACAACAACTTTTCCGACCCAATGCTTAAAATAAGGAAGAGCCTGAACAAGCACATCAGACCAATGAGCATTGTCAAGCCGAGGATCAATTTCTTCTATATCAGGTTCATTTGTATTCAATTTTTTGCTCCGTGCTTTAGGTTCTATAATCGCCATTTATTTTAACATATTCATAAGTCAAATCACAGCCCCAGGCAGTTCCACAGGCAGTTCCGTCCTGGCATTCAATGTTGATTTTAATTTCTGCTTCCTTAAGAACTTTTTTTGCCACAGCCTCGTCAAAGTCAAGAGGAACTCCGTTTTCAAAAACTTTAAGCGAAGTGCTCTTTCCTTTTTGCTCGCCGATAAAATCAGTTGCACCAGTCCGCATGGAATTTTCTGCGCTTTCAAATGTTATGGAAGTTTTTTCAGGTGAAAAGTCAAATCCAGAATATCCCATTGCGCACAAGAAACGCCCAAAGTTCGCATCGCTTCCGAAAATAGCAGCTTTTGCAAGGCTTGAGCTTATAACGGCTTTTGCAAGACCACGCGCAGTTTCAACGTCCTTTGCCCCGGAAACATTGCATTCAATCAGCTTAGTTGCGCCTTCTCCGTCTCCTGCAATTTTTTTTGCCATCTGGGTGTTTATAGAATTCAAGGCTTCGTAAAAAAGATCAAAGTCTTCGCCTTCGCACGTAATTTCATCATTTGCTGCCATTCCGTTTGCAAGAATAGTAAGACTGTCATTTGTGGAAGTATCGCCGTCAACTGAAACACAGTTGTAAGTTCCTGCAACAGATTTGCGCAAAGCTTTTTCAAGCATCTTGGAAGAAATAGCGCAGTCAGTTGTCATAACGCTAAGCATTGTTCCCATGTTGATATGAATCATTCCAGAGCCTTTTGCCATTGCCCCTATTCTTACAGTTTTTCCGCCGATTACAGTTTCTACAGCGCATTCCTTGTAATGAGTGTCTGTTGTCATTATAGCAGTGCGGGCTTCTTTGTGTCCTTCCTTGGAAAGTCCGTCTTTTAAAGCCTGAATATTCTTTTCAATTTTTTCAACAGGAAGCTGCTTGCCGATTACGCCTGTGGAATAGACAATAACATCATTAGGATTTATTCCAAGAACATCAGCTGCAAGGCTCGCCATTTTTCGTGCGACTTTCGCGCCCTGCTCTCCAGTACAGGCATTTGCGTTTCCAGAGTTGGCAATAACAGCCTGAGCTTTTCCGTTAGAAATATTTTCTTTTGTAAGCTTTACACTTTCAGCTTTGACTTTATTCTGTGTAAACACGCCAGCCGCATTGCAAAGCTTTTCGCTAAAAACAAGCGCAAGGTCGTTTTTTGTGCTGCTTTCCTTTATCTTGCAAAGGATTCCATTTGCCGTAAAGCCTTTAGGAGCTGTAACTCCGCCATCAATAAATTGCATTTTTATACACTCCTTTTACAAAGTTTTGCATAATTATAAACTTTTTCCGCACAATGTCAATAAAACCAGCAGGCTCACAAAAAAATAAAATTATAGAAAATAAATAAAATCAATGGTATATTTAGATTGAGGAGATATAAAGAATGATGTATAATTTTATGACATTGAATGATGGAACTGGAATTGCCCATTCAGAAACGATACAAAAAGATGGCAAAGAACAGGTAAAAGTCTATTTTGAACAGCCTGTTGAAAAAGGCTTCAACTCAGCAGAATGCTGGCTACCTTCTTATACATGGACTAAAAAAGAAGGATTTTCTGACAAGCAATTGGAGTATTTCCAGGAATTTTTAGAAAGCACCGCCCATATTATTATTGAATTAGCTCATTCAGGAGGCTTTGATAATGCCGCAAATTTTTAAAATAGGCGGATATATTGTTTTCATTTGGTTTTCAGAATCAAATCCTCTTGAACCAATTTATGTTCATGTTTGTGAAGGTGTGCCTTCTGAAAATGCGACAAAAATCTGGATAACAAAAGAGTTAAAGACTTTAATCGCTCATAATAAATCAAACATTCCAAAACATAAGTTGAATGTTATCCGAAAAACAATAGAGGCACGTGCATTTGAAATCGTTTCAAAATGGAAAGAGTATTTTGGAGAAATAACTTTCTATTGCTAAGCAATAAAAAAACAACCCGGATTTTTCGTCCGGGCTATTCTACATTCAAATTAAAACCTAGAAAACTGCAAGTGTTTTTTCAACGCGCTCACATGCTTTTTCTTTTCCAAGAATCCAGATTGAGCCAATTAACGGCGGAGAAATGCGGCTTCCTGTAACTGCCATGCGAACAGGCATCATAAAGTCGCCAAGTTTTATTCCAAGCTCCTCGGCATATTTTTTTGCAAGAGATTCCGCATCATCGTGGCTCATTCCAAAGATTTCAGAAACAAAAGACTTTGCCTTTTCAAGAACTTCCTTTGTCTTTGCCTCGTCAAGCTTCTTTGGAATAATTTCAGACTTTGCAGGAACAGCTGGCTCTGTAAACATAAAGCGAACCATTTCAGCGGCATCTGTAAGGAAGTGCAGACGCTCCTTTATAAGCGGCATAAGCTCCAAAAGCTTTTTCTTTACATCTGCGCTCGCCATGTTCATTGAAGAGTCCAGGCAAACAGGTTCGCCGTCGCTTCCAAGCGCAACACCAGAATATTCAGGGCCTACTTTGGGCTTAGGCTGCGGATTTTCAGGATTGATTTCAAGGGAAGCATCTCCAGTTCCTGTTATAAACGGCAATGTCCACTTGTAAAGCTCCTCGTCAGACAAAGCACGGATATACTGACCGTTGTACCACTCAAGCTTCTTGTAGTCAAAAACAGCAGGCGCCTTGTTCAAATGCTCAAGCTTAAAGTTTGCAGCAAGCTCTTCAAGGCTATAGATGTCGCGTCCGTCTTCATAAGAGCAGCCCAAAAGAGCCACATAGTTTACAATTGCCTGCGGAAGATAGCCGCGCGCACGGAACTCGTTAAGCGAAGTTGAGCCATGTCGTTTTGAGAGTTTTTTTCCGTCAGCACCGTTAACCATAGGCAAATGACAGAATTCAGGATGCTCCCAGCCGAACGCTCTGTACATCTGAACGTGGAGTGGAGTTGAAGGAATCCATTCCTGGGCACGCATAACGTGGCTAATCTTCATCAAATGGTCGTCAACAATATTTGCAAGATGATATGTCGGAAATCCGTCTGACTTCAAGAGAACCGGATCAGGGGAAATGTCCTCGTTCTTCCATACAATGTCGCCAAGAAGATGATCCGTGAACTTTGTCTCGCCTTCAAGCGGAACTTTAAGCCTTATAACGTAAGGTTTTCCGGCGGCAAGATTTGCCTTCACTTCTTCTTCTGTAAGATGGCGGCAGTTTCTGTCGTATCCCGGTGGCATTTTGTTTTCTGTCTGAATCTTACGGATTCTTTCAAGACGCTCTGAATCGCAGAAGCAATAGTAAGCCTCGCCTTTTTCAATAAGCTCCTGGGCATACTTTTTGTAAAGTTCGAACCGCTCGCTCTGAACATAAGGTCCGTACTCGCCGCCCTTGTCTCCGCCTTCATCCCAATCGATTCCAAGCCAAGCCATTGTGTCGTAAAGATTCTTTACGTATTTTTCATCGTATCTTGTGCGGTCAGTATCTTCCAAGCGAAGAATGAATTTTCCGCCCTTAGACCTTGCAAAAAGATAATTAAAAAGCGCAGTACGCACACCGCCGATATGCTGCAGCCCCGTAGGAGAAGGCGCATAACGAACCCGAACTTCCTTGTTTTCCATAATAAATATAACCTCTATTAATATAGAATAAAAATATTCAAACTAGATACGCAGATTATACCGACTGAAAGACTTTTACTCAATAACGAACTGAGCGCGCAAGCATTCAGCAAGCATAAAAACAGAGCCGTTAGAGGCTTTCAGCATATACATAAAGTACTTTATGCTTTATAAAATCAAATTGATTTAACTGAAAAATTAAATTTAAATACAAGTAAAACAAAATTAATATAAAATCAAAATTAACTTAATTTTAAAGTGAAATTAAGTTAAAAACAAATAAATTTTAAGTTAAAATCAAAACAAAATTAAGTTAAGATTAAAATGAAATCAAGTTAATTTCAAATAAAAATCAACTTAAAATTCAATTTACATTAACTTAATATCACATAAAAATAAACTTAATTTCAAAGCAATACAAGCAGTGCAGATGGAAAGCGCAAGGCATACGAGAAGAGGATGTAAGTACTGCTGGAAGGCACAGAAGCACTGAAAAATTCCTGTGGAACTTTATGATTAAGTCTGCTATACTATTGCAATGAATCTGATTGAGCTTAAAGATATTTCCAAAAACTACAAGATGGACAAAGTTATTGTAAAAGCTGTGGACAAGGCTTCGTTTTCAATAAAAAAAGGTGAATTTGCGGCAATTTCCGGTTCATCCGGCTCGGGAAAGTCCACACTTCTGAACATAATCGGGCTTGTTGACCTACCTACTTCCGGCACTTTGCTTTTAAACGGAAACGACATCTACGCGCAAACAAAGCTTTCAGTAGACACAAAACTTTCCGCCGCATTAGACAAAAAGCTCACAGTTCTTAGAAGAAAAAATCTCGGATTTATTTTTCAGACATTCAATTTGATTCCAGTTTTAAATGTAAGGGAAAATGTGGAGCTTCCGCTTACGCTCGGGCCTTCGTTCGCAACCGAAACCATGGGCAAAAAGGAGCTTGACGAATGGGTTGACTTTCTGATTGAAACAGTCGGACTTTCCGCATGGAAAAACCACAAGCCTTCTGAGCTTTCTGGCGGACAAAGGCAAAGGGTGGCAATTGCGCGCGCACTGTCAACAAAAGCTCCTGTAATTCTTGCCGATGAGCCGACTGCAAACTTGGATTCAAAAAATGGAGATCAGATTCTTGAGCTTATGAAAAAGCTGAATAAAGAGCTTGAGACAACATTTATTTTTTCAACGCACGATGCAAAAATCGTAAACATGGCGGACCATGTGATAAAGATTTCCGACGGAAAAATCATCAGCGCGTAGAAAGGAGTTTTTTATGGGACTTTTTAGATTCTTTGGAAATATTATCTGGTTCATACTTTGCGGATTTATTTCCGGACTTGCATGGCTAGCAATTGGCTTGCTTTGGTGCATTACAATTGTTGGCATTCCAGTGGGAATTCAGTGCTTTAAATTGTCTTGCGTTTCATTCTGTCCATTCGGAAAAAATATTTTGCTTGGAACAAAAACAAGCTCGCTTATGCTGAACATTCTTTGGGTTGTCTTTGGCGGCCTTGAGCTTGCGCTTGGATATTTGGCGGCAGGAATTGTTTTGTGCTGCACAATCATCGGAATTCCGCTTGGACTTCAGTGCTTTAAGCTCTTAAAACTTGCATTCCTGCCATTCGGTGCAAGGATAGAAATAAAAGTGTGAAACGCTATGCAATCTGCTTGCAAGCTGAGATTTTTTTCAAATCTTTTTCCAGTCTGATTTCAGCCTCTCGCAGATCCAGCTCATTCTGCAAATTAAGCCAAAATTTTGAGGTTGTTCCAAAATATTTTGCAAGGCGCAAAGACATTTCTACAGTTATCTTTCGTTTTCCGTGAACTAAATCTAAAACTGTGCTAGACGAAACACCTAAATCTTTTGAAAGTCTATAAGGCGTGATATTTAATGGCTCAAGAAATTCCTCTGTAAGAATTTCTCCTGCGGTTGGCAATTCAAATCTTTCAGACATAGAAAACCTCCGTTTAGTGGTAATCCACAATTTGAAGTTCATAAGCTTCATTGTTTTGAAACTTGAACATTATTCTCCATTGACTATTTACTCTTATGGAACAATAATCTTTTAAGTTTCCTTGCAGATGCTCAAATTTATTTCCTGGAGGAATTCTTAAGTCATCTTCATTTTCCGCTGAATTGATTATCAATAGCTTTGCAAAAACTCTTTTATGAATTTCAGACGGAAACTTTTTTGATTTCTTTCCATTCCAGATTTTTTCAGTTTCAGAATCTGCAAATGATTTTATCATACACACATTATCTATTATTCAGATATATCTGTCAAGAAGATATAAAAACTAATTTCAAATTTTACCTTAATCTCTTTCCGGTTTTGTAAACTTAAAGAACTCTGGGGCTTTGTGATCAATGTTCCAACTACCGTTATAAAAGCCGTTTTCATTGGCGGTGGGACTTACAAAGATTACTTTTGCAGGATTTTCTGTGTCATACAAAAAAATGTTTGAGTTCCAGTCTTTTTCAAAAAGTTTCTGGGAAAGTCCTTGCGCAAAAATTTTTTCTTTGGGCGTGCAAAAACTGATTTTATATCTTCCCTTCTTTAACAGAAGATGCATTGCCATTCCGCCGCAAAGATAATAATAACGCTCATAAGGAATTCCTTTTTTGGGCTCGCTGATCCAGGAATAGTTCGCTTTGGCTTTTGTGTAAGTTACGTCTTCGCCAGTTTCCGCGTCTTCGAGCTTTAGGTAGCAGCGAGTTTCATTTATCTGCCAGCTGTTTTCCGGGCGGTAGATTATAAGCGACCACGGATTATGGCGCACTTCATCTTGCGCATAAAGGCAGATTCCGTTCAGAAATAAAAGCAAGAAAAACGCAATGGAAAAAAGTTCAGCTTTCTTAGTTTTCATTACCCCTTATTTTAAGTTTTTTCTGGTAAAAAATAAAGAACACAAGGTTCAAGGCGATTCCAAAAACTGTTGCTGTAGGAGCGGCAAGACCAATCATTGCAAGGCTTGCATCAGGCTGCACAGACATTATGTACGACATCGGAAGCCGCACAAGAAACGACTGCGCAAGCCCCTGAATCATAACAAGCATTGTTGCGCCGTGTCCGTTAAAGTAGCCGATAAAACTGAACAGCACAGAAGTTACAACAGCTTCAATTGCAAACCCTCGCAAGTATTCAAATGAGCGGCGGATTACATTTGCGTTGTCGGTAAAAACAGAAGACACAAAGTCGCCTTTAAAGAAAATCAAAGTGAAAACAAAAATTCCTATGAACGCGCCAATCGCCATTCCTGTAAGCATGGATTTTGTCGCACGTTTTTCGTTTTTTGCGCCAACGTTCTGTGAGACAAAGCTGGACATTGACTGCATGAGAGAACTTGGAACAAGCATTACAAACGCAACAATTTTATTTGCAACTCCGTAGCCAGAAGAAGCTTCAAGCCCAAGCCGATTTATAAACGCAACAAGGCACATAAAAGATATTTGAGTCAAAAGCTCCTGAAATCCTATAGGAATTCCAATTTTTATTATTCCGCGCAGTTCCTCATTAAAACAAAAGTCTTTTCCATTTATATGCACGAGTTTTTTTCTTTTGATTATAATTATAGAAAGGACGACGGAAACTGCCTGGGCCGCAACAGTCGCAATTGCAGCTCCGGCAACATTCATTTTAAATCCTGCAATCAAAACAAGATCGCCTGCAATGTTCACGGCGCAAGCAATTCCAACAAAAAGCAGAGGACTTTTTGAGTCTCCCAGTCCGCGGAAAACTGCGCTGATTAAATTGTACGCAAGAATAAAAACAAATCCAGCTCCGCAAATTCTTATATACTGAACTGTATGGTTAATCGCTTCGGAAGGAGCCTGCATAAGAAGCGCGATTGGTCTTGCAAAAACAACAAGGCAAACTGTAAAAAGAATTCCTGCGCATAAAAAGAAAACTACAGAGCCTCCAATAACACGGCTGATTTTTTCAGGCTTTTTCTCTCCCAGATACTTTGCTATAAGAACTGTAACAGAAGTTGCAAAACCTGCAAGAACAAATGTAAAAAGGTTCATTATATTTGAGCCAGTGGAAACACCAGAAATTCCTTCCGTAGTTCCGAATCTTCCCACGACCATAATATCCACCGCGCCATAAGCGGCTTGAAGAATCAGCGCGCCCAAAATCGGAATCATAAAACGCAGCATCTTTGAAAGAATCGGGCCGGATGTAAAGTCATTTACAGCCGCTAATTTATTTTCATTCAACATGGAATATATTTTATTAAATCAAAAATTTGTTTCAAGCAACATAAAGGCTAATTTTTTGTTATTGATTCTAACAAAATTGTGCCTGCCTCTTATGCTAAAAAATTACATGAAGTCTGAACCAATCACTTCTATTAATACTTGACGAAAAACCGGTTTCGTTAGATACTAGCCAAAATAAAATTCCATAAATCACTTTTAACCGAGTTCAACATGACAAAAAATCTAAACACACAAACTGGAAAATACCGCTCAGTAATTTCTGTAGACAAAGAAAAATGCGTAAACTGCCAAAGGTGCATTGCAGTGTGCCCTGTAAAAATGTGCAACAACGGAGCTGGAGACCACGTTGCTTTTGACGAAAATCTTTGCATAGGATGCGGCTCTTGCATTGAAGCCTGCACTCACGAAGCAAGAAAAGGAATTGATGACGCAGAACTTTTCTTTGACTCTCTTAAAAAAGGTGAAAAAATTGTAGCAATCGTAGCACCGGCTGCAATAGTTAGTTTCCGCGGAAAAGACCTTGAACTGAACGGATTTTTAAAGTCGATTGGTGTGGAAGCTGTTTTTGATGTAAGTTTTGGCGCGGAGCTTACAACAAAATCCTATGTTGAATATATTAAAAATAAAAATCCAGACTGTATAATTTCGCAGCCTTGCCCTGCCCTTGTTTCGTTCATTGAAACCTACCGTCCAGAACTTATAAAATATCTTGCGCCAGCCGACAGTCCGATGCTTCACTGCGCAAAAATGATAAAAGAATTTTATACAAAATACAGCGGATATAAAATTGCGGCAATTTCGCCATGCTATGCAAAGCGACGTGAATTCGATGAAACTGGAATCTGCGACTACAATGTAACGATGCGCTCAATCCAAAAATATATGGAAGAAAAAAATCTTAAGCTCGACTCATTTCCAAAAGTAGAATACGAAAATCCTGCAGCAGAACGTGGAGTTCTTTATTCAACTCCGGGCGGACTTATGAGAACAGCAGAACGCTTTGTTCCAGGCATTTCAGAAAAGACACGCAAAATCGAAGGCAACCCAAAAGTTTTTCATTACCTTGCAAAGTTTTCAGAAACGAATAAAAACAAAAAACCGTGCTTCACTTTAGTTGACTGTCTTAACTGCGAAAACGGATGCAACGAAGGAGCCGGAACTACAAACAAGGGAATGCACCTTGATGAAATGGAAGCATTTGTAGAAAACAGAATGCAAGAGCGCCGCTCATACTGGGAGAAAAAAGGGCACTCCAAGAAATCAGCTCTAAAAAAACTTAACAAGGCAATCGATGAGTTTTGGCGACCAGGACTTTACGACAGAACTTACGTTGACAGAAGCGCGTATTTCCGCCAGAAAATCAAAGAGCCTTCACAGGAAGAAATTCAGAAAATATATAAAGATATGCAGAAAAAAACAAAGGCGGATATTTTAAACTGCGGTGCCTGCGGATATGAAGACTGCGAGCAGATGGCAGTTGCAATTTACAATGGACTGAACCGCCCGGAAAACTGCACTCATTACACAAACATTCTAAAAGACATTATGAACACCCAGCATCAGGAAGAAGTAAAGCAGTCTGTGCGCAAAGTTGTTGAAGCTGGAGCTGAAAAACTTACAGAAAACGGACGAGATGTCCAGACTTTAACAGACGCCGCGCGCAATATGACAGAAAGCGTTTCAACTTCATCTTCTGCTGTTGAAGAAATGATTGCAAACATCAAATCCATAAATTCCATTCTTGAACACAATGCAGAATCCGTTGGTCTTCTTGACGGAGCAACAAGAAAAGGAATGGCTGGAATTGAAAACGTAGCAGAGCTTGTTTCTAAGATTGAAGAGAACTCAAACGGGCTTAGCGAAATGAGCAGTGTTATTCAAAAAATCGCAAGCCAGACAAACCTTCTTGCCATGAACGCCGCAATCGAAGCCGCTCACGCAGGAGATTCTGGACGCGGATTTGCAGTTGTAGCAGACGAAATTAGAAAGCTAGCTGAAAATTCTGGCTCGGAAGCACGCAAGATTTCAGATGTGCTAAAAAATGTAAAGCAGCTAATTGATGCAACGTTCAAGGACACAGGAGATGTTCAAAAGGAATTTTCAGAAGTTGTGCAGCTTTCTGGAACTGTAGTTGAGCAGGAACAGACTGTGCGCCGTGCAATTTCAGAACAGAACGAAGGTGGAAAACAACTTTTGCAGGCGGTTGGAGCAATGCGCGAACTTACTCAAACAGTAAAAGAACGCACAGAAAAACTTCTTACTGATACAAATGCAATAAAAGAAAGCATTCTTGAACTAGGAAAATAAAACTTACTAAACCGAATGCCGAATTTTGTATTTTACTGCCAGCATCGGGCTTGCCCCCTGCGATGTTTCTGAAAGAAAATCGATTGATAATCTGTTAAAAATTTGAAAGTAAGTTACTGAGCTTTCTTATTCTGCAGCCTGCTGTAAAGAATAACTTCTGGGCGATATTCAAAATGCATATTGTCCCAGATTGCCCACTTGCCGCCCCACAAAAATCCATTGTTTTCAAAAATTTCAATTACTTTTTGCGCAGGCATCCACCTTCTTTCAAGCGGAAGCTTCATCCAGTTGTCTCCGTCAATATCTCGTCTCCATGCCCAGTATACATTTTTCTGCTTCCAGCCTCTTGGAAGCAAGTCAAGCGCAAGTCCAAGACTATGAAAAGAACGATTGCCAGAATCGCTTATATTCCGCCAAGAATAACTGTCCGCGCTTAAAAGTGTATCTAAAAAATTTTTTACTTCCGCATCAGACTTTGAAGCTTCAAGAATTTCTTTTTCGACTTTTGCAAGAGGCTCTCTAAGTCGCTCATGCGCATTTGTTTTTTTTCCAAGGAACGATATTTTTTTTATATGCTGCTCAAGGGAAACTCTTGTCTTGCAGTCATATACAAAGTCGTAAAAAAATGGAGGCGTTCCCTTGCCGCTTGTTCTGTTTTCTGGAGAACTAAACTGCCTTATTCTTTCAATATCCTCGTCCGTAAAATCCGCAGGATTGCGCAGAACAAAATCGTATTTATATAGAAAAGAATTGTATAGATTTTTATTTTCAAATTCGGACTCTGGCAAAAACATTCCGTCCGCCCATAAAAATTCCGCAGTCCTCTCGCCATGCGAAAGTGAAATTTTCCAGTCTCCGGCAAACGCATTGTATTCGCTTTTAAACTGAATATCAGGATAAGCCTTTTTAAATAATGAAAGCAACTCTGGTTCTTCCGGTTTTGACTTGAATGCAGAAAATGAAAATCCGAAGCAAGGAAAAAACAAAATCGCAAATAAAAAACAGTGGATAAAACAACTAGAAGAAAATTTCATTTTTTAAATATAGCATTGAAAATACCAGCAATGTCAACTAAAAAATATGCGGGACGCAAATTAAAACAATTTTAATCTACAAGCATTTCTTTTAAAGTTTTTTTTACTTCTAAAACTTCTTTTTTTGATATTTTTCCAAGCCTTTTTACAAGACGGATATTATCTACAGTTCTTATTTGATCCAAAACAATCCAGCCATTTTTTCCTTCAAATCTTACAGGAATTCTTGTCGGATATGAATGAGACTTTGTTGTCATAGGAGCAATAATTATAGTGCTGATATTATTATTTATTTCATCTGGGGAAATTACAAGGCAAGGACGCGTCTTTTTTATTTCATGTCCCATAGTTGGATCTAAGTTTACAAGATAAACATCGTATTGATTTATTACCATTCCCATTCAAACTCCTCTGAAGAAGGAATGTCCTCCATTATATCTTCTTTATTTTGGTGCATTTTGCAAAACGCTTCAGTCCAGCCTTCACGAGGATTTTCTTTTATGGGAGTAAGCAGGATGCCTTTTTCTGTTACTTCCATATTCATTTTGTCTTTCACTAAAAATTTATCTAATATCATTTTAGGAAATCTTATTCCACGAGAATTTCCAATTGGAACTACAGAAACTACCATAAAAACCTCCTTGTAAAACCTAATGTAATTATAAAGTAATAACTGTTGAAATGTCAATTTTCTACCATACGAACAAGTCGGCGCAATTGCGTTCTCCTCCGGAAACATCGATTGCCTGTCCTGTGCAGAATTTATTTACCGCAGTCATAAAGTAAATCCAGTCAGCGGCTTCTTCCGCGGTCGCCCAGCGTTTTAGCGGAGTTACGTCCATGATTTTTTTCCAAAGCGATTTATCCTGAACAACAGGCTCGTTCAGTTCCGTAAGAATTCCTCCGAAGCACAAGGCATTGCAAGTCGCCCGATATTTATTGGCAAGCCGAATCGAACAGTTTTTCATGTAGCCCACAACGCCAGCCTTTGACGCAGCATAAGAAGCAAACTCATTTCCTGTAAGAGCTGAAGCAGAAGCGTTGAACAAAACTGATTTTATTTTTTTCTGAAACGCATATTTTTCTGTAACAGCCATTGTTCCAATAAGGTTCACTTTTATGTCATCAAGACTGAAGTTGCTGGCAGTTTGCATTCCTGCATTGTTCACAAGAATTTCAACATCTTTTATTTCCGGAAGAGAATTTTCTTGTGAAATATCGCAGACAAAATGTTTATAACATTTCACATTCTTTACAGAAGAATCACCGCTTATAGAATCAGGGCGCACATCAAGTCCTATGACTTCATTTTTTTCAGAAAGAAATTTTAAAGCGCATGCTCTGCCGATTCCCCTGCTTGTTCCTGTAATTAAAACTTTCATTTTGCGCAAGCCTTTTTGTATTCAATATATTCTTGCCCGACTTTTTCTTTTTCCCACTGGCGGACAATTTTATATCCCAAACCGGAAAAAAAAATTTCGCCCAAAAGTTCAAAGCCAGCCCCAATCGCCGAGCATACAAAAACCTGAATCCAAGTCCAGCCAAAGAAAACTTTTGAAACAATTGTGGCAAAAATAAAATTGTCCACAAGCTGCGCTATTGCAGTTGAAATATAAGAACGAAATGCAAATGAAAAAAATCCGTCCGACTTAAACAAACTTCCGATTGCACAGTTGAGCAGAGCATTTACAACAGATGATGAAACGAATGCGGTAGACGAGCCTAACACAACATACCAAGAACCTGCAAAAGTCGCATTGAGCGCATCATTTACAAGAAGATTTTCACAAGCGTAATATTCGCCCCACTTTCCCGGAGTTCTTGCAAGCAGCGCAAATGAAACGCAGATAAAAAGATTCGCGGCAAGAGCAACAAGTGAAATTTTTATCGCTGCCTTTGCTCCCCACCTTTTGCAGATTACATCCATGCACAAAAACATAATCCAGCTGAATGCAAATCCGCAGTCAAGCGCAACATATTTAAAGCTAACAAGTTCTTTGTTTGCCATAAGGTTTGCACAGACAACAGACAAAATAAAAATTGAAACTGTAAGTGAAGGAATGTTTCTCAAAAGAATTTTAAAGTCGCTAACTTCGCGGGAAACAAAAGAAAAGAATTTTTTCATAAAATATCAGCGGAAAGAAAACCGCCAGCCTCCATAAGAATTTTAATTTATAAAGCGCAGGAGAGTTATGAGGAATCATAAACTGCGCAACGCAAATGTAATATTTTTCCGCGGAAAATGCAAGGCGTGAAATAAAGGGATTTTATTCTTTATTGTTTTTGCGAAAATCTTCCAATGATTTATCTACAGCAATTTTTACATCTTCAATAATTTTATCTGAAATCAATTTATATAAATCAGCAGCCTGATTGGATTCTTCCTGGGCAGGAACAAATAAATTTTGAACATCTGTATCTAGTGCATCTGCAATTTTTGCAAGTGTTTCTTCACTGGGCCAACGGCGACAGCCTTCAATATTGTTTATCATTTGCGAAGAAAGACCTGTTGCTTCTGCCAAAGTTTCCTGTGTAAATTTTCCTTTTCTAAGGGCTTTAAGATTAGAAGCAAGTCTTTTTTGCAAAGTTAATCCTGTCATAGTTTTATTTTAAGTAAGTATTTTCTATTTTTACACTTACTATCTGGAATATATATTTACACTTAAACTTACTTATTATAATATACATTTTAAATAATACTTACTTTAGGTAAATAAAATGATTTTTTCTTCTATACCCTTTTTATTATTTTTCCTGCCGCTGACAATTGCAAGTTATTACTATGTTCCAAATTTAAGACTAAAAAATTTTGTATTGCTCATTGCAAGCTGTTTTTTTTATGCTTGGGGAGAACCAAAATATATTTTTCTAATTTTATTTTCAATTTTAATAAATTATAGACTTGGACTAGAAGTTTCAAACATAAGCTTTTCAAATACATTAAGAAAACTATTTTTAGCCATAGCAATTTTTTTTAACTTAGGAATTCTTTTTGTTTTCAAATATTTTAATTTTGCAGCTAGAGTTTTTCATTTTGGCTCTTCATTAAATCTTGCAATGCCAATAGGTATTTCATTTTTTACTTTTCAAATTCTTTCTTACATGATTGATGTTTACAACTCTCCAAGCCTTGTGCAAAAAAATATTTTTAACCTTGCATTGTACATTATGTTTTTTCCACAAATGATTGCAGGTCCTATTGTTCGCTATCACGATATTAACTTTCAAATAGAAAATTTAATTTAAATCAATTTTACTGCGGAATCCAGCGTTTTATATTAGGACTTGCTAAAAAAGTTTTAATTGCAAACTACCTTGCAAAAGGATGCGATAATATTTTTCGCTTGCAGTTCAATGAATATGGAACTGCTGCCGCTTGGATTGCTATAGTTTCATACTCACTGCAAATATATTACGATTTTTCTGGATATTCAGACATGGCAATTGGGCTTGGAAAAATGTTTGGCT
The DNA here is from genome assembly GCA_002449305.1 of Treponema sp. UBA6852. GTDB lineage: Bacteria > Spirochaetota > Spirochaetia > Treponematales > Treponemataceae > Treponema_D. The sequence goes on from DKDI01000048.1 coordinate 170,246, forward strand.
TTGATTTTTTAGAAAACTTCAATTTCCCATACATGGCAAATTCAATAAAAGATTTTTGGAGAAGATGGCATATTTCTCTTTCATCCTGGTTCAAGGACTATGTATATATTCCGCTTGGAGGAAACAGACGCGGAACATTAAGAACAATACTCAACAAGTACATTGTTTTCTTTTTAACAGGTCTTTGGCATGGAGCAAGCTTCAACTTTATTGTATGGGGACTTGGCCATGGAACTTTAATGATGGCTGAAACTTTTTTCAACAAACTTAGAATAAAGGAAAATATTTTTATAAAAATCTTAAAACATATATACGCGCTCCTTTCAATTTTGTTTCTATGGACATTTTTTAGAATGGGGACAAAAGAATCTATAAAATTTATTCTAAAACTTCTTGGAATAAATTATACAAAATACTACAAGGACTATACTCCAGTTTTTAATAACATACTGCTTCCAATAATACTTGACAAGTTTTTCTTTGCAATTCTATTCATTGCAATTATCTTTTCCTTTAAATGGTGGAAGCAAATAAAACTGCCAGAAACAATTAAAAACATATTTTTGATTTTACTTTTACTTCTTAGCATAGCAAGTCTTGCCAACAATTCTTATAATCCGTTTATTTATTTTAGGTTTTAAAAATGAAAAAAAATCAAATAGCATTCATTATTATCTTTTTATCAGTTTTATTCTTGCCAATAATTACCTTCAATTACAAAGGAACTGTTTCAGAAAAAGAAAACAGAAATCTTCAAAGCCGTCCAAAAAATTTTAAAGAAGCAAATAATTATATTTCAGATAGATTCGGTTTTAGAAATGAGTTCTTAAAAATATACTCATACTTTCCTCAAGAAAAAATAAGCGGAAACGTTATATACGGTAAACAAGGCTGGCTTTTTTATACTGCCGATGGAAATCTTTCAGATTTTTGCAAAAGGAATATTTCACTGGAAAGAGCTAAAAAATTCGCATTAAACCTAAAAAGCATGTCAGACTGGTGCAAAGAAAACGGAATAATTTTTGTAGCTGTTGTCGCGCCAAACAAACATTCTGTTTACGAAGAATTTTATATTTTGAATCGTCCAAAAGGAAAAACTTTTATGGATTACTGCGCACAAGAAACAGAAAAACTTGACATAAATTTTATATGGGAAAGAGATCTTATTATTTCGGCAAAAAAAGACTATGAGTTTCCGCTTTATTACAAAACTGACACTCACTGGAATTCTAGCGGCGCAAAATTATATTCAGAAATTTTAAATAAAACCATAGAAAATAATTTTCCGCAAATAACATTTCCGCATATAGAATATGAAACTCAAGTTCAATTGAATGAAAACTCAAAGCACGATATTGCGAATATGTTAACAACTAATAAAAAATTTTCTGATTATGAAGTTTCAATAAAACCAAAAGAGAAAGACTTTTCATCATATTATGAATATCTAAAAAACGAAGGAAGAAATGGCGTTATTATAAAAGGAAAAAATGAAAAACTTCCAAAAGCATTAATATACAGAGATTCTTTTTTTAGCGCATTAGAGCCATTCACATCTCCAATGTTTTCAGAAGCAGAATACAAATGGGCTCGCCTTACAAAAGACGAGAAAGAGTACATATTAAAAAACAAACCTGATATTTTAATTTTTGAATCAGTAGAACGTTACGCATTCAGCATTGCAGATATTGAGTTTTAAGAAAAACTTCTGTTTTTTTATAAAAATAAATGATATAATTAATACATGAATTCTGAAGTTCTTACAATAGCGACAACTATTCTCAAAAATGCAGGCTGCACAGAAATATATTTGTTCGGTTCACAAGCTCGCAACATTGCAAATGAAAATTCAGATATTGATTTAGGAGTAAAAGGTTTACATCCTTCATTATTTTTTCGTGTTCATCTACAATTAGAAAATGAACTTGATATGAAAGTTGATCTAGTTGATTTTGACTATCAAAAGTCATTTTTTAATCTTTTGCAGGGCATCGGAAAATTAAAAAAAATTGGATAAAGAACTAAATAGCCTGAATGTCGAGTTTTGATAAGAACAGTAATTTAAGTGTCATT
>DKDI01000048.1:172409-192676 GCA_002449305.1 Treponema sp. UBA6852
CAATAGATTATCAACCGAGTTTATTTCAGAAACATCGCAGGGACCAAGCCCGATAATGACATTAAATTATAAAACTCGAAATTAAGGCTAATATATCACACTATAGCTTTATTTATATTAGAATAAAAAAAACAGATCTTATAACATCCTTGAATCTTTACATTTTAAAATACAAAACAAATTCCTATTTTCCCTTCACAAATCCGCTAATTTAACTTGCTTGTTTATGAGCAGCAGCAAATTTTCCTCTCACCATACCGCTGATGATTTTTTGATGACCGTTTGTGGGCGTTTTTTGTTTACACAGGATTTTTTTGTGGTATCTTAAAAGCGTAAACGCAAGGCAAAAAGAAAATAACAGGCAGCAAAAAAAAATGCAGTTATTTTTCAAGCCGGTCTTGCAAAATTTTTTGGAGGTCATTATGCAGTTGAAATTTTATTATTGCAGGCACTGCGGAAAAATCATCGCCATCGTAAAGGACTCTGGAGTTCCAACAATTTGCTGCGAAGAAGAAATGCAGGAACTTGTGCCGGGAACAACAGACGGCTCTACAGAAAAACACATTCCTGTAATCAAAGTTGCAGGAAACACAGTTTCTGTTACTGTAGGCTCAAAACTTCATCCGTCAGAAGCAGAACACTACATCGAATGGATTTTGCTTCAGACTGACAAAGGAATCCAGCAAAAGTGGCTTCGTCCCGGAAACTCTCCAAGCGTAGATTTTGCAGTTATGACAGGAGAGAGAGTTGAAGCCGCTTATGAATACTGTAACATTCACAGGCTTTGGAAAGCGGAATATTAAATTTCACGGAGGATTTTTATGAACACAACTACAACTTTAAGTTCAATGCTGAATACACAAATTCAAAAAGAATTTGAGTCGGCTTACATTTATCTTGGATTCGCAGCATTTTTTGACATGAAGGGACTTGCAGGATTTTCTGAATGGTACAAGCAGCAGGCAAAAGAAGAGGAAGAGCACGCAATGAAAATTTACGACTATCTGTGCAAAGTAAATCAGCCGGTGGAACTTTTGCCGATTGGCGCGCCCAAAAACAAGCCAGAAACAATCTCTCAAGTTCTAAAACAAAGCCTTGAACATGAGGAGTACGTAACAAATCTCATAACTACGCTTTATTTTCAAGCTGAAAAAGAAAAAAATCTGTTTGCAAAAAATTTCTTGAACTGGTTTATAAACGAACAGCTTGAAGAAGAGCAAAAGGCAAAAGAGCTTATAGACAAATACAAAATGTTCGGCTCAACACCAGAAGGTCTTTATGCGCTTGACAAAGAACTTGGCGGACGGCAATAAAAATATGCGGCATGGAAACTAAATCTGATTGAATGTTTTTTCTGATGATTTTCTTTCCATGCACTCTTTTCTAAACAATTCTACAAGCTGCTCCCTAGTAATATTTCCGTTGCGTTCACGCGCCGCCTTAAGTTTTCTATACACAGTATTTTCGCTGAAGCCTTCAACTTCTTTCTGGTAAATTTTTCCATCGCAAAGCTGCTCCAATATTTTTACTTCGTCTTCATAAAGCACAAGCCGCTTTCGTTCAAACTGATTTTCAAGGACAAAGAAGATGCTGCCAATAAACCAGATGCCGCGGACAATGTGAATCAGAAAATGAAAAACGCTTTCTCCGTTTATGGAAAACGCAACGCATACTGCCGCAAAGTAAAGCAGCATGGCAATATATTTTACTTTAGGCTTTATCATAACAACAATGCACACAATAAAAAGCGCAGTAAAATTGTTGAACAGAAAAGTTTTTTCAAACGCAATCAAGAAAACAAGAATCACTGAATAGACAAGATAAAAATAAGAAAAACACTTTCGCTTGAAAAAAGCCGCAACTAAAACGTAAATAAAATTCATAACAGCAATAATACAAGTTCCAATGAAAAATCCCTCGTTAAAGCCTTTCCAAATATAAAGAGCACAGATAATTCCAGAAAGAACACTTGTGAATAAAACGAAATGGTCGTTTAGAAAATCGGTAAGAATATTAGACTTCACAAGCCCTCCCCTGCAAAGCAAAACGGGCGAATAAAAGAATAAAAAAATCTTCTATATAATGGCTATATAAATAATAGCACCTTTTCCAAGAATTTCAATAGAACAAGAGGCAATATCGAAAAGTTTATGAATTTTTTTTGTCCGTTATTTTTTGCTGAAATCTTTTATAAGCTGTTCAATTTCCGTGCGCATAGGCATTACAGAAAGCGAGCCTTTTTTTGTTGTTACAAGCGATGAAGCGGCATTTGCAAAGACAAGCATTTTTTGCAGACGCTCCCTAGAAAAAGTTTCGTATCCAGCGCAAAGAATTTCATGCAGGATGCAAGCGCAGAATGTGTCGCCCGCTCCAGTCGTGTCAATTGTTTTTACGTTTGAAAATGTTCCGGCTGTTTCATGCAAAGAAATTTTTCCGTCAGAATAAAACGCTTCGCTTCCGTCCTTGCCCTTTGTAACTGTAATCAGCGGAATTTTAAATTTTGAGCGGATCCAGTTTATGCCATCGCAAATAGATTTTTCGCCTGAAACAAATTCAAGCTCTTCTGATGCAATCTTTAAGATTTCACATTCTGAAAGTCCAAACAAAATTTTTTCTTTTGCCTGGCTTTCACTTTCCCAAAGCGGAAGCCTTAAGTTCGGGTCAAATGAACGGAGCACGCCAGATTTTTTTGCTGTCTCAAGTGCAAATTTTGTAGCATCAAAGCAAATTTCATTTGTCATTGATAAAGTTCCAAAGTGAAATATTTTTGCAGCTGAAATCAGCTCCGATTTTATTTCAGATTTTTCAAGCATTGAATCTGCGCCTTGATTTCTGTAAAACGAAAAACTTCTGTCGCCGTCATCCGCAGTGTGAACAAAAGCGAGCGTTGTTTTATATTTTTTTGAAAAGATAAGATTTTCTGTTCCGATTCCAAGATTTTCAATTTTTGACTTGAGCATTTTTCCAAACATATCATCTCCGACTTTTCCAACAAACGAAACTGAATGTCCAAGTTTTGAAAGCATCGCAAGAACATTGCACGGAGCTCCTCCAGCGTTCGCCTCCATAAGCCAGTTTTTTTGTGCGCTCATTCCGTTCTGAGTAAAATCTACAAGAAGCTCGCCCAGCGCAACAGCATCGTAATTTTTCATTTTGCAAATCTCCATAATTTAAATTTCAAAAATCTTGTATTCAGCGCGGATATTTTCTGAAACAGACATTTCAAGCAACACGGAATTTTCATCGCTGTCAAAAATTTGCGCAGGCATAAGAAAAAATGCATTTGTAAATGCCACCTCGCCGTCGTTAACAAAAACTTCCATGGAACAAGTATCAATTAAAATCCTAAGGGAAATCTTTTTTCCATAAACGGATTTCTCGCAACAGAACGAAGACAGCGGAAGTTTCATTTTGCGGAAATTTATTTTTCCGCCGCCGTCCACGGATTTTTTTCTGTCAAACCAAAGCGTTTGTTCAGCAAAGTCGCAAGTGAATTCTACGGAAAATTTTTTGCCTGCAATTGTTCTGCTTAATACAAGAGAAAATTTTCCATTTGGATTTTTGCAAGCCGCTGAATTTTCAAAAGCAGAAAAAAGCTCAAGTTCAATATCTCCATGCAAAAAATCATTTTTTACAAATCCAGAGCCTCCAAAGACAATGCCGCTTTCACATTTTTTTCTATATGATGAAAGTTCATGCACAGGATTTTGAAAAAGTTTTCCGTTCTTCAATTCAAGTTCACGGGGAAAAGTCATCATTCCAGACCAAAGATAATCTTGAGGCGTAATGTACGATTCCCAGTTTTGCATCCAGGCAATCATGATTCTTCGTCCGTCAGGAGCAAGGCAAGTCTGAGGCGCATAAAAATCGATTCCGCCGTCAATCTGCGCAAAATCAAAAGAATTTTCAGTTCGTCTTTCGCGCTCAAAAACAAATTCTGGCCTTTTTAGAATTCCTGTCATGTAAACACTGTTGTTTCCGTCGTGAAGTCCGTTCTCAAAATCCGCTTTCATTTCCTGCGGAGAAAAAATCACAACGTCCTTTCCGTCCAATTTAAAAATGTCTGGACACTCCCACATTCCGCTTTTTCCGCTGCTCCTGTCAATCACAGAAACGAATTTCCAGTCAAAAAGATTTTTAGAGCAGAAGCAGACAAGAGAGCCTTTTCCGTCTGGCATTTTGAGGACACACGCCATGTAAAATTTTCCGTCTTCTCGCCACAGCTTGGGATCACGGAAATCGCCTTTTTGAAATTCAAAAGGAACATCTGCCGCGCCAATTACAGGATTCTTAACAAATTTTTTGTAGCAAAGTCCGTCGCCTTCTGCCACGCACTGGTTCTGCAAAGTTTCGCCTTTTGAATTTTTTGAAACTCCTGTATAAACAAGAATATGCCGCCCTTCAAATTCAATTGCCGTTCCAGAAAAGCAGCCTTCGCAGTCAAAAGTGGAATCAGGAGCAAGAGCAGGCTCAAGAATTTCCCAGCGCACAAAATCTGAAGTGCAAAGATGCCCCCAGTGCATTGCTCCCCATTGAGTTGAATACGGATGATACTGAAAAAACAAATGGAACTTTCCGCCGAAAAATGAAAAGCCGTTCGGGTCGTTGCACCATCCCGCCGGAGAAAACGCATGAAAAAGTGGAAGCTGAAAATTTTGCGACGGCAATTTCAAACTTTCCTGAATTTCATTTTGTTTTTTTACAGCAGCTTTTAGTGTATATTTTTGCATAGACTTTCCCAAGACATTCCTAGGTAATTAAATATAAAGATTATTATATCATTGTTCAGAAAAATTTTTCTATAAATTGTATGGCAGATAAAAATTGAAGACACCCGGTTCAATCTTCACAGAATCCAAAGTCCTGAAAGTTGTAATCGCAGGATAAAGTATTTCTTTTTAGTAAAAATGTACCCAGTTCTTTGGATAAATATAGTAACTATATTTTAAAATAAAGTAACTAAGTTTGGAAATATAGTTACTTTATTCAGGGAACTTAGTGGAAATGTTTTTGAGTTATATTTTTTCTTCAATCGCCGCTGCAAGCTGCTCAATCAGCTCGTTGTCTTTTTTTGCGGCGTGCTCCATTACAGTTTTTGTGTCAAGAAGGATTCCGTGGATTTTGTGCCATGATTTTTCAGGAACAAAGGAAACATCAGAAGAATCTTTTTCCGCCAAAATGTAATCCGCGCCCGCATAGCCGATATTTTCAATTTTCTGGACGCAGGCAGGCATTATAAACGCATTGAAAATTGAATTCTCAGTCCGGTTCCGTTTTATTTTTTCCGGAATTGAATCATTTTTTTCTATATATTCAGCATATGCGAACTGCTTCACAATGCTCGCGCTGTCCGGAAGATGATTTTTTATGCCAGTCGCTCCGTAGCGGTAATATTTTGAGTCAAGCACAAAAATTTTCTGCCCGGTTTTTGCACGGTTTGTTATCATAATCGTGTCGGGACGGAGGGAGTTGTGTTTCTCATCCGTTCTAAACTCAAAGCGCTCTTCACTGCCTTTTTTGTTTTTAAGCTTCCAATAAACTTTGGGATAAAAATCTTCCTTGTCCGTCTCTCCAAAAATGCGGTCAATAAGTTTTTCCCAGATGACATGGAAATTTTGAGTTCCGTAAATAAATTCCTTATTTTCAGAGTTTTCATCAAGAAAATTCAGCACATCCAGCATATTCTTAAAAAGAAGCAGATTGTTCTCGTTAAAAGTCTGTGTCATCGCCTTTTTTATGACGGCTATAAAAAGATTTTTGTTCAGCTTAAGCTCCGATTTTTCGGGCAAAAAACTGGAAAACAGAAATCCTAGCTTTGAAAAACATTCGTGGACGCAAAATTTATGGATTTGGGAAATCAGCTCCGCCTGGCTGTAATTTGTCTTTTGAGTTATAAAATCAAAATAAAACGGCTGAAAATCAATAAACTGCGGCTTGACACTTTTTATGGTGCGGCTCCAGCTCACTTTTCCGCCCTGACTTTTTGAATACTGCGTTTCTTTCTGGACATAATAGCCGTTCGACAAAAAATCGCGGATTATAAAAAGATACGCATGAACTGGAAATGCAACATTTCGATTTTTTGAAATCAGCGGCGAGGAAGAAAGATTGTCCTCCTTTTCCCCAAATGTCCGCAGAATTTGAATAAGATTCAAAATGTTTTTACGGACTTCTTTTTCTATTTCGGCAGGAGAATCAGTTTTTTCGTCCGGCTTTCTGTAGCCCACAGGAAAATAGATTTTCAGCTTTCCGTCAGTGCACTTTAGTCCGACAAATTTTTCAGAAAGACTTTCAGCGTCGTTTTTATCCTCTCCAAAATAAACGCAGCAGATTTTATCCAATCTTCTGTAACTCTCCATGACGTTTTAATAGGGAGAAAAAATCATTTTGACAGTCAAAATCAACCAAATCAACTCTCATATTAAGCGCGGTTTCCAAATCATAGTGGATTCCAAAAAAACTTTGAACAGGAAGTCCTTTTACACCCAAATCCACATCGGAATTCTTACCAGCCTTTCCATTCGCCTGAGAGCCAAAAATGTAGATTTCCGTGCAACCGGCATCTTTGAGAATTTTTGTAGCCTGCAAAAGTTTTCGTTTATCCATAATGACAGTATATTACATTTTTTGGGAAAATTATAGTTTAAAAGTCAAACTTCATTTTCTTCTTCAGATTTTTCTGATTTCTCAGCAAAAAACTCAATATTCTTGAAAATTCCGAAGTTCGGCGCATCCATTTTTACTTTTTCTAGCAGAGATTCAAAATTATCAGCATCTTCAAAAACATCTTCACGGCTGAATTTGAACGCATCGTCCCAGAGATATTTCAGGATTTTGTTTTTAAATGATTTCTCTTCAATAATATATTTTCCGTTTATGTCATTTTTATCATCAGGAACAGCCTTGACAAACCAGCAGCCGAGCCGCTTGTCTATCATGCTTGAAAAATTATTTTCTCTTGAAAACTGCGAGATTTTCTCATTGATTGTTTTATGGAAAGTTTCCCAAGTAATTTTAGAACCTTCAATTAGTGCCGTTTTCTGCCGGTCAATATTTTTTTGCTCTTCTTCAGTTTTTGCTTTTTCAGAATCCTCACCAAATTCGTTTTTTACCAGAACCATATCCCATCGGCGTTGAAAAGCATTGTCCAATATAAAAACATTCTGGTCGCTCGTGTTCATTGTGGCAAGAATTGAAAGATTCGGAGGAAGGCGGATTGAAGTATTTTCTGTGAAAGTAAGACTTCCAATTTGGACAGACGTTTTTACATTTTTATCAGAATATTTGTCATCATCACTTCTGATAAACGAATTCAAGTCTAAATTTTCAACAAAGTATGAGCTCCAGCCATCGCTTTTTCGGTCAAGCAACTGAAACAAATCTCCAAAAATAGCCGCTGCGTTTCCACGATTAATTTCTTCGATTATTAAATAGTATGGTTGAGAAGGATTTTTCAAGGCGCGTTTTAAAATTCGTGCAAAAGGTCCAGCCTTAAAACGGTAATCAATGCCATCAGGTGTCTGCACAGGCAAAATCTGTCCAACAAAATCAGCGTTTGTGTATTCAGGATGAAAAACAACACGCATTTTCTGCTCGTCAGAAATGCTTCCTGTTTTCTTATCAATTTTGTTGCTTTTTCCGCAGCCGGGAACGCCGTAGTAGATGATTTGGGAGAAATTTGGGGTATAAGAGTTTTCAGAAAGATTATGATTTATATTCCATATTTCATCTGGTAAAGGTTTATCTTCTATATTTTTCCCAATAACATTTTCAATTGATTTTCTTAAATATGGATTCTTTCGACAAATTTGTTCCAATAATGATTTTGAGTATTCATTTTCAGGAATGTATTGTAATGCATCATTTCTGTTACCATTATAAGGCGTCAAAGAAATAGTAATAGGATTTAACTGAATATTTCTCAATTCCAAATGCTCTTTCATTCCAAAAGGAAATAAAATAGCAACTCCATATTTATTATGGTCTGTTTTATCAGGAAATAAAAGTTTTGGCTCAGAAGCAACAAATCCAAAAGCATAAATACCTCGCATACTCAATGCTTCTTTTAAATCAGAAAATTGACCTTGTCTATAACAAAAAACAATATCTCCTTTTTTCATAAAAGGACGAGAATGATCATTTAAAGGTGTATAAATTATCGAATCAATCCAATTATCCCCTGTAGAAAGATTATTAAATGATTCTTTTGAACAAATCGTAAAAAAAGCTCTATTTGAATTTCTAAAAACATCTCTTACATATTCGTCTATAGATTCCGAATCAAATTTTGAATATGCAGAATACACAGAAACAAGTTCATCATAATATTCTTCATATTCATTTCTAAGAGGCTTAATTGAGTTTAGTAATTTTTCTGTATGAGTCATCTCTCATTCTCCCTAACAAATTGAATTACATTTCTTGCTACGCGTTCTATCAAGGGCTCTGTCACGCTGTTTCCTGCCTGCTTGTATTTCTTGCTTTGCGCAATTGTGTTCGGGAATCGGAATGGATTTTGAATATTGACAGGGAATCCTTGAAATCCAAGACATTCTTCAGGCGTTAATTTTCGAATTCCTTTTGAAGTTCGGACAATCGGAACATTATGTCCGCCCTCGCCCATGTTTGCCGTCAAAGTCGGGCAGACTCCACTTTTATTCTCGCGGATATAAACTCTTCGCCACTGATAAACCGTGTCCGGGTTTACAATCACATCTTTCATTCTGTCGTAATAGAGGTGTTTTTCTTTGTAAAAAAGATTTTCCGTTTCAATAGAATCATCTATCACATCATGAATATTTTTTGTAAGCTCAACTTTTTCTGGAAAAGGAAACTCAAACTGCCCATTACGAAAATACATTTCGGGAATTTCAACTTGATTCGGATCAAAGCCGACTATAAAAATTCGCTCGCGGTTCTGAGGAACATTCGCATATTCGCACGGATTCATAATTTTTGAGTCAACAATATACCCAAGCCGATTTTGCAGAACGTCCATTATCTTTGCAAAAGTTCGCCCTTCATCATGCGATTTCAAGTTTTTTACATTTTCAAGATAAAATGCCTTTGGACGATGCTTTTCCAAAATATCTGCAACATCAAAGAACAAAGTTCCACGGACATCATCAAATCCCTTTTGATAGCCGGCAATCGAAAATGCCTGGCACGGAAAGCCAGCGCACAGCACATCAAATTTTTCAGGAATCAAATCTTTAGTTTCAGGCTTTGTTATATCGCCGAATGGAACTTCTCCATAGTTTTCAAAATAAGTCTGCTTTGCGGCATCGTCCCATTCAGAGGAAAAAACACACTGACCACCGCAGGACTGCATCGCAAGCCTAAATCCGCCAATACCGGCAAACAAATCAATAAAAGTAAACGAGGGATTTTTTGGTATACCAAACGGAACATCAAGTTTTGCATTGAAATCATCTGTTTCTGGAAAATTTAAAACATCAAGTCCGTTTTGCTCAAGAATTTTTCTGTATCTTTCACCAGCAATGGAATCTTGAAGCTGGATATAATGACTTAAAAGCGCATAGTCTTCATCAAAAGTTTTTTCACCAATATATTTGTCTAAAATTGTGTAGTTGGCTTTTGATTTTTTTCGAGGTATTTTCTGTTCCGAAAAATGTTCGTTTTTTGGAGCAGGTCAGGACTGCTTTGGGCATGAAAAAAACTTGATAAATAGAATAGACAAAATTTTCTTCCGAATACCCATTTTACAGCGAGGAGAATCAGAAACGGCTTGAACTTTCAATTCAGCACGCAAAAGAAGGAAAACTTACAGAACACAAACTTATTGAGGAATAAACTTTCACTTTCCCCTAGAAAAATGTGATTACTCCTTTAATATTCCCCTAGAAAAATGTAATTGAAAATCTAAAAAAAACGCTATATTATAGTTAAGAATAATAGTCTAAAGAAGGGAATAAGATAAAAACAGCCGAAACTGGCGTCTGTTTTTATCTTTACAAGTTTGCGTTGCAAACTTCATTATCAACTGTTGTTTCTCACTTCGTTGTGAAACAACTTAAAAAGTCGAATCGGAAATTGATATTTCCTCATTGACTTTTTATGGGGGGCATTTTATGGAAGGTTCAAATGTAATAAGATTGTATAGTGAAATAGAAATGCTCTCTTACTCCGACCGGATTTCGTTATTAAACAAACTTCTGAGTTCAATTGGATTTAATCGTTCCAAAAAAACAGAATCTTCCTCCGAGAATTTTGACAAAGCATTTGGCCTATGGAAAGACAGCGACATAAATATTGAAAATATCCGTCAGAAAGCATGGAGCCGGACATAATGCTGTATCTATGCGACACTTGCATTTTAATTGATTACCTTCGTGGAAAAGAAGAAGCAAGGGAACGGCTTTCTGCCGATAGGACAAAAGGGCTTGGAATGTCTGCTATAACTTATATGGAACTTATGGTTGGAGCAAGAAATAAAAATGAAGTTATAGCCATAAAAAAGGCTTTTGCTGATTTTGAAATAATAGAATTTACAGAAGCTATTTCTGTAAAAGCTAGGAATCTAATAGAAAAGTTTGCGAAAAGTCATGGACTTCTAATTCCCGATGCTTTGATTGCAGCAACGGCACTTGAATTTGAAATTCCGCTTTCAACCTTGAATATTTCAGATTTTAAATTTATTCCAAATCTAACATTGGTTTAAGGATTAAAAATGTCAGATACAGAAAATACATCTGTCCCAAAAAACGAACCTTTTTCGGGACGCTTTTTCATTACAAAATAAGGATACTGGAAACATTATGGAAGAATCTATCCTTATCACAAACGGACCTGTCCGCAGTTTTTACAACGAGCTTATTGAAAATCTTAGTGATTGTTCCCAGTTCAAAATAAGCGTGGCGTTCATCACTTACGGAGGATTGCAGGTTCTGCTTGAAACGCTGGAGGCTCTTGAAAAACAAAATATCCGCGGCGAGATTCTTACAACAACCTACAAGGAAATGACCAGTCCGCAAGTTCTTGAGCGGCTTTCCAAATTCAAAAATATCCATCTTAAAATTTATGTTCCGCCAACACAAAACGACGGGTTTCATGCAAAAGGCTATCTGTTCCACAAAAGCAGCAATGAATCAGAAAAATGGACTGTCATAATCGGCTCTTCAAACATAACAGGACGCGCGCTAAAGACGAATGTTGAATGGAACGTCCTTCAAAACGAAAACTGCGGCGAGCGACAGGAACCCGGAATTTTTACCAAATCTGTTCTTGACGAATTTGAAACTCTCTGGAAAAGCCCATGGGCAAAAGAATATTCCGATGAATTTTTGATTTCTTACCGCGACTATCTTTCAAAAGTAAAACGCCAGCAAAAACAGGAATCAAAACTTTTATTTTCATACAACAGTTTTACAGATGAAAATTCACCGTCCATAATCCAGCCAAATGAAATGCAGCAGGAAGCGATTGTAAAGCTTGACCGCCTGCGAAAAACAGGAGCAAAAAAGGCTCTTGCAATCGCCGCAACCGGAAGCGGAAAAACTTATATGTCAGTCTTTGACGCGCTGCAGGTAAAACCAAAGCATCTGCTTTTTATTGTTCACCGCGAGGACATTCTGAAAAAGGCGAAGGAATCTTTTGACACAATCTGCTCCGCAACAGAAGAAAATTATTCCTCAGGATTTTTCACAGGAAACCAGAAAGATAAAAACTGCAAGTACCTTTTTGCAACCCGCGATACTTTAAGCCGGCATTACAATGAATTTAACAAAGATGCTTTTGACTATATCGTTTTGGACGAAGCTCATCATGCGTCAAGCGAAAGCTACAAAAGTATCCTTGCGCATTTTACTCCGAATTTTCTGCTCGGACTTACGGCAACTCCAGAACGAAGCGACAATGGCGACATATATTCAATTTTTGACAACAATGTCGCTGTGGAAATCCGGTTGCGGGACGCACTTTCTAATGATTTAGTCTGCCCTTTTCACTATTTTGGGCTTACAGATGCGGAAGGAATCGACTATTCAAAAATCAAGGCTGAACCAGGAACAAGCGAATATATAGAAGAAATTGCAAATATGCTAATGGTGAACCGGCGCGTTGATTACATCATAGAGAAAATAAATTTCTACGGGCATGACGGTGAAAAACAGAAGGCGCTTGGATTCTGCGCGACTGTAAAACACGCAAAATATATGGCGGAAGAATTCAACAAGAGACTTTCCAAAAACAACGGTCAGATTGCCGTCGCACTTTCAGGAGATGACAGCGTTGAAGTCCGTGAAAAATACGCACGTCTTTTAGAAGATGACAACTCTCCTCTTCAATACATTTTTTCAGTCGATATTTTCAATGAAGGAATCGACATTCCGTCCGTAAACACAGTTCTGCTTCTGCGCCCGACCGAATCTTCAATAATTTTTATCCAGCAGCTCGGAAGAGGCTTGCGCAAACTGGACGGCAAGGAATTTGTAACGGTCCTTGATTTTATCGGGAACTACAAAAAATCTTTTCTGATGGCGATTGCCATGAACGGAAAACAGGACTACGACCGCGACTCCTTGAAGCTTGAAGTTGCAAATGATTTTGCAGACCTGCCGAACGGAACTTACATCCACATGGACAAAATCACAAAGGAACAGATTCTGCGCCAGCTTGAAAACGAAAAATTCATGTCGTTAAAATATATGAAGGAATCTTACCTTTCGTTCAAGCATGTATGCGGTGGAAAAGTTCCGTTTCTTGTTGATTATCTAAAGCATGACGGAAGCATTGATCCTGTGCGGTTCACGGTTTTCAGTCCGAACTACAAGACATATTTTGATTTTGCCGCGTACATTGAAAAAGAAAGCCACCCTGAATTTTCTTTAATGAACGAAGACGAATCTTTCAGGCAGATTATGCAGCTTCTAAGCTTTTATTCGCCTGCAAGACGCGCAGAAGAATGGATTATCGCGGAAACGGTTTTTAATTCCAAAAACAACTTTGCTTCTGTTGATGAAATTGCAGAAAAGGCAAAAAAATATCTTTCTTTTGTGAATAAAACTTCTGTAGTTCACGCCTGCCAGACGCTTAGCGGAGCATATTTTGACTCAAGCGAAAAAACACGCTACGAAAAGGCGATTTTTAATTTTGATGGAGATTCAGTTTCGTTCAACAAAAACACGGTTAACTCACTTGAAAACTCAAGATTTTCCGCACAAAAGAAGCTTTGGCTGGAAGACTTGATTCAATACAACCTTTTGCGCTATCAAAATGAATTCGGATCAGATGATTATTCTGAAAGCGGAACTTTGCCCTTTTTAAGGCTCTACCAAAAATACACGATGCGCGACGCGGCTCTTTTATGCAACTACACAAAAATTCATTCTTCATTCCGCGGACAAGGACTTATAACTTCTGCAAAGCCGGACTATTTTCTGTTTGTGAATTTGCACAAGGACGCAGACATAAAGGATTCCATAAATTATGCTGACAAATTCATAACGCCGGAACATTTTCAGTGGCAGTCGCCAAACAGCACAACGCAAAATTCTGAAGTCGGACAGAACCTAATCCGCAATATAGAAAGGAAAATCCGCCTTCATCTTTTTGTGCGCAAATTTGAAAAAGTAGAAAACATAACTCAGCCGTTCATTTATCTTGGGCAGGTCTCAACTTTTCCGGACAGTGCGGAAGGCAACAAGCCAATCACAATGAGATTCGCACTTCAAAACCGCGTTCCAGATGAGCTTTTCAACGATTTTATAACACGCACTGACAAAATGGGAAAAAACAGTAATAATTGACTTTATAAAAACTAGCGAGGCATAAAAATGAAACAAATCCACGTTTCCGCGGCAGTGATTCTCCGCACAACATCCGGCGGCGAAAAACAGATTTTTGCGACTCAGCGCGGATACGGCGAATGGAAGGACTGGTGGGAATTTCCGGGCGGAAAGATTGAGGCAGGAGAAACTGCTGAACAGGCGATTGTCCGCGAAATCCGCGAGGAGCTTGCGACGGAAATTCTCCCTGAACAAAAACTCTGCACGGTTGAATACGACTACCCAGCCTTTCACTTGAAAATGGAATGTTTTTTGTGCTCGGTTGTTTCCGGGAAGCTGACGCTTTTGGAGCACGAGAATTCTGCCTGGCTTTCCGCAGAGAAACTTGAAAGCGTAAAATGGCTTCCTGCGGACGTGGAAGTTTTAGGCAAAGTAAAAGAGCTTTTGTAAGGCGGATGCGGTAGCGCTGGGAGCCCCGAAGTTCTTGGGTGATTGAGCCTGTCGAAATCACCCAAGAATGAGCGTGAGCGAAGGGCGGACATAGCGACTGCAAATACCAAAGGGATTTGCAAGACCGCCCATAGTATTCCGACTTGGAAAAACTGACGCAACCTTTTTCTCGCGAAGTTGTTCAATAGACATAATCCGGAAAATTTTATATTTAGATTTCATGCTGATTTTTTGGATTCAATTCATTACATTTTTAGAAAAACATTCGGAGGAAAAAAATGAAAGAACTAAAGGCATTCATTCTGGCGGTATCGGTTTCGCTTGTCGTGTCGGCGGCGATTGTTTCCACGGGGCTTTCAAAAATAGCAAGGCCTGACAGGACAGTTACAGTGCGCGGACTTGCGGAAAAAGAAGTCGATGCTGACCTTGCACTCTGGCCGCTCACATTCACGCTTGGAGCAAACAGCCTTCCGCAGCTCCAGAAGGATATTCTGAAAAAAACCCAGACTGTAAAGGAATATCTTTCAAGCCACGGACTTTCAGAAGAAGACTACACGGTTCAGTCGCCAAGCATAACGGACAACACAATCAATCCGTACATGGACCGGGACAAAATTCTCTACACTTACCTTGCGCAAACGGTAGTTCTTGTGCGCTCGTCAAAAGTCGCAGAAGTGAAAAAGGCACAAGACGATTCCCTTGACCTTATGAGCAGCGGAATCGCAGTCTCAAAAGACTACAACAGCAAGATTTCATTTGAATTCACAAAGCTGAACAACATAAAGCCGCAGATGATTGCGGAGGCGACAAAAAACGCACGCACAGCAGCCGAGCAGTTTGCGCATGATTCTGGAAGCAAAGTCGGAAAAATCAAAACTGCAACCCAGGGATTTTTCAGCATAGAGAACGCTGCCGAAGACCTTCAGGAAAAAAAGACAATCCGCGTGGTAACCACAGTCGAATATCTTTTAAAATAAAACAAGCCTCCCGTTCATGCCAGTCAATGACAAGCGGAATCCGTCGCTGAACAGACATACTGCGGCGGATTTTATTTTTTAATCAATTTTTGAACAAAAAGCACGCTTACAGCACTTCAAAAAATCTACTTCCACCCTTCCCAGATTTTCACTTCAAGTCCATAGGTTGCGGCGTTTTTTCCGTTCCGGCAAATCGGTAGTTTCAGCAAAAGCTGGTTTTCAAAAAGTTTTTCTTCCTTGTCTGCGTCATCAAGATATGCGAACAAGGCATAGTCCTTTGATTTTTTGTCTGCCAGAAGCTCAAGCGCATCTGCTTTAGAGCCAGCCGTGCGCGCAAGTGAATCCACAATGCTTTCAAATTCGCCCCGGCTCATCTCTTTTTCCTTTAAATCGATGAACTGAAAAGGAATCCTCCGTTCTTTGAACCACATCTGCGCCTTTTTTGTGTCAAAATTCTTTGTCGTGCCAAAAATCTGAATCATGCAAAAATTATAGCAGAAATCGTGCGGAAGTTACAGGTATGACAAATATAATACAAAAATTTTTCAATATCAACTTAAAAACAACCTTGACATGACAATATTTTCAAAGTACACTTTGAATAAATGATAAGAAGTTCATATTTTCAAAGTATAGAAGCATTTAAAGACAAGCAGGTAATCAAAGTTCTGACAGGAATCCGGCGGTGCGGAAAATCCGTGCTTATGGAACAGTATATGCAGACGCTTTTGGATAGAGGCGTTTCAGAGAGGCAGATTACTTATATCAGGCTTGACGACTTGGACAACGAGCTTTTGCTGGAATATCACAATCTTTATGCGTTCATAAAATCCGCGCTTTTGGAAGACAAGATGAACTATGTTTTTATTGACGAAGTTCAGCTGTGCAAGGATTTTCAGAAGCCGGTAGAAACACTTTTCAACTACAAAAACGTGGATTTGTATCTTACAGGCTCGAACGCGGACTTGCTGTCCGGGGAACTCGCCACTCTTTTAAGCGGGAGATACGTTACGATTGACATGCTTCCCTTTTCATTTCGCGAATATCTTGAATGTATAAAGGAAAACAATTTTCCACAGCAGACAACCGAAGAAAACTATTACGACTACGTGAAATTCGGAAGCATGCCGTTCACAGTCCAGCTCAGAAAAAATACGGAAAGCGTATACCAGTACCTGAACGGAGTTTACAACACGATAATCGTAAAGGACATCGCAAGGCGGCATCAGATAAAGGACGTTGCGGTTCTTGAAGCCGTAATAAAATTCATGTTCCAGAACTGCGGAAATTTCTGCACATCAAAAAAAATCAGCGACACGCTTACAAGTTCCGGGCGCAAAACAAGTCAGCCCACAGTCGAAAACTATATGCACTTTCTTGAGGAATGTTTTTTAGTCTACAGGGTCGAACGCTACGATGTGCGCGGAAAGGAGATTCTTAAAAACATCTCAAAATACTACATCTCCGACACAGGACTGCGGAATATGCTTTTGGGCTACAGAAATATCGACATGGGACACATCCTTGAAAACCAGATTTTTCTTGAGCTTAAGCGGCAGCATTTTACGATTTACACGGGCAGAAACCTCGATGCCGAAATAGATTTTGTGGCAAAGAATCAGACTTCTCTTTTTTACATCCAGGTCGCAGAAACCGTAAAAGACGAGGAGACGCTGAAACGTGAGCTTTCTGCCTTCAAAAACATTCCGGATTCGTACCCGAGAGTTATAATCACGATGGACAGAAATTTGAACTCAGATTTCAACGGAATCCGAAACATCAACGCGCTCGATTTTCTTACAGGAAAGGAGAAGCTTGGTTTTTAGAATCTATGGAGCAAAAAAACTCTCTGCACAAAAATAAAAATTGTGATACCATTCTGCCTACAAGGACAAAATTATGAATCAGAACGAAAACAAAAATGCAACGGCGGAAAATCTTTCTGAAATTTCACGCCAGGCAGAAAAGATAATCACAGAGCTGCTCGATTCCCATCCGCAGAAAAAAGGCTCGGTTTTTGTAATCGGATGCTCGACTAGCGAGGTTGCGGGCGGCTCTATCGGAAAAGACTCAAGCGTGGAAATCGGAAAGGCGATTTTTAAAACTGCAAATAGGATTTTGTCATCAAAAGGGACTTTTCTTGCTTGCCAGTGCTGCGAGCACTTGAACCGTGCGCTTGTTGTTGAGCGCGAGTGCGCAGAAAAATACGGACTTGACGAAGTTTGCGTTGTTCCGTGGATTCACGGAGGCGGCTCGTTCGCGACTGCGGCTTACTACGGATTCAAGGAGCCGGTCGTCGTTGAGCATATAAAGGCGGCGGCAGGAATCGACATTGGAAGCACGCTGATTGGAATGCACATGAAAGAAGTCGCGGTTCCAGTCCACCCGGAGCAGAAATTCGTTGGCAAGGCTTACGTTACGGCGGCTTACTCACGGCCGAAGCTCATTGGCGGCGAGCGGGCAAGATACACAGCGGAAAAGCAAGAGCAGTAACGTTTTTCAAAATTATTCGCGGACAAAGAACGTTTTATAAAAGTACGTGCGGACGGCAAACGTTAAAATAACGATACATGAAATTGCAGGAAATCACCAAATGTTATTTATATGATCATAAAAGATTTGTCCGCCTTATTTCTTTACGATTTTCCGTCATCTTGACAATTTCCACAAAAAGAAATACTAATAGAAAGATTTTATAAAACAATCTAATATTTTTCGGAGTTTATTATGTGTTTATCAAAAAAATCAAAGGTCGTAGCAATTTTACTCATCGCCACAGCCACATCTTGTTTTTCCCAGAAATGGAAAGGAATTGTAAAAGGCATTGGCGACAGAGCCAGCGGAAATACAAATTCCCAGGCAATAGAAAAAACTGAACCTGCAGAAACAAACAATGCCAAGAAAAATACAGCAAAACTCTCAAACAACCCTCAGGTTCAGACAAAAGCCGCTTATCTTACAAAAGCCGAAGTCGCACTAAACTCAAAAGATTACAATACCGCCGCAGAAAACTACAACAAAGCTGTAAAAACAAAGCTTCCAAAAAATGTTGACAAATCCGACGCCGACATACTTAACACCTGGACAAAAGAAATCTACGCAAGGCTTCAGTATCAAAATATCAAAAACTTAAAAAACAGATAGCATTCAGCTCCCGGCTTTACACAATGCAAACCGGGATTTTTTATATGGGCGTTCGCCGCAAAACTTCGTTTTGCTTCACGAGTTTGCTTTGCAAACTCGCGCCGCCGGGCTTTTCGCACTTCGCTAACGCTCATTCCTCCGCAACCGCTGGTTGCTCTGGAACTACGGTGCTACAATCCCTAACGCATTAAGCATTACGCATTACGAATTATTCATCACGCATTTCCGTCATCTTCTTCATCTCTCCACGCAAAAAAATCACTGCAACCACGAACGAAACCACGTCGCTTATGAGCGCGCTCCACAGCATTGTTACTATGTTTTGGCTCACGGTGGCAAGAATAATTGAAGCTGGAACAAAAACAATCACATCGCGCAGAAGAGCAAGAAGCGTTGACTTTCCGCTTTTTCCGATTGACTGCAAGATTATCGACGCGGATTTTATAAAGCACGTCATTATGATTCCACTCAAAAAGATTCTTACGCAAAGCCGCGCGTATTCCATGTATTCAGGCGAGTTGCCTTTTCCGAAAATCGAAATCACCAAGTCCGGAAGAAATTCAAAAATCAGGAAAACAATAACGCCGATTGCAAGAACAAGACGCAGAATCACGTTTGCTGTTTCCTTTACGCGAGAAGAATTTCCGGCTCCCATGTTGAATCCGATTATAGGCTGGCCGCCCAAGCTGATTCCAATAACAATGGAAATTACGATTCCAAAAACTTTCATAACTATTCCCACGACCGCAAGCGGAATCACAGAGCCGAAAGCCTCGCCGGTGCTTGCGAAAGTTCCGTAGCCGTATTTTGAAAGAAGGTTGTTGTTCACGGCGATTACAATCACTATTGAAAGCTGAACGATAAGAGACGCCATTCCAATCATTGCAATCCGGGCAAGCAAAATAAAATCAGGCTTGAGACATTTTAGATTCAGATGAAAATTCTTTGAGCGGAAAATGTAAAAAATGCTCATTGCAAAAGTCAGAACCTGCCCGATTACAGTCGCAATCGCAGCACCGCGAACGCCCATTCCAAAGACGAAAATAAAAACCGGGTCAAGGATAATGTTTGAAACCGCGCCAACAAGAGTGCAAGTCATCGCGAATTTCGGCGAGCCGTCCGCGCGGATTGCTCCGTTCAAGCCCTGTCCAATCATATAGAAAGGAAGCCCCATGCAGATCACCGTAAAATACTCGTTCGCAAAATCGTAGCAGAGCTTTTCATCTGGATTCGCGCCGAAAACCGCAAGAATTTGGTTCTTGAACAAGAAGCCAAAAGCGCAAAGCAAAACCGAAAGAATAACCAGAAACGAAAATCCCGTTCCAACGCACTTATCCGCTTTTTCCCTGTTCCGCTCGCCCAGCGCAAGACTGAACATTGCCGCAGAGCCGTCGCCTACAAGAAGCGCAAGCCCCAAAGCCAGAACCGTGAACGGATAGACGATGTTGGTCGCCGCGTTTCCGAATGCGCCCGCGCTGCTCCAGCCGATAAAAATCTGGTCAACAATATTGTACAAAGCCGCAACCAACATACTGATAACGCACGGAACTGCAAAATGCCGCACAAGCCGCCCGATTTTCTCGCTCCCCAAGTCATAGTTTTTCATAAACACCTCAAGAAAAACGCAATCGACAAACAAAAAAAGCAGCCTAAAAACGCGCCCGAACTGGACTTACGCTTTTGGCTGCTCGTTAGATTGCATTTGAATTTTTAATTTCGCCTATCCTAGCAGATTTTTTGATTTTGTGTAAGCGAATTGGGGAAAATAAAATTTTTGCATGAGCTGAAAATACGCTGGGAAAGCCGAAAAAATTTTCGAATGAGTTAAAAGTGCGTTGGGCAGGCCGTAAAAATTTTCGAACGAGTTAAAAGTGCGTTGGGCAGCGCATTAAAGTTTTCGAACGAGTTAAAAGTGCGTTGGGCAGCGCATTAAAGTTTTCGAACGCGTCAA
>DKDI01000017.1 GCA_002449305.1 Treponema sp. UBA6852
TGCGATGTTTCTGAAAGAAACTCGGTTGATAATCTATTGAAAATTTCCAACAGATTCCTGACCAAGTTTACTGCGTAAACATCGCAGTGTCGTAGCACGGGAATGACACATAAATTACTGTTCTTATCAAAACTCGAAATTAAGGGTATTAACTTTATATACGATTTTTTTCAAAAACTGCAAGGTTTCTAAAATAATCTGCTGTGCCATTTGATTTTTTTGTGTTTTCTCTGTAAAATCAGTAACTAATATTTTGCTACTTTGTTTATAACACTTTTCTTTTTTAACTTTTGGAGGCTTTAAGTGAAAAAGGTTGTTTTGGGAATTGCAGCTGCACTTTTTATTGGAGCGGCTGCTAGCGCGCAGGTTTTGGAAAGAGCGCAGATTAAGAACACTTTGTGGACTGGATTTGGAAACCCGTTTGACGGCGACACAATGTTCTATGGTTTTACTGATATTTTTCAGGCAAGATTTGATCAGGGCAAGTTCACGATGGACGGAATGCTCAACATGGGCGCATTGGCAAACTATGAAAACGGCGGTGATGTTGACAACTTTGAAATTGGAACAACAAATTTGAATCCGCTTGCTCTTCACTACGGACGCAACACTAGAGGCGGCAACCACACAAATACGAATCGTGATGGTTATGATAATGCTATTAATTCAAACAACACAATTACTGACGCTTTTTATTTGAACTTTGTTTACCATATTAACCGCAACTTTGACTTTGGAATGGGAACAAAACTCAACTGGAAAGTCGGACCTGCTCCGGGATACGGCGACTGGGTTTGGGGACCTAACGCTCACGTAAGACAGGGCGGATTCAGCACAGCCTACGATGACCGCTCAGGCTCGTTCTATCCAAGCTCAACTTCATCTGACTGCGCAGGCTACTATAAGTTCAAAGTAGATGCTCCTGGCACTGCGGACGTTGTAGGATTCATTCCTTATTCAAATTCCTATGCAAGAAGAGGTCTTGGTGTAAGATATGTTTCAAAAGGAAAAATGAACTTTGAAGCTGGAGCTGCTATTCCTAACGGATTTAATACAGATGATCCTGCTGTAAACTTTGGTGTAAAGTTTGCTCCTGTAAACTGGATAAGCATTGGGGCTGCAATGGAAGGTGCATTTGAAGATGCCGCAAACTTCTACGCTGGCTCAACAATAGGCGCAAAAAACTTTTTGCTTGAAGTTTATCTTGCAATGGATTCTTTGTTTACAAAAGAAAAGGATGACGAGGCTTACGGAATTGGAGGCGCGATTACTTTCTCTGTTCCTAACTCAAAGCTTTCTTTGCGTCCGGAAGCCGGCTTGAACTTCTTTGAAAACGACGATTACACATTCGCTTGGTATGCTGGAGCTGCTCTTATTGTTCCTATTAACAAGGACTTCCAGTTCAATGCTTATGGTTCTCTTGCATTCGGTTCTAAAGACAAGGACTGGGACGATGACGACTGGAACGGCGGACACATCTTTACAATCCGTCCTTCTGTAAAATATAAGTTCTCTAAGAAAACAGACTTTGATCTTAACTTGAACTTGGAAAACAGAAAAGCATTCGACGGAAAAACACGCAATGCTTGGTCTTGCGGATTCTATGTAAGCCACATTCTGTAAAGAAAGATCTTTGGGTCAATGCCCGAAGATGACGGCTGGCTGCAATACTGTCATTCCCCGGCTTGACCTGAGGAATCTGTTTAAGCGCATTTATTTCTATATAAATGCAAGAGAATATGCTGTGGAATTCAGCTGAGGACCCACCACCGTAAAATCCGGACTTCTCTTAACTCTTTTTTTCGTTTAGGGGGATATCTAAATGAAGTTCATAAAGGCGTGTTTTGCCTTTTTTTTAATTTCCTTTCTTTTTGCCTCGTGCATGAACAGCGTAGGCGATTCAGATAATAATTCTTCAAATTCAAACAGCGAAAGAGCCTTGCTTTATGAAGAAGTTGCAAATACTGTGTGGTTTGCTTCAAATGAATATAGATTCGATTTTCCAGAAGATCAAGATAAAAAAATTGTTTACTTGAATTATATGCCGGACGGTGTTAATACAGAAAGATGGATTCAACTTACAGCAGAAGAAAGCGGCATAACAAAAGCGAAGATTATTTATTCTACAAATATACGCGAAATAGGAAAAACTTCTGAAGTTTCTTTTTATAAAGAAAGCAATGGCAATGTTTACTTTAAATGCGATTTTCTTTATGCAACAAGTATGCAGATTGCCGCAGATAACAGCGCTTCATTTTTTGACTATGAAAAAGTTCCTCCATTAAAATCTGACTATCTTGCAAATTTTGATGGAAAATATAAATTGAATAACAAAGGCTGGGAGTTGCAGATTGGTGCAAAACTTAGCATTGCTCAGGATATTAACCATTACTGGTTTGCAAATGTTCTTGCCACAGAATACGATGAAAAAACAAAAACTTATGATTTGCTTTTGGCTCACACTTCTCAAAATGGTGCGGCAGGCTCAACAAGTCCCGGCATAACTGGAAACGAGCCTTTTGTAACAAAGCAAGGTCTTTTCTGGAATCATTGCACCCTAAAAAATAATGGGGGGGGGGCAACTGGAATGTTAAGTGGTCTTCTAATTGGTACGATAGCCCTGCAGAAGCTTTGGATGCTGCTTTGGATATGGATGACACATTTTATGGTCCTACGGAAACAAAGATGCACTACGTCTTTAACTTCTATTTTGGAGTGCCTGTTCAGTCAAAAGATAGTAGCTTGGAATATTGGACTGTGGAAAGAGGAGGGCGGATAGGTGCTTATACACAAGATTCTGATGTTGCAAAAACTTGGACCTGGGCTGAAATAAAAAGCCACATTCCTAGCTATACAATTCCAGAAGACAAAATTGAAGATTACTGGTGGTATTCTACAAAGTCAATAACTTCTATAGAAAGTTCTTATGTCTATCCATTAAAAGACACAACGGAATTGTCTTTGGAAAGTTATGATATTTATCTTGCACTGAAAGATAAGAATTCCCCTGTTACTCTGGGATTTGTGCCAGCTGGAGAATATGAATTGAAAGGTACTGCTTGGGCTGGATATAAGGTTTCTTTTTCTGGTTCATCATGTACTATTATCTATCCTGTTGGAGGCAATACCGAAACTAAAACATTTGATGTAGTTCCTGATATTGAGAACAATCCTAATTTTCAGGATTTTGGAGATAACTATCCGAAAATAAGAATATTTTATAATCTTACGGGCAAATATCAAGTAAAACTTTATACTACAAGTAGAAAAAATACTAACGTAGTAGAATGGTCTAAATAAAGGATTAGTTTGCGGTAAATTGCACTGTTGTGTTCGTTTTCTAAAAACAGTTTAACTGCAAATTAATATTATCTTAATTACAATGGAGTTTTTTATGAAAAACACAAAATTTTCTTTTAACCGCGCCTGGTTGTTGTTAACCGCGCTTTTGATGTCTGTACTTGTAGCAGTTTCTTTTGCAGGCTGTAAATCTGATGATGACGATGATGCTTCAATTTATGGAACATGGGTTAATAAAACAGATACTTACACTGAAACCTATAAAATAACTGAAACGATGTTTTCAAATGGATATTATGAAGGAAACAATCTTACTGTAATAGAGTCTTCTGATTCTGCAGGAATTATTTATGTAAAATATACAAAAGCTTATGAATCTAGGACGGAAGATCCAAGCGACTCTTCTTGGACAAAATCATCGTATGAATATGGCGGTACAACTTATACTTCTTGCTATAGATATTCAGAAACAGCTCCTGATGTTGGCAAATGGTATGCCATAAGCTATAAGAACTTAACAGATGACACTATTTCAATATCTGGTGCATACAAGTATGGGGGGGCAACTTCTACGGAAACTCTGGATGAGGCAGTTTCTGAATTTACTATAGAAAACGGATATTTTGGAACATACTCCGACTGCACAAGACAGTAATAAAAAAGTGCGGAAGTCAATTTAGAATTTTTGCAAAAACAATGTTTTTAATGTCATTCCCGTGCAGTGCGCCGCAAGACAGACGGTGACACGGGAATCTGCTGCAAAATTACAACAGATTATCGACCGAGTTTCTTTCAGAAACATCGCAGGGTCAAGCCCGATAATGACACTTGAATAACTGTTTTTATAAAAAGTTGACATTTATGTTATTTAATTGTTATTCCCATGCCGCGATACGGGAATCTGTTATAAATTTAAAACATATCT
Organism: Treponema sp. UBA6852; assembly: GCA_002449305.1. Classification (GTDB taxonomy): domain Bacteria; phylum Spirochaetota; class Spirochaetia; order Treponematales; family Treponemataceae; genus Treponema_D. The sequence goes on from DKDI01000017.1 coordinate 4,226, forward strand.
TCGGGGCAAACCCCGAAGATGTCATTGGTATGAAAAATCTTATTGCTTTTCTTTTTGCCTTAGTTGTTTCTTTTTGTTCATTTGCTCAGGAACTGGAGCTTCCGGGCATTACAACAACAATTCACCGCGCAAAAAATCCAGAGCTTATCGTGCTGGACGAAGATGCTTTGTCTTCTTTTTCTTCTGCAGAACAGGCGTTGGAAAGCGCGGGCTTTGCATTTAAAAAAGGAAACAATGAGCTTACATTTCACGGCTATTGGAATTCTTCAATAAAAGTCTACATAAACAATGTTCTTGTGAACGATCCAAATACCGGCAAGTTTGATTTTTCTACCTTGGACTTTGCAACTGTAAAATCCATAAAAGTAAATCCTGCCGCGCAAAATGGCTCTGTTGCAATCTACATAACCACAGTTTCCTGCGACTTTAGCAAGATTCGTGTGAATGCGGAACTAAAAAGCCAAAGCTATCTTTCTTCTTTGAATGACAGTCCTACGGCAAGGGCTGAATTTTCTGTTCCCATTGTTTTTGAAAACGGCTCATCTCTTTTTGTGCATGAAGCCTTCAATGTTTCCCATAAGAAAAATCACTTTGGCTACCGTTCGCAGGATGCAACTTACAAGCTAGATTTTAGCGATTCGTATTCAGGCTACAAGAAAAATTATTCAGGCTACGAACGCACTCTTTTTAACAACTCGCTTTTTGCGGAATTTGCCACGCAGAAATTTCCCGGAGCTTCGTTTGGATTTTCAAGCTATGCAAGCTATTCCGATTCCAACTGCGGAAAAACTGGCGGCGCATATTTTACAGAAGAAAAGCAAAAAGACCTTTCGCTTGTTTTTGCATTTCCTGTGTTTATTCCGTTTGAAAATTGGAATTTAAAAGTTCTGCCGTCTTACAAATATTCAGACCTTGACTACACAAAGCATGCCCGCTTTTCAGATTTGGGAAACGAATACAAAGTAAGCAATTTTTCTTTTCAGGCGGAAAGTTCTGTCTTGGACTTTTTGGAATTTTACGCACTTTGCTCTTATGATTTTTCTGATGAAATTTCTTCTGGCAAAGAAAATGCAACTTATTCACATTCGCTTTTTTCTGCATTTTTTTCTCCGTCTTTGAAGTTTGAATATTTTGGTTGGAACTTTTCTTTATCGCTTCCATTTGATTACTTTGAGCCTTCAAATACATTGAGTTTGCTTTACAGTTTTTGCGCAGAACGGAACTTAAAAAATTTTGCGTTTTTCTTTAAGGCTTCAAAAAACATAACAAATCCTGTGTTTCAGCAGCTTTATTATTCAGGTGATGGCGGAATTGGAAACCCGGATTTAAAAAGTGAAAGCGCGTATTCGTTTTACACAGGACTTTCTTACTCGCAAAAATTCGGATTTTCTGTAAAGCCTTTCTTGATTTTTTATAGGGACAAAATCGGATGGGTGAGTGATTCAAGCACTTCCTGGTCGCCGGATAACTGGGGCTCTTCTGTTAACTGGGGCGCGGATTTTTATTTTTCTACTAAAGAGATTTTTGGCAACTTGGAGTTTTCTGCAAGCTATACTTTTTGCAAGGCAATCTTGACTTCAGGCGGCGGAACAAAAGGAAATCAAATAATGTACACTCCTGTTCATACTTTTTCTTTAACGGAAAAATATTCGTTTTTTGATAGCTTTACTTGGACGACTGTTTTTTCCTATAATTCAAAAAAATATACAAGCAACAGCAATACTCTTTATGTGCCGGATTATTTTAATTTGGACACAGGACTTTCTTGGACAGGGGAAAAATTTTATGCGCAGTTCTTGTGGCAAAATGTTTTTGACTTCCAGTATGTCCATGTTGACGGCTATCCTGCGCCGGGAACATCATTCACATTGAGCGCAGGAATAAAACTTTAAACTTATTATAATTTCTTTTTAAGCTCTAAAATTTTTTCAAGCGGAATACTTGTGACCATTGAAATTTGCTCTGGTGTTCCTATTTTTTCTTTAAGCATTTTTTGTGCAGTTTCAATAACTTTCTGATTTGCAATGTCATTAGCTATGCTTTGTGCAGTATCTTTGACCATGTTCCTAGCTATGTCCTTGGCCATATCTTGAGCCATGTTCTTTG
>DKDI01000008.1 GCA_002449305.1 Treponema sp. UBA6852
GCAATCTGCCTGTTGTTTTTTTCCTGGAACATAAAGTGGCTGTTGCCGGTGATTCCCATTTTCGGCAAGTCCCAGACTTCCGCGTCGCCGCCGTCAGCACGGTAATGCTCGGCAAAGTCAAGAGCCTGGTCGCGCACGTTTTTCCAGAACGCGGTTGAATGAATGTCGCTAGGCCCATTGTCGATGTAGTCGCCGAAAATCACGACCATCGGAATCTTCGCCTCAAGGAATTTCTTGTATTCCGCAGAGCCTGCCGCCGGAGTTCCGCCCGGCTCAACTGCAATCAGCGCCGCCATGTTCTGAACGTCCGTCTGCCAGCCTACTCTTCCGCCCTGCGAATGTGTAACATAGACCGCCTTTTTTCCGGTGATTTTCGCGCTGTCGGAAAGAACCTCGCTCAACGCCGCGCCGAAAAGCTTTTCATCATAAGCTCCTGTGTTCGGCGTCATCTGGCGGAAAAACTGGTTCTGCGCCTCGTCTCCTTCAGGAAACTGGCTTCCGTCGTAGCGTCCCGGAGCAACACGCCCGATTCTAAAGTGAGTGTACCAGGACTGATCGCCCGGAAGATATTCGTTTGTCCTGTCCGCAAAAGTGTCGATGAATCCGCTTGTCATAACGGATGTGCTTCCGGATTCGCCTCGACGCGGCTAGCCAACAAGAAAAACCGCGCGTCCGTTCCGCAAAGCAATGTCGCTCCAGCCCTCGCGCCCGTCGGGAGTCGTCATCCAGCCCATTCTGCTCTGTCCGTAGCCGTGCAGGAACACAACCGGGCTTGCCTTTTCCTTAGCCGGAATCTGATAAAGAACGTTCGCATGGTCAACGTGAGCCGTGTTTCCCTCGCGTGTCTTGGAAAGCCAGTTTGTCGTCTCGTTGTATTTTCCCGGAACCGGCTCTGTAACCGTTCCGCCCGAACTGAAAATTCCCTGCTTTTTGATGCTGAGCGGTTTTGACTTAGGAGAAGCAAACGCAAAGCCCGCCATCAGAGCCACCGCAGCCGCCGAAAAAAGAATCTTTTTCATAGTTTCCTCCTTTGTTTGTTTTGATTTCAAATTTTCAGGGCGTTACCCGACATCCTGTCGAACAAGAAGCTTCGCTTCTTGCAATTTTTCTGCCCCTAATCCGCCATCCATGTCGGAATCAATTCCCGCAGAAAGAATCAACTCCGGCGGAAAATGTCGGGTCGGGCTATCCGCACTTCGCCGTCTAACCGCGGCTCATCCGCTTCACTCACTTTGTTCGCTCCAGTGGACTGCTTCGCAGGTGCTACTATCCCTAACGCTCTCTAAAAAAGAATATAAATCACGCTGGAAAATATTTAAAATATAATGTTTTTTTGCTGAGCATAAGTTTTGATTATGGCAAAGGAAAGAGCAAAACGAAGAACGAAAAAAAAACAGCCCCTGCCAAAAGCAGAAGCTGCCTGAAAAAACACAACGCACAATGAAAATTACGAATTATTCATTACGCATTACGAATTGAACTTACTTTCCCCTCTTTGCAACGCTCTCGTTCACTCGGCTGATTTCAGTCTCAACGCCCTTCGCAAAGTCCGCGACCGCCGTGTTTCCCACAATCGCCATCGTGTTAAGGTACGGAACAATCTTGTCGTTTATGACCGCAAGAATCGGCTTCTTGTAGCTTGACGCGCTCGCGCCCTTGCTGCCCTCCGCCTTTACAAAAGCGTCGTTCGCCGCCGTGAAGTTGTCCTGAGCCGCCCGGATTGCCGCAATAATCTCAGCAACGCCGTCCAGCTTCTCAATATCCGCCGCAGCTTCCGCAGACGAAAGGTCTTTTAGAAGGCTTTCAATCATCGAGCTTTCAGAAACATAGCTCGCGCTCAAAATGCCCGACTTCGCGTACTTGTCGTAAATAGCCTTCAGGCTGATAGCCGCAGCTTTCTTCTCCTCAAGCGGAAAAACCGCATAGCCCGAAAGAAGCGCGCCAAGATTTCTCACGGCCTCGTCTCGCTTTGAGTCTGCCTCGTCAAGGTTTGAAACCGCCTTGTCCTTTAGGATAGCCTCCGTAATCGCGTCGCTTAAAACCGTAAGCTCTGCTATCTGCGACTTTAGGAAAGCGTCTTCCTGAGCCTTTGAGTCCGCGCCGAAAATGCGGATGACCGAGTCCGAAAGCCCGTCCACCTCGGTGATACGGATTGTTGATTTTACTTTGTTCATTTTTTCCTCCATGCTGAACTGATAAAAACTGGCAAAAAAATAAACAAAGCTCTTTCCGTGTTTCCGGGCGACACCCGATTCCCGCAAAATTGCAAGCTGTCTTTGAACGGCGCAATTCTGTTTATTTCCCTGACCGATTGTTTAAAGATAAACAAATTCTTGGAAAACGACAAATAAAATGTGAGTACGATTAAAAAACTGAAAGGCGGCTTTCGTACTCAGTACGATTTTAGGATTCTGCAAAAACAACATTCGTACTAGGTACGATTTATGAAATTTGAAAAAATGACGTTCGTACTCAGTACGATTCCTGAAAAATTCAGAAAATGACATTCGTACTGAATACGATTCAAGAAAATCACAAAAAACACGGTTCGTACTCAGTACGAATGAAGAATTTTGAAAAAGCGATGTTCGTAGTGAGTACGATGTGGAGTGTATAAAAATAGAAAAAAATTATTTTTGAATCTTACTCAGCAATTCATCGAAAATTTTATCACTTCCCCACGACTGAGCAGAAGATAAAGCCAAAAGTCTTTGTTCTTCTTTTCCTAATTCTCCCCCTTCGATATGTTTGTAATTCAAATCATGCTCGCATTCTGACCACGCATATTGAAAAAGAGTTTTTATTTGCAATTCAAATACAACAGGAATATTTTCTTTTCCATATTTATCTCTAATTTCTTGCGGCATTGTAAGAATCATGTGTCTTCCAAAATATTTGAATTCATGGTCGTTATCAGGCTCTTTATTAATATCTTCAAAATTTGTGTAATAGTCATGAATTCTGTTTCCAACATTCTCAACATCTTTCAAATACAAAACTAATATTCTTGCTCCAATTTGGTCTTGTATTTCATTTATTGGATTTTGATACTTTAACTTTCCATCTTTTTCTTTTAAAGCTTTATCGACGAATCTATCAATTCCTTTTGCTCTAGTATCTATCCTGTCAATATGAATTTCGGTTCTCGGAATGTTATCAAATGTATTTGTTAAATCAGATTTCAAGTCCTTAGCAGCTTCTTGCAAAAAATTGTATCGTTTTGTGTACAAATCTAGTATTTCTTTTTTTTTCATAAAGTCAGACCTTTTGTTTATACTTTCTTTTTACAACTTTTCCACAAGACTTTATCATTGTTTTATCATCATTCTTTGTAAGAGTCCAAACTGTATCAAAATCTTTTGATGGGGCTATTGCGATTGCTCCATTATCCATTATCAAAAATTGATATGTGCAATTACTGTTGAATTCTTCGGAATCAATCTGAAATTGAACAGATGAATTTATTGCGGACAATTTACTAAGGACTTCATTTTTAGTTTCTTCAGATAGATTCATTAAAGAGAAAAAACCTTCAAAAGATGTAAGTTTCTGATTCACATTTGGAATCATTGAAATAACACCAGTAAGTTCTTTTTGCACTGTTTCACTGTCTGTTACTTCAATAGTCTTCCTAATTGCCTCAGCGAGCATTTTTGTTCCACGTTTTGGAGTCATTGATAATTCACAGTTGAGAAAATCTTTTATCCAATAATCAGAAATATATTTAATCTTTTTATCTTGATTAATCTGTTTGTCAATTGCAAATCCTGTAAGGAAGTTATCCGCTTTATCAAAGTATGCAATTTTAAACTTATGAGAATTTTTTATAAAAACATCATCAGATATATCAAGTTGAAAATTATTTTCTTTTGAATTTTTTATCATAATGCCAGTTTCGGCAGGAATTCGGAATAGTACAATTCTTTCATCATTTTCACTGCATAGCTTTATAATAAAAAACAAGCCATTCTTCATTGTCAAATCAGTACAAGATGACAATCTTGTTGATAAGTATTTAGCATTATCCAAGGAAAAATCATCATTAAGTTTTCTTAAATTCAACAATACTTCATTGTTCTGTGTTCCTGATACGGGAAGAAATTTTATTGGTATGTTACAGTTTGATTCCAAATTTTTTAAAATATCACTTACCATTTTATAAATAGGTTCATTGCAAGAAACTTCTTTTCCAATATTTTCTTTCAATTCTTTTACTTTCTTTTGAGCAAGCACTAGAAAACAAAAAATTTTATTAACTTCCATATTTCATTACCTCTATTTTATTATAGGATTTATGCAGTTTTTATTTCTTTATTTTTCTTGCTTTCAAACAATGGCTGCATTTCTTTGTCTTTCAATTCTAATTCTTCAAGAATTCTATTTACTTCATTTGCAACATACCAGAACATTACTGGAGCAATTGCATTTCCCAATGCGCGGTATTGGGCATGCTCAGAGCCGACAAGTTTGAAGTTTTCAGGGAAAGACTGGATTCTTGCGACTTCTCGAGGAGTGAAACGTCTGTATCTGCCGTTTTCAAGCAAAACCGGGTCTGTGCTGTTTAATGAAACTTTTGCAAGGTGCGCCCCAACTGTATTACAAGGCTTTTCAATATCTTGAGCACGGCCTTTGTTCATTTTTTCACGGCGTTTCATCATTCCGTCAACCGCTCTTTGAGAAAAGTAATATTTTTCATCAACACTGTTTTCTATAACCTTTTTTAAAGGCTCAAATTCCGAAGTGTTAATAATAATTGATTCTGGAAAATGAAAATCAATGTGTAAATCATTTCTAAATCCAACGATTATTACACGCTCTCTTTTTTGAGGAACACCGTAATTTGCTGAATTAAGAATCTGATATTTCACCGTATAACCGCTATTTTCAAATTCCTTTATAATTAACGGAAAAGCTTCTTTTTTGTTTGCTGTAAGAATTCCTTTTACATTTTCCGCAATAAAACATTTAGGCTGTTTTTCCCGTAAAATCCTGCACATTTCAAAAAACAGTTTTCCTCTGTCATCTTTTACGCCTAATCGCTTTGGATTCTGGGCAATAATTGAAAACGACTGACAAGGGAATCCGCCTGTCAAAACATCAATGTCAGGCAATTCTGAAGATTTGACTTCCCGAATATCCCTATTGTCAGGCTTCAAATTGAAGTTTTCTTCAAAAATCTTACAAGCATTGTCATCAATGTCATTTGCATAGACAATTTCCATATTATTCTGTCCATAATGTTTTCCAAGAAAGTCAAATCCGCCTAAAAGTCCAACATCAGTTCCGCCACAGCCACAAAAAAGAGAAGCAACTTTTAATTTTCCCATATCAGCAACTCCGTTTTTTCGCTTACATCTTCCGAAAAAGAAATATCAGCCCCGTCAGTTATACGCATTGCAATCTTATCGTTTTTATATAATTTCACCGGGTCTTGCAATATATAAATCATCTTGTTTGTTTTATTTATCATAAGACGGTAAACAAAATATCTATCTTTTAAGGTTGTTGCAGAATCCCATTCATTGCGAGTCAAATGAAAACTAAAAAATTTTAATGGCTTATAACTTATAGATGTTTTTACTTCTATAAATCGTTTAAGCTGATTTTCTTCCACGCTTTGAATGTCATATCCAACAGCTAATTGTGTAGGGATTTTCTTTATAAGATGAATTAAATCTTCTCGCCCAAGATTCTTTAATCTTACCTTTTCATGCCCAATTACAAGAGCTTCTCCCAAATCTCCAATATCTTTAGTTGAGCCAACATCATTAAGTATTTCCTCAATTTTTGAATCAACTGCAACCTCAAAATCAGATTTTTCAGAATCTTCATTTTCATCAATAAAATAACTTGATAAATCTGTTTTAAATAAATCTTCTGCTAAATTTGAATTTACATATTCGAACCAATCAGCCTCTAATGTAGAAATATCAGAAACTGAAAAAGTTTTTCCATAAAAATCATCATACCCATGAAACAATTCATCATCATTTATAAAACACATTATGGCTTCCATTTCTGTATGATTGATTGAATAATATCCATGTGATTCATGCAGCAAATTCGCTTGAACCATGTAATCAAGAATATCGCCTGCATAGCGATTTACATCTCCGCCATGTTCATATTCTATTTTATGTTTTCGATTTTCAAGAATAATGCCAGCAGTCTCTAAAACATTTCTATTATCTCTTGTAACGCGTAAATCATTGAAAATACAATGTGTAGCTTCTTCTTTAGTTATGTTTAGAGGTCTTTCATTTTCAATTTCATAGCTGTTCATCATTTTTAATATGTATTGAGCAGGCTTAAATCGTATTCCTGCATCAATCATATTTTTTATTTCATTTGACTTTAAATGTCCGCCTGGATATTGAAATTTAAAAAGATAAAACTTAAAGAATTGAACTAAATCCTGTGTTTTATCAAGAAAGTATGCTGTTTCACCTGTTTTTGTGTTTCTTGATTTCTTGTCTTCAATATAAAATCCAAATAATGCTGCAATTTCTGTCCGCCAATTGTTTATTGTTTTTTCAACACTATTTGAATTTCCTGGAAACAAATAAATTGCTTGATTCATTTTTTCAGCATATTCTTTTATAGGAAGTTCTTTCAATTCAGAACAAATATGAGCCACATAGAAAAGGACATTTTCAATATCACCTTTAAAACGAGGTCTTACATGATGAAGCCTATAAAAATATTCATTTGGAATTTTATACATTTAACAACTCCCTTATTTTTTCCGCAATTGCTTTAGCTAAAAGTGGCGGAACTGCATTTCCTACTTGTTTATATTGACTAGTTTTTGTGCCTATAAAAATAAAATCATCGGAAAAGGACTGCAGCCTTGCACTTTCTCTGACAGTCGGAATTCTGTTCCATTTATAATGAAAATGATGACGATGACCAGTGTCTATTGTAAAACTTGGCTTGTTGCTATTTAAACGAGTCCATGCAATGTGGACTTTTCTTGTCTGCTGCAAATCCAAAGGTAAATCTTTGTAGTTTCCACCATCTGGAACAAGAGCAATTATTTTTTTCGTCTGTTCACTGTGCTGGGTAATTTCATGATTATAGATTTTTTGAGAATTTTGCCGCATTAGTTTTTGGTAATCTGACTTTGCTTCTGTAAAATAATTTGTTCCGTCTGAAAGTGAATCTTCTGGCAAATCAGATAGAGCCTCTAAAGAAGTTACACAAGTATTCTGACTTTCTGGAAATTCAAACATTTCTTCTCCAAAAACATCTTTTTTCAAGCCGACGAAAAATGCTCGCCGTCTTGCCTGCGGAACTCCGTAATCAGAAGCTGTAAGAATTTTATAGGCAACGTTATAACCAATTTCTGTAAAATCATTTAGGACTGATTCTTTTACAATTCCATCACCAATTGAAAGAATGTTCGGAACGTTTTCCATAACAAAGACTTTTGGCTTGATTTCATCCACAAGGCGCACAAATGATTTATAAAGTTTGTTTCGTTCGTCATCCACAATTCTTTTTCCGGCGACTGAAAATCCCTGACAAGGCGGGCCGCCTATTATCAGCGGAATATCATTCTTTTCCAGTTTTGTAAGTTCAAATATTTTCTCGCTTGAAAGTTCTTTTATATCTCCGCAAAAAGCAACTGAATTTGGAAAGTTTTTTTTATATGTGACCACTGCGTCTTTCCAGACATCTATTCCGAATGCGGAAGAAAAACCTGCTTCCGAAAATCCTTTTGTAAAACCACCGCAGCCGCAGAAAAGGTCAATAAATTTTATTTTTTCTGAATCTAAATTGTTCACAAAAAACACTATACACAATTTTTGGCAAAACTTCCATAGTATTTTGCGTTAGGGATTGTAGGGGCGGCGTAGCCGTTGCGAAACGGAGCAAAGCGTAGTGGAGCAATGAAGCGATAGCGCAACCCCGAAAAGCCCGCCCCCGAGCGGTTGTTGAGCTTGTCGAAACGGAGCGAGGGGAACGCCCGAATAAAAAAACAGCCTTTCCAAGCATAAGTTTTGGTTATGGCAAAAATCAAAAAACTGTGATATTTTCAAACTATGATAGAACTCTACGTTTTGAATGAGCTTGCCGCCTTTCCAAAGTACGGAACTCTTACGGCGGTGGCGGAAAAGATGAATGTGTCGCAGCCGGCGTTGAGCCGCTCCATGAAAAAACTTGAAGAAGATTTGGGAATCCAGCTTTTTGAGCGCGGAAAAAACAGAATCATCCTGAACGAGAACGGAAAGATTGCCGCCGAGTATGCGCAGAAAGTGATTGATGCGGAGACGGCTTTTGAAAAGAAAGTCATTGAGTACGAGCAGACGCACAGAATTTTCAGTTTTGCGTCGATTGCGCCAATGCCGATTTCAGAGCTCACGCCGATTCTTTCGCAGCAGTTTATTGGAATGACGGTAAAATCTGAACTGAAAGACAACGAAAAGGAGCTTTACAAGTCGCTCGACAGCGGAAAATCAAAACTGGTCGTAACGCTCGCCCCGCCAAAGAACACGGAAAAATACGCGGCGGTAAAACTGTTCACGGAAAATCTATTCATCGTCCTTCCGAAAAACCATAGGCTTGCAGAAAAAGACAAAATCAGCCTGAAAGACCTTGCCGGAGAAAAAATCCTGATTTATAGCAAGCTCGGATTCTGGTATGAAACCACAAAAAAGCTCATTCCAAATGTGGAATTTTTTGACCAGCAGGAAATGTCCGCATTAAGGCAGCTTGCAAAGCTCACAGAACTGCCGTCGTTTGTCACAAACTTCACGATTCAGAACGTCTGCGAAATGAAAGACAAAAAAGCAGTTCCGATTTCAGACAGCGAAGTGAACGTAACATTCTGGTGCGTCTGCCTGAAAAAGAACGCGAATCAGCTTGCCACAATATTCTCGCAGATCCGCGCGATTTACGGGGAATAAAGAGACCGCCGTACCCGATTTATTTCAGCATCTATGCGTATATGTGCCGTGACTGCAAAAAGTTCATCGCAAAGTGCGAAAGCGCAATCATTCCGGCGGTCATTCCCAAATATTCTGCAACGCACACAAAAATATTCGGCGCGGAAAGTTTCCATGCGTTCTGCCAGAAAAGGTAGACGTAAAGCTGGCTGTGGACAATGCAGAAGATTCCGAGCGCGAAAATCAGAATCCACAGAATCTGCAAGGATATAAAGCGCGCTGAATTTTTTCCATTAGCAGATTTTTTGCCATTTGCCGCCTGTTCAAGTTTTTTAAGCCTTGAATGAAGATGAAGCCCCAAGTGGAAGCCCATTACCAGAAATCCCCACGAGCATGAAAAAGTGTGCAGCGGCCGGCTCCACGAAGCCATATTAATAGAAGAAAACGTAAAAACCGCTCCGCTCATCATAACCGAGCTGAACGCCATCAAAATCATAAGGGCAAACAAAAGCCACGCTGTCGCGCTGAACAAAATCCGAACGGAATTGTATTTTCCGCACAGTGCCGAACGGTAAAAGCCGCCGTTCAAAATGTGGTGCAAAATGAAAAGCGCAAAAAGCGCGACTCCGAAAATTCCATGAGCTGAAAGGTCTCGCACAACCTCGTGGCTCATCAAAAAAATAAAGTCCGCAAACATCAGAATATCGGTGATGATTTTTAGAAGTTTTCTAATTTTCATATTCAAATTGTATTTCAAAATATACCCACTTTGTTGGGCAAATATAGTGACTATATTTTAAAATAAAGTAACTATATTTGAAAACATAGTTACTTTATTTTTTAACTCAGAATAAATCACAGACCGCTTGATTTTAGCCATCCGTCGATTCTTGCGTTCAAGTCGCGGCCGCCGGAATAGAAGAACTCGAACGGAAGCCCCACGTAGCTTTTTGGCAAGTGCTTTGAAAGGTCGCTCACGCTGTCGCCGTACATTGTTCCGCCGTGGCTTGAAAATGAAACCACGGTTTTGCCCGAAAAGTCGTAGCTTTCAAGGAACGTGCAGACCGGCATTGGAAGAGTCGCCCACCAAGTCGGGTAGCCGAGCAAAACAACATCGTATTCCGCCATTTTTGCGGCAGAGATTTTTGTCTTTAGAGGAGGACGAGTTCCGCTCATCAGGTCGCGCTGGCTTACATCGTAAATTCCGCCCCGGTACGGATTCTGCATTTCAAGCTCCACAAGGTCAACTTTTTCCTCGCCATATTTTGACTTCAGGCTTTTTGAAATGTATTCCGCCGCGCTTTCGGTATTTCCCGAATAAGAAAAATACGCGACAAGCACGCGCGGATTTTTCGGAATCGAGATTGAAGCAACTTTCTCATCATATTTTGTCTCAAAAACGCCGTTCCGTTTTCCGGCGTTTCTCGCGATTCTGAATCCAAGATTCCTGTCTTTAGCGAGCGGATTTGAAGCAGAACGGTACGCGCTCCGCAAGTGCTTTCCAAAATCGTTGAAGCCGCCGCCACGGTTCACACGGTAAACGCCAGTTGCCGCACCAAGAGGATTCAAGACAGATTTTCCGCCAGAACGTCCAGCAACTCCAAACGCAGAAACAGCCTCATCATACCTGCCGTAATAGTCAAAAACCCACTCGCTAACATTTCCGTGCATATTGTAAAGCCCGAACGCATTCGGCGCGAGAGAGTCCACCGCAATCGTTTTTCCGCGGTTCAAGCCCGGCTGAACATTCGGATTTGTGCGCCGGACATAATTTTCTTCTATTAGATAAGGATAGCTTCCCTCGTAGTTCGCGTCTTTCGGATTGTTCCAGTTTCCAGTGCTGAAAATCGTTGTAGTTCCGGCACGGCAGGCGTATTCCCATTCCGCCTCGCTCAAAAGCCGGTAGCCGTCCGCCGCCAAGTCAACAGAAACATTAGAAAACGGGAACTTCGCGTTTTTTCCGCCAATCTTGTAAACCGCAGACAACCCTTCCTCCAAAGATTTCTTGTTGCAGTATTCAAGCGCGTCGTAAAACGAGACATTCTCAACAGGCAGATTCTCTCCCCTGTTATAGCTCGGATTTTCTCCCATCAGCTTTTCGTAATCCGACTGCCGGACTTCAAACGCGTCGCAGTAAAAATCGTCCACCGTAACAGAATGCTGAGCCTCGTCCTCACCGCGCATCCGCTCAGAAGCAGAGCTTCCCATCAAAAAAGTTCCGCCTTTGATTAAAACCATCTTCGGCTGTGCAAAAATTGAACCGCTCAAAAGGCAGGCTCCAGCCAATGTAAAAATAATTTTCTTCATAACAAGCTCCATCATATTTTTACTTCACTTCCACAAGCCTATAGTTTCTTGTGCCGTCGCCGAGCTTTTCAAGCTGCTCGACCATTCCAACGCGGTGGGCGGCTTTCCATTCGGATTTTGCGGCGCTGTCAACATCGGCTTTTTCAATCACAAAATCCAAAGTGCACTGCTCAAGAGCCACAATGTCGGTCGAAGCGATGATTCCGATTTTTCCAAGATTTTTTGCGCCACGGCAGCTGTCGTTCGGCTCTATGTCGTCAAGAACGTTGATGAACGCCCAGTTTTTCTTGTAGTCGAGTGCGGCTTTTGCAGCGTCTGCAAAACTTTTTTCAAGAACATCGGCACTCGTGTTGTGATAATGGCTTTCATCCGTGCCGCCTGAATGTATAATGCATTTTCCGCTGCGGTTGGCAAGGCAGAGCGAAATGTTCTTGATGTTTCCGTCAAACGCCGGGAGCATGTGAAGCCTAACGCGGAAAACCGAAATCAGCGTGTCAAAGCCGGCAAATTCTTTTCCGGTGCGCGCGTATTTCAAGAGATTTCCGCCGTTCAAAGGCAGGTTTATATAATCGCTGTCGCTCACCATCACGCATTTTCCGATTTCCGTGAATCCGTGCCGCCTCGCATACGAAAGGTTCATCTCCGAAGTGCGCCTGTTGCCCGACAAGCCGTTTCCGTCAAACATCGTGCCGCCGGTCGTCCGCACAAGCTCGCGCAAAAGCTCCGGCCTCAGAACTTCCTCGTCAGGCCCGCCAAAGCTAACCTTGATTCCCACGTTCCCCTCGATTTTCTGGTTCAGCGCGCGGTAAACTTTCATAAGCCCGGCGGAAGAAACATCGCGCGTAAAATAGACAACGCTTTGTTTTGCCTGAAAGACGTTTTTTTGACCGGCATTTTGATTCTGGGCAAAAATGCTGGTAGCAAAAAGCAAAGCCAAAAATGTTGAAAGTAGTTTCTTCATAATTTTTCTCCATTTTCTTCTCTATATTATGGGCGTTCCCCTCTCTACGTTCGGGGCGGCTGTTCCGCACTTCGCTCACGCTCTAAGTCCTCGCCGTGCAAACCGCACGGCTGCGGTCTTTGGCTTCGGTTGTTCAAACAACCTTCGCCAGTGCTCCATAGCCTAACGCAACTCAGTTTTATTCTGCCCGCTCAATCCGAATTTTTCCGCCATGGGAAATTGCGTTCAGTTTTGAAATATCGCCGCTGTCAATCTGCCCGACTTTTACGAATCTTGACGACTGTCCGGCCGGCTGGTCATCGGTCAAAATTATCAGGTAGCCGTAGGTGCAGTACGTGATGTCGCCTTTTTTGAGGCCACCGCGAAAGCCTTTTACCCCAGAAACGTCGATTGCGCGGTCGCCGTAAATCAAAAACGAATAAAGTTTTGTCATGTCGAGTTCGAGCGGCATACGGTCAAGCATTTGAGCGGAAAGCTCAGTTCGTTCAATCTGCGCATTGAAAGTCTGTCCGCCGCCAATGATTTTTACACGCTCAGCAAAAACCGAGCCGCACAACACGCACAACAAGGCAAATGCAAGAATCAGTTTTTTCATATAATCTCACCTCGAAAAAGATTTTCTTTTTTAGTTTACTTCGTTCACAACCCGGATTGCATTCAAAC
>DKDI01000034.1:0-123582 GCA_002449305.1 Treponema sp. UBA6852
TCTCCCATAAAAAGTCAACGAACAAGTCGACTCTCTATAACTAAATTAATTCATGTCGGAAAGGACTTTGTCGGCAATAGTTATAGGTCTGTAAACGCCTTTCATCCTGTCTGAATCAAAGTCCTGTTTGTCGCTGAGCATTGCCCAAACAATTTCCGCCATCTTTCTGGCGGCAGCTACAATAGATTTGCCGCTGCCTTTATTCTTTTTCATGTATTCATATCGCTGCATCATTCTCCATTCAGAAGTGTCCTTGCAGCGACGAATTCCCATAACCAGCTGAACAAAACAGGTTCTCAATTCCTGAGGCCCCCGTTTCGTTATCTTTCCGTGATGAATGGTCTCATTCGAATCCTGAACCCAAGGTACAAGTCCACAGAAAGCCGCATACTTCTTTGCTGTCGCAAATCTTGATATGTCTTCTGTGTAAGCCCTGATTGTCCATGCTGTAATCTTTCCACAGCCTCGAATTGTCATAAGGCGGTTCACCATTCCATCGTCTTTTGTCAGTTCACTGATCTGTTTTTCAATTATCTTTACGCTTTCTTCAATACGCTCTATAATTTCAAACATCAGTTTTACTGATTGTGCCTCGAGCACGTAGTCGTCATTCGACTCAAGGGTGTCCAGAATTCTCTGGCGCCCTTTTTTACTTTGAAGGCTTCTGAGTTCATCAGAAAGTCCCAAACTCACCAATAACGCATGAATTTCGTTTTTCTGACCGACTGTTGAACGAACAAGTCGTTCTCTTGATTTTAATAAACGTCTGATATTCTCAGTTTCTTTTCCACACAAATAACTTTCAGGAAGCATGTCCTTTGAAAGAAATTCTGAAATTGTCGAAGCATCATGCTTGTCAGTTTTCTTGGTTGATTCGTTGATAACCTTGAATTTGAGTGTGTTAATTACAGTTACTTCTGCTCCAGCTTTCTCAACTTGATTTTTGAAGAATCTTGTATTTCCAGTAGATTCAACTCCGATTTTCACTGCAGCTCCTGTTGCCTTGTAGGTTTCAATTCTTGAAAGAAACTCAGCGTAGCCTGCTGTTGTTGTCGGATACTGTTTAATCTGATCCAAAGACTCAACTTTTTCTTCAGTACGCACATGAACAGTAAACTGTGTCTTGTGCAAATCAACGCCAATAAAAAATGTCATGATGACCTCCGTCTTGATTCTTTTGCGGAAAGTCTAATCGGTATAGTGTTCCAATCTCCCATTCAGTCTTAAATGACTATAGTATGATGCGGCAAAAGCTCTTCATTCTCCTTAACAAGGATCTATGTCCTTATGAAATATGACGAACTATCGCCTGGGTTCCGCTGAATCACTTCAGCGTATCACAATACCGCTTGTTCGTTTACTTTTTTATCATGCCTCCTTTTTTTTTCGAAGATGATACAGAAATGCTTAAGAAATTAAAGAATGAGTCATTCGACATCAAAAATATTTATGTTCTTCTTCTTAAGCAGAAAAGCAAATGCTCCTCCAGAAACAATGCTATCAAAGGCATTGCCGATTCCAAATAAAATTGCAATCCCAATTAATGTTGGAGTCCATGTTCCGCAAAGATATAAAATGAATGCTGTTCCATAATAAAGGGTGTTTGTTACAATTGATTCAAAAAGCATGTAATTTGTTTTTCCCAGACCGTAAAATTCGCAGTCAAACACATTTTGAAGTGCATATAGAACATAGAACCCCAGAAGCACTATAACCAGTTTAAATAATTTATCGACGTCAGAGAATTGAAGTACATTTATCATAAACCATTTCCATGTTGGAATTGTGATAATCCAAATTAAACATACAATTACTGTAACTACAATATAACCGAGCGTATTGTTTTTGACTGCATTTTCATCTGTTCCGACTTCCTGTTTGATAAGTTCACCGAGCTGATTTACCGGGAGCAAAAGCCCCCCCCAGATAAAACTGTTAGCAACCCAATAAGTTCCCTGCTCATTTACCATATTTATCATACGGCTAATCATCAACATATATGCGAGGTTTCGTACCAATGACTCCAGACCTGAAATACCACCAATTTTGAGAAAATCTTTAGCCCAGCCAAAGGATACTTTTTCATTATGGAAAATCAGATATCCTTCTTTTGAAAGAAGAATGACTGAAATAATAAAAAGAATTATATTTACGATTATGTTGCTGTAGCCGATCCCATTTACGCCCAGATTAGCAGAAATTTTCAAAGTTGAAACAAAAAAAGTATCAAACAATACGCTTAAGATTAGTTTTGCAGCAGTAAGAAGGTAAACATACTTTGATTTTCCAAGTGTGACCAAACATACCAAAAGGAAAGTAGAGAGTAAAGTAAAAATATTTGCAATGCTTTCAATTCTGATGTATACAGAAGATTCTTGAATTATATTTTTACTCGTAGCCATTACAGAGAGAAGCGGATTGGTAAAGGTGCAGATAAAAAGGGAGCAAACTGCATAAACACAAAACGAAATTATTAGACCAATTTTTATACGGTTTGTAAATTCTTTTTTATCGGAGGCCACTTTTCCCATGAAAAAATATAGCGGAAGAATGATGGCCTCGTTTAGGATTTCATATAAGAGGTTTACCCATGAAAGTTGTCCAGCAATAGAAAAGGCCCAGTCACCAGGTAGTTGTCCTAAGAAAAAGACACGAAGTGTAGTATAGATTGTTGGACATAGGCCCATCACCATAAGCGAGCAAAATAATTTCCAATTAAGCTTTTTCAATGATGTTGCGATTCTTGTCATTCTTTATAATCTCCTGATATGTTGAATTTGCTTTATAAGAGGTGCAAATTCTTTATAATAATAGAAGATTTTAATCTTTTTTAAGAGCCTGCTTTACAATAGGTCCAAAAGTTTTTTCCTATGTTTCTGCGAGTTTTTGATATAAATCTTCTATTGCTTTTACAATTTTTACATTTTCGATACCAATGGATAAAAGCTTATTATAATTGCATTCACCTATAATAGCTTTCCCGTGTTGGATTGCATCCAGGTATCTTGAAGCCTGTTCATATGTTTTTCGTTCTTGATTTTTAACTATGGTGGACCAAGTTTTGTGTAATTCTTCTAGATTAATCATATAAAACATCCTTTAAGAATATTAAATATTTCGGTAATAACTCTTATTTTTATACACTTATCGCCAAAGTATCGAGTAACTATTTTTCAAATAAATCATCCATCAAAATAACATTAGAGAATACACTACTATACTCATTTTTTTTTAACTCAAAGGTTGTTATTAATGTGCTGCGGATTACAACTTTTGGAGATACCATTTTTTGAAGAAGGGATTCTCTTGTGAGCAGAGTTTTATAATAAGGCTTGTCTACTTCATATTCTCCACTGTAAAACTTCAATTCACACATATTTGTTACATTATCATCTCGAATAATAAGCAAATCAATCTGAGTTCCTTCTTCGTCATCTGGTCTTTTAGACCATGCAGAAGTTTGTGTAACTACACCAGAAATGCCGAGAGCCTTTTTGCACTGTTCCACATGGTTGAAACATACGTTTTCAAAAGCAAAACCACGCCATGATGATAGGGATTGAGAAGTATTATTCTGCTGCCAGAATTTTTCATTTGTCGTTTTCAGGTTTTTCATAAAATGATGATAGAATATGCAAAATGGGTCTACTAGCTTGTAATGAACACTTCTTTTGCTTAAGCCAAATGGATAATATTTTACAATGAAATCACTTGCAAGAAGAGCTTTTAAGCTTTTGGTAAAGGTTTCTCCATCTGAAATATCTAATTTTTCTAAAATTTCAGCTCTTGTATAACCAGCATTCTTTGTTCCTAACAGGTTGACAATCGCTTTTATATAATCTGGATTTTCAAATGCAGATGCAAAAAGTCTGTCATATTCATCTCTTAACGGAGCATTCTTTGCAAAACAGATGTTATCAATATTCTGGGGAAGACTATATTCTCCGTTTACATATCCCAGATAAAAAGGGATACCGCCGAATACCATGTAACTTTGAACTATATCATATCTGGAGATTTTTACATTATTTGCCTTATAAAAATCTTCACATTCAGAAAGTGTAAATGGAGAGAGCTTCATTTCATGTGTTACCCTATTATAAAGCCCTCCATGGGCATTTATCAGTTTATCTAGTATCCATGAATTTGCACTACCACAGACAACCAGCATAAGATTCTTTCGATGACAGGCCCATGTATTCCAGAAGCCTTCAAATGCCTGAATGAAATTTGAACGAGGTGTATCAAGCCATGGTAATTCATCTATAAAGATTAGCTGTTTTGTCCCCGCATCAATTTTTTGCAGGAATTTTTCTAAAAGGAAAAATGCATCAAACCAATTCTTAGGTTTTTCACATTCTTCCATTCCATGAAGGAGAAGAGATTTATAGAAATGTTCCAATTGATTTTTTAGTTGACCTATATCATCCTTTTGATCTTCAGGTGCTAAACCTGCATGGCGAAATGTAATTCGTCCTGAGAAGGTTTCATCAACAAGATATGTTTTTCCAACACGACGACGTCCGTATATTGCAACAAATTCTGCACTGTTTTTATCATAGAGTTTATTTAGTTCAGTTGTTTCTTTTTTTCGTCCTATCATACAATCCACCCTAAATTAAAACCGAGGTGAAGTAATATTTTTACCAATTCACCTCGGTTTTAACTATATCATAGAGGGGTTATGGAGTCAATGACACGAATTCGTAATACTTACACCATGCTAAAAACTCTTAAAATTCCGTGCTTATAGTTCTGAATTAATAAAAGAAGTCTTATAATGCATCATTTTTTTCTTCTGATTCATCGGAAATTTCTACTGAAGTGTTCACAGAATCTATTTTATTTTCTATTTCTATGAATTCTTTATCATCTATTTTTTCCGAAGAGGTTTCTATAAATTCAAGTTCGTTCTCTTCAATCCAATCATGAAAATAAAATTCATCAGAATTCATAAATTTTCTCCTTGCGTTCTTGCCCTATTCAAGCAATCACGCCATTTTATTAGCTAATAGGCTATATTTTAGCACAGTTTCATTTAGCGTCAAGTGTATACAAAAAGAAAAAAGTAGCTTTTAGAATATAAATAATGGATTTACAAGACACATTTATTAGCAATCTGAAAAAATTCCGCAAAGAACAGAACATAACCCAGGAAAAACTTGCGGAGCTTTGCAAAACAGACACATCCTACATCGGGCAGATTGAAACAAAGAAACGTTTTCCTTCTCTTTCATTTGTTGAAAGAATCGCCTCTGCACTTAAAGTTGAGCCTTACAGACTTTATATGCCGCAAGACTCAAGCAATAATTCTGTTTCCACGGAAGAGCTAAAGCTGATTGAATCTGAAATCCTGCGCGCTTTAAAAACCGATATAAAAAAAATCGTAAAAAAACACGGTCTGTAAAGGCGCAGAATTTTCAATCCTAGAACTTCGCAGTTCCGCCGATTTTTATAAGTTGAGGATAGCCTACTTCAATATTCGCGCCGAATTTTTCAGTAAAGAAATATGAAGTTCCAAAATTTATTCCGGCATAGAAATTTGTCCCGTTTTTCTTGATTGATTCTTTTTCAGTTACATATTTATAGCTGGAAAGATAGCCATTATTATAAACTGGTTCGTAACTAGGATATTTGTAATCAACTTTCCAGTTCCAGAATTCAAGTCCAAGACGAAGCCCGGCATAAACATCAAGTTTTTCTACAGGAACTTGAATATGATAATTTGCAAGCGCACCCAAATTGATGTAATTCATTTCGCCTTTCCATTCAATATCCGGAGCATCAACCCAACCAGCAACTGAAGCGCTTTCTTTCATCTTGTCTTGAGAATATCCTATGAATCCGCCAAATCCAAGAGGAAGCCCGCCAAGTTTTTTTGTGTACTCAACAGACGCTTCAAGATACGGAACTTTCATAGAGCCGTCATAAGGCAAACTTTTCCAGTGCCTAGAAAATCCAATGTCGCCACGGACAATAAAATCTCCTTCCTCAATTCCCGCTCCATAGTTCTTCCAGTCAACATTCTGCGCCTGCATAAAGCACAAAGCTCCTAAAAGACAAAACCCAGCAACCAATAGCTTTTTCATAAAAGCCCTCCAATAAAAATGATATAACTTCATTCTGCCCCCCAACTTTTGTCAAGAGGTGGAAATCGATTTTTTACAAATTATAAGAACATTTATCTGCAAAAGGTCGCAAAACAAGCGACTTTTTTACAAATAAAGTAGCAGTTTCAACCTTGACGATAAAAATTCTTTTGAATAGACTGAAAGAATGAAAGATAGAATTTATTTTAACAACGGCTGGGAATTTTCTCCGTCATTCAATGAAAAGATGTTAGATTCAAAGTTCAGAGGAAAGTTCGAGCAAGTAAGAATTCCGCATTCAGTTTGCGAAACTCCTTTTAACGGCTTTGACGAAAGTTCATATCAAAAACTAAGCGTTTACAGAAAAACTTTTAAGACAGAAAAGGAATGGGCAGGGAAAAAAATTCTTCTTACAATAGAAGGCGCAGCTCATCAATGCGATGTTTTTCTAAACGGAAAATTTCTTGCAAGGCACAGCTGCGGATACACAGCGTTCACTGTTGACTTGACAGATTCACTTTTGCCGGCAGGAAGAAACAACTTGCTCGCCTTAAAACTTGACAGCCGCGAATCATTAAACATTCCGCCGTTTGGATTCGTAATTGACTACATGACTTACGGAGGAATCTACAGAGACGTTTATCTTGATATAAAAAATCCTATTTATATAGAAGATATTTTTATAAAAACCAAGGCGAGCCATTTTGAAACAGAAATAACTTTGAATTCTTCCGACACAGAAGGATATTCAATTATTCAGCGAGTCGAAAGCTCAAGTTCTGTAGTGGCGCAGATAAACACAGGAGTTCCGGGAAACAAAATTCTTACTGCGGCAGACGCACAGCCGGTTCATCCGTGGACTCTTGAGCAGCCAGTTCTTTACAATCTTGTTACGGAGCTTATAAATCCAAAGGGAAAAATTGCAGACAGAAAAACTGTAAGATTCGGATTCAGGGAAATAAGATTTGATGAAACTGGATTTTATCTTAACGGAAAAAAAATAAAACTTCGAGGACTAAACAGGCATCAGTCATACCCATATGTGGGATACGCAATGCCAAAGAATATTCAGAAAGAAGACGCCGACATTTTGAAATTTGAGCTTGGCGTAAACTATGTAAGAACCTCGCATTATCCGCAAAGCAAATATTTTATAGACAGATGTGATGAGCTTGGAATTCTTGTGTTCACGGAATTTCCAGGCTGGCAGCACATTGGAGACGATGCCTGGAAAGCGCAGGCACTAGAAAACGAAGATGAAATGATTTCGCAGTACAGAAATCATCCTTCAGTATTTATGTGGGGCGTAAGAATAAACGAAAGCAAAGATGATGATGAATTCTACAAGGCAACAAATTTCCTTGCGCACAAAATAGATTCAACTCGTCCAACTGGCGGCGTAAGATGCATTAAGAATAGCAACTTGCTGGAAGACGTATATACTTACAACGACTTTAGCCATTCAGGTAAAAACGCCGGAAGCCTTGATAAAATCAAAGTTACAAAAAGCCATGGCGGATATTTAGTAACAGAACATTCTGGCCACATGTTCCCAACAAAGTCATTCGACACAGAGCAAAGAAGAACCGAGCACGCAATAAGGCACGCCACTGTTCTTGACAGCGTTGCATTGCACGATGACTGCGCAGGCTCAAGCGGATGGTGCGCATTCGACTACAACACTCACAAGGAATTTGGCTCAGGGGACAGAATTTGCTATCACGGCGTAATGGATATGTTTAGAAATCCAAAGCTTGCGGCAGCAGTTTACAAAAGCCAGGAAGATTTCACAGGAGATTTTATTGAAGTAAATTCCAACATGAGCATAGGCGAATACAACGAAGGACTTTTAGGCGATCTTTGGATTTTTACAAACGCTGATTCAGTAAAGCTTTTTGTAAACAACACTTTTATAAAGGAATTCAAATCATCTGATTCACCGTTTAAAAATCTTGCGCACGGTCCGATTCTTGTTGACGACATAATTGGAAACAGACTCATTGATGAAGAAGGAATTTCTGCAAAGAACAGTGAAAAAATAAAAGAACTGATTTTTGCAATAAGAAAATTCGGGCAGAACAGTCTTCCTGCAAAATACAAACTGGAGGCCGCAAAATTTTTTGCAATGCGTATTGTTTCAAAAGAAAAACTAATCGCGCTCTTTGGAAAGTACATTGGCAACTGGGGCGGAGAATCTTCTTCATATAAATTTGAAGCGATTAAAAACGGAAAGACTGTAAAAACGCTCGTAAAGTCAATGTGCCAGAACGCAACTTTAAAAGCACAAGTCAATCGCACAATCTTAATAGAAGAAGAAACTTACGATGTTGCAGAAGTTCATTTGCGGGCAGAAGATGAAAACGGAAATCTTCAGCCTTTTATGCAGGAAGCTGTAATTGCAGAAGCAGAAGGCGCAATCGAAATAATAGGACCTAAGGCAGTTTCTCTTAAAGGCGGAATGTCAGGCATTTACGTAAAAACAACTGGCACTGCCGGAAAAGGAACTTTAAAGATAACTGACTGGCAAGGAAAAGAAACCAAGATTAGTTTTACAGTAAAAATTAAAAAATGACAAAAAAATTGCCGTGCATATCAGTCTTATGAAGTGCACGGCAACAATATTAAAATGCCACTAACAAAATTCAGATTATTCTATTAGTTTGCCCCCGGATGTTTTTTAAACCAATCGTCCCAGGCAGCATCAACATTTTTGCAATAATTGTCTTTTTCTTCTTGAGAAATAAAAGCAGCCTTGTAGGCATTTTTGATAATCTCTTTTATTTCGTCCAAGGAGAAATTTTGATCTTTGTAAATATTCCAATATTCATCAATAAGCGAAACTTTAAAGAACGTAGGGTCATCTGTATTCAGCGTAACAAAAACTCCCGCATCGTAAAGTTTTTTTACAGGATGATTTTTCATATCACCGTTGAACTCTTTTAAAATAAAAATGTTGCTCGTAGGACAAACTTCAAGCGGAATTTTATTTTCTGCAAGGTACTTCATAAAATCAGCATCCTGAGCAGCAGCAATTCCGTGTCCAAGACGTTCAGCCTTGCAAAGTTTCAAACTGTCTTTCATAGAAAAAACACCGCAGCTTTCTCCGGCATGAGTTACAACATGAAGTCCGTTTTCCTTTGCCTTTACAAAAACATCTTTGTATTCCGCAGCCGGACCTTTTTTTTCATCGCCACCAAGTCCGATTCCAACTATATAAGGATTTTTTTCAGCAAGCACAAGATCCAGATTTTTCATTGCATTTTCAACGCCAAACGAGCGGCTCACATCAACAATAAGTTTTACAGTACGCCCAGAATTTTTCTTTATGCGCTCAATGCTTTTTTGAACAATGCTAATCATGTCGTGAAAATTCCAGCCTTTCTTTAAATGCGAAGTCGGGCTGAAAAAAGTTTCGCAGTAAACAATATTGTTTTTGTTCAAGTAGTCTTCAAAATCCTTGAACATATATTCAAAGTCATTTATGTTTGTAAAATAAGACTGGATTTTTATAAAGGAAGAAAGAAAGCCCGTCAAATCATCATACTCAAAAAGAGAGTTGAATTCCTCATCTGACATATCCTGATTAAAATTACGCTTATAAACTTTCTTTACGGTTTCCCTGCTTAAAACAGCTTCCTCGTGAACATGAAGCTCGGCTTTTGGAATACTTTCCAGCAAATCATAAAATTCTTCTTTCTTCATATAGAAGATATTATAACACAGAATATTTAAAATCAACAGGCTAAATTTATCAAAGGCAATTTTACTTGACAGCGCATTTTTTCCATAGTATTTTAATATTGCACGATTCCTTGCCAAGGCTTTGTGAATCTGCAAGGAATTATTTATGTCAAAAAGACTTTACGTTGGAAACTTGAGCTATGCTACAACACAAGACACATTAAGCTCATTATTTTCTACTTATGGGAATGTTGTTTCTGCAACAATTATTATTGACCGCGACACAAACCAGTCAAAAGGTTTCGGCTTTGTTGAAATGGAAGATTCTGCGGAAACAGACAAGGCAATCGCTGAGCTTGCTGGCAAAGAAGTTGACGGACGCAAAATCCGCGTAAACTATGCAGAAGAAAAAAAGCCTCGTGAGCAGCGTTCAAGTTTTTCAAGGAACGGCGGAAGAAGATTTGGTTCAAATGACCGCCGCAGAAACGGAGACTACTAGAACATCATGGGATTCCTTCCGAATGAGTTTTCAGAATATCTAGCTCAAGACTGCAACCGAGCGGACTTTATACAGAAATGGCTTGAAAGCCGCGGTGTAACTTCCAACCGTGTTGTAATAGACGGAAAGAATCACATTTTAGTTCAGTTTGGCTCTTCAAGCTACAATTCTCAGTTTAAAATAAAAACTGTAATTGCCCACCATGACAGAGTTCCAGAAAGTCCTGGCGCAAACGACAACAGCGCGGCTGACTGGCAGCTTATGAACTGGGCAGTGTGGCTTAAAAATTATCCTTCATTCCATAATGTAAGAATTTTTTTTACAGACGGAGAAGAGCTCGGCTGGACTGTAACAAACCAAGGCGCATTTGGAATTGCAAAAACTTTTCAGCGTCTTGGAATTACAAACGATGATGTCTATGTTTTTGACGCTTGCGGACGCGGTGAAATTCCGATTCTTTCAAAAAGTGGTTTAAGTTCACTGGCTTCCGCAAAATTCAAATCTCAATTCAACGACCTTTACGCAAGAACACAAAATATTTTAAAGCGCGCCACAGACGGCAGATGGATGACACTTCCAGTTCCGTACAGCGACAACGCATCTTTTCTTGCCTGTGGAATTCCAGCAGTCGCAATTACACTTTTACCAGCAGAAGAAGCTTCACTTTATGCAAGAAAAATCAACAGCGACAAATCTCTTGAAGATGCGGTTATGAACAGGGAAACTTCAAAGCAAAAACGCATTGAAGAAAATATTCCGGACTTTTCATACAAAGAGCACCTGCCCTACACTTGGCGCCTTTTCCACACACAAAGCGACAACATAGACTCGCTGACTCCTGCAAGCTTTAAAGTAATGGAATCAATTTTAAAATCTCTTACGGAAAGCAAAACTCCATGCTAATTTTCAGCTTGCCTTTTAGCCGCAATTTTTGAATTGTAAATAAAAACAAAGACGGCAGTTCCAATTATAATAAAATATCCTGCAATGCTAAAAACGTCCGGAATCTGATCAAGAAAAACAAATCCAAGAATTCCTGCAAAAACAATATTTGAATAATCATAAATTGAAATTTTTGAAGCCGGAGCATTAAAGTAAGCATTTGTCATTCCGAACTGACCGCAAGCAGCTCCAAGTCCCGCGCAAAGCAAAATCAGAACTTGAAACAAAGTCATAGGCACGTGGCAAAAGAAAACAAACGGAATTGCAAGCAAACTTGAAAAAAGTGAAAAGAAAACAATTATAAAATCTCCGCAAACATTATACGAATGAAGTTTTCTTACAAAGCAAGACGCAAAGCCAGCTCCCATTCCGCCGACAAAAGCAAAAAGAGCCGGAAAAACTTTTACAAAATCAAATGTGGGCTTAATAACAAAAAGCGAGCCGGCAAAAACAACAATCAATGAAAATGCAGAAACAAAATTTGGCTTTTCACCAAGAATGAAAATGCTTGCAACCACAGCAAAAAATGGCGACATTTTATTCAGCATAGCGGCATCAGAAATATTCATAAAGCCCAAAGCATAAAAGTTTCCAAAAATTCCAAGAGAACCAACTGCCGATCTTAAAAGCAAAAATTTCCAAGCCTCACGAGGAATGTAAAGAACCGATTTGTCTTTTTTTGCCTTCATGCACAAAGTCGAAAAAGCAACAAAGAACGCAATGAGGTTTCTAAAAAGAGTTTTCTGAACAAAAGGAATGTTTCCTGCCAAACGGACGCAAAGTCCCATTACCGCAAATCCAAATGCAGAAAATAAAATCCAGCAAACTCCAAGCTTTAAGTTTTCTTGCTTTTCCATATTCACAAGATTATAAAACCTTGCATTTTTTTTGTAAATTAAAATTCAGCGGAAATTGAATTTATTCAAAATGAAGTTTATTATAAAGCGATGATTGAAAAAACTTGGACATCAAACGAAAAGAAAACTTTAAATGAATTTTTAAGGCAAAAAATTCCAGAGCTTCTTGAAGGCGAAATTTCCAACAGCAAAATCAGACGCTTAATTGTTTCCGGCGCAGTTTATGTAAATTCCAATCAATGCAGAATTCCTTCATTTAAAATAAATTCAGGAAGCACAGTTAAAGTTTTAATTGACAAGGAAAAATTCTTTTTTGAAAAACAGCCGGAAGATACAGATTTCGAACTTACAGAAAAAGATGTTCTTTTTGAAGATGAATATTTAATCGCAATAAACAAACCGCCTTTTCTTCCAACCGAACAGACAATTACAGGTCAAAGAAAAAACGCCCACGACTGCACAGTAAAATATTTGTGGCAAAAAAATCCTTCTCTTAGAAATCCGCCATACGTTGGAATAATGCACAGACTGGACAGAGAAACAAGCGGAATTCTTTTGTTCACAAAAAGCCGCAGTATAAACAAAGAAATTTCTGAAATGTTTAAAAACCGCGGAATAAAAAAAATCTACAGAGCAGTCTGCACTGGAAAACTTCCTGAAAAAAAAGAATTCACTGTTGAAAATTTTATTGCGCGGATTTCACCAAAAAGCTCAGCTTGCAAAATGGGAATTGTTCCAGAATCAAAGGGTGGACTTTTTGCAAAAACTGACTTTAAGATAATTTCAGAAAAAAGCAGCATTATCCAAATTGACTGCCAGCTGCACACGGGGCGGACACATCAAATAAGAGTTCAGCTTGCAAGTGTGAATCTTCCAATTGCAGGCGATGAGCTTTACGGCGGAATAAAATCAGACAGAATAAAACTTCATGCAAGAAAAATGGAATTTGTGCATCCAGTTTCAAAAGAAAAAATTACAATTGAATCAGAAATTCCAAAGGACTTTTTTAATTGAAAAACTAGTCGCCCCAAACGCCGGTTTTTAATTCCTCAAAAGTTTTTTTCCAGCTTTCGTAGCGCGCCTTTGAAATTTTTCCCTCTTCGACAGCTTTGCAAATTGCGCAGCCTTTTTCTTTTATATGTGAACAGCTCATTCCAAAACTGCATTTTCCAATAAACGGAAAAAATTCTTTGTAATAAAGCGCAAGATTTTCCGCGGAAATTCCGTGCAGCAAAAAAGTTTTTACGCCCGGAGTATCGATTATATTTGCAACCGCATCTTTTCTTCCGCCCATTAGAGCTTCGTTCAGCTGAAGATGAATCAGCGTGCCTTTTGTTGTTGTATGAGTTCCCTTGCCGTATTTTTTGGAAAGGCTGCCAGTTTTTAAAACAACATTGTTGTCAAGAACATTTATTATAGAACTTTTTCCAACGCCGCTTTTTCCAACAAAGGCGCAAGTTTTGTTTTCAATGAAATTCGCAAGCTCTTCAATTCCTTCGCCAGTCTTTGCGCTTGAACGGATTATTTTGTATCCAATTTCTTCCCAGTTCAAAAGCCGCTCTTTAAATTCATCCGACTGCGGAAGTTCATATTTATTGCAGACAATCACTGGAGTTATTTTCTGAAAATCCGCCTGAACAAGAGCACGGTCAATAAAGCGCGGTTTAAAAGGAGGCTCGTCTGGAGTTGTAACAATCAGAAGATAATCCAAATTTGAAGCAAGAACCTGAGGCTGTCTTTTTTTTACATTCCAACGCACAAATTCATTTTTGCGAGGAACAAGATTTTTTATAAGACCTTTTTCATCTTCAAGGGAATCATCATCCAAAATAACAATGTCGCCTGGCGCAAGCGGATTGTAATAGCCTTTTCCGTCTTTTAAAATTTTTCCTTTTAGAGAACATTCTCGGACATAGCCGTCATCGCATTCAACCTGAAAAACATTTTTACTTCCATCTAAAACAAGTCCATTCATATAACTAATAAAAGTAAAAAAGAAAACGCAAACTGTGTCAAGGGGAAAATTTTGTTCAAATTATTTTGCAAAAAACAATAAAATGCTCTTGACCAAATTTATTTTAGAGTATATGATACTAATCACGTTGAAAAACGGATGGGCTACTAGCTCAGTAGGTAGAGCAACGCCCTTTTAAGGCGTGGGTCTCGTGTTCGAATCACGAGTAGCTCAGTAAAAGGCACTTGATTTTCGAGTGTCTTTTTTATTTTTAAACAATTTTGAATTAATTAATTTGCAGCAAACATTGAAATATAAAAATCACCTTTCAAACTATTTTATAACTTTCCAGTCCGCACCATTTTTTCCGCCGAAAACTTTTGTTTTGTTTTTAAACTTCCCGCAATTTTCAGATAAAAACGCAACATCGTAGCCACTCATCAAATCGTCAGGATGATAATGAAGTTCAACACAAGACTCTTTTCCTTCCGCAGTAAAAAGGCTCAGCGCATTATTCAAAACGATTATATCAGAAGCAACTAGAATCATTTTTTCAAGATGCCGGTTTTTATATTGCGACAAAACAAATTCAAGCTGAAGTTTTTGAATTCCCAAAAATGAAAAATCCGCATTTTCTTTCAGCTCCAAAAAACGCGAAAAATTTTCAAGGAAAACAGAAGGCTTTACATGAAGCGGAAATAAAATCAAATTGAACCAAGGAACGGCTCTGCCTTTGTTGTAAAAAATATCGGCAGCAAAAGAAAATTTT
Source organism: Treponema sp. UBA6852 (assembly GCA_002449305.1). Lineage (GTDB taxonomy): Bacteria > Spirochaetota > Spirochaetia > Treponematales > Treponemataceae > Treponema_D. The sequence goes on from DKDI01000034.1 coordinate 14,792, forward strand.
CTTGCTCTTTCAATGTCTTGCTGTGAGAACATTTTTGTTTTTAAAACATTGTAAGGCGGTTCTTGCTGCCACACAAGACCAAGAGATGCAGCCTTGTCATGCAAATCTGTTCCCGGCAAAACACTAAGACAAAAAAGTTCAAGATTGTTCGGGTAAAGAGAAAGCGCAAAATCTACGCTCTGTTTGAATCCAGAAAAACTGTCGCCCGGAAGTCCAAAAATCAAATCAAAACCAAAGACAACTCCTTCCCTATTTAGAATGCCAATGTTCTTTACAAATAATTTTTTATCAAAGCTTCTGTTCACTAGCTTAAGAACTTCTTTGTGCATACTTTGAAGTCCAAACTGAAGGCTGCACGGAATAGAAGCAAAAGCATGGGCAAGTTCCCTGTCAATAAATTCCGCTCGGGCTTCAAAACTAAAAAATGTCGCAGGAGATTTTCTTTTTATAAGCTTAAGAATTTCCAGTGCGCGTTTTTTATTCGCATTGTAAGTCGGATCAAGAACAAAGACTTGCGGCACTTTTTTTTCAGCAAAAAATTCAAGTTCGCGTTCTATGCGCTCCATTGAAAAATACTGAACTTTTTTTTCGCCTTTGCTTTCATAGCAATACGAACATTTAAAAGGACAGCCACGTGCAAGTTCCCACAACGCGCCGCAATAATCAGAAGGATTCAAAGTTCCATCAAGCCATGGTGAAGACAAAGTTTGCAATGACGGAGGCAAACTTCGGCACAAGGAATTTTTATTTTCGTCTTTTTTATAGACTCCTTGAATATCAAAATTTTCATTTTTGTTTTTAGAGTTAAAAAGTTTATTCAAAAGCTGCGGAACAGACTCTTCGCCTTCACCGCAAATAGTCCAGTCAAAATTTTTAAATGAAAGAGGAGATGCTGTAACTTCAGGACCTCCAGCAATAAGAATTGCAGAAGGAATTTTTTCTTTTATCTTTTGCGCCAAAGTTTCAAGCTGCGTTCTGTTCCATACAAAAACACTAAAGCAAACCGCAAAAAGATTTTCTGCGCAAGAAAAAATTTCAGATTCAATCTTAGATGAATTTCCATTTTCAAGAGAAAAAGAAGACAAGTGAACTTCAAAAATATTTTTTGTAAGCGGACTATTTTTTACAGCAGAAGCAATGCAAGCGGCGCCAAGAGGAACAGCCTGAGGTGATGTTTCCGCCAAAGCAGTAACGCAGCAAACAATCTTGCTCAAGCGTCCTCCAAGAATTTACGCCTTTACCTGGAAGTGGCTGAACACCATTCCAAAACTTGCTCTTCCTTGTGTTACAGAGCGAAGGTTTGTCGAAAATCCGAACATTTTCGCCATTGGAGCTTTTGCGTGAATTACGTTTTCGCCTGATTTTTCATCCATGCTTACAATCATTCCGCCACGCTGTGTAATCTGGCTCATTGCATCTCCAACAAATTCAGAAGGACATTCAATATCAACTTCCATTACCGGCTCAAGCAGTTCTGGAGTTGCAGACTCACACGCCTTGTCAAATGCTTCGGCCGCGGCGGCTTCAAATGCAAAAGTAGAAGCTGTAAGCTCATCGTATTTTATGTCAGTTACAGAAACTGCAATGTCTGTACAAGGATAGCCCATTCGTATTCCAGAAGCAAAACAGCTTTGAATGCTCTGCTCAATCGCTTCATAAATTTCCTTTGGAATTGAGTTGTCATGCACTGCGCAAGTATAAGAGTTTCCGGCTCCAGTTTCTCTTGGTTCAATATGAATTGCAAGGCAAGCAGCATTTTCTTTTCCGGCAAGAACTTTGCTGAACTCTTCTTTATAATCAGCAGCAGTAGAAATTGACTCTCTGTAAGTAACCTGCGGAGAACCAACTCTGCATTGAACTTTAAAGTCGTCTCTGATTCGAGTAACAAGAACATCAAGGTGAAGCTCGCCCATTCCAGAAATAACAAGCTGCCCGGTTTCTTCGTCATCACGGAAAGTAAACGTAGGATCTTCGCGGCTAAGAATTTCAAGAGTTTCCTGAAGTTTTGCGCGATCCCCCATTGTTTCAGGCTCAATCGCAATCGAAATAACAGGCTCTGGGAATTTTACGCTTTCAAGAAGAACAGGCATTCCTTCGCTTCCCAAAGTATCTCCAGTCTGCGCAAATTTCAAGCCTACAAAAACGGCAATGTCTCCTGCACTTACGCTGTCCATTTGCTCCATTCTGTTTGCATTTACGCGAAGAATTCTATTTACACGCTCGCGCTTCTTTTTTCCAACATTGTAAACTTGAGTTCCGGTTGAAATTTTTCCAGAGTACATTCTAACAAAGCAAAGAATTCCTGCCTCGCGGTCATACTGAATTTTAAATACAAGACCTGCTGGAGTCTTTGAATCTGGATCACATTTTACAAGAATTTTTTCCTCTCCATTTTTCTTTACATGGATTCCTTCAGCTGGAGGAACTTCATCCGGAGAAGGAAGATAAGAAACAATCGCATCAATTAGAGGCTGAACTCCCTGATTGTGCCGGCTTGAACCGCAAAGAAACGGAACAAGAGTTCTATTAATTGTAGCCTTGCGCAATGCAGACATAAGCTGCTCAACAGAAATTTCCTTGCCTTCTATATAAAGATCTGTAAGCTCTTCATCGTTTGAAGCTACTGTATCAACAAGTTTTTCCCGCCATTCCTGTGCAAGTTCTTTGTATTCATCGCTGATTTCTGATTCTGTAAATTTTTCGCCTTCAGTTTCTGCGTCCCAGCGGATTTCTTTCATTTTTAGAAGATCTATAACACCTTCAAAGTCCTGCCCGCTTCCCATAGGAATTTCAAGAGCAACAGGCTCGCAGCCGAATTTTTTACGAACATCTTCAATTGCTCCAAAGAAGTCCGCTCCTACTCTGTCCATCTTGTTTACAAAGCAAATGCGCGGAACATGAAATTCATCTGCCTGCTTCCAGACAGTTTCAGTCTGCGGCTGAACCCATCCAACAGCGCAAATTACGGCAACAGCTCCGTCAAGAACACGCAAAGAACGTTCAACTTCCGCAGTAAAATCAACATGGCCTGGAGTGTCAATGATATTTATTTTGTAGCCTTTCCATTCGGTTGTTATTGCAGCTGAAGCGATTGTAATTCCACGCTCTTGTTCCTGCTTCATAAAATCCATTGTAGCCGCGCCATCATCAATTTCACCGATTTTATGAATTTTTCCAGAATAATAAAGAATTCTTTCTGTTGTAGTTGTTTTTCCAGCATCAATATGAGCCATGATGCCAATGTTTCTCATTTTTTCAAGCATATAGATTTCCAAAAATAAACGCGAAATTTTTTCAGTATTTTAAAAAAATACACACCAGATGTCAAGGCAAAGTATTTTTCCAAAAGTTTATTTCTTTACATTTCAAGATGATATGATATAATTATTTGATAACATTTAAAAATTCAGTTTCAGCGATTTTTTGATATTCAACAACTGGAGCAAGAGATGACAACGATTTTAATAGTTGATGATTCTGAAATTGACAGAGCGGTTTTAAAAAACATACTGGCAAGTTTCTACAATGTAATTGAAGCAGATTCAGGATATGCGGCGCTTGATATTCTAAACAATCCGGCTGTAAAAATAGACGGATTAATCATTGATATAAATATGCCCGGATTAAGCGGATTTGAAGTGCTCAGCCTGCTAGACAAGTCAAGACACTCAGGAATGGTGATTCTGCTTATTTCTTCAGAAGCCAAAAAAGACAACATTATAAGAGCCGCAAATTTTGGAGCGTCAGGATTTTTCAAGAAGCCTTATGACAGCGAGCAAATTCTTTCAAAGCTGAAGTCAATATTCGCAAAAAAAGTTCTTGCCGCTTCAATGCTAAAAGGAACAGTTTCAGACAAAGAGCTCAAGGCGACAATTCTTTATGCAGACAAGCTTCGCCGTGTTTATCTTACTTATCTCAAAGGTGAAAAAAAGAGCGACGACCTTTATATTCAAGTAAGTGAAATTGTGCACATCATGCTTGAAAATTATTTTGCAACAAAAGCTCCAAAAGATCTTACGCCGGAAGGAATTGAAATAATCAGCCGCGCAGCATATTTTTACGACATAGGCAGAATGATTGTAAGCCACGAAAAATTCAAGGTTTATTCCCAGTCAGAAATCGATGACATTCCAGAAACACACACAATAGCAGGAGCAGATTTTGTAGGCGTGAACAGCTCGCCAAGTGTCGCATATTTTGTAAAAGTCTGCTCTGACATCTGCATGCACCACCACGAACGCTACGACGGAAGAGGAATGCCTCACGGACTAAAAAGCAGCATCAACAATATCTACACCCAGATGTGCGCAATCGCAATAGAATTCTGCATAAACTTTTTTTCCGCGGAAGAAATAAGCGCAGCCGAATTCAACATGGCAATGAACACAATCTTAGAAGATAAAGACGCGTTCCGGCCAGATGTAATAGAGCTTCTAAAAAGCAGCCAGGACGACATCCTCGCCTGCTACACATAAAAAAATTGAATTTTCTGCTGATAATTCGTATAATCAATTTATGAACTACGGATTTTTCAGAGTTGCAAGCGTGTCCCCTTCACTTTCTGTGGCGGATTGCGACTTCAACTCTAAGCAGATAATTGAACTTGTAAAAAAAGCCCAAGACAAAAAAATAAAGCTTCTCGTTTTTCCAGAGCTTTCTATTTGCGCCTATACTTGCGCTGATTTATTCGCACAAAAAAAACTTCAGGAAGAATGTTATATTGCCCTAAAAAATATTTGCGCTGAAACAAAAAACTGCAATGTTCTTTTTTGCGTTGGACTTCCTGTTGAACTGGATTCAGAGCGGTTCAACTGCGCAGCTTTTATTTATAAAGGAAAAGTTCTTGCTTTTATTCCAAAGTCCTTTATTCCAAACTATTCTGAATTCTATGAAAGCCGCTGGTTTGCTTCATTTTCTGAAAACACAGTAAAACAAGTTTCAGTTTTCAAAGGCTTGGAAGACATTCCGTTTGGCACAAATATTTTTATTCAAGATGAAAATGATTCTTCCATAAAAATTTCCGCAGAACTTTGCGAAGATTTGTGGGTTCCGTTTTCACCTTCAACAAGACACGCCATAAACGGAGCTACAATAATTGCAAATTTAAGCGCAAGCAATGAAGTCGCAGGAAAAGCTGAATACAGAAGGATGCTTGTAGCAGGTCATTCCGCAAAAACAGTGGGCGCATACATTTACGCAAACGCAAGCCACGACGAAAGTTCAACCGACATGATTTTCAGCGGACACAGCATCATTGCAGCAAACGGAGCAATAAAAGCAGAATCCTCCCTTTTTGAAAACACACAGGACTTTCTTATAGCGGACATCGATTTAGAAAAGCTCACACAAGACAGAGTAAAATCCACAACTTTTTCAAGAAGCACAAGTTTTGCAAAGTCTGAATACAAGACAATTTTTGTAAGCGGACTTCAGCAGGAGTTTTTTGCCGACAACATAGACGAACATCTTTATGAGAAAATTGCTCTTCATCCATTTGTACCTTCTGATATTCAAAAAAGAAAAGAACGATGTTTTTCTATAATCGAAATGCAGTCGGAAGGACTTGCAAAACGGCTAAGGCATATTCATTCGCAGGGAGCAGTCATAGGACTTAGCGGCGGACTAGATTCAACTTTGGCACTTTTAGTATGCGCAAGAGCTTTTGACAAATGCAATATTTCAAGGCAAAAAATTTTTTCTATAACGATGCCTGCATTCGGAACAACAGACAGAACGTTCAACAATGCCTGCCTGCTCGCAAATGAAATGGGAACAACTTTAAAAGAAATAAATATCAAGGATGCCGTAATTCAACATTTTAAAGATATAGGACAAGACATAAACACGCACGATGTAACTTACGAAAATTGTCAGGCACGCGAGCGTACTCAAGTTCTTATGGATTTTGCAAACAAGTGCAATGGAATCGTAATCGGAACTGGAGATTTAAGCGAACTCGCGCTTGGATGGTGCACTTACAACGGCGATCAAATGAGCATGTACGGCGTAAATTCCAGCATTCCAAAAACTTTAGTCCGCCACCTTGTTTCTTGGTTTGCTGACGAAGCGCTTGAAAAGAAAAACAAAAGTCTTTCAGATGTTCTGAATGATATTCTTGCAACTCCTGTAAGCCCGGAACTTCTTCCTCCTTCAGAAGGAAAAATAAGTCAGAAAACAGAAGAAATTGTAGGTCCTTACGAGCTTCATGATTTTTTTCTTTACTATGTTTTGCGCTGGGGATTTTCTCCACGGAAAATTTATTTTCTTGCGCAAAAAGCATTTCTTGGAAAAGAAGATAAGGCGACAAAAACAATATACACAAAAGAAATCATCTTAAAATGGCTCAAGAATTTCTACAAAAGATTTTTTAGCCAGCAGTTCAAAAGAAGCTGTATGCCAGACGGAGCAAAAGTTGGAACAGTAAATCTTTCGCCAAGAGGAGACTGGAGAATGCCTAGCGATGCAAACGCGCAGCTTTGGATAAAGGAAATTGAAAAATGCTAAGCTATCAGCACGAGTATCACGCCGGAAACCTTGCAGACGTTTTAAAGCACACTAGCCTTTGCCTGATTTTGGATTCCCTTTGCAAAAAAGAAAAGCCTTTTACAATAATAGACAGCCATTCAGGAGCCGGAATATTCAATCTTGATGACGAGCGGAGCTTAAAAACAAACGAAGCAAAAGACGGAATAGAAAAAATATACAGATTCTACAAACGGACTTCGCAAGAATTTCCGCACGGCTTAAAGGAATACATCGAACGTGAATCTCCCTATCTTGAAGAAAAAAAATACGCAGGAAGCCCGGAACTTGAACACCTTTATTCAAGAGAAAAAGACAGCCTCCATTTTATAGAAAAGCATCCGCAAGCACTTGAATCCTTAAAAAACAACATGAAAAGCCGCAAAGCCGTAATTCACAATGAAGACAGCTACAAGGCTCTTTGCGCGCTCACACCGCCGCTAATAAAACGCGGACTTGTTCTGTGCGACCCAAGCTACGAAGACTCAGAGGATTACAAAAAAGTTTGCGACGCATTAAAAATTGTAAGAAGAAAATGGAACACGGCCATTATCGCGCTTTGGTATCCGCTTTTGCTCCGCCGAAAAAATGAAACTTCTCAGCTTCTAACAGAACTTGAAGACTTCTGCAAGTTAGGAACAACTCCTTGCGAAAGCTTTAAAATCGAGCTAATCACAAAAAATCCAGAGGAAACAAAAATAGAAACCGGCTCCCATCTTTACGGAAGCGGAATGTTTATAATGAATCCGCCATGGAAACTAAAGGAAGATTTGGAAAAAAACTGCGCATTTATAAATAAAATCCTTGAAATTTTATAAGAGTTAGTCGTTGTACCATTCTTCTTTTATTGAAATCGAGCCAAGGTGAAGCAATTTGCTGTAGGAAGGTGAATAACTTGAATCCCGCCCCACAGAAACCGCCCACATATCAACATACCAGACTCCGTCCTCAGAACTAGAACTTGACCAGTTTACATCTTCATCACTTGAAACAGGAAGCGGATTATCGTTGTCAGTTTTCTTAAAGTCAAATCCGTAGCCTGAGCCAGAACTAATATTGCGCAAAGGCTTTCCAATTAAAGTTACACCGCTTGAACCTAAAACATAACTTTCCATTGCAGAAGTTCCGTAGCAGACGGCAGCAGAGTATCCATCTTCTTCACCATAGCTATTCAAGCGGATATAAACATATCGGTCGTCATTATTTTCTGGAATCAAAGGGGTTTTATTATAGGAAGAAAACAAAAGCGTCTTGTAATTTCTTGAGTTTATAATATTTGTTGCCGCAGCTGAAACATCACTGCTTGAATTCAATGTGTCAATCGAACTTTGCGCGCTGACCATTGTAGAATAATTATTATAAATCTTGTAATAAACTTCAGTGCCAAGGAAAGAAAAATCAGACGAGCCGTAATCAGAATTATCGCCTTCTTCATTGGTTAAAAAAGAAAAATAAAGCTGAGCCCTATCATCGCTTGTGTATTTTGTTGTGTGCCCATCAGTCTTTGGCGGCTCAAGGTAATAAAAAGTGTCAAGTCCGCAACTGGCAAAAAGCACGGCAAATAAAAAAAAGGCGGTCTTTAATTTTTTTGCAAAACAAACACCGCCAATTTTTTCTTTATAAGAACACTGATTTTTAGTCAATTTTTCCTTTTGCCTTTAAATCAATAAGGCGGCTTTCAGAAAGATTTGCCCACTCGTATCCGCTATAAGAATCAACAGTTTTTTGATAAAGCTCCGCGGCATTAGAATAGTTTTCTGAAACTTCGCAAACTCTTGCAGCATTAAAAAGCGCATGAGAAGCAAGGTAAAAATCCTCAGTATCTGCAGCAACTTTATAATAAGCCACAGCATCGTCATTTTTAGAAAGTTCTTCTGCGCAAACACCGGCATTGTACATACATTCTGCATAAGTATAAGCTTTTTTAGAAGCATTAGCAGCTTTTAAGTAGCAGTCAAGTGCTTTTGTAAAATCCTTCTTTGCAAAGGCAATGTCAGCGTAAAGCATATTGGCGCGCACACCGGCAATATTTTTCTTTGAAAGATAAGGCGCAAGAGCTTCTTCTGCCTTTGCCTGACGAGAAGAAGCTTCATCTTCCTCTATTTCGCCAGATTTTGCAGCATAAGAATATTCAATTGAATCAATGGCAGCAAGATCTTTTTTCTTATTTGAATCAGAAATTGCAAATACAGTGCAAACAACTACAGCGGCAACAACTAAAACGGCTACTCCGCAAATAAATATTTTTCTATTTTTAATAATAAAATCTTCAATTTTTGCATTTGCAGTAGCTTTTTTTTCCTTAGACATTTTTTACTCCGAATATTTTTTTATTATATAGAATATCAGTCTTTTTGTCAAAACCTTGAAAGTCAAGTCCTGCGGATATTCAGTTCAGAAATAAGCTTTGAAACATAAGTGCGCTGAATATCAAGAATTTTTGCGGCGGCAGTCTGATTCCAGTTTGTTTCTCTTAGAATTCTTTCAACATACTGTCTTTTAAATTCCGAAAGCGCATTTTTTAAGCTGCGGTCTTTCATAAGCGAAAGTTCTTCTGCGCAGTTTTGAATTTCTTCTGTTTCTGGCAAATTTTCAGAATCCACGGGAAGCCGTAAATCATTTAGTTGAATAAAAGGCGGATTTCCGATTATGCAAGCCCTTTCAATTGTATTTTCAAGCTCGCGGATATTTCCAGGCCACATATAAGAATAAATTGCTTTTTTTGCAGCTTCTGAAAATCCAAGGAATTCTTTATGTATTTCAGCCTTGAATTTATTCAAAAAGAATTCGCACAAATCTTCAAGTTCATCCCTGCGCTCCCTCAAAGGCGGAACTGCAATCGGAAGAACATTCAGCCTAAAATACAAGTCGCTTCTAAAAGTTCCTTGTTTTATCATTGCTTCCAAGTCGCGGTTTGTTGCGGCAATAATTCTCACATCAACTGAAATTGTGTCGCAAGAACCAACTCGCTCAAACTTTTTTTCCTGAATCACACGCAAAAGCTTAGCCTGCAAATCAAAAGGCAACTCGCCAATCTCATCAAGAAAAATTGTTCCGCCGTCAGCCATTTCAAAGCGGCCTTTTCTTGAAGAAACAGCATCGGTAAAAGCGCCTTTTACGTGTCCAAAGAATTCAGATTCAAGAAGCGACGGACTTAAAGAAGCGCAGCTCACGCGGACAAAAGGCTTATTTTTTCTGTTGCTCAAAAGGTGAATCTGCTCTGCAAAAAGCTCTTTTCCAACTCCGCTTTCACCGGTAATCAAAACAGAAGAATTAATCGCAGAAGCACGCTTTATATTTTCAATTAACGAAAGAACAAGCGGATTCCGCGCAATAAAAGGATGATAGTCTTTGCCAGCGTCAACAACATATTGAAGAGCGTTAAGCTGAACTTTATTTTTTCTGTAGCGCAAGGCATTTTGGTATGCAACAGCCGCCTGCTCGCCCAAAAGCTCAAGAATTTCAAGGTCGTCGGCAGTAAAGTCGCCTTTATTTTCCTTATTAATCAACTCAATAACGCCAACACAATCACCTTTCACGCTCATAGGAAAAGCAATCATGTTTCTTGTAACATATTTTGTTGTGTTTTGAACTGTGGAATTAAAGCGAGGATCACTGTTTACATCGTTGATTATGACCGACTGACAATTTTCAGCAACCCAGCCAGCAATTGATTCTTTTTCAACAAGGATTTTCTTAACTTCGGAATTTTTAGGACCAAGACTGATATAAAATTCTAGTGAATTGATTTCTTTCCGCACAAGGAGGAGAGATGCGGCTTCACATTTAACCATAAGCATTGCTGATTCCAAAATTGAAACCAGCAATGTATCTGGATCCGCATAATTTAAATTTATGCGTGTATTAATTTCAATGAGTGACTTTAGCCTGTCTAAAGAAATTAAGCTGTTTCCACTCATTGATTTTGTTTTTACTCTGCGTGGCTCTTTACGCTGTCGCCAATTGTGTAAGCCCTGTCATCATTGCTAGAAGACATATACTGTGAAATTTCAGCGCGATCCTGAGCTCTCTTGTATTCTTTTACAGAGAAAGCAACACGCTCTTTGTCCACATCAATTGAAACAACATAAACATTAACTTTATCGCCAACATTGTATTTCTTTACAGCTTCTTCAAACGGAACATCACGGTCATCGCTAAGGTTTGCCTTGTTAACAAGACCTTCAATTCCATTAGGAGCTTTTACAAAAATTCCAAAGTCATTGATAGAAGTAACTTCGCCTTCAAGAGTTCCACCAACTCTATATTCCTCAGCAAAAGCCTTCCATGGATTGTCTGTAAGCTGCTTTACGCCAACGCGGATTCTGTGGTTTTCTGGATCGCAGTCCAAAACAACAACATCCAAAGGCTGGTCAACTTTGATTTCACTTCCAGGATGCTTGATTTTCTTTGTCCAAGAAAGATCCTCGCCAGCAAGGAAAGCGTCAATGCCTTCTTCAAGCTGAACAAATGCACCGCTGTTTGCAATCTTTACAACTTTTCCAGAAACTTTTGTTCCTACAGGATATTTGTCAGCAATTGAATCCCAAGGATTTTCTGTAACCTGCTTAAGACCAAGAGAAACACGTCCGCCCTGAATATCATAGCCAAGAATCATGCATTCAACTTCATCGCCTTCTTTTACCATGTCAGACGGCTTGTTGATTTTCTTTGTCCAGCTGAATTCAGAAATATGGGCTAGACCTTCAATTCCTTCTTCAAGCTCAATAAATGCGCCAAAGTCAGGAACTTTTGTAACTTTTCCCTTTACAATATCATTTACATGGTACTTTTCTTCAAAGTGAACCCACGGATCTTCTGTAAAATGCTTAAGAGAAAGGTTGATTCTCTTTCCCTCTGGATCAAGGCGGATAACTTTAAGCTCTATTTCCTGACCTTTTTTTACAAAATCCTTTGGACGAGTTACGTGTCCCCAGCTCATATCATTAATATGAAGAAGACCGTCAAATCCGCCAAGGTCAATAAATGCGCCGAAACTTGTGAATGACTTTACAACACCTTTTACAGTATCGCCAATCTTTACAGTTTCAAAGAATTTATCACGGTTTCCGTTAATCTGTTCTTCAAGATACTTGCGGCGGTTTACAACAACATTGCGCTTGCCGTTGCTATAAAGACGCTCAACATAGAACTTAGACTTTACGCCAATAAGCTTGTCTTCTTTTTCAACTTTCTGAGCATCTGCCTGGCTGATTGGAAGGAATGCAGAAATTCCACCGCCAAGATTAACCATATATCCGCCTTTTGTAACAGAAGAAATTACACCTTCTACAGGAGTTTTCTGTTCAGCAGCAACTTTGAGCTCTTCCCAAAGGCGTTTTTCATCGGCCTTCTGCTTTGAAACAATAGGACCGTTTTTTCCAAACTGGCTTACGAGATATACTGTAATTACATCTCCCTCTTTTGGAAGGTTTCCAGCAAATTCAGATACAGGAATTTTTCCTTCTGACTTGCAGTTTACGTCAACGAATACAATATCATCTGTAACTTGAACAACAGTAGCCTTTACATTAGCACCGTCTTCAACCGGCTCCATGTTATTAATAGATGCTTCTAATTGTGTGTAAATGTTGTCGGAGCCCTGGGCACCATTCTTTTCCACTTCCTTTTCCATAGCAAACCCTTTTGATTTTATTTTGCTTTCGATTATCGCACAAACATCATTTATGGTCAAGTCTGAAGTGTCGATATAGAATGCGTCTTTTGCTTTTTTTAGGGAGCCTTCCGCTTTATTTCTGTCCATTTCGTCGCGCTTGATTATGGCAGCCTTTATTTCTTCAAGTGAAAGTCCGCTCACGCCTTGATCAAAACGCCTCTTTGCCTGAACATCAATGCTAGCATCAAGATAAAACTTGAATTGCGCATCCGGGAACACAACAGTTGTCATGTCCCTTCCCTCGCAAATTATGCTAAGGCTTTTTACAATCTGTCTCATTCTTGAATTGACAAAATGCCGAAGTTCAACAAAAGAAGAAACTTTTGAAACGTTCGCGTCAACTTTGTCCTGATGAAGCAAATCGTCAACATCTTTTCCGTTTAAAATCAGCCTTGCATTCACATAGTCAAGCTTTTGCTTTTTTGCAAAGTCAACCACTGATTTTTCATCGTCAAGGTTTATTCCAGAATCAAGCAAAGCAAGCGTAAGCGCGCGGTAAAAGCTTCCGCTGTTCAAATATGTAAGGTTCAAGTCTTTTGCAACTTTTCCAGCAACCGTGCTTTTTCCTGTTCCTGCAGGACCGTCTATAGCAACAACCATAACAACCTCTTTTTAATTTTTGCAAAGCCTAAGGAGGGCTTTCACTTCATCCTGAGTCAAATCCCTGAACTGCCCAAACTGAAGCTCTCCAACTCCAACGCAGCCAATTCTTATGCGCATAAGGCTTTTTATTCCGACTTCATACTTTTCAAACACACGGCGGATTTCGCGGTTTTTACCTTCAACAAGAACAATTCTCATTCTATGCGAATTAAGCTCGCGGGCATCCTTGCAGCGGTAGAAAACTCCGTCGATTCTAATTCCGTCCATAAAGTCATCCGCAAGAAAACGCGGCATAGGAAGGCTTGTGTCTACAATGTACTCTTTTTCAAGTTCTGCGGAAGGATGTGAAAGTTTTGCAGCAAAGTCTCCATCATTTGTAAAAATAATAAGACCGCTTGAAAACATATCAAGCCTGCCAACATTGTAAAGACGCTCTGTATATGCTTCTTTAAGCAAGTCAGCCGCAACAGGACGGCCTTTCTCATCGCTTGCGGAACACACATACCCTGAAGGCTTATTTAAAAGGACATAACGTTTTTTTTCTTCAAGGTGGATTTCTTTTTCATCAACGCAAACTTTGTCTTGTGCGCTGACTTTAGTTCCAAGCTCTGTTACAACAGTTCCATTTACGCTAACACGTCCGGCGCAGATAATCGCTTCACTGGCACGGCGGCTTGCAACACCGCATTTAGCCATGTACTGTTGAAGACGCATAGCGTCTTCGAGGCGCATAGCGTCTTCTTTCTTCTCTTTTGAATTATTAACGGGCAAGTTCAAACCTCTCGCTTTCTTTTTCATCAAGCTGCGGCAAATCGGCAATGCTCTGCAAATGGAAGAATTCAAGGAATTCTTTTGTTGTGCCGTACATAACAGGTTTTCCGGGAATATCTTTTTTTCCGACTTCCTTTATAAATTTTCTGTCAAGCAAAACACGCATCATGTTGTCCACATTTACATGGCGGATGCTTTCGATTTCCGCACGCGTTATAGGCTGACTGTAAGCAATTATCGACAAAGTTTCAATAGCGGCGCGACTTAATCTGCCTTCATTCTTTTTTCCATACCGCTCTTTTACAAAGTCAAAGCATTCTCTTTTTGGCGTAAGAGTCCATCCGCCTATAATCATTGAAAGTTCAATTCCAGAATCAGCATTTGAATATTTTTCTTTTAAACGCTCAATGCATTCTTCAATTACATTAGGAGCCATTTTTGTTATCTTTGAAAGATTTTCAACAGTCTGAGGCTCGCTTTCCAAAAAAAGAACAGTTTCCAAAAGCGCAGTTTCTGTATCAAGATTTAAATCTGCCCGACGTTTTTCAAGGTCGTTTTCAGCTTCATCCAAAGTATCTTCTGAAGCCTCTATATTTTCATTTACTTCTTTTTTTTCCTCTGAAATCATGCCGCTTTCTGCTTCCTGCATATTTTTATATCTCCAAACATTTTATTTTGATATATTTCAACTAAATTCAATTTTACTGCTTCAAGAATCGCCATAAAAGCGCAAATCACGTCAAGCTCATTGCCTTTTCTGGTTATCAAGTCTGTAAACATACATTCGCTTTTCTTTTCCAGAAGCTCGTTTATCAAGGCGATTTTTTCATTCGGAGCAATATCCTCGCCCATGTTCAAAAGCCGCTCATCAGGATTTACATTTGTAAGATTCCTAAAAATCTTCTGCATATCCTGAAGCAAAGCCCAAGTGTCCATTTTCTTCCACTGAGAATCGTCTTCGTCAAACGGAAGCGTTCTTTCTATTTTCTTGCGCTCAAAGCTCCATTCGCTCTGCTCTTCCTGTTCTTCCATTAAAACAGAAAGTTTTTTAAAACGCTGATATTCAATAAGCTGCTCAACAAGCTCTTCGCGGGGATCTTCCATGCTTTCGTCATCGTCATAGCGCACTTCAACAGGCAAAAGGAGACGGCTCTTTATACACGCAAGTTTTGCAGCCCAAAGATAAAATTCGCTCAAATCCTGAAGGTCAAGTTCCACAGCATAATCAAGATAATCCTGAAACTGCTCTGTAATTTCCGCAATCGGAATATCGTAGATATTTATTTTATTTTCGCGTATAAGGCTCCATAAAAGATCAAGAGGTCCCTCAAAAGTTCCTGCCATAAATTTTCTATGACAAACTGTCCGTTCTTGTTCCATTTTGCGCTCCGAAGCAATATTTTTAAAACGGACAATATATTTCAACCCGCTGCTCTTTTAAAAGATCCAGTTTTTTTGCGTAGAATTCTATGTCCGCTTTATTAACATCGGCATTTTTTTTCAAAACTTCAAGAAAAGGAGCAAGAACAAATGCTCTTTCTAAAAGCCGCTCATGCGGAATCACAAGATTTTCTTTTTTTACAGTCTGATTTCCAAAAAGCTCTATGTCAATGTCCAAGGAACGCGGTCCGTTTCTAATTTCAAGGCTTCTGTCGCGTCCAAATTTCTGCTCAATTAAATGGATTTTTTCAAGAAGAGAATCAGGAGTTCCGCTGAAATTTCCAACGGCAACCATATTATAAAAATCATCTTGCTCGCAGACATACATGGCCGCAGTTCTATATATAGAAGAAACTTTTAGCTCATGTATAAAATCTGCAAGACAAGAGCAGGCACTTTTTAAAAGCTCCAAGGAAGAAAACGCCCCGAAACTTTTATTAGAGCCAAGTCCTAAAACAACACGTTCCATAAATCCTAGAAAAGCTCATCAGGAACAGGCTTATCTTCCGAAGCGGCTTTTGCAAGGCTCGCGGCCTTTGACTTTGCAGCTTTTGCAGGCTTTTCTTCTACGGCAGGAGCAACAGGAGCTTTTTCAGCTGGCTTTTCTTCCTTTGTAGGAGGTTCTGCAATAGAGCCAGTGCCAACACCTTTTGCCCTCATTTCCTTTTCATACTGAAGAATCTGCTCTTTTGTTACAACTTCGCCTTCTTTGGTGCGTAAAACTTGCCCGGGGAAAATCTTTTCACGCAGAGTATTTTCAAGTTCCATTTTAAATGCTGGATTGTTTTCTATATATGCAACCGCATTTTCCTTTCCCTGACCGACTTTTTCTTCTCCTCTTGTATACCAGGCGCCGCGCTTGTCTATAAGCCCATGCTTTACAGAAGAATCCAAAATGGATGCGGCAGAAGAAATTCCTTTTCCAAAGTAAATATCAAGTTCAACCTTGCGGAAAGGAGGCGCAACCTTGTTTTTTACAATTTTTACACGCACGCGGTTTCCTACGGCATCCTCTTCGCCCTTGCCGTCAATTGATTCAATTCTGCGGATTTCAAGACGGATAGATGAATAGAATTTCAGCGCATTTCCGCCAGTTGTAGTTTCAGGGTTTCCAAACATAACGCCGATTTTCATACGAATCTGGTTTATAAAGACCACAATGCACTTGCTTTTTCCAACAATTGCCGTGAGTTTTCTAAGCGCCTGGCTCATAAGACGAGCCTGAAGTCCCATAACGGAATCTCCCATCTCGCCTTCAATTTCTTTCTGAGGAGTAAGAGCTGCAACAGAGTCCACAACAATTATGTCAACAGCGCCGGAACGCACAAGGTTTTCACAAATTTCAAGAGCCTGTTCTCCTGTGTCTGGCTGGCTCACCCAAAGCTCATCAATGTTTACACCAAGATTTTTGGCATAAACAGGGTCTAAAGCGTGTTCCGCATCAATAAAAGCCGCAATTCCGCCAAGTTTTTGAGCTTCCGCAACAGCATGAAGCGCAAGAGTAGTTTTACCAGAGCTTTCAGGACCGTACATTTCTATTACACGTCCGCGTGGATAACCGCCAATTCCAAGAGCCTCGTCAAGCAAAATCGAGCCTGAAGGAACAACATCGATAGAAGCAGTGTCTGTTTTTGTTCCAAGCTTCATCAAAGAGCCTGTTCCAAACTGCTTTTCAATCTGAAGCCTTGCAGCTTCCAAGGCCTTTAGTTTTTCCGACATTTCAACCGGAAATTTTTCTTCTGTCTTAGCCATTTTTTTCTCCAATATAGCACTAGGAATAAAATCTTAAAAAGAAAGCAACTGAAACAAAAGCGCAAAAACTTCTTATTTAAGATTTTATAACTTTATATACATTTTTTTTAATTTTATGCACTGAATTTAAAAAAATCTTTAAAAAGATACCATAAATAAAAATAGTTTTAAAGTGGAAAAAGAAAGACAAAGGATTTTTGTCAGCACCCCTTGCAAAGAATTTTGGTCAGGGGGTCTTGCAAGTACACGTCAGGGGGTCTTGCAAGCATTTGTCAAGGGGCCTTGCAAGAATATGCCATCCTATATGACGTGCACACGTAAGAACATGATGTAGAATGTTGCTATTTTGCAGTGCGGACAACGCGGAAGCCATAGTCGTCGGAGCAGTTGTCTGGGTAGATGCCGACCCGAAAGGCAAGTTGCACGTAGGTGTCGAAGTATTGCCAAGCCCCACCGCGCTGAATGCGTTCAGAACCAGAAGCCGAACCTGAGTTTGGAGTGTCGCTTGATATGCTTCCGTCTCTTCTATCCCAGCACCATTCCCATACATTTCCGCTCATGTCGTAAAGTCCGTAGCCGTTTTTATTCTTGGTCTTTACATCTCTTGTTCCTTTTGTATTCCTTGCATACCATGCTACCTTGTCTGTATTGTCGCTTCCAGCATACTCGTAGCTTTCGCCGCCACGCGCAGCCCATTCCCATTCTGCCTCTGTAGGAAGACGGTAGCCGTCCGCTTCAAAGTCGCATGTCGCGGCATTCCATTTACTGTCACTTGAAGCCGGAACTGTTCCCCATTCGCTTGGGTCTGTTTTTCCGTCAATTGAATAGCAAGGGGTTAAGCTTTCTTTTATAGAAAGCGTATTGCAGTACACAAGCGCGTCATACCAGTTGATATTGTTCACAGGGTTGTTTTTTACATTGTCATCACCTGTAAGCTCATTTCCGTCCTTGTCATAAGCATCGGCTTCGCTTGGGTCGCTGCCCATGACAGTCTTGTATTCTGCCCTCGTTACCTCATGGTCGCTCATATAGAACGAGGCAACTTCAAGTTTACGTCCGCTTACGAATACTTTTGATTCTGGCGTCCAGTTTTCTGTTCCGTCAATCGAAGCGGCAGGAATTTTTACAAAGTTTTCAGAAACCTGCCCGCTGCTACTAGCGCCGCTTTCAGAACAATTATTTGAGTCATCATCATCACTGCTGCATCCTGCAAACGAAAATGCCAAAGCAAAAACCGCAAATATAGACAAAATCTTAGTAATCTTTTTCATAAACTTGCCCTTAAAAAGGAATTCTGCTAAAAAAATTCAGCAACGCTCATTTTACCCCCCCCTAAGTTTTGTCAAGTACTTTTGAAAATTTTTGAATAAAAAAACAAAACTTGCCTTTTTAGTAAATTTCAAGTATTATTTTTTAGAAGGCTTCTATTTTTTAGGAGTTTTCCACACACACAAACCGAGGTATTTTATGGCTTACAAAATTTCATCGGAATGCATCAACTGCGGAGCGTGCGAAGGCGAATGTCCTTCAGAAGCAATCAGCGAAGTAAACGACAAGCGTCAGATTAATGCTGACAATTGCGTAAGCTGCGGATCATGCGCTTCTGTATGTCCAGTTGGAGCAATTTCAGAAGAGTAACAGCCAAAAGCTGTTAAAACACAAGGCTGTTCAGGAACATTTTCTTGAGCAGCTCTTTTTTTTATGAAGAAAAAACTTTTTTTTATTCTAGGAACATTTTTTTCACTTTTTTACGTGCAGGCTCAAAGTTTTCCGCAAATTCCGTCCTTGGAATCGCGCGACTTTCTTTTTTCCCAGTATCAGCAGGAAGTCCAGCAGTGCCAGAAAGATTTTTTCAAGTCAAACACAAGTGTTCCAACTTTCTATTCATACAAAGCAAAAAAAGGCGACACAATTTTCACCGTGGCGGCAAGATGCAGCGTCTGGCAGGAAGCTTTGTCAACCGCAAATTCAATAGAAAACAGCGCAGAACTTCTTGAAGGCAAAACAATAGTTCTTCCTTCCGCAAACGGACTTTTTATCCCTGAATCCCCTGCCACTTCCATTGAATTTTTGCTTGCAAGCGAGCATAAAGAAAGAATCTTTCAAGAATCTTTTGCAAAATACAAAATAAACGGAAGATTTTTCTATTTTATTCCCGGCGAAAGATTCAGTCCGGCTGAACGTGCATATTTTTTAAATCCTGGAATGTCAATGCCGCTAGAAAAAAGCATTCTTACTTCCGGCTACGGAAAAAGACAAAGCCCCATAACCGGCAGATGGCAGTTTCACAAAGGAATTGACCTTGCAGCTCCGGAGGGAACAACTGTATTTGCCTGCAAGACTGGAACTGTAAAATCCGTGGAAAGAGGAAACAGAATCTACGGAAACCACATCATAATTTCCCACGCAGGCGGAATGGAAAGCACCTACGCACATCTTTCAGAAATCCTAGTTGAAGAAGGAGAGGCGGTTTCAACAGGGCAGAAAATCGGCAAAGTCGGAACAACAGGACTTTCAACAGGTCCGCACCTTCACTTTGAAATAAAGCAGAACGGCTCTTCATTAAATCCCGGAAAATACTTAAAATAAAAGAAATTACACTAGAAATATAGAAGATTTAAGATTATAATATCAACATGAAATCTTGCATTGGCAGGAAAAACAAAAAAGTTTTCTCTTTGATGCTTTTGGCTTTATGCGGAATTTTTATGTTAAAAGCCGAGCCTTTCCGTGTGCGCAAGACAAATTTAATAAGCATAGACTCACTGTTTGAAAAAAAATCAGTTGAAGCCGGTGTAAACGATGCAATTGTAATAAAGCTTCCAGAAGACAAAACTTTTATAGAAGGAATTGAAATTTCAATAAAAGTTCCAAAAATAGTCGCTGAATGGCGGGACTCCGTTGCCTGGTCGTTGTATTCAGGAATTTCACCAGTTCCAGATGCCAAGCTTATTGACTATAACGGAACAAGAGCGGAAGTCGGAACGTTCGGTGAAAGTCTAAGTTTTAATATAAAAGTTCCAACAAAGAAAAACCACTCAATAAAAAACGATGCATATTCGTACATGGCGCAGATGATTCCTGCAAATGCCGACGGATTTTTGTTTTTTAGGCTTCAGCTTGCAATGAAAGGTTCAAGCGATTCCATTTCAAAGTCAAAATTCAGCGTGTGCGCATATCCGATTCTTTCAAATGAAGGGAAAATTTCTCTTGCCATAAATTCAGCGGAAGACGAGGAAGCAAAGGAATTCACAGTTTTTGTTGACGGCAAGCAGTCGGAGCTTGGAAAAAAAGACATTCTTGTTCCAACAGGAAGCCACAACATAAACATTGTAAGCGACTCTTACCGCAATGAAGTGCGCACAGTAAGCGTTGAGCAGGCAAAAACTTCAAATATTGAAATTTCACTTAGGGAAATAAAGCCAATAATCAGGCTTATTGCTCCAGAAGGCACAAAGATAACATTCGACAATAACGAATACACAGCTCCAGTAGAACAGTTCTACACAACGAGCGGCGACCACACCGTAAAATTCATTGTGGGTGATTACGAAATAACAAAGGCAGTTTCCGCATTGGACGGCCGAAGCTACAACATTTCGCTAAACATTGACGCGATTATTGAAGAAACAGATGAATAAATCCTCTGACAATATTTTTAAATGCATAAAAACAAAAGGAATACTTCCTAAGAGGCTAAGTAAGTATCCATAAGAGCCTTAGGAAGTATCGCTCAGGGGCTTAGGAAGTATTCCTCAGGGGCTTAGAAAGTATCCCTCAGGGGCTTAGGAAGTATCCCTCAGGGTCTTAGGAAGTATCCCTCAGGGTCTTAGGAAGTATCCCTTCAGAAATTAGATTCAACAAATAATCAAACAGTAAAAAAACAATTCAAGAAAAATGGAATGCGCTCCGATATATAAATTACCAGGTGTTCAATTTATCCCCTCCCACCCATTGGAGCCTGGATGCCAAAAGGCATGGCCGGTGTAAAAGCCGGTCTTTTTATTTTAAAGACAGTTTGCTTTTTTAATGCAATTGGATTATCATTCTTTTAGAGGTAAAAATGCCAGAAACAAAAAACAGCCAGAGCGATCAGATTAAAGAAATATGCATGCTTCTTTCAAAAATTCAGGACGAAAATCTTATATTTGATTTTTTCGGCTGTCTTTTTACAAAGTCTGAATTAAAGGATTTTTCCAAGAGATGGAGTCTTGTAAAGGAACTTGACGAAGGAACAACCCAGCGCGAAATTGCAAAAAAATACAATTTGTCTTTATGCAATATAACAAGAGGTTCGAGGGAAATGAAAAAGGAAAATTCAGCGTTCCAAAAAGTTCTTGCCCTCTTGAAATCGCTGAATAGTTAATCGAATGCCGAATTTTTTATTTTACTGTCATTATCGGGCTTGACCCGATAATCTAAATTTTAGAACAGATTCCCGTGTCAAGCACGGGAATGACAGTTAAGAATCCGTTTTTATTAAAATGGCTTCTTAATTTTTCTCTAGTTTTTGTTTATAATTTTTGTCTGGACCTTTCCTGTTGCAATTTCAATAAAGCGCACAAAAAGTGAAACCTTGTTGTCTTCGTTCAAGTTTTCCCAGATTGAATTTGCCGTTTCTTCTATAGAAGTTCCGTCCAATTCCAAAATCTCAGGCTCGCCTTCAAAGCTAGGAAGCGGATTTCCGTTCTGCATATAGGTGTGAATGTAGCGGCCGATTCCTGCGCGCGGATTTTCAAAGTCAAAAGTGTATCTGTTTACAGAAGATTCGTTTCCGCAGTCGCTCTTTAAAATCGACATTGAAAAATTAAAGTTTCCGTTTTCAACTTCAAGCAAAGCTGAAATGCGCGGTGTAAAATTCGGAGAATCTGGCTCAAACCTTCTTGACTGCAAGGATTTTTCAAAGCTAAGTCCGTTTTTAAGCCCATCATAAACTGTGTCTGTCTGGTCGCCGTTTGTTACAATTGTCTTGGAGCCAAGAACTTTTACAGGCGCGTAGATTATAAGGCTTGGGTCTGTAAGTTTTGAAGGATCAAATGCCTGAGTGCGGATTCCGTCTCCGTCCTCCACAAAAATTCTATTGCGGCTGTTTTCGCTTCTTCCCATAATCCAGTAGGCAGAAACCGCGTATTTTCCGTCAGCAGATTTTCCTACAATAATTCCGCGTCCTGGATATTCATTTTTAGAAAGAGCTTCTTTCAATGTTTTTTGAATCATAATTCCTCCGAATAAAATAAGTATAGCATGAAAGTGAAAGTTTGTGTATTGAAAGGCAAAATGTGTAGAAAAGTTTCTACATTGACACTTGCATTTTACAATGATAAAATAGTTTTTACTTCTATTTATATATAAAAAGGATGAATCTTCTTATGGATCAAGAAAACAAAATCACTGAACAGAAAACAAAAAAAGACAGTTCAAAAATCGGAGCTGTAATCATACTTGTAATTTCGGCGCTGGTATTTCTTCCCTTTGGAGCGAGCGCAGTTTTTCAGTCAATCTTTAACAAGCAGAAGGCAAGCACTTTCGGTTCTTACAACGGAAAAAACATAACTTATGAGCCAGGCTCAAACTTCTATACTGCAGTTTCAAATCTTGCGCAGTCATATCAGGCTAGCGGCTACAAAGTTGACGAAAATTCTTATTACCGCATTATGAGCGAAGCCTTTTATCAGACTGTAATCAACATGGCGTTCACTGATTCAGTAAAAAAATCAGGCTACATAGTTCCAAAAGAAGCTGTAAACAGATTTGTAATTGAAAAATTCACAGATCCTTCAACAGGAAAATTCTCACAGAAAGCTTACAATCAGACAAGCGCAGTTGATCTTGAAAAACTAAGAAAAGACATTGAAAGCAAACTTGTTTACAAACGCTATTTCTATGATTTATTCGGGACTGGCAATGAAGTTTCTTTCAACGGAACTTCATTGTACGGACTTAAAAGAAGCGGCGCGGAAAAGAAATTTCTTGCTTCAATGGGAGCAGAAAAACATTCATTTGACGCAGTTGCATTCAGCACTTCAAATTTTCCAAAAGAAGAAGCTGTAAAATTCGGAAAAGAAAACGCTGAGAAATTCATTAAATACGACCTTTCTGTAATCACAGTTGACGATGAGCAGGAAGCAAAGGCGCTTTTAAAGCAGATAAATGGAAACGAAATTACATTTGCAGATGCCGCAAGTGAAAAATCCCAGAAATATTATTCTGACGCAGATGGAAAAAATGCAGGAGCTTACCGCTACCAGATTGAAAATATGCTTGACAACGTGGATTCGCTTGCAGAGCTTGAAAAACTTCAGAAAGATGAAATCAGCGCAGTTATAAAAACAAAACGCGGATATTCAATATTCAAATGTGATGGTTCTGTAGCGGCAGCGGACTTTGAAGACAGCGCAGTTCAGGATGCAGTTCTTGACTATATAAATTCAAATGAAAAAAGCTACATTGAAAATTATTTCCTTGAGATTGCGGAAAACTTTGTTTCAGAAGCCGCTATTTCAAATTTTGACAGCGCGTGCAAAAAGTTCAATGTGGAAAAATCAGAAGTTCAGCCTTTCCCTGTAAACTACGGAAGCTCAAGCATTTATTCTTCTGTTTCTGAAACTGGACCTCTTGCAAGAATCGCTTCAAATGAAGATGCATACAAGACAGCATTTTCTTTAAAGCAGGACGAAATCAGCTCGCCGTTTATTCTTGGCTCAAATGTCGTTGTTCTTAAGTGCACAGGAATTCAAACTGATGAAGTGGAAGATGCAAGCGAAACTGAAATCCGCAATGCAGATTTGAATACAGCAAATTCCGCTCTTTTTGCAAGTCCAAAAGTTGTAGACAATTTCTTTGCAACTTACATTACTCTTATGAGTGAAAACAAAAACAGGAAATAAATTGAACGAATCAGTTCAGGAGAAGCCCCGTCTGGTAAGTGCCGGCCAGGGCTTTTCTGTTTTAAAGACAGTAGAATACAAAGGCCGCTTTTTATATTCAAAGTACAATCCTGCAAAGGCAATTGAAACTTACATAGACAAAATACAGGTTTTGAGTGGAACTCTTGTAATACTTTGCTCTCCTCTTCTTTGGTACGGAATTGAAAAAATAAAATCACTGCTGCCAGAAAATTGTGAAATAATCGCGCTTGAAAATGATGAGAATCTTTTTGGGCTTGCAATGCAAAACAACAGCGCAGGCATTCCGTTGTTTAAGTTAAGCGAAGGCGAAAAAATAGATTCATTTGTAAGAAGTATTTGCAAAGGCGGAAGCATAAAGCGCGCATTGAAAATTGACTTTAGCGCAGGAGTAAATTTTTCAAAAGAAAAATTTGATTTTACCGTCAATGCAATAAGTGAAATAATCGCCACATTTTGGAAAAACAGAATCACACTTGTAAAATTCGGCAGGCTTTTTTCCAAAAACTTTTTAAGAAACATTGCGCGTCTTGAACATTCAAAAACGTTGGAAGATGAGGCAAATACAGTTTCAAAGCCGTTGCTTGTTTTAGGTGCAGGTGAAGGACTAGACAGTTTGCCGTATTCAACTTTCAGTCCAAATGATTTTTTTATAATTGCAGTTGATGCTGCTCTAGCTCCTCTAGTATCAAGAAACATAATGCCGGATGCAGTTGTTACAATGGAAAGCCAGATTGCAATTGAAAAAGCGTTTTTAGGTGCAAAAAATAAAAACATTCTTTTGTTCGCAGATCTTTGCGCAAGACCTGAAGCCACAAAAATTCTTAGCGGAAATATAATCTGGTTTGCAACAAAATATGCAGATGGAAATTTTTTTGATAATCTAAAGAATGAAAAAATCATCAAAAATTTTATTGAGCCAATGGGTTCTGTTGGACTTGCGGCAACATACATTGCGCTAAAACTTAGAAGAACTTCTTCTGTTCCAGTTTTTGTTGCAGGACTAGACTTTAGCTATAGTATAGGAATAACTCATGCAAAAGGCACTATGGCTTTAAAGCAGCGTTTTATAAATTCAGGCAGGCTTATGCCAATAGAAAACTACGATGCGGCTTTTTCAATGGCGGCGCAAACTGTCATTTCAAAAAGCGGGAAAAAGATATGCAGCACAAAAATCCTTTTGCAGTATGCCCAGCAGTTCTGCATGATGTTTAAAAATGAAAGAAATATTTTTGACTGCTCAAGCACAGGAATAAATCTTGGGATACCTCAAAGCAGCCTTTTTACAACAAAAGAAAATATGCAAAAAGAAAAATGCAAATCAAATAAAAATGTTTCTAACTTCTGTGAAGAGGAAAAGAAAAAACTTGAAGAGCTTAGAAGCCTGCTTTCAGATGGAGAAAAGTCGCCTTTTAGAAAAAATTTACATAAAGAAATTTCTCTTAGCGAGCAGATAAAAAAAATTGCGGAAGAACGGGAATACCTTTTTCTGCATTTTCCTGATGGATACGTATTCAAAATGGAGCAGTCGTTTTTAAAAAGAATCAGAGCGGAAACAGATTTTTTTATAAAGCAGCTTGAAATCGCCATAAGAGAAAACAAGCCGCTTTAGTTTTTAAGAATCTTCTTTTTCCTTTAAGACAGCAAGAAACGCGCTCTGCGGAAGTTCCACGTTTCCGGCCATAAGCATTCTCTTTTTTCCGGCTTTTTGCTTTTCAAGAAGCTTGCGTTTTCTTGTTACATCTCCTCCATAGCATTTTGCAAGAACGTCTTTTCTAACAGGATTCACAGTTTCTCTTGCAATTATCTGGCTTCCGATTGCACCTTGGATTGCAACTTTAAACTGCTGGCGGGAGATTTCTCCTTTTAGGCGTTCACAGACAACTTTTGCGCGCTCAACGGCACTCGGTCTGTAGCAAAGCTGAGCCAATGCGTCAACAGGCTTTGAATTTATAAGAATATCTATTTTTATTAAGTCAGTCGGTCGGTAATCAATAACCTCATAGTCAAAACTTGCATATCCGCGGCTGTAAGATTTCAGTTTGTCATAAAAATCAAAAAGAACTTCGGAAAGCGGCATTTCATAAGTAAGCTCAACACGCTTTTCGTCAAGGTACTGCATATTTTTTTGTGTTCCACGCTTTAGACGGCAAAGTTCCATGATTGAGCCAAGATATTCAGCAGGAGTTATTATTGAAGCTTTTATATACGGCTCTTGCGACGACTCGATTTTTCCTTCAGGATAGTCAGCAGGATTGTCTACAAAAATTTCTTCATGCCCGGGAATCTTTACCTTGTACTTTACACTTGGAGCTGTAAAAATTACAATCTGGTCAAAGTCCCGTTCAAGGCGCTCCTGAATTATTTCCAAGTGAAGCAATCCCAAAAATCCGCACCTAAAGCCGTTTCCAAGTGCAAGGGAATTGTCTTTTTCATAAATAAGAGAGGCATCGTTAAGTTTAAGTTTTTCCATTGCCTCTTTGAGTTCTTCATAGTCATTTGAATCAATCGGGTAAATTGAAGAGAAAACAACAGGCTTTACTTCTTTGAATCCTGGCAAAGGAGCTGCTGCTGGCTTTGAAGCAAGAGTTACAGTGTCTCCAACGCTTACATCGCTTACAGTTTTTATTCCGGCAATAATATAGCCAACGTCTCCAGCTTCAAGAACTCCAGTTTCTTCATATTTAATTTTAAAAACACCAACCTGCTCTACTTTATAGTCAGTGTTGTTGCTCATAAAGCGGATTATGTCGCCAGTTTTTACGCGGCCTTCCATTACTCTCAAATGAACGATAACACCGCGGTATTCATCATAATGGCAGTCAAAAATCAAAGCCTGAAGTGGCGCATTAACATCACCTTTTGGCGGCGGAAACTTTGTAACAATGGCCTCAAGCAAATCGTCAATTCCTTCTCCTGTTTTTGCGCTGACAAGCTGAGCTTCAGAAGATTCAAGTCCTAAATCATGGTCGATTTGTTTTTTTACAGATTCAACATCTGCGCTTGCAAGATCAATTTTATTTATGACAGGAACAATCGTCAGGTCATGTTCCATCGCCATATAAAGATTGCTCACTGTCTGGCTTTCAACGCCTTGAGTAGCATCAATAAGAAGCAACGCTCCTTCGCAAGAAGCAATCGCGCGGCTTACTTCATAGCTAAAGTCAACGTGTCCTGGAGTGTCAACAAAATTCAACTCGTAGTCATGCCCGTCTTTTGCCTTATACGGAATTGTAACGGCCTGGCTTTTTATTGTAATTCCACGCTCACGTTCAATATCCATGTTGTCGAGGATTTGATTTTTCATCTGGCGGTCGTCAACTATTTTTGCTTTTTGAATAAGCCTGTCCGCCAAAGTCGATTTTCCATGATCAATGTGAGCTGTAATACAAAAGTTGCGTTTATACTTTAATTCTGTCATCTTTATTCCTTATTTAATTTTTTCGGTTTAGTTTTAAAAATAATATGGGCTGTCCAACCCTGCTGAAAATCCGAGGCTCACATCAAGATAGCCATTCTTTCTTTTCTTTGCGTAAAGCTTTATGTATGCGGCTTCTTTTTCCGGACTGAAATCAATTCCAAGAAGTTCAATAGGATCATTTTCGCTGAATCCAGTTTCATCTGCAACAGAGCCTTTTATAATTTTTACTATAGAATACTTTTTTTTGTTTGAAGGCGAAACTCTTACCATCTTCATTCCAAACATTGGATAAAAAGAATTCTCAAGCGAATCACGTTTAAAAAATTCATAACCCGGAGATAACGGACGTTTTTCAAGGTAAACAATTTTCTCAGATTCAGTTCCATCCGAAGATAAAATTCCAAGCTTTGTTATGATTCCAGAAGGCTGCTTCATAAAAGCAATTTGCAAATCCGCAAGTGAATTGATTTTTTCACCGTTAACGGAAATCACAATGTCATCTTCTTTTATTCCCGCACGGTCTGCGCTTCCACCGGGTAAAACATAAAAAACAGTAACGCCTTCATTTTTTGCGCCTGAACCAGGAAGACGTTTCGTCTTTCCGTAAGAAGCAACCCACGGATGCTCGCGCTCGCCTCCATTAAACAAAAACGGAAGCTCATTTTTTAAATACTCAACTGGAATTGCAAAGTTAAGTCCCTGAAAATTCTGAACTCCGGCAAAAACAACAGCCTGAACTCTGCCTTTTTCATCAATTAAAGGCCCGCCGGAATTTCCGCTGTTAATAGCCGCATCAACTTGAAAAACTGTTCCAGCCGTAAAAAGCTGTCTGTCTGTTGAAGAAATTATTCCGCTTGTCAAAGTTTTTTCCAAACCCAACGGAGAGCCAATCGCATAAACTTTATCGCCTACAGAAAGGTCGCTGCTAGAGCCAAGAGCAAAAACATAAGGAGCTTCAATTTCAGTTTTTAAAAGCGCCAAATCCAAAGTCTTGTCATATCCAACAACTTTGGCAGGAACTCTTGTGTCCGGGTCTTCCGCAAGTTTTATATAAAGCCTGGCAAATCCTTCATATTTTTTGTCAACCATGTCAGCAATAACATGATGATTTGTTACAATGTATCCGTCTTTTGAAATAAAAAAACCGCTTCCCAAAACAGCATCAGCATAGCCTATTCCACGTTGAATTTTTATTCCCTTGTCAACAAAGACAGTTACAGTGCCTTTTATCATGTCGGAAACACTTGCATTTGAAACTGAAGGAACAGAACCGCCCGGAACATTTTTGTAAGCTAAATTTTCAAGCTCGTCTTTTGACTTTGGAATTGAATTAAGCTCAGAATATCCTACCGCTTGCAAAGACAAATAATATCCAAGCGCATCAAAATATTTTTCTTCATCTATAGAGCGAATGCAAGATTCCACGCAAATTTTAGTTGTCTGCTCAAAAATCTGCTTGCATTTTTCATTTGAAGAAATTTTATCATACAAAATTTTTGCGCGCCACAAAGACTTTATTTCATTTTCTTTTGATAGCTTTTCAATAAGTTCAATTTCAATGTCAACTGCGCGTTCTTCACTGTAATCAACAGGTACAAAAATTTCACTGCCGCCTTTTATTGTTCCACAGGAAAAAACAAACAGCGCACAACCAATAGCAAAAAATAAACTGAAAAGTTTTTTAATTTTTATTTTCATTTTCTATTAAAATTCCAAAGTCAAATTTTTCAATGCGGATACAAAGCACTGACTGAGTTTCGTTTTCAACAGTAATCATAGAAAAGCCTTGAACATTTTTTTTATCAAGCTCTGATTTTGCATTTTTTGCCAGCGCGGAATATTTTTCAGGACTGAAAGAATTATTTTTCACGAGCCAGTAAAAATTTGAATCAGCATCTTTGCAAACAAAAAATTCTTCTTTTCCATTCGTTACTTTTTGCGGAATATTATTTTCAAATCTTACAACAACAAGATTTTTTTCTGGAACCGTGTAGAACATTGACTCTTCATAAATTCCGTCTGGATAAACAATATGGCGGACGTTCCATTTTCCATCACCGTCTGTATCCCAAGAAGAAATTTTTCCGCTGTTTTCTAAATATTCTTCAGTAAAATCAGGAACTGTATCTTTGTCCCTGTCAATCTGAATCATCCTAAGATAAAATTCCGCATTTTCAGATGGAAGCCCAAAAAGATTTTTTACAACTTGCCGCTCATCTTCAAGCGAATGGAAATTCATTTTTTTATCTGAATCAACTGAATAAAATTCTGTGGCCTCAAAAATTCCGTCTTTATCAAAATCAACAGTTCTGAAAACCGGAATGTTATTTTCAAAATGCGCCTGAGCATAAAACGTTCCGTCAGATGAATAATACAACGCCTGCTGAATATTTCCATCTAAAAGAACAAACCGAATTTTTTCATTTGCAGAAGTTGTAATTTCAAAATCAGATGCGGAATCAAGAAGCTCTGCGACATTTAATTTTTGCCCATCATTTTTTACAGTTGGAATAAAAAAGTCAAAGGCAAACTTTTCTGAAATTTCAGAATCACGCTCAATCAAAACTGGAGACCAATTCAATGTATCTGGAACAAAATTAAATTTTTCAACTGGAATTTTTTCTTGCACAAACTCTGCATAATTTAAATACGGAAATTTTGCCCAAGAAAAATTCATTTTCATTTCTCTGCAATATCCCAAAACCGGCATTCCAAAGTCGCACTGAACAGTCCATTCAAGCTCGCCATTCTGATTTTCATCAAATGAAATTTCTTGAGGACGTCCGCGTGAAAATTTTACAATTAAATTTTCAATTCCATCATTGTCAGTGTCAAAAGAAAACGCACCAGAAAAAGCTTCAAGGCATTTTTTTATATTATCGCAAGAATCATTTTCAGAAAGCTGCAAAATAAAATTCTTAAAAATCTCATAGTTAATTTTTTCGTCTGCGAATTCAAAAATGTAATCAACGGCTTCTTGCTCGCTGATAAGATTTTCACTCAAAGCTTCCTGAGCATAAAGCGGATGTTTAAAACCTTTTGCACTGAAAGATTTTAAAATTCTATTTTTATTTTCGCCAGAAGAAAACAAAGCGGAAAAAATTTCAAGTTCTGAATTTTCAGGCTCAAGTTGCAAATAAAAATCCAGTTGGGAAACAAAAAATGAAGCAAGCCTTTTTACAGTTGAATCTGAATCGTTCGGATTTTCATTTTTAAAAAATACAAGCGGAAACCTTGTATCAGAAGGATAAATTCTTCTTGCGCCGTCAATTTTATTTCGAGCCTTAGAAACAGAAGAAGAATCTTTCAATCTGTAAAGGCATTTTATTCTAATCAATTCAGAATCAGAAGAATACAAAAACGGCTGACTGTCCAAAACTTTTAACGCATCGGACATTTTGCCAGTATCGCAAAGAATATCTGCGTACAAAAGACGCGCATTGTCGCGGTTGTAATTTGACCAGCTGTCATTTTTTATCGCTTTTTCAATCAAAGGAAGAACAGCTGCCTTTGTTTTTCCCAACGCATTTTCAGAGACAGCATACAAATACCACAAGTCCGAAATTGAATCATCGTATGCAATTCCAAAGCAAGCCTGGCTTTTTGCAGCTTCCCAGTTTTTTTCAAAGATATAATTTGAAGCAGTTTCCAGACAACGCAAAGCAGTCTTTTTATTCGCAAGCTTAGAATTTTCATTTTCAGCAAAAGATAAATCCAAAAAATTCAAAAAGACAAAAATAAATAAAATTCTTTTTAAAAGATGCAGCGATTTCAATTTTTTATCCTGTTGCATTTTCATTTTACAATCCAATCTTTAAAGCCAAAAAGACTTCCCCACACGCAGCAAATTTCCTGAGCGGAATTATTTTTTTCCGGACAGATATTCTGAATCAGCGGAATTGAATCTCTGAGATTTCCAGTTTTCCAGTCATCCAAAATTTTTGAAACCTGCCTAAAAGAACCGTCTGCATTTTTCACAAAGTCGTCCGGCTGCCTGCTTCTGAACACAAACGGAAACTTCAAATTTTTCAAGCAAATCTCAGACGAATCAGTTCTTAAAAAAATTCCATCATCATGCGAAAAAACTTCAAAAGAAATTTCTCCAGCCTGATAACTTCCTTTTTTTTCTATTATAACAAAAAAACCGCTTTCTGTCGCTACTTTTCGTTTCTTTTGAATTAAAAACCTTCCGTTGCAAAATGAAAATTCAAGTCCGCCGCATTCTGAACAGCCGGCATTTTCAAAACACCCAGAAGCCAAACTAGATGCAAACGAATAAGGAATTCTTTCGGAAGCCTTTACAAAATCGATTCCTTTAAAAATTATTCTGATTTTTATTGCAAGCGGAAGTGAAGAAAATTTTTCAGCATCAAATGAAACTTTCTCATTTTCAAATTTGCAGTTAATTTTCAAAAGTTCTTGTTCAGCAAAAAAAGAAAGAGCTTCGTTTTCCGCGCGGCTCTTTTCAGCCAAAGAAAAAACCGCATTCTGCCAGCCTGAAAATTCATTGTCCAAAAAAGGAACGAGCTTATTTCGAATTCTGTTTCTGAAAATTTGATTGTCAAAATTCGTGCGGTCAGTTCTAAAAGCTATTTTTTGCAACTGAAGGTATTTCTCAATTTCACTTCTGGAAATATTTAAAAGCGGACGAATAAACTTTTCTCGCGTCAAAGGAATTCCACAAAAATTAGCCGAACCTTGCAAAAATCGCATGGCAAGAGTTTCAATCTGATCGTTTTTATTGTGGGCAAGGCACAAAAAAGAAATTCCTTCATTTTCTATAAAATCTGAAAATTTTTCATACCGAATTTTTCTAGCGGCATCTTCAATTGAAGTTTTAAGTTTTTTTGCAAGAGAAAGAATTTCACCTGGAGCCACATCATAGCGAACACATTTCACATCAAGGGAACGGCATACGGACTCAACATAATCGGCGTCAGCAGAGCTTTCCTCGCTGGCTCTGATGTTGTGATTTACGGTAACAGCTTTAACTTGAATGTTTAGAATTTTTTTCAGAGCAACAAGAAGCGAAATCGAATCAGCGCCTCCAGAAACTGCAACTCCGCCACAATTGCAAGAATCAAGATTTATATTTAGCCTAGAAAGACATAAGTTTAAATTTTCCAAAACTCTAGCTTGAAAATCCAAAATAAATTCCATAATTCATCTGCCTTAAAAAAGTTCCATTTTGAAAAAGCACAATAAAAAAATCCCCCTGCAAAACACAGAGGGATTCCATTCAGCAACTAAAAAATCTCATAATATGATTTTTAAAAACTGATTATTTTTTTGGAGGTGCAATAGAAACAACGAGAGATGCAGGATCAGAAAGAACTTCGATTTTATCACCAAGATTAAAATCAGCAATTGTAAATTTCTGTCCAATTTCAAGCTTAGAAACATCAGCTGAAATAAATTCAGGCAAATCCTGTGGGAGAGCCTTTATCTTGATTTCAGGAACATGTTTAACCATGAATCCGCCTTTAAGAACTCCAGCTGCAGTTCCAGAATAACGAATCTTATAAACATAAGTAAATTTCTTCTGACCGCTTACAATATGGAAATCAGCATGAAGAGATTTATCTGTTTTAATATCATATTCTGTATCTTTTATAAACGCCTTGTTTTCAACACCGTCAATTTTTAAAACAACAAGTGTAGTCTTTGTAATTGATCTCCATGCTTTTGAAAATTCATTGGCATCAATTTCAAGCATAAAGGATTCACCTTTTTCATTGTATGCAACTGCTGGAATCTTTCCCTGTGCACGAAGTTTTTTTGCATATTTTTTTCCTGATTCCGTGCGTGTTGTTGCATTAATAACAAACTGTTCCATTTTTAGAACTCCTTACAAATTTTAAAATATGTATAAAACTGGGACGGCTGGACTCGAACCAGCGGAATGATGGCACCAAAAGCCATTGTCTTACCACTTGACAACGTCCCAAAATATATGTGGACTAAAAACTTATTCTTCAGAAGAACCAGTTTCTATATGTCCCGCATTATATTCTTCAAGAATTTTGGACTGAATCGCATTGCGAAAGTCCGGGCTGATTGGATGAGCAACATCCTTATACTCACCATTTGCAGTCTTACGGCTTGGCATTGCAATAAAAAGTCCAGAAGATCCTTCGATAATCTTTACATTATGAACAACAAAGCAGTCGTCAAATGTAACAGTAACATAAGCCTTTAGCTTTCCTTCGCCTTCAACTTTGCGGATCCGAACATCTGTAATCTGCATAACAATCTTCCCTCTTTATAATAAAAATCTATAAAATCCCAAGCAAAATGCCTTAGATTTTCCTTTATCAAGCCATGAAGCTTGCATTTTATTATATCAGTCGCCTAAACAAAGCGCAAGATTGAATTCTTTTTCAAGAAGAACTTTCGCCTTTAAAGCCGTTTCTTTTTTTTCAAAAATGCCGAACACAGTTGAACCTGAACCGCTCATGTCAGCAAAATCCGCGCCACAAGACTTGAGCCTATCCAAAGCTTCAGCAATTCCTGCATATTTTTTTAAAACAGGAACTGTAAAATCATTTTTAAAGTTCCAGTTTTTTACAGACAGATTGTAAATCTCTTCAAGTGAAATTTTACTCTGCTTGCATTCCAAAGAAAGAGTTTCATCTACAAGAGCATAAGCATCTTTTGTAGAAACACTGACATTTGGAAAAACCAAAAGCACAGAAAAATCACTTCTATGCTGTATCTGCCTGACTTTTTCTCCACGACCTTCAACTACAGCTGCAAAAGGTTCAAATTTGCCGAACCGTTTTCCACCCTGCGCAGAAAGTGCATAAGTAAAGAAAAAAACATCGCTTCCGACTTTTCCTGCAATTGCAGAAAGAGAATCAATGCCCAAACCAGCTTTAAATAGATTATTTACGGATTGAATAAAAGAAGAAGCATCACTTGAGCCGCCCCCCAATCCACCGCCGGCAGGAATCCTTTTCTTAATTGAAACATGAACCCCTGAATCTATGCCAGTCAGCACGCAGAAAGCTTTGTACGCCGCAGTTATTGTATTTTGCTTCGGAAGTTCCATTCCAAAAGACTCAACTATGCAAGTATTTTTTTTATCGATTTTAGAAACACAAATTTCATCAAACAAACCGACAGTTGTAAAAATACTATGCAACTCGTGATAACCGTCAGCACGCTTAGGAAAAATTTCAAGTCCAAGATTTATTTTCGCAGGTGCCAAAACAGTTATACTGTCAGACATACACGAATATTATAGTGTTTTATTTTATTTCTTGTCAATAAGAAGAATTGAATTATGCATGTTTCTTTGTAAAAAAATAAAATTCAATTGACAAAAACATAACAGTATTTTACTCTTTGTATGAGGCTTTGTCAGCGGCAAACTAAATTACAAAAAGGAATATAGCAATGCTCAATGACGACAATGTTGAATTTTCATCAATGACCGGATTTTCTTATGAAGACGATGATTTTTCAGAAGAAATGTCTGATGACAATTTTGACGACGATTTCGAAGATGATGAATACGAAGATGATTTTGAGGATGATTTTCTAGAAGAATCTGACAATTACGACGAGCCTTATGATGATCAAGAGCCGGAAGACGGATACGACAACAGAATCCACGGATTTGACGATGGATTTTACAATGATGAAGAAGAAATAGAAGAAGATTCAGATCCTGCTGACATGAAAGGTTAAATTTATAAAAGCATTGGTTGGATTTCAGTTGTCTTGCCAATGCTTTTTTTGTACAAACAGTTTTTTTTTAGCAATGAAATATTTTTCAGTCTATAAATTCTTGAAATAGCTTTTTTGCATCGATTCCATTAATAATTTTTCCGTCGTCATAAACTTTCAAAAGATTCGCCTTTCCATCTGTAAGCTGCTGGCTTGTTATTCCGTAGCGAATTGAAAGTCCAGCCTCAAGCAATGCAGAATAATGGTCAGCAACACGAACCAAGCGGCCGTCCACTGGATTATATTTGTCTTCATTGAATGCAGAATTCAATTCCTCAAAACTTACAGGAAGAACGCAACCATCAAAAACACACCTATTCATAAATTCATCGCTAGTAAAATAAAGTATTTCATCGCAATAAAATTTTTCCATAAGCGGAACAAGCTCTTTTGAAACAATTTTATCTTCAATATCTTTTACAATCGCAGGAAGTCCATCTGTCGCTCGTTTTACAGGTGAAATTATATCGCGCGTAACACTTTCAGGCAAATCATGAAAAAGCCCTGAAAAGAAATTATTGTAAAGCCGTTTTGGGCACATTTTTACACCAGAATCACGGCACAAAAGCAAAGTCAAAATCGCAACAAAAAAACAATGTCCCAGCACAGAAGTCCGCGGAACTCTCGGAGTTTGATTCCATCTTGTCTGAAAACGAAGCTGCTCAATCCGCATTAAAAATTCAAATGGCTTCTGCTTCGTAATCAAAAGCTGAAGTCCTCGCAAATCAAGATATTTTTGCAAGTCGGCATTAAGTTCTTTACGAATTGAATCAAGACGCTCAATTTCATTTACCGGTGAAATCATTTCAAGTTCACGCAAAGTTGAATATTTATGCGCTGCCCTGAAAATTTTCACAGTAAGAGGAAGCTCTTTTTTTTCAGCGGAAAAACTGCTCAAATCCTTCAAATAGAATTCAAACTTTTTTAAAAGCTTCTTATCATCGATTAAATCTTTGTAACGTTCCAAGACCCATTCGTTAAGCCGAGCATATTCTTCTGGATATTCATTTTTTATAAGAGTCTGAACCGGGCTTTTTATATCGCAAAGCTGAATTTTTCTGAGCAAATCAAAAAGGCTCGCATAAATCAGCCATTCCCAGTCAATTTTTGCGCCGAGATTTTCTTCATATTTTGCAATTATGTACGCAACGACAGTTTTTTCAGCGTGCTTGTCCATTTCGATTATCTCAAAAGGACGAACCAAATCGTTCCAGCGTTCAATGGAAAATGCTTCGAAAATTTTCAGCGTAAATTCTTTTTTCATTATTTTGAGCTTCCAGCCTTTACATCGGCTTCCATTTTTGTTTTCCAAACAAGAGCTTTTTTTCTTATATTTTCAGATTCTGTGTTATCGCCAAGAGCCATTGCAATTCTTCTGTTTGCAATAAGAAGGTTTATCGCCATCCGCATATCGTCAAGCCGCCGGGAAGCAAGTTCGTAACGGTCTCGGTATTCCATTGCGCATTTGTCCAAAAGGCTGCGCAAAAGCCTTACGTAAATCACAGTTGTTTCGTAAACTGGAGAATTGTGGTCAAAATAATCTTTGCAAGCCTGCTTCATGTCTATAAAATTTTTTGCAACAACAGCATGACGGCCACGCATTTCAACAAATGATTCTTTCCATTTTGAATTTTCACCGAAAGCTTCAACAAGAAGATCAATCGCAAGTCCAATTTTTTTTACAATGTCAAGTTTTCTTCCAACCGGAACAAAAGCAACAGATGCCAAATGAGTTTCCAAATCAGAAAACGGACAGTCAACAATATTTGTAACAAGTTCTTCAAGATAAATTATAGATTTATAAATTGATTTTCTGGCATCGTTAAGAGTGTCATTGTTTTTTGTTTCAAGCATTTCAAGAGATATGCTGTTTATGCTCATTTGCAAAGTCGCCGTATAAATCATTTCTTCGCAAAGAAAAATCTTCTTTTCTTCAATTCCATCTTTCGCGCTTCTAAGAGCAAATGACTCGTCCTTTTCTTTTTTTAGGCAATCGTTGATTTTTTCTTTTATAGGGCGGACTCTTTCATTAAATTCTTTTCGCAACTCATCTGATATAGCCATTACCTTCCTCCGAATTTTTGCAGCATGGCAGCTGCGTGTTCAAGCGACTGGGAAGAATCTGAATCTCCAGACAGCATTCTAGCAATTTCTTTTACGCGCTCTTCGCCGGAAACTTCAAAAATATTCGAGGCAGTTGTATTTCCTTCCACGCCTTTTTGAATCTTAATTTGATTATCGGCATAAACGGCAATGCTCGCAAGATGTGTTATGCAAAGAATTTGCTTTTTTTCTGCAAGAAGCTTCATGTGGCTTCCAACTGAAACCGCAACTTCTCCGCCAATTCCAGTATCAATTTCATCAAAAACAAGAGTTCCCGCCAAATCTCCGTCTGAAAGAATTGTCTTCAATGCAAGCATTACACGGCTAAGTTCTCCGCCAGATGCGATTTTTGCAAGCGGATTCAAAGGAGAACCAGGATTCGCGCTGATTAAGAATTCGATATTGTCCATTCCGTAAGGACCGCATTTTTGCTCAACCGCATTTCCTTCTTTTTCAGTAAGCCCAACGCAAAATTTTGTGTCTTTCATTCCAAGACTGCAAAGAATTTTTTCAACATCAAGCGACATTTTTTCCGCAGAAACTTTCCGCTTTTCACTAAGCGATTTTGCAAGAATATAAACTTTTTTTTCAAGTTCTGAAATTTCTTTTTCCAAAGCTGATTTATCCAAAGCTGAACCGCCAAGCTCTTCAAGCTGCCTAGAAGCATTTTCAGCATAAGAAAGAAGATCGGCGACAGATGAATTTCGGCCTGTGTATTTTTGTTTCAGTCTAAAAATAAGTTCAAGCCGCTCCTGAACTTGCTCAAGTCGCTCCGGGTCAAAAACAAGCGAACTTGAATATCTCCTAAACTCGCCTGCAATGTCGTCAATTTCGTAAAACGCAGACTGAAGCCTGTTTTCAAGAGGCTCAAGGGATTTATCAGAATCCAAGGCTTTTGATGCAGTTCCGCAAACTTTTTTGAGCAGGAAAACAATTCCGTTTTCACCTTTACCTTCAAAAGCGGAATTTATTTCTTCAATATCAGCGTAAAGTTTTTCAAATGATGACAATCTGTTTTCTTCCGCCTCAAGTTCTTCATCTTCTCCAGCTTTTAAATTTGCGTCGGAAATTTCAGAAACCGCAAAATTCAGCATATCGATTTTTGCATTTCGCTCAGATTCATTGCTGTTAAGGTTTTCAAGAATTTTTCTTTTTTCAACAAGCTGATTATAAATTGAAGTGAATGACGAAACTTCGCCGACAATTCCAGCGTAAATATCAAGATAACGGCGATGCTCGGCAACTTTCATAAGCGACTGTTGCTCATGCTGCCCGTGAATATCAACAAGAAATGCAGAAAACTCAGCAAGAATCGCTCTTGTTACAGGAGTTCCGTCAATCCAAGCTGAAGATTTTCCATTGTCGCGGATAACTCGCCGGATTATTATGCGGTTTTCTTCAGATTCAATTCCATGCTCTTCAAGCCAAAGAAAAGTCTCTTTGTTTTCAAGGAAAAATACACCGGAAACTTGAGCTTCATGGCAGCCAGTGCGAATTTGTTCTGAGCCAGATTTTCCACCGAGCAAAAAGGCAAGGCTCCCAATCAAAATTGATTTTCCAGCTCCAGTTTCACCGCTTAAAACAGTAAAGCCTTTTTCAAATTCGATGTGCGCGCTTTCAATAAGAGCGAAATTTTTTATATCGAGTTCTTCAAGCACGTGGACCTCCTGACCAGTTTAGTTTGCTCTGCAATGCAGAAAAAAATTTTTCCTGTGTAGAACAAATAAGCTTTGCCCGAAATTCTGGTATCTTTAAAATTAAAGCATCGCCTTCTTTCAATTCAAAATCAATCTGACCATCGCAAGTCAAAGAAGCATCTGAACGGCTGCTCATCAAAGTTATTACAATTTCGCCTTTTTCTCCAAAAACCAAAGGTCTCGCAGACAAACTGAAAGAACTTACCGGCGTCAAAACTAAAGCAGAAAGCTCCGGCTCCACAATCGGCCCGCCAGCAGCAGCAGAATAAGCAGTAGAGCCTGTCGGAGTTGAAACAATTATTCCGTTTGTTTTAAAAGGTCCTAAAAGAGCGTGATTGTAAGCCACATTTAAATTTACAAGATGAGAAGATGGACAACTTGAAATAACACAGTCATTCATTCCGCAGCACCTGAAAACAGTTTTTCCTTTTCTCAAAACTTCACACTGAACTAGAGAGCGGCTGCTTATGTAGCATTTTTTCTTTAAGAAAAGCTCCATTTCTTTTTTCCAATTGTCTTTTGGAACTGCCGCGATAAAACCAAATTCACCCAAGTTTATTGGAAAAACTGGAATTCCTAAAGGCGCGCATCCACGGCAGGCAAACAAAACAGTTCCGTCGCCTCCCAAAGTTACAACAAAATCATAGCCTGAAAAATCAATGTTAAGAATTTTTGAGCGGACCTCTTTTCCGTCATATAAAAAAAGTGAATTTTCAATATTTTCTTTTTTCAAAAACGCTGAAATTTCATTTCCCAAAAACTCGGCGTTTTCTTTAAAAGAATTAGCTATGATAAGACATTTTTTCATGGTAAAGAAGACAACACCTTTACAATCTGAGCCGCATCTTTTTGACCCAGCCGAGGATACAATGGGAATAATGCGCAGCGCAACAAAAGTGAATTCGCGCAAATACATTCAGAAGCCAGTTCTTCCTGCCTGAGAGCAATTACAGAATTTTCAAAAGCCTGGCGGATTTCAATGTTTTTTTTCTGCGCATAGGACTTTACATCTTTAAATCCTGAATTCAAAACCAAAGGAAATGAATAAATTGTAGAACCGTCTTCCGCCGCGCGCACAAAGGTTTTATGCCGGCCAGACATTACAGCTCTTGAAAACAAAGCAAACAACTCGCGCCTTGTTTTTTCATTCCGCGAAAATTCTTTTAACTCAACAAGTGCTAAAGCCGCATTCATGTCAGGCAAAATATCTGTAAAAGGAGCTTCGTCCGCAATATGCTTTAAAACTGTCCATTCTCGGCGATTTGGAGCTATAAGCAATGCGCCGCCGCCAGAAGTTATAATATCCTTGTCTTCCATTCCAAGAATAGCGTAAAGACCGTACATTCCGGCTTTTTTCTCTACAGCGGCTTTCTGCTCTTCTCCTTCTTTTTTTTCAGGCTGTTCTTCAGCAGGATAAGTTGCAAAAACCGATTGCGAAATATCTTCAACGATAGGAATTCCAAGCTCCAAAAATGATTTAATTTCAGGAAGGATTCCCATTGTTTCATTTAAAATCAAAAGACGTCCACCATTTTTTATACATTTTTCAACAGACTCAATTGTTACAAGCCCATTTCCTTCACAAACATCAGCAGCAAGAACTTTATATCCTAATTTTTCCGCAGTAAGCAACTGATAAGACGGAGCAAGCGCGCTTACAATAACACCGCTTTCTTTTGGCAGATTCAAGGCTTTAAAAATGTACTCCAATGCAATAGCTGGACTTCTCAAGGCAATTGCGCCATCAAATCCAATCAGTTCTTTTGCAGTCTGAACAAGCCTCGTGTTCATTTCACCAGGTCCGATTTTTTCATCAACCATGCAGGTAAGAACAGCTTCCATTTCTTTGCGGCGAATTGTAGAACTATAAGTATGAATCATTTTAAATTCCTAAAAACATAATATTCACAGAAACAATAATTCTATTTCCGCATAAAAACACATCAAACGGACAAAAGAGAAGATGTTCTGAGAAAACAAGCATGAAAAGAAATCAGACAGCTTCCGGCTCAAGAATTTTCTGAAGTTCCTTTGCGCTGAACAACCTGCGTGTATCAAGGATAATAAGATAATTATTTTCCTGACGAACTACGCCGTGAATATATTCAGTACCAATTCCGCTGAGCATCTGTGGCGGCGGTTTAATTTCATCACCTTGGACAGGAACGACACGCGCAATTCTATCTATAATAATTCCGATTTTATTTCCTTCAATATCAAGAATAATAAATCCGCCTTCATCTTCACCGATTTCATCATCTGAAGCCTTCGCCATTTTCTTGATATAAAATCTTTTATGCAGATTTATAATGGGAATGACTTCTCCGCGCAAATTTATAATACCTTCAACATAAAAAGGAGCATTCGGAATAGGACGCACATTCTGAATCTTAACGATTTCCTTGACATCCATAATGTCCACACCATAAAGCTCATCTCCAAGCTGAAAAGTTACAAGCTGCAACAATGTATCTTCATCTGCCATAGATTTCTCCCATGAATCCATAAAGATTTTTAAACTAACACTTCTATTATTTTAATTCATAAAACAATTCTAGTCTACTACAAATAAAGACAAAACGTCTACTTTTGAAATTCCGGCATTTTTCAAAATTTCACAGCAACTTTCAACAGTAACGCCAGTTGTTAAAACATCGTCGATTAAAAGAACTTGTTCCGGCAAAGAATTTTCAGAATAGAGGCGCTTTAAAAGCTTTGACTCTGTGTAAATTTTTCCTTTAGAAGACAAACGCTTTTTTCTGTCTAGTTTTTTCTGCTGAATTTTTTCTGTGCGCACCAAAAGCTTTAAAACTTTATATCCAAATTTTACTTTGAGAATTTCGGAAAGCTCTTCAATTTGATCCCAGCCTCTTGATTTTATTTTTCCAGGACGAGGCGGAACAGGAACAATAAAAACATCTTCTGAAATTCTTTTTTTAATTACTGAATTGCAAATTTCAGCAAAGAAAAGCGAAAGGCTTCTTTGGTTTTGCATTTTCCATTCGAATAAAAGAGTTTTTGCCCAAAGTCTGTATGGAAAAACAGGAACAACTTTATCTGAATTTTTCAGAATGCGCTCCTCACGGCAAGACATGCAGATTTCATCTTCGCTTATTAAAGATTTTCCGCAGATACGGCATTTTTCACAATGAGAATTTTCTGCTTCATTATAAAGTTTTTTTGAACACGAAAGACAGATTTTTCCATTGAAAGTGGAATTTCCGCAGACACAACATTTTCCGTTTCCGAACATGAAGTTCAAAGCAAGCATTGCAAAACGTTTAAAATCATAAATTGTAAATTTTCTAAAAGTCATCAATATATGATTACTCGGAAAATAAAAAAAATGCAGTTTTTGTAAAAAATTTAT
The DNA here is from genome assembly GCA_002449305.1 of Treponema sp. UBA6852. GTDB lineage: Bacteria > Spirochaetota > Spirochaetia > Treponematales > Treponemataceae > Treponema_D. Next base: position 56,784 of record DKDI01000034.1, read on the forward strand.
TTTTCAGCCAGACATTTTTTCCATCGCAAAATATTTTGCAATGCCGCCATAGGAGTCATGTTATCAATGTCGCAAGAAAGAATTTCGTCAAGCACAAGTTCTTCTTCAGAAAACAATGAACCTGAAAAAATTTCAACTTTTGTTTTTGAAATTTCTTCTGTTTCAGTTTCGGGAATTATAACGGACGCATCGCCTTGAATTTTCTCTAATATTTTCCCTGCGCGTTCAATGACGGACTCTGGAATTCCTGCAAGCCGGGCAACATGAATTCCGTAGCTGTTCTCACTTGAACCTTCAACAACTTTTCTAAGGAAAACAATATCATTGCCGTTTTCCGCAACAGCCATGCAAAGCCGTTTCAAAGACTTATGCTCAAGCCTTGTAAGCTCATGATAATGCGTCGCAAAAAAAGTCTTGCACTTCAACGTATTTAAAAGATACTCGCTTACAGCCCAGGCAATCGAAAGTCCATCCTCCGTGCTAGTTCCCCGACCGACTTCGTCCATTATAACAAGAGAATTTTGTGTTGCGGAACGAAGTATTCTTGCAGTTTCAGTCATTTCAACAAGAAAAGTAGATTCTCCACGCGCAAGATTATCGCTAGCTCCAACACGGCAAAAAATCCTGTCAACAATTCCAATTTTCGCTTCATCAGCCGGAACAAAACTTCCAGTCTGGGCAAGAAGCGCAATAAGAGCATTCTGACGCAAAAATGTACTTTTTCCAGCCATATTCGGACCTGTAATCAAAGCGAACGATGCGGAATTTTCAGGCTCAGAGCCGCAAAGAGAAACATCGTTCGGAACAAATTCGCCGGCAGGAAGATGACGCTCAACAACAGGATGCCTTCCGTTTTTTACAAAAAATTCCAAGCTGTTTGACAAGACGTGCGGTCGGTTCCAATTGTAAAGAATTGCTGATTCTGAAAAAGAACAGATTACATCAACGTAAGCAATTTTTTTTGCAGCCTGCTGAAGATACGGAATATATTTTTTCAGTTCATTTCTTACTTCAATAAAAAGATTGTGTTCTAGCTCAAGAATCTTTGCTCCGGATTCATTTAAAGAATTTTCAAGTTCCTGAAGTTTTTCAGTTGTATAACGCTCAGCATTTAAAAGTGTTCTACGCATAATAAAATGTGGCGGAATTTTGTCAAGCTTGCCTTTCGTAACTTCTATAAAATATCCAAGGTTGCCGGTACTTTTTATTTTTAAATTTTGAATTCCAGTTTTTTCTTTTTCTGATTCAATGTATTCCTCAAGAATTCCGTTAAAATCATTTCGCACTTTTTTCCAGTAATCAAGCTCTTCCGACCAGCCGTCTTTTATAATCCGACCTTCCGTAAAAACTGTAGCCGGATCTTCGGCGATTGAATTTTCTATAAGATCAATAATTTTTTGCGCGGAGTCTTTTTCAGGCATAGAAAAATCGTAGCGTTCCAAAATTGTCTGGGACTTAAGCCAAAATTTAAGGCTGACTTTTAATGCCTGCAAATCTTTTGCATGAGCTCTGTCCATCGCAATTCTTCCAGCCAGCCTTTCAACGTCAAGAATTCCATCAAGATTTTCACGCACGCAATGCAGCAAATTTCTGTCTTTTACAAAAAGTTCAACATGGTTCTGCCTTGAATTTATTTCATTTTCGTTTGTAAGCGGAAAAGAAAGCCAAGAGCGCAAAAGGCGGCTTCCCATTGCAGTTTTTGTATTGCTAACAGATTCAAGCAAAGTATAACTAGAAGTTCCGTCACGCAAATTAAAAGTAATTTCAAGATTCCTGCGCGAAGAATCATCAATTATTACAAACTGCGAATCCTGATAAACTGAAATTCCTGAAATATGTGAAACTGGAGCGTTTGTAGTTTTTTCTATATAATCAAGAAGAAATCCTGCTGGAGGAACTTCTGGGCTTTCTTTTGTAAGTGAAAATGAATTTAAATTCGCAACTTTAAATTGCTTTACAAGATGCTCATAATTTTTTTCAGCATTGAAGTGCCAGTCTGGATACCAGGAAACGGACGCAACAGAAATCGTTTCAAGGACAGTTTGAATTTCCTTGTTACTTTTTAAACTTTCAGGAAGAATTATTTCCTTTGGACTGCACCTTCCAAGTTCTTTTGAAACATTCTCCGCAAATTTAGACTCTGGAAATTTTGTAGCCCGAAACTCTCCTGTCGTTACGTCAATGTAAGCAAGTCCTGTAAATCCGCCAGAAATAAAAATGGAAGCAAGAAAATTATTTGAGCCGCCGTCAAGATACTCGCTTTCAACAGTAGTTCCAGGCGTTACAATTTCAACAACCTTGCGCTCGGTAAGTCCGCGCTTTGCAACTTCGCCAACCTGCTCTGCAACCGCAACCTTTTTTCCCATCCGAAGCAGCCGTGCAATATAGCCTTTTGCAGAATGATATGGAATGCCGCACATAGGATTGTCGCCCTTATGCGTCAATGTAAGATTTAAAAGCCGTGAAACCTCAACAGCGTCTTCATTGAACATTTCATAAAAATCCCCTAGCCTAAAAAACAAAACATCATTCGGATGCTGTTTTTTTATTCCAAGATACTGTGTAATAACCGGGGTTTCTTCTGCCATTTTTTGCTCCAAATTTCAGACCATTGCCTGAATGAAAATTCAAAGGCAGGTTTTTATTTTTATAAAATCACATAAGCCCAAGTTGCGAAATAACTTGATCTGTAATATCAACAGAAGAACTGTACCACAAAATTGAATTTGATTCCTGAAGATTCAAAATCATGCTGTAGCCGCCAGTTTCTGCAACACGCGCAAGTGTATCATAAAGTTTTTTATAAAAACTGTTGTTTTCCTGAAGCGATTTTTTTAAGGACTCAAGCTCAGTGTTTTTTGCATTTGTATATTCATTTATAAAATCTGATTTCTTTGTAATCTGCGCTTCAATTTTCATAGCTTCCGTGTCATTGCCTTTGCGCTCAAATTCTATTTTCTGATCATTCAAACGCTGAAGCTCTGCAACAAGGCGGTCAATTTCTCTTTTAAATTCTTCTTTTTTATTTTCATAATTTCTTACAGGAGCGGAATTTCTAAAATACGCCTGATAAACTTTTGAAGTATCAACAACAGCGAATTTTGTAATCTGCTGCGCAAACGAAAATGCCGCCGAAAAGATTCCGAGCAAAACAAAAACAGCAATTCTTTTTGTAAAAAAAACTTTCATAAAAACTCCAATTAATTTTAAATTTCCACCATAAATACTAGCGATTTGTCATGCTGAATGAAAGAACAAAATGCCAGTTCTTACTCCAGTTGTAATCTCCATCTGCGTCCTGGTCAGTAAACACAGGAGAACCGTCCTTGATTTTAAATGTGTTGGCAAACAGCAAGCGCAAAGGAAACTGCTGAATAGAAAATCTAAAACTCGGACCAAAACTAAAATACCAGTCTTCTTCTTTTAAATTAAAGAACTGATAAGGCTCGTCTGTAATTGCAACTGCATCACCCCAAAGGTCAAGAGAGAAAATTCCTGGAATTACAGGCATTCTAAGCTCAAGAGAGTTGCACCACAAAGCTTTTCCACGGCCCTTGTCTGAATTATAAATTGTCCAGCCGCGTCCATTGAACATTCCGTCTATATAAAGCTGGTTGTTCTTTTTTATTGTTGAATCCAAAGCCGAGAACTGGAACGAAAGTCCAGAATATCCCATAAGGACAAGCTTTAATGCCCAAGAATCTGTTATTGGTTTATTTACAAGAGTGAAATATTTTTCAGCCTTTGTGTCTGTGCGCAAATAGAATTCCGTTTCTCCCCAGTCAGGTGCAAAAGGCAAAAATCCTTCGTGCATAAGTCCATACCAAGAAAGACGCTGGCTTGCAAACCATCCGCTTGAAGGATCCCATGAAATATTTCTTCCGTCCATAGAAAATGAAGTCCAGATAGAATTACGCGGTTCCCAGTTATCAGAATACTGGCTTATTGAAGTATCATAAGGAATCCAAAGTGAATCATCGTAAAGATTATTAATAAGACTGCTCGTAACACCGCCAGAAAGTGTAAGAATCGCAAAGTTCGGAGTCCAACGGTGTCCTAAAGAAAGTCCAAGGCTAAACTGATTCTGCTCATACTGCATATAATAGTAATCATTGTCAATGTCGCCGCTTGGAAGCATCTTGTCTCTTAGCGCGTAATTATTTGAATGAGAATAACTAAGTGAAACGTTTGTGCTTATAGGTTTATTGAAAAGCCAGTTCTGACCGTAGCTTACAGAAACAGACTGTTCATTTGTAGAAAGCGTTGTTCCAACAGAAGCAAGTTTTCCTTCACCAAAAATATTAGAATCCTGAATTCTTGCAGTAAGCGCAATCGGAATTTCTCCAGGATCTGAAACTCCACTGAACGTAAATCCAAAGTCAAGTGAGGTTGTGCTCTGCTCTTCCACGGTGAAAACAATGTCAACAAGATTTTCTTCTGAGCCTTGAAGAACTTCCGGGGAAACAGCAGAAAAATATTGAAGGTTGTAAAGGTTTCGCATTCCGTTTGAAATTTTTGCATTTGAAAAAATATCGCCTTCTTCAATCGGAATTTCACGGCGGATAACAAAATCCTTTGTTTTTTCATTTCCTTTTATAAGAATATTTTCAATGTGGCTACGCGGATTTTCCTGAATTCTTATTGTATATGAAATAACTTTGGATTCCGCATCTTTGTTTATATCAGTTGCAAATCTGTTTGAAGTGTAGCCGTTTTCATAATACAAGTTCTGGATATTCATTCTTGTTTCTTGAAATTTTGTCTCGTTGTAAACCGCTCCGGTCTTCAGGGTAACGAGATTTTCAAGTTCTTCAGTTGTAAAAACATGGTTTCCGTCAAAAGTAATTCCGCCGAAGTTGTACTGAATTCCTTCCTGAATCTCAAAAGTTATTTCTATTTCCTCGCGGTTCTTTTTTTCATTGTACGAAGTTTTTTGATCAATATTTACAACCTTTGCATCTGCATATCCGCGGTTCTGATAATAAGCAACAATCGCCCTAGAATCCGCAGACAAAGATGATTCCTGAAATGAACCTTTCTTAAAAAGTCCGGCTTCTTTTAATGAAATCTTTCCTTTTAGAGTTTTTGAGGAAACAACTTGATTTCCTGCAAAGCCAATGCTTTTTACAACAGTCTGGCGGCCTTCTCTGATTTTAAAAGTAACATAAGCCCCGTCGTCGCGCATTTCAAAAGAAGATTCCACAGAAATTTTAGTATAGCCTTTTTCAATGTAATAATTTCTAATAGCCCTTTCATCTTCAAGAACTTTGCTTTCTACAAAAATGTCCTTTGCCTTTAAAGAAATTTTTGACTTTAAATCAGCATCATGAATATATCTGTTTCCATCAAAATTTAATTTTATAACGACAGGACGCTCAACAACACTCAATATAAGATTTACGGTTTTGCCGTTGTCGGTATTTTTTGCAGCTTTGATTTCAACATCGTCAAAATATTCAAGGGAAAAAACTCTGTCATAAAGCTCGCTGATTAAATCATCAGAAAACGGCTTGCTTATAAAACTGCTTGTAACGCCGTCCAAGTCGCTTTGCTTTACATTTTTTAAATTATCAAAAACTATATTTTTTATAGGCTTTCCGTAAAACCAATCTTCCGAATCTGTCTGAGAAAAAACAGGAGCAGCAGAAAAAATAGCCACAACACAAAAAACAGCAAACACAAAAAAAGTGTTCTTAACGCGCATAAAATAAAATCCTCTATATAGTTAGAATGATACACGCCATGACAGTGTAATAGAAGTTGCCTGTGTCCACGATTGCTGGAGTTCGCCCAAGTCAGGAGCAAAATTCCATCTTATGTTGGCAAAAGGCGCTTCAAATTCCAAACCGATTTCCGGCTGAAAAACAAGACCGCTGCCAGAAGTTCCGCCAGAATCAACTTTAGTCTTGTCATAAGTCCAATGCAGCAAAGCATCAGCATAAATGTCATCGCCGAAGTATTTACCAATATAAACAGTCGAATTGTCAAATAAGTTACCAATTATAGAATTATTATCTGAAGCTCTGTTCATATTAAGTCCCTGCATAATTGAATTCTGCAGGATAGTGGTTCTGACAGAAAATATATCAAAATTACTCAAATCACGCAATGCACTTTCAATTTTTCTAAGAAGCGTAACCTGAACTCCATAGTCGCCTGCTGCAACGAGAAAGTTTCCGACAGAAGACGCATCGCCTGAAGCAATCTGTCCCAAAATTTCCATAATTTCATTTTCAGATTTTGCAGGACTCGAAGAAAGAACCGCATTGAACCTTGAAATATTTTGCGAGACTGCGGAAAGTGTAATTGTAACAGGGTCGCCGTTTGTGTCGTGCTCACGAGTTTCCGCGCGCACAGTTATAACAGGATCAAATTTATTCTGAGTTTCATCCAAAATAAGCTGACCTTGCTTAAGATAAAAGTTTCGGCTTAAATATGAAACTTCCCCTCCGCGCAAAACAATATCACCCTTTATTCCCCAAAGTCCAGTCGCAGTATCGGCATTTACAGAAATCGGAGTTGATGGAGCAACAAGGCTTCTAACCAATGGATTTATCGCAATCTGAACTTTTTTTCCAATCATCAAATCCAAGTTTATTGAAAAGTCAATGTCATTTGACGCAGCGGGCTTTTTCTTTTGAGTAAAGTCAGAGGCATTCATGGAAACTGAGAGCTCAGCATTCCGCAAACCAACAGAACCATTCAAACTTACAGAGCGATCTTCCATAACAAGAGAAGCATCTACAGAAGTGTAGCCTTTTATTCTAAAGTATGAAACCTTTGAGTCAATCGGAATATCCTCGTCCTCCAAAGTTGCAAGATTCAACTCAAGAGTTCCAAGCGACCATCTGTCCAAGGAAACAACCGCATTTGTCGCAAGAATTCCGTCTTTGATTTTAAAGTTTGTTTCTGGAATTGAAATTTCTTCCTGCGAAAAATCCACATTCATTTCGTCAGTTGTAAAATGCTCTGGAACAAACTGAGGTAGATTAAAGTCAACATCTGAAACAACAAACCGTCCGTCCATATCAGGATCTGTTATGACACCAGACAAATTTAAATTTCCTTCAACAATTGCTGAATAAATAGAAAAAAGTTTCGTATTAAAAATGCGGGCGCATCTTGAAACGTCCCAAAATATATTTTCAAAGTCAAGATCAACAATTTGCTTTTTTACACTTCCATTCAAATCAAAATGAAAAGGCTTGTCTTTGCCAACAGAAAAATTGATTTTTCCATCATCAAGAATTTCTCCAAATGCACCGAGATTTTCATCAGTAACAACATCGAATCTTCCTGGAGAGCGGATTACAGAAAACTTAAATGGAACAAAATCTGTAATAAGCTCGCTTTCAACAGAAGCAAAAGTTGTTTCAACTGAATAGGCTTCCGGGAAAAAGCCTTCTGGATTTTCAGAAAGATTTGAAAGCGCAAGTTCTATTCCCGATTCAATTTTCTTTTCTCCAAGATGAGCTTTAGCTTTTAATGAAGCAGTTCCAGAAAAAGTTTCAAAGTCAACATTTGAAGAAACTGAATCTATCTGAAAATTCTTCCATGAAACATCCGCGCCTGAAATTGTAAAAATATTTTCTATTAAAGAAGCCTCTGCCGATACCGTTAAATTCGAACCGCCAAGCAGAACAGAAGAGTCTATTAATTTTGCAGACAAATAAGGATTTTCAAAAGTACCGCTTGCAGACAATTCCGCATTTAAAACATTGCTTTCGTTTTGCCTCAAAAGGAAACGGCTAAAAGGAAACGAATCAACTTTTGCACCTGCTGAAAAATAAAAGTCACGTTTTAAATTATCCATTGAAAAACTTTCTTTCATAGGATTTGTAAGCTCAGCCTGAAAAGAAATTTTTTCAGAACTTTTTGGATCCTTCAGGTGAACCGACAAAGTTGAGCTGTCAAAAGTTTTTTCATTTATATTCCAGAAAGCATATCCTTCGCCTTCCAACTGCGCAAAAGAATCTTTGTAAATAACGCTAGAAGCAAGGAAACTTTTTTCATTCACCTCGCCTTTTATAGCAATTTCTGGCTTCAAACGGAATCTTCCAGAAAGTTCAGAAGCAGAAAAATTTTCAATAAAAAAGTTCCAGTCATCTTTTGACAAAACAGAAAAATTTGAATCCAAAGAAAATGCAACTGTAAAATCATTTACAGAAACCGGCAAATCTTTAAAACGCAAAGAACCGTCTATAAAATTCTTAAAGTCAACAGCGACATCAAGTCCGTAGTCCCCAGAAATGTTCAGCCAGTCTCCAAAAACAAAAAGTCCGTTAAACGCATAAGGAATCGAATTAAAACTAAAATCTGAAGAAAATGTCATCTGATGCTTTGGAAACTCCACATCAAGTCCGCCAGATACGCTCAATGAATTTTTTCCATAAATCAAATCAGCTTTACTTACTTGAACAGAAGTTCCAGTTTTTCCGCCTGTTCCATCAACAGATAAAAGCAAAACTTCTTTGTCTTTTTTTGTGTTAGCAAAAATTGCAAGCGGTGAATTGTAATTGTAATCTTTAAAATCTGTTGCAAAATAAGCTTCAATATTTGAAATATACGGCTCGGAAATTTTAACAACGTTGTCTAAAACATTCTTTCCATTTTTTTCTGTAAAAAAAGCCCCAGTCTTAACACCTGTTTCAACAAAGAAATTTTTCAATTCAGCAGAAGCTTGCAAGTACATATTTTTTCCAAGCTGAAGACTTCCGCTCGCATTTATTCTGCCAGGCTCACCATACTCAAGATGAGAATAATCGCTAGCTTCAATTGCAAGCTCAATAGACATTCCAAGCGATGAATATCCTTGAAAAGCCGTGAAGCAGCTATAATCTCCAAAATACAATTGCGGAATAAAAAAATCAAAACCTTTATTTTTTCGCGGCTCAAAAAAAATCTCAGCAGAAATTTTATTCCCATTAAAAAATGCGTAATGCTCAAGATTTAAATATCCAGAAGGTTGGAGTTTTGGAATATAAAAAGAACCTTCAAATGTTCCTTGCACGATTCCGCCAGTTGCAGAAATTTTTTTTATGTTTATATCAGTATTGTTTCCTGAAGCTTCAACATTCAAAGTCTGCGTTCCTTTTGAAAAGCGTTTTGGCAAGGAAAAAAAAGTTTTTGACTTCCAATTATATTTTAAAGAATTTAAATCAAATAAAAATTCTGAATCGGTTGAAAAAATAGTTCCTTTAAAAAAATTTACAACGGAGTGAAGTTTATGAGTTCTAACAACTTTAAGCGGATCAAAAGAATTTGACTTCAGCTTTGCTAAGATTTTTTTTGAGCTAACATCAAAGGAAAACATTGCGGAAAAAGGAAAAACTTCGCGCACAGAAAATATTTCAATCTTAGGACTTTTATAAGCCGCAAGAAATTCAACTTTCCTAAGAGAAACTTCGGCCTTAGAATAATTGTCAAGTTTTACAGTGCAGGAACTTCCAGAAATAGAATTTAAAATTCTTCCGTTCAATCCAAAAGTCGCGCCAAAACTTTTTTCTCCAGAATAGAATAAAAAATTTCCTTCGGATTTTAACCAAGCATCAACAGCAGTTTCGTTCTTTCCAAAATAAAAATTCTTTACTGCCAGAGAAAAAATTTTATTTTCCGCAGTAAAACTTAATTTAAAATTTTTTACCTGAACATCAAAAGGAAGAACAAAAGCAATTTTTTTAACCAAGGATTCAATTTTCTCAAAAGAAATTTCATCTGAATTATTTTTCTCTTCAGAAACAATTTTTGCAGAAGATTTTTTGCTTTTAATATTAACAGAAGCGTCTTTTAGCAAAAGTTTTTCAAACGCATTTTCAAAATCACCTTTTAAAATTTTGGACAAGCTGAAATGAATATAAATTTTATTTACAAAAATAATTTGCTGTCCGCTTTTTGAATCCAAAACCTCTATACCTTTTATGCAGATTTTTGATAAAATGGACGGAGACAAAGATTTGTATGAAATTTTCATGCCAGTATTTTTTTCAAGTTCCAGCACAACTTTTTTCTCATAACTTCTGATTGCTCCGTCAACTTTGCTATAAACAGGTTTCATCGCAGCAACAAAAGACGCAGCTATCAAGAGAAAAATAAGAATGCCAATGCTTGTCTTTAACACTTTAGATTTCATAAAAAATCTCTTTTCTATTTTAACAGAAAAAATTATTTGAGGAAATGCCCGAATTTAGGCAACGGAGCTGTTTAATATGGTCTTAGAAAATTTTATTGTATTCGAGGGAATTGACGGAGCAGGAACAACTACTCAGCTTGAAATTTTAAAATCAAAATCTCCAGAATTTTTATTTACAGCAGAGCCAACATCATCAGAAACTGGAAAATTTCTTCGCAAAATGCTAAAAGGCGAAATTCAGGTTACAAACGAAACTGCCGCATATATTTTTGCAGCAGACAGAAACGAGCACATAAATGGAAACCTTATAATAGAAGAAAACAAACTAATCACAGGAATAAAATCAGCCTGTGAAAAAGGAAAAATCGTTGTGAGCGACCGTTATCTATTTTCAAGCCTTGCATATCAAAGTATAGATTGCTCTCCAAAAATTCCACGGACACTTAATAAATTTTTTCCATTGCCGCGGCTTCTATTCTTTTTTGACATCGAGCCTGAACTTTCACTAAAAAGAATTTCATCAAGAGGGCAAAAAGAAATTTATGAAAAAATAGATTTCTTAAAAAAGACAAAAGAAGAGTATGAAAAAGTTCTTGCGGAATACAACGGAACAAAAATCGGAAAAGGAATGAAAATAGTCCGCATAGACGCAACACTTGACAAGGAAAAAATCAGCCAGAAAATTGAAAAAGAAATAAATTCAATTTGCAAAATATTCTAAAAACAACAGGCATTTTTTCCGATATTCAAAAGGTGAAAAAGTCTTTTTTTAAAGCAACCAAGATTTTATTTTTGTTTCTCATCGCGCTTCTTTTTTCAGCAGAGAAAACCAGCGCTTATATGGTTAAATACAAAGAAGATTTTTACAAGCTTTACCACGTTCATTATCAGCAGCAACCAGATGACTGCATAGAAAATATTTACTGGCTAGAAAAAGCAGTTAAAGCAGATTTTTGTAATCCGCTTTATGCATACACAAAAATTGAAAATGAACTTCAATGGGAAAAATATCGTTATCTTTTTCAAATGCACTTAAATTTAAAATTAATAGAACAGCACTTGCGGCTTGGACGAATTTACGATAAAAACGTCGCATATTTTTACGATGCTCCTTGGAAAGATGAATATTTGCGCAATCTTGAAAAAGCAAAAACTTGCTATGAAACAGGATACATTTACTGGCAGGAAGCATCTCTTTGGGCTGAAAAAGCAAACGTTGGAAAATTCAAATTTTTATTCTTGACAGGATTGCAAAATTGGGAAGATGAAAGGGAACGAATAAATTCAGGATCTTTGGATTATAAAAAAACTTTGGATCGAGAGCTAAAAAGACTTAACAAAGTTATAGATAATTTAAAATCAATGGAAAAGAAAAGCTACTAGCTTTTTTAAATACCAATTCACTATCCATTTTAAATCTGATATACTCTTGCAAATGTCTTTAAACTGCAATGAAATAAATTTAATACTGAGTGAACTCAACATTGAAGGTTCTTTTATACAAGAAATAATCCAACCGGGATACGACACAGTTTCATTTAAAATTGTCGGAAAAACAGAGCCTTGCAATATTGTAATTTGCACATCGCCACAATCATGCAGAATAAACAAAACAAATTCAAAGCCTCCAAAAAATGAAAAGCCTTTAAGATTCAATGAGTTTTTAAAATCACGTGTTCAAGGAATGAGAGTCAATTCATGCAAACAGCTAGGACTTGACAGAATTGTAAAATTCGATGTTTCAACCTGGAAAGACAGGCTTTTTATTTATGCCAGGCTTTGGTCAAACGCGGCAAACATTATCGTAACAGATGAAAATGGAAAAATCCTTGACTGCTTGTACCGCCGACCAGCAAAAGGCGAAGTCACTGGCGGAGTTTTTGTTCCGCAAGAAAAAATTCCAACTGAAGAAGAAAAAGAACTTTCACTTCAAAAATTTTCTATAAGAACATTTAATGATAACGATTTTTTCAAAGGCAAAGAAAATCTTTCGTTCAATGAAAAAATCAATCTATATTACACAGAATGCGCTGGAAAACTTTCAAGAGAAAATCTCCTTATTCAAGCTGAAAAATGGTACAATGTAAAAAGAAGCAAAATGGAAAATGCGCTTCAGCATCTTATAGAAAAAAAAACAGAATTTGAAAATGCAGAAAAACTAAAACACATAGGAGACTTAATTCTTTCGTTCGCAAGTCAAATAAAAGGCTCTTACTTGGATTGCACGGACTACAACACAGGCGAACAAATTCACATCAGGCTGAACGAAAAACTAAGTCCACAGGAAAATGCCGCGTCTTACTATGAGCAATATAAAAAAGCCGTATCTGGAACAGAGTCTCTTGAGAATGACATTGAACTTTCAAAAAAAACAATTGCTTCGCTAGACGAAGAATACAACCGGATAATTTCAGAAAAAAACACTTTAAAAATCGAGCAGCTTCTTAGACATGACACAAAGCCAAAACAGCAGATTCAAAAAAAACATCCAGGACTTCACTATGAAATTGACGGTTGGACAATAATCGTTGGAAGAAATTCTTCTGAGAATGACGATCTTTTAAGACACACTGTAAAAGGCCAAGATATGTGGCTGCATACAAGAGATTATGCCGGCGGATATGTTTTTATAAAAGCACAGAAAAATAAAACCATTCCACTTGAAATTCTTCTTTACGCAGGAAACCTTGCAGTCTACCATTCAAAAGCAAGAAAAAACAAACAGGCAGACTTATACTATACCCAAGTAAAATTTTTACGTCGTGCAAAAAACGGGCAAAAAGGGCTTGTACTTCCAACTCAGGAAAAAAACTTGTTTATAAAAATCGATGATGAAAAATTAAAACGTCTTGATGAAATTGAAAAGGCAAGCGCAATTCTATAGAATAGAAAACCGAGGAAACAAATGACAATATCTAAAATTCTTGAACAAAAAAAGACGCTTCTATCATTTGAAGTTTTTCCACCAAAACAACAAGCTAATTTTGAAAACACAGTCAATGCGGCAAAAGAACTTTGCAACCTAAATCCTGATTTTATAAGCGTAACTTATGGAGCTGGAGGAACAACAAGAGAAAACACAGTTGAAATAGCCTCTAAGATTTTATCATTTGGAACACCAGTTCTTGCGCACCTTACTTGCGTTGGAAATACAATTGACGAAGCTAAAAACATAATTTCTCAAATGAAGAAAAACAAAATTGAAAATGTTCTTGCGTTGCGCGGAGATATTCCGCAAGGAATTTCAAATCCACTAAGCAAGGAACTTGAGCATGCAAATGTTCTTGCAAAGATTTTAAAGGACGAAGGCTTTTGTGTTGGAGGAGCCTGCTACCCAGAAGGACACCCAGAAAGCCATAACAGGCAAGAAGATATAGACAACTTAAAATACAAAATAGATGCTGGCGTTGACTTTCTTACAACACAAATGTTTTTTGACAACAATATGCTCTACAGCTATCTTTACCAAATCCAGTCAAAAGGAATTCATGTCCCGGTTTTTGCAGGAATTATGCCGATTACAAACAGCAATCAAGTTTCAAAAATGGTAAAACTTTCATCCGCATATATTCCAGCAAAACTCCTTTCAATTTGCGACCGCTTTTCTGAAAATCCAGAGGCAATGCGCCAGGCCGGAATTGCCTATGCAACAGACCAGATTATAGACCTTATTTCAAACGGAGTAAGGGGCATTCATATTTACACAATGAACAAGCCTTCTGTTGCTCAAGAAATTTACAAAAACGTTGATAAAATTATTTCCGCAACAAACAGCTAACAAAAGGAGTTTGTCTTGAGCGAATTTAAAAATTTCCTATTTAATAAAATGCAAAAACGTGAACCCATTTTCTTTGACGGCGGAATGGGAACAATGATTCAAAAAATTCCAGGTCTTTCCTACTCTATTCCGGAAGACTTGAATTTTTATAATCCAGAAGCAATAAAAGAAATTCACAAAAAATATATAATGGCCGGAAGCAACATTTGCACAACAAACACATTCGGAGCAAATCCTATCAAGCTTGAGAATGCATCTCATTCAGCACAAGAATTTATTGAAAAAGGAATTGCTCTCGTAAAAGAAGCAATCGCTGAATGCAAAAAGCAAAATGAAAACACAATCTGCTTTACCGCATGGGATTCAGGACAGATTGGAAAACTACTTGAGCCAAACGGACCTCTTACATTTGATGAAGCATACAATTCATATAAGGCTGCTGCAATTGCCGCAGAAAAATCAGGCGCAGACCTTGCAATAATCGAAACGATGAGCGACCTTTATGAAGTAAAAGCCGCAGTCCTTGCAATCAAAGAAAACACAAAGCTTCCAGTTATAACAACAATGACGTTCCAGTCTAACTTCAGAACCTTAACAGGAGCAGACGTTCTTACGTGCGTAACTTATCTTGAATCTTTGCACGTTGATGTTCTTGGTTTTAATTGCGGAGGAAGCCTTGAAGAAGACATTGAGATTGCAAATCAATTCTGCAAATATTCGCACATTCCAGTTCTTTCTCAGCCAAACGCAGGACTTCCAGAAGTCATAAATGGAAAAGATGTGTTCAAAGTAACTCCAGAAGAATTTTCAAACGCGCAAGAAAAAATTCTTGACTCTGGAGTTTCAATTTTTGGAGGCTGCTGCGGAACAACCCCAGACCATATAAAAACAATGGCAGAAAAACTTTCAGAAAAAAAACTGAAGGCAAGCAAAGAAAAATTCCAGTCATTTATCTGTTCTTACAACAAAACCGTTCAAGCTGGTGGAACAGTAGGTCCTGTAATTATCGGTGAGCGCATAAATCCAACTGGAAAAAAGAAATGCAAGGAAGCGCTTCAAAATAACGATATGCAGTTTATAATTGATGAAGCAGACAGCCAGATAAATTCAGGTGCGCACATTCTTGATGTAAACGTTGGACTTCCTGGCATAAACGAAAAAGAAATGATGCTTCAAGCTGTAAAGTCAGTTCAAAAAGTTTTCAATACGCCGCTGCAAATTGATTCAAGCGAAAGTGATGTTCTGGAATACGCATTGCGATATTACAACGGAAAAGCTCTTGTAAACAGCGTCAACGGCAAGCAAGAAGTCATGGACAAAGTTTTTCCTCTAATAAAACATTACGGCGGAGCTGTTGTCGCACTTTGCATAGACGAGGACGGAATTTCCCCGACTGCGGAAGGAAGAGTAAAAGTCGCTGAAAAAATAATTCATGAAGCCGCTAAATACGAAATCCCCATAAGAGATATTTTTATTGACACACTCACACTGACTGTAAGCTCAGAACAGAAGGCATCACTTGAAACTGTAAAAGCAATCAGAATCTTAAAAGCGAAATTCGGAAAAGAAGGAATCCAGTTTGTGCTTGGAGTTTCTAATATTTCATTTGGACTTCCAAGAAGAGATATTATTAATTCAAGATTTTTTATGCTTGCACTTGAAGCAGGACTTAGCGCAGCAATTATAAATCCTGCAAGCACTCCTATGATGGACACATATAGAGCTTACAGAGCACTTGGCTGCTTTGATGAAAACTGCCTTGACTACATTCAGACTTACACAGGAACTATTGATTCTACAACTGAAAAATTCCGGCAGAAAATTATCTTGGATGCAGTTAATGACGGAACAATTTCCATTCAGATAAACGGAACGCCAATCGCATCTCCCCAAAAAGAAGGAGAAAAAAAAAACACTTTAACTGAAACTAGCAATACAGAAAAAAACACGGAAGAAAAAGAGCTTATTCAGATAATTGAAAAAGGTTTCAAGGATAAGGCGGCAGATGCAACTGCAAGGCTTCTTGAAAAAAATGCCCCTGTAAAAATAATCGATAACTGCATAGTTCCAGCTCTTGACAACGTAGGAAAAGACTTTGAAATTGGAAAAAAATTTCTTCCGCAGCTTTTGCTTAGTGCAGAAACTGTGGGCAATTCATTTCTTAAAATAAAAGAAACGCTTGCAGCTTCAGGAAAAGAACAAGAAGAAAAAGGAACTATAGCAATTGCAACTGTCTTTGGAGATATTCATGATATTGGAAAAAACATTGTCAAGGCAATGCTTGAAAATTATGGATACAAAGTAATCGACCTAGGAAAAAATGTTCCGGCAGAAACAGTTGTAAAAACAGTTATAGAAAACAAAATCCGGCTTGTAGGTTTAAGTGCGCTAATGACTACAACGGTCGCTAATATGGAAGAAACAATAAACCAGCTTCATAAAGCGTTAAAAGAAAATAATTTGGAATGCAAAATTGTAGTAGGCGGCGCAGTTTTAACACCAGACTATGCAAAAAAAATCGGAGCTGACTTCTATGCAAAGGACGCAATGGAAACTGTATCAGCTGCAAAGGAAGTTTTTGGAAAATGAAAAAGAAAAATCTAAAATACAAATTCAAAATTAAAAACGCTAAAAAGCCAGAGCAAAAGAAAATCAAAAAGACACTAGGAAGAACTTTAAAAAGTTTTAACGTTCTGTATGCTTATGCGATGTTCACTTTTCACTGGACAGGTCTTAAGTATTTTGCAGTTTTTATTTTAAACGTAATACAAAAATTCTTTATAGTTCAGTATCTTGAAAAATTCCATATAATACACATTCCAGTAAAAAGAGTAGACCATAAACTGGATTCAAAAATTCCATTCAAACCAGAATTCGCACAATGCTACCTTGACTTTGTAAATTACTGGATTCGTCCTATGTGCATGACAATGAAACGCTACGGAAGTTTTGAAGGAATCAAGCTCAGCGCAGAATATGTCCAGTACATGATTATGATTTACAAGGAAGCGTATAAAATTTATTCACACTGCCTCACAACGACAGTGCGCCCAAAGCCAACAACAAAAGCATCCAAAGGCATTCAGTTTTGGGATCCGCATTATCTTTGCGTGCCAAGCCTGCATATTGCAATAGTCGTTCTTACAATCGGATTTTATAAAATGCTTTTTGAGCGTGAAGAATTTACAGAACCAGAAAAAGAACAGTGGAACAGTGAGCTTTACACTCACGGAATAGAAATTGCTGAATCAGTCTTATACATGAAGCAGCATAGCGTAAACTGTATTTCAGCAGCAATATATATGGTAACAAAAACTGCGCCAGAACTTTTAACAGAAGAAATGTCTATTGATTTTATTGATTCGATGTTCAAAAATTCTATTTATATTGAAAAATCCGATTCAAAAGAAATCACAAGTTACATAAAGGAAATGTACAAAAATTTAATAGAGAAAAGCCAGCATTCCAATGAATGGACAGTTCCGCTTAAAGAGTGGCTGAAAAATTATCAAAGTCAAACATAAAATCAAAATGTAAAAATTAATAAGCTACTTTGCAGAAATTTTCATAAGATTTAAATGACCTTTTATTTCAACGGATTCTCCAGGCTCAAATGCAAAAATATCTTCCGCATTTGCAGGAAGTCCGTTTACAGTTCCGCTTCCTTCAATTACAAAGCCAAGAACTATATCATGGGGATTTTTTTTGCCGCAAGCATTTTCTATTTTTGAAGAATAAAAATCTTCAACATTGATTTCTTCAAGAGAAAAATACGGACAAGAAAAGGAACCTGGAAAAGGCGCAATTTTTCTTACGCTGCTGTCTTTTATGCAGGCAATTCCTTTTTCTACATGACACTCTCTTCCGCGTCCCCAGTCGTACAATCGGTAAGTAATATCGCTTGACTGCTGAACTTCCAAAAGACGCAAACCACCGCAGATTGCATGGACAGTACCAGCCGGAATATAAATAAAATCTCCAGCCTTAACTTTTTCATAGCGCAGACAATCCTGCAAAGAATTCGCTTCAATAGCCTTTCTAAGCTCACTCGCGTTATAGACTCCATTCAGTCCGTAGACAAGTTCTGTATCTTCTTTTGCTGAAAGAACATACCAGCATTCAGTTTTTCCACGGCAATGTTCATAAAGAGCAGCTTTTTCATCATCAGGGTGAACCTGAACGCTCAAAGTCTTGTCGGCTTGAATAACTTTTACCAAAAGAGGATAATCGCCGCCGCACATTTCAAAGAAATCCTTTTGGAATCCATTTTTATGAGTAGAAGCAATCCAGTTTTCGTAGCCCCAAATTTTTTCAGACTTTATAGCGTTCAGTTTTTTCATTTAATTCTCCCAAAGTTTTGCAGGATAATATCCGTCTTTAATTTTCTTTGCAATTTCCTGCTTTACAATCTCACGGTCTTCTGGATAAGTCATTCCAAACCACTTTTCAGAGGAAGTAAAGAATTTTATACTGCCTTCACCGTTCTTTACGATGTCGCTAGCAGCAACAGGCAGTAAAGCTTCCGCCTTAAGCTCGTCAATTGAAGAAGCTTTAAAATCATCCCAATACTTATGGAACCGCTCAAACGCCTTTAAACTGAACCCAAAGAAATTCATGCTTACCCATTCTTTTCCTGTGAATGGAATTTCCTTGCCGTCAAGCTCACTTATAATTCCATCGCCTTTGTAGCTGATTTTCGTATTTTCAACAATTGACTCAAGATAGCCGTCCTTTACAGAACAAACTCCACGGCTAACAGAACCGCTTTTGCTCATAGTGTTTCCAAGAACATAGCCAACCATTGCGTGCTCAGGAGAATCAGGGCTTATACCCCCAAGATATTTTCCCAAAGTTGCAAACGCCTCTCTGCCATAATAATCATCGCTATTTATTACAGCAAACGGAGCATTTATTTTTTCTTCAGCGCAAAGAACAGCATGAATTGTTCCCCAAGGCTTTGTGCGCGCAGAAGATTTTTCCGCCTCGCCAGCAGTCAAAAGAGAATCATGTGTCTGAAAAACATACTCAGCATCAAAGTTGCGGGCAACTCTGTCAAAAAGACGTTCCCTAAAATCTTTTTCAATATCAGGACGGATTACAAATACAACTTTTCCAAAGCCGCTCTTTTTAGCGTCAAAAGTCGCAAAGTCCAAAAGACACTCGCCATGCTGACCTACAGAATCAATCTGCTTAACTCCACCGTAACGACTTCCCATTCCAGCTGCAAGAACCAACAATACAGGTTTCATTTCTCATTCTCCCGTTAAATTAATTTTTTAGTTTTTATATTTTTATGTCATTATCGGGCTTGACCCGATAATCTATTGAAATTTTATAACAAATTCCCATGTCTCAGCATGGGAATGACATTTTGTTTTATTTAAAACTATGCAGTAACAGTTTCAAGCGCAATCTTCATCATGTTTGTAAAAGTAACCTGACGTTCTTCTGCGGAAGTTTCTCCACCCAAAAGAATGTGGTCACTAACAGTAAGAACTGCCAAAGCTTTTCTCTTGAATTTTGCAGCAAGAGTATAAAGCTCCGCGGCTTCCATTTCTACGCCCATAACTCCATATTCTGCCCAAAGCTTCCAGTTTTCCTTTGGATCGTAAAACATATCGCTTGAAACGCAAAGCCCAACATTCGGTTTTATGCCGATTTTTTCAGCAGCAGAATAAGCCTTTGTAAGAAGCTCAAAGTCTGCAACAGGAGCAAAATGAAGCCCGTTGAATCGCATTGTATTCAGCCCGGAATCTGAACACGCGCCTTCCGCAAGAATAACATCTCTAAGCGCAATGTTCTTCTGCACAGCCCCGCAAGTTCCAACACGCACAGCTTTCTGCACATTATAAAACTGAAAAAGTTCATTCACATAAATAGAAAGCGAAGGCTGCCCCATTCCAGTTCCCTGAACAGAAACTCTTTTTCCATTATAAAGCCCTGTAAATCCATACATTCCGCGGACTTCATTATAGCACTTGGCATCCTGCAAGAAATTTTCAGCAATAAACTTAGCTCTAAGAGGGTCTCCAGGAAGCAAAACTGCCTCCGCGATGTCTCCTTCTTTTGCATTAATATGTGTACTCATGCTTAGAATTATAACATAAATTTTTATAAAACGATACAAAAATTATACAATCGGAAAAGCGAAATCTTATTCAGATTGATAATTTACAAGAGTTGTAACATTAAGGCCTTCAAGTTTTTTCTGATAATTCAAGAAAGGTAATCCTATAACACCAAAAACATCTGTCGCTTTAGCTCCGCCCTGCTCTATCAAATTTGCCGCCGCCTTTAAAGTTCCGCCAGTTGCAATAAGGTCATCAACCAAAAGAATATTCTGGCCTTTTGAAATATCGGCAGTATGTACTTCAATTTCAGCGGAACCATATTCAAGCTCATATTTGCAAGTATATGTTTTTCCGGGAAGTTTTCCTTTTTTGCGAATCAAAATAAGAGGAATCCCCATTGCCTGGGCAAAAGGTGCTGCAAACACAAATCCGCGCGACTCAATTCCAGCAACAGCATCTATTCTTTTACCTTCGTAGAGTTCTACCATACGTTCAATTGTATAGCGAAATGCTTCCGGATGGCGAAGAACTCCAGTTATATCGTAAAACAAAACGCCTTTTTTTGGAAAATCAGGCACACGACCAATTACTTTATCAAGAACATCAAAATCTTTATTCATCAAATTTACTCCAGAGTTTTCTATTATAAACTGAATATAGCCAAAATGCAAACATTGGTTTGCTTATAGATTCTATATGAATATCACATACAGACTATCTATGAATATACGTACTGACAGTCGATGAGTATGGGTACTGTAAATGTATGTTTTTTCTATATTATTAGAATTCTAAAATCCTTTAGTCAAAAGTTTCTGAAAAAACAGATTCCACAACAATATTGGAGTATATAGATTTTATCATTTTTACTATTTAACACAAACAGTTACAATGATATACTTTGGGCATGAGTAAAATCAAAATTATTCTTTTATCAGTTATGGCACTGAATTTTTGTTCAGCATTTGCCGCAGAGCCAAAGCCGCAGTATGTGCAGGTGGATTCAGCAATTGTCAGAGTCAAGGCATCCCAGTTTGCATCTAGCACAGGAACTTTAAAGCTTGGCGATAAAGTAAAAGTTACTTCAAAAGGAAAATCTTGGTCCTGTATTTCATCCGAAGATGGAAAAATTAAAGGCTGGCTTCCAAATTCATCTTTAACAACAAAAAAGCTGATTGTAAATGTCAGCGGAAAAACTTCCGCAAATGCAAAAGAACTTGGACTTGCAGGAAAAGGAATGGACAAAGCTTTTGAAAAAGTTTACAGCCAAGCAAATGAAATTTCCTATGCTCAAGTTGATAAAATTGAAACAAATGCATGTTCAGAAAAAGATGCCATTGCTTTTATAAAAGAAGGCCAGCTCAATGCCGGAGGTGAAGAATAATGAAAGAGCTAGCAAAAAAAATTATTTGCGCTTGTATATTTTCAGCAATTTCTTTAGCCGCATTTTCCGCTGATATTTTTGGCGCATTAAATAAAGTCAATTCCGCTGTTCAAAAAAGCCAAGATGTAAAAAAAACACTTGAGCAAGCCAGCAGTACAGTTGAGTCAATCGATAGAGCCGCAGAGCCTATTACAACGCAGGACTCATATTTTATCGGAAGAACTGTTGCGTCAAACGTCCTTACAGAATACAAGCTTTACACGGCATTTCCAAAGGCAACTGCCTATGTTAATAAAATTTGCAAAGCAATCACAATGAATTCTGACACACCAAAAATTTATAAGGATTATTGCGTTGCGATTCTTGATTCAGATGAAATCAATGCGTTGTCTACAAGCGGCGGACATATTTTTATTACAACAGGAATTTTAAAATGCTGCAATTCAGAAGACGAAGTCGCAGCAATCATTGCACATGAAATTGCACATATTCAGCTTAAGCATGCAACCACTGCAATCAAGACCGTAAGAACAACAGAAGCAATTTCAAATTCTGCAACAATGGCAAAAAACTACACAAAGCAGTTTTCAAATCTTAATCAAGAGGAAAAACAGTCCGCAGATTTTCTTACCAGTTCCAGCATTTCCATGATGAATGTCATTACAGAAACTGGATATACAAAAGGCCAAGAATTCAAAGCTGACGAAAAAGCAGTTTCGCTTATGGCAGATACAGGCTATGATCCAAATGCTTTGACTGATGTTCTTAAAATGCTCAAGTCCAAAAGCAGCGGAGAAGATTCAGGCTGGGGAAAAACCCATCCAAAGCCAGAGACCAGAATCAACAGCGTGCAAAAAGTTCTTAAAAATTTTACTTTTACAGGAATCGGAAGAGATGCCCGCCAGTCAAGATTTGAAAACGCTTTAGCAGGAATAAAACAACCATGAAACAAAAACATAAGCTTTGGACAAGAGCCATACTTATTGCTCTTTCAAGCATTCTGATAACTTTAATTTTTCACTTTTCAGGAGCATTCAACGCTTTTGAAAACAAATCTTACGATCTTCGCATGATAAATGCAGCAAAATACAAGCAGCCTTGCGAAGAGATTTGTTTAATTATTGTTGATCAGGAAAGCATTGACTGGGCAAAAGAAAAATACAACTGGTCATGGCCTTGGCCTAGAGAAGCTTATGGAAGAATGATTGATTTTATTTCAGCCGGAAATCCTAAGGCAATTGCATTTGATATTCTTTATACAGAGCCTTCTGTATATGGAGAAGAAGATGACATTGCCTTAGGCATGGCAGAAGCAAAAAGCAAAAAAGTTATCCAGACATTTTTTTATTCCGCAGATGACTACGGAAAAACTTTAATGCCTGTAAAGCCAATCAATGACAATGCTGCTCTTTTAGGAAACATTACAAGCACAAAAGACAGCGATGACATTATTCGCCGTACCCGCCTTTTTGACACATTTTATGAAACTGAATATCCTACGCTTGGACTTGCTCCGCTTTTTTTAACTGAAGAATCTCCTGACTTTTCTTCTATTCCTGTATTAGACAACAACACTGCCCTTTTACGATTTACAAAATCCATAGATGATTATTTTCCATACAGCGCAAAAAATATTCTTGAAAGCCATGAACTTTGGATGCAAGGAAAGGAAGGTATCTTGTCTCCAGACGATTTTAATGACCTTTATATTTTCTGTGCATACTACGCTCCAGGACTTTTTGACATTTGCTCAACACCGGTTTCACAAGTTTACCCTGGAGTTGGAATTCATATTACAGCTTTGGACAATTATCTTACAAACAGCTTTATAAAAAAAGTTCCATTTTGCATTTCTCTTTTGTGGCTGATTGCGCTTGCATTTTTTGCATCTTTGTTTGCTGTCATAAGTGAAAAAATTTCTCCGCGGTTCTCTGCTGCTTTTATTTCAGCAGGAATTCTTGCAGGAATTGCAGTTTCAATTTTTGTGCCTGTAATTTTGTTCAACAACGGAATCTGGCTTTTAATGATTGCGCCTTTGTTCGCCTTTCTTATTTCAGAAATGGCAAGTGTTGTTGTAAGCTTGTCTGTAGAAGGAAAGCAAAAACGCTTTATCCGTTCTGCGTTCAGCCAGTGCCTTTCAAAAGATGTTGTCAATCAAATTATAAATGACTCTTCTTCATTTACATTGGGAGGAAAAGAATTTGAAATGTCGGCGATTTTTACAGACATTCAAAAGTTTTCATCCTTTAGCGAGCTGCTTACAGCAAAAGAGCTTGGCTGTCTTCTAAACTTTTATCTTACAAAAATGTCTGACATCATAATTGATGAAAAAGGAACTGTTGATAAGTACGAGGGAGATGCGATTGTTGCTCTTGTCGGTGCGCCAGTTGCAATGCCAGACCATGCAGTTCACGCGTGTGCCGCCGCAATAAAAATGAAAAAAGCAGAACAAGTAATGAATCAAGATATTATCCGATATTCGCAAAATCCTAAGCCTTCATGGATGGAAGAAGCCTTGTATTCAGCGTTTAAAACACTTGTGGCAAACAACAAGTCAATTTTCACAAGAATCGGAATTAACTCCGGAGAAATGATTGCTGGCTACTTTGGCTCAGAAAAGAAAAAGAACTACACAATGATGGGCAACAATGTAAACCTTGCGTCCCGTCTTGAAGGTGTAAACAAGCAGTACCATACAAATGGGATTCTTATCAGCCAAAGCACAAAAGAATTGCTTGGAGACAGATTCGTTGTGCGCTCTCTTGATCGTGTTCGGGTTGTAAATATCAACACACCGATTGGACTTTATGAACTAATTGAAGAAAAATCGCTTGCATCTCCAGAGCTTCTTGACTATATGCAAAAGTGGGAAAATGCAATGGTTGAATTTAACAACAGAAATTACACAAAAGCAAAGGAACTATTTTCTTTGCTTGCGGAAAAAAACAGTGCTGACAACGTTGCAAAATATTACATTCATATGCTTGACGACTATTTTCTTAAAGGAACTTTTCCTAAAGAAAGTGACGATGAAGGAGTTGAATTTAATCCAGACGATGGAGTTTTCAAACTGCTTCAGAAGTAAATGAATTGCATCGGGCTTCTTTGAGCTTTACACTTTTAATTCTATGCGGCTCATGGAAATGCGTTTTTCACGTACATTTTCGAGATAAGATTTCAAGGAAGCAGCATCGCTTTTTTCTATAAAGCCTTTTAATTCATTCAAAGATTTTTCAAAGTTTTCAATGTGAAGCAGAAGTTCTTTTTTATTCGCAAGAAAAAGTTCCGTCCACAAAGGCGCGTTAATCATAGCGATTCTAGTTAAATCCTCAAAGCTTCCGCCGCCAAAAGCCGTTATTTTTGAATCTTCAGCACTATCAACAAGCGCGCTCGCAATTACATGGCAAAGTTGGGAAGTAAACGCAATTTTATGGTCGTGAACAAAAGCATCTGTTTCTACAATGCGAGTAAACCCCATAAGCGAAATAAGCTGCTTAAAAAGTTCCAGACTTTCAATCTTGTTCTGTTTGAGAGGCATTAAAATGTAATTATGGTTTTTAAAAATTGAACCGCAGGAGTTTGCATATCCTTCCTTTTCGCTACCCGCCATCGGGTGTCCCGGAATAAAGTCAAACTCGCCAGAAAGAATTTCATTCAACTGGGAAAATATTTCAGACTTGACTCCGCTTATGTCCGTTACAATTGAGCCGGGCTTAAAACTGTTTTTGTGCTGAATTAAAAATTCCAAAGTCGCATGAGGATAAAGGCACACAAAAACAAAGTCGCACTGGCAAAGCATAGAGTCAACTTTGCTGATAAGAAAAGTTTCATCCGCAATGTGCTGCTCCCTCGCCAAGGAAAGGGAGGATTCATTTATGTCCGCAGCAAGAATTTTTCCGCTGGCAGAAGAAACTGAAAGCACATTTTCCCTGATTGCCTTTCCAAGAGAGCCGCCCATAAGACCGAATCCAACAATTCCATAAGTCAAGTCTGATAAATTTTTCAATTTGAAATCCTTTTATTGCAAAAGTGCCGAAACTTCATTTTTTCTTATGAAACACCGGCATTTTTTTTACATAGATTTTCCTTCAACAGCTGCATATTTTCCAAGCTTAGCCATAAGCTCTTCAAACTGGCTAGGTGGAAGCTGCTGACTTGCATCGCTCCAGGCTTTTTCAGGGCAGCAGTGAACTTCAATTTCAAGTCCGTCAGCACCGGCGGCAACAGCAGACTGGGCAAGAGTTCCAACCATCCACCTGATTCCGCAGGCATGGCTTGGATCAATTACAACCGGCAAGTGGGAAACTTTATGAAGATAAGGAACTGAGCTCACGTCAAGGCAGTTGCGTGTGTAGCCATCATAAGTTCTGATTCCGCGTTCGCAAAGAATGACATTTTCGTTTCCGTTGGCCATTATATATTCCGCGCTCATCAAAAGCTCGTTGATTGTTCCAGAAAGACCGCGCTTGAGCAAAACAGGTTTGTTGAATTTTCCAAGTTCTTTCAAAAGATCAAAGTTCTGAAAGTTTCTTGCTCCAACTTGAATCAAGTCAACATTTTCAAAATTTTTTAGCTCGCTGATTGCCATAAGTTCTGTGCAGATTGGAAGTCCTGTTTCTTTCTTCGCTTTTTCAAGAAGCTTTATGCCCTCTTTTCCAAGTCCCTGAAAACTATAAGGTGAGGTTCTTGGCTTGTATGCTCCGCCACGTAAAATTCTCGCTCCAGCTTTTTTTACAGCAAACGCAGCATCCATAATCTGACCTTCTGTTTCTACAGCGCAAGGACCTGCAATTACAGGAACAGTTTTTCCATCTCCAATTTTGCATTCAATAACGCCGCTCTGTCTGGCTCCGATGCAGACAACTGTGTTTTCCGGATGAAACGAACGGCTTGCCATTTTATATGGTGCGCTGACACGCTCAGCAGTTTCAACTATATCATTTGCAAGAAAATCCTCTGGAACAAGCTTTGAAGTATCGCCCAAAAGACCAATAATTGTTTTGTCCACACCTGTTGAAATATGAACGCCAAGACCTTTCTGCTTAACTTCTTCAACAAATTCATTAATTGCCGGCTCTGTTGCGCCTTTCTTTAAAATCACTATCATACAAAAACCTCCAAAATTTAAACCATCAGGCAAAAAAAAGAGCCTTCCACTGCGGAAGGCTCCATTATTTTACCAGTTATACGGCAAACACAATGCTCGCTATTATTTAGCGAAACTTCCGCAAGGCACGAGAAAACCAATAAAAGCTAAAGTAAAGGTAAGCCAACGATGAGATATTGATGATTACTGCCCAACGGGTTATGTTTTTCATAGTAGAAAATATATCATGCAAAACTGATACTGTCAACAAAAACATTTTATTTTATATCCGGCTACATTGTATAGCCAGGCTTTACAAAAACTGTTTTATTGTCCGGGTCTACAATCTTGTCAAAAACACGGCTTTTCCATTCATCCTGCGGAATATCTTCTACAGAAACAGAAAAATGCTCGATTCCCCTGCCAAGTTCTTCGCTCGCAAGTTTTGCAAGTTTTTCTGCAAGATTTTTCTTGATTTCGTCGTTTCTTCCGGGAAACATTTGAACTGTAATATGCGGCATTTTAAACCTCCAGTGCCTGAGTTAAATCAGCAATTATATCATTTACATTTTCAACACCAACAGAAAGCCTTACCATATCTGGCAAAACTCCTGCAGCCTTTAGTTCCTCGTCTGACATCTGTCTGTGTGTTGAACTTGCAGGATGAAGAACACAAGTCCTGCTGTCCGCAACGTGTGTTGCAATCATTGCAAGCTTAAGATTCGACATGAATTTTTCAGCAGACTTTCTTCCGCCTTTTACTCCAAAAGAAACAACTCCGCAAGTTCCGTTCGGCATATACTTTTTTGCAAGTTCGTAATACTTGTTTCCTTTTAATCCAGGATAATTCACCCAGGAAACATTTTTATTTGACTGAAGGAATTCTGCAACTTTCAAGGCATTTTCGCAGTGACGGGCTACACGAAGCGGCAAAGATTCAAGTCCAAGATTCAAAAAGTACGCATTTATCGGGGACTGAACAGAGCCAAAGTCTCTCATAAGCTGAACGGTTGCCTTTGTAATAAATGCGCCTTCTTTTCCAAATTTTTTTGCATAAACCACGCCATGATAGCTTTCATCTGGAGTACAAAGCCCCGGAAACTTCTGAGCATTTGCAAGCCAGTCAAATTTTCCAGAATCAACAATTGCGCCGCCAATAGTCGCATCGTGTCCGTCCATATATTTTGTCGTGGAATGAGTTACAATGTCTGCGCCCCATTCAAACGGACGGCAATTCACTGGAGTTGCAAAAGTATTGTCTACAATAAGCGGAACTCCGTGGTTGTGCGCAGCTTTTGCAAAGCGCTCAATATCAAAAACAATCAAAGCAGGATTCGCAATCGTCTCGCCAAAAACTACTTTTGTGTTCGCTCTAAAAGCCGCATTAAGTTCCTCTTCTGAGCATTCAGGATCTACAAAAGTAAAATCAATTCCCATCTTGCGCATTGTAACATTGAACAAGTTGAAAGTTCCACCGTAAATCGTAGAAGAAACAACAACATGATCGCCTGCGCTTGCAATATTGAAAACCGCAAAAAAATTTGCAGCCTGTCCAGAAGAAGTAAGCATGGCAGCCGTTCCGCCTTCAAGAGCAGCAATCTTTGCAGCCACATAGTCATTTGTAGGATTTTGAAGCCTACTGTAAAAATAGCCGGAAGCCTCAAGGTCAAAAAGCCTTCCCATTGCCTCGCTTGTGTCATACTTAAAAGTTGTGCTTTGAACAATTGGAATCATTCTAGGCTCGCCATTTTTTGGCTCATATCCTGAATGGATGCATTTCGTTTCAATTCCGTTCTGAAAATTTTTCATTTAACATATACCTCAATATTTTTGTGCGTAAAAATTTAATTTATAATTTCAAATTCAACTTGCTGCTCTGTAAGATCAATTTTCTTTACCTTTATTTTCACTACATCATTAAGCTCTGTTTTTTCAGGGCACGGCATAAAGGTTTCAATTGCAAGAGAAGGAATTGAAAACAAAGGAAGCTTCATGCTCTTGTCAACGCATACAGCTTCTCCTGTCCATCCGGGATTCTGCAAAAGATAAACAAGAGTCCAGTGCATATTGCTTTTGCGTTCAGCTTTGTGCGCCGCCTGCGCTCCGGCATCACCTTCTGAAATGCGCATAAGCATAGTGTCTTTATCCAAAAGCTCCCTCTTATCCAAAAAAGCCCTCAATTGAATATGCGCAATCAAATCTCCGTAGCGGCGCAAAGGACTTGTAACTTGGCTGTACATATTAAGCCCTAAAGCGCAGTGCATTCCAGGAGTTACGCCGACAGATCTTTTTCTCATGCACCTTCTAAGTCTGAACTGACCTGCAAGACCTTCTGGAATATCATCTGGAATTACAGGAGCTTCCTGGCTTATAAACGGAAACGGAATTTGATTCTTAAATGCGAATTTTGCAGCTCCTTCTCCGGCCAAAAGCATCATTTCACGAATCATTTCTGAACTTTTGGGATGAACAAGAGGCTCTATTGAAACTTTTTTTGATTCAGGTTCAACTGAAATATGAACTTCCGGCATTGAAATCTGAACAGCTCCGGACTTTTTGCGGCGTTCTACATTTTTCCATGCTATAGAAAAAAGAGGTTTTAGCTCTTCACTTTCCATAAGTTCATCAGCCTGCTCATAAGAAAGCCGTTTTACTTTTATAAGTGTCTTAAAAACAGAACAATCTTCAATTGCACCATTTTCATCAAGAAGAATTCTAAAAGACAAGGCACGGCTTTTTTCCTTTAGTCCAAGCGCATAATCTTCAAGACAGCTTTCGCACAGCATTCTTGCAGCACCCTCTGGAATATAAAGAGTTGCCCCTCTTGCGCGTGCATTTTTATCAATTGGCGAATCTGGCTGAACTGTAGACGCCGGGTCTGCAATATGAATCCAAAGATATTGTCCATCAAAAGCAACAGCATCGTCAGGATCTGTTGACCAAGCATTGTCGATTGCATAAGAAACACTGTCAAGCTCAAGCCTCTCTTCTTCGGGCGGAGAATCAAGGGAATCTGATGCTGACTTTGTGGAAAGTCCCCAGCGCAAAGGATACGGATTGCGTGTAATGTCCCAAAGTCCAGTATCAAGCAAAAGTTTATGAGCTCGCTCCGGAGTTTCTTTTAAACCGGCATCGTGCATCGTGCGGCTTTTATCTGTTTTTCCAAGCGCAAGAGCTTCTACATCGCCCATAAAAACAGAATCTTCTGGCAAAAGCTTGCCAGTTTTTAATCGCTGAATAAATTCTGACCGCAGTTCGGCTTCTCTTTCTTTTTCACCGGCTTTTTTTACAAGGGAATCAATTTCTTTTTGAGGGCGGACAGCAAACGCAATTTTTCCGTCCAGCTGCTCCTTTAAAACCTGGCTAAAATAAACTGTATTCTTTAAAGCGCAGTAAAGCCCCCAAGCTTCATCAGCTTTTACTTCGCCTCTAAAAAGCGAAACCAGTTCATTGAAAGGGTAAATTTCCCCGGAAGATTCGCCTGCCAAAAGCTCATAGCAGTCTTTTATCTGAAGGAAAACTTCATTTGTCTGCTCAAGATTGTAAATATCAGAGGCTGAAGGACATTTTTCCGCAGTAAATTTCAATGCAGATTCAAGGGATGAAACAGGCCCCTCATTCAACAAAAGAATATCTTTTGTGCGGACATTCTGAGTGTCATAGACAGCAGGCTTTGTGGCAGTGGCAGGAACAGACTGGAATTTTATAGAAAACTTATTATTTTCAGCAGCAGAAAGAACAACAGCAGCAGTATTTTTATATATAACAAGTGAATTAGCTTTTATCATGCTGAAAGTTTACAATAAAAAAAAAGCAATTACAATAAATATTATACAGCCAAACACTTCAAATGATATAAAAAAAACACCGCCAGAATTGCTCTAGCGGTGTCCAAGGCTACAAATTTTCAAGCCTGCCTAAGCAAACTTGAAAAGCATAGATTATTTTCTGATTTCAGAACCAATTGCTACTTTATAGCCAACTTCGCCTGTAATAGCATTCTTGAGCCATGGAGCAGAAATTTTGTCTGCTTCACAGATGTTGATTTCCTTGCTCTGATCTTCTGGATTCTTAGCAAAGAACTTGCATCTTTCCATTGCTGGCTTAAAGTTTACAGTTTCACCAATTTTGAAGTCTCCCTTAGAAGAAGCCTGTACACGGGCAACAATGCTCTGTGTCTTTGTAGAAAGGAAGAGGTGTGTTTCTGCACCAAGAGGCTCCTTGTTAGAAACTTTCATCTGCATATTGTTTTCTGCAGCTGGAGCTTCTGAATAAACAAGGTCTTCTGGACGTACACCGAAGTAAACTTCTTTTCCTACATAGTCTTTAAGAGAAGCCTGCTGCTCTGCTGTCGGAACAACTGTGAATGTGCCTTCATCAGCAACAATCTTATCGCCTTCTTTCTTAATTGTAACAGAAAGGAAGTTCATTGGAGGAGTTCCAATAAATCCTGCAACGAATTTATTGATTGGGTGGTTATACAAATAAAGTGGTTCGCCAATCTGCTGTACGTGGCCATCTTTCATAACAACGATTTTTGTACCCATTGTCATAGCTTCAATCTGGTCGTGAGTAACATAAATCATTGTTGCATTAAGTCTCTGGTGCAAGCCTGCAATTTCTCCACGCATTGTAACACGGAGTTTTGCATCAAGGTTAGAAAGAGGCTCATCAAACAAGAATACTTTAGGGTTGCGAACAATTGCACGTCCTACAGCAACACGCTGTCTCTGTCCACCAGAAAGAGCCTTTGGCTTGCGGTCCAAGTACTGTGTAAGACCAAGAATATTAGCAGCTTCATCAACACGGCGTTTAATTTCACCTTTGTCCATTTTGCGGATCTTAAGTCCGAATGCCATGTTGTCATATACTGTCATGTGCGGATAAAGAGCATAGTTCTGGAAAACCATCGCAATGTTTCTATCTTTTGGCGGAACATCGTTCATAAGCTCGCCGTCAATAAGAAGCTCGCCTTCTGAAATTTCTTCCAAACCTGCAACCATGCGGAGAGTTGTTGACTTTCCACATCCAGATGGACCTACGAATACACAGAAGTCGCGGTCTTCAATAACAATGTTGGCATTTTCTACAGCCTGAACATTTCCGTCGTAAATCTTACCGATTCCTTTTAATTCTACCTTTGCCAATTTCGGCCTCCTAAGGGTTTATGTTATGCAACAATTATAAATTCAAAAACTACAGAAGTCAAACAAATTCTTTAAAGAAAATCAGTTTTTTCAGCCGACAGAGCCGTTTTTGTAAACTTTGGCTTCAATGAATTTTCCGTCCGCACCAATTTTCTTTCCGTCGATTTCAACAAATCCGTCTTTTGTATAAATTTTGAACGAAAAGAATTTATCCGGCTTAACATAGCAGTATTTTTCAGTAGGAGCTTCAAAACCTTCCGGCTCAAGAATTGTTCCAGGCTCAAACTGAGGCACAAAAAGCACTTCGCAAGTTTCCTGGTCCGTAACATTTGGATCAGACGCCGCAAGCAGCATTCCGTTGCTTCTAACTCCGCGGAAATTTGCAGGCTTCAAATTGTAAACAATAACGATTGTTTTTCCCAACAGTTCTTCCGGCTTATAAAAAGGCACAATTGAACTTACAATCTGTCTAGGCTCTTCATCCCCATCGTTCAATGTAAGTATATATAGAAGGCTTCCACCAGGATGCTGCTCAACTTTTTCTATGCGCGCTGCCTTTAAAATAACCCGGTTTCTAAACTGTTCCGCTTCTGAAAGCATTTTTTCTTCGTTTTCTTCCATAAATAGCACCTCGTTTTATGTTTTTATATACAAAATATAGAGCAAATTCAAAAGAATATCAAAGCCCCGGCAATGTAGAAACATACAGAATCGGCATTCAACATAAAAAGTTCATTTAGCAGAATTTTTGATAAAAAAATATTTTTAAGTTGAAATAAAAAAAATCTAATGTATAATTTATAATAAATTGGAGGCCGCCATGTCTTTAATGAAAAAAACTCTTCTGTTTTCGTCTGTATTTTTCCTTTTAATCTGTTTTATTTCACTTTTTACTTATGGCATTGCAAAGAACAAAATCGGGCGAAAGAATATTTCGCAGGGAATTCGAACGGAACTTAGCATTGACCAGCTCATGCTTGAGTCTTCGGTGAACAAGGACATCACCCTTGCCCTTCAAATGGCGCATTCGCCTGTAATTTCAAATTATTTTCGGAATGCGACCGACAAGAGCTTGCAAAAGCCTGCCTTTGACGAGATGTCAGCCTACGGAAAAGCTTTTTCTTCCGGCATAAATTTTTGGATAAACGACACCGATCATTTTTTCTACTTTGGAGACAAATATTCCTACACACTTGATCCCAAAAAGCCAGAAAGCTACTGGTACAACATGACTCTTTACGAGACCGAATCATATAACTTCAACATAAACTACAATCCGGACGTGGATGAGACTTGCCTCTGGGTGAACGCACCTGTTTTTTCTGCGGACAAAAAGCCGGTTGGTGTAGTCGGAACAGGAATTATTTTGGATTCGTTTCTTGAGTCTGTTTACAAGACTGTAAGCGGAGGCGGAAACGGACAGCTTTTCTTCTTCAACAGCCTTGGTGAAATTACTGGGGCAGAAGACAAGTCGCTTGTAAGCCAGAAGGCACTGGTAAAGAATCAGTTCGGCGGACTTTACGAAAAAATAGAAGGCTCACTTGAAAACTACAAAGACGGACAAGTTTATACGTTCAGTTTGGGCGATTCAGAGTATGGGCTTTGCTACGTAAAAGTTCTTGACTGGTATCTTGTTCGCCGCATAGACATTTCTTCCGGAATGGCAACCGAAAGCTCTCTTGTCGTGATGCTTGCTATGTTCATAACTGGAATGCTCGTTGTTTCATGCCTGTACACTCTCTTCATCTCGCTGATTTTAAAGCCTCTTTTAAAACTTAGGGAATCCATGAACAAAATTGCAGACGGAGACTTCACAGAGAAATTCAACTACAAGAAAAAAGATGAAATCGGAAGCCTTGCGGGAAGTCTCTCGCATATCACGGCGACTGTAAATTCTCTCATAAACGGAATTACGGAAAAAGCAGACTACGTTCACGATACAAACAATCTTCAGCAGAAAAATTTCGATTCAGGAAAGGAAAAGTCAGCGGCAATTGTTACTGAACTTGAGGAAGTAAAGAATTCAGTTTCGGAGCAGCAGGAAATGATTCGCACCGCATCCGACACAATCGAAAAGACCGCAGAAAGGCTCAAAGGATTCGGAAGCATAATCAGCACACAGATTTCGGACATCGAAGAGTCAGGCGAACAGGTCAAGCAGCTTCTGGATTCAGTTGAATCGGTTGACAAAATAAGAAAGTTCACGGTTGAAAATATGGGACTTCTTTCTTCCGCATCGGAAAAAGGAAACCTGCACATCAAGCAAGTTTCGGAAACGATTCAGCAGATTTCAAACGACACGGAAAAACTTCTTGAAACGAATAAGATTATTTCATCAATTTCAGACCAGACAAACCTTCTTGCCATGAATGCGGCGATTGAGGCGGCTCATGCCGGAAAGGCTGGCGACGGTTTTGCGGTTGTTGCGCAGGAAATCAGAAAACTTTCAGAAAAAACACACGCACAGTCGGAGAATGTTGCAAAAGTTATCAGCGGAATCATCGACTCAGTTCAGCATGTCGTGGAAGTTTCAGAAGTTACAAGCCAGATTTTCTCGGACATCGTGAAGCAGGTTTCCGCAGTTGACTCAGACTTTAAGGAAATGTCTGGCATAATTGAAAATGAGAATGCACTGAACATTTCAGTTGCGGAAAAACTTAAGGCTCTGTCGTCCGGTTCAGCTTCTGTTTCCAGCGGATTTTCGGACATGGAAAAGGACACTTTGAATATCGCTTCTGCAATGGAAAAAGTTACAACGCGGACAATGGAACTTGTAATGAGCGTAGATGCGATTTCTGAAAGCGCGCTTGCCATAAACACGCAGCTCAAGGAAGTTTCAAATCTTGCGAACAAATCCGTGGAGCAAATTCAAACCCTTGCAGACTCGCTTGAAATATATAAAATAGAAAAATAAGTATAAGATAAACTAGCTGAAATACTGTTATTTTTATCTACATTGACTTTTTTTTATGGAGCAAAATAAAAATGAAAAAAATCAAACTTTTTACGGCAGTTATGTCATTTACAGTGCTGGCTTTTTGGGGCTGTAAATCAAAGGACGCAAAGCAAATTGAAGGCGATTGGAATCTTGTTCAGTACAAAATTGGAGAAAAGCAAATAGACTTTTCATGCGCCACAATTTCTATTTCAAAAGATGAAAACTTGAACATCAAAGTATCTGGATTTTCCGGCGTAAATTCTTTCTCTGGCCTTTACAAAGCAAATGGGAAAAAGCTTCGTGCAGAGCCGGGATTTATTTCTACAAAAATGATGGGAAGCAAAGAGGACATGGAATTTGAAAGGCTCTTTTTAAATTCCGCAGTGGGGGCTGACAGTTGGAAAACAAAAACTCAAGACGGAAAAATTCTTTTGTGCATTTTTAATTCAACAGAAAATTCAGAGTTTGTTTTTGCAAAGGCTTCTATAAAAGACGCAAACTGGACATTAACTGCAATTCTAAAGAACAACGGAGTCCAAAGCATAGACGCAGACAAAACAGAACTTCCCACACTTACATTTAATGAAGAAAACAAAGCTTCTGGTTTTTCCGGCGTAAACTATTACTCAATGGACTACAATCTTGACGAGACTGAAAAAAAACTTTCGTTCACGCTCGGAGCCTCAACGTTGATGGCTTCCGGAAGCAAAGAAGCACAGGAACTTGAGCAGCAATTTTATATCAACCTAGATCAGACCGCATCTTATTCTCTCGTTGGAAACACACTTACGCTCCGTTCAAAAGACGGAAAAATTCTTTTGGAATTCGTAAAATAATTTTTAACTAGCCAATTATCATTCCTGTGAAATTCAACTGAATGTCGCGGGAATGACTTTCTGCAAAAATCATTTTCAAAGTTCCAATAGGGTTTGCTTCCATTTACAAAATGCAGTAAACTGTAGCAATGAATATTTCACCGATAGATAGTTTTGAACTTTTTTTTCCTGAAAATTCAGGCTTTGATAAAACTGACATTCTTTTTTACAGCGGAAAAAATGACCTATGCAGCCTTTATCTTTCTGCGGAAAACAAACGCAACAGGCTCTTCGTTACCGACACAAACATCGCTCCTTTATGCGCAGATTTTATTTCACATTTTACAAGTGAAAACACAGACAAAATAAAAGTTCCTTCTGTTTTCAAAAAAGGAAACGACACGCTTTGCATCCTTGGGGCAGGTGAAAAATACAAGACAATAGAAAATGTCCTCGAAATTGTAAGAGCAGCTTTAAGCTCAAACTTCAACAGGAACTGCCTTTTTGTTGCAATCGGAGGCGGAGTTTTAAGCGACATGACAGGGTTTGCGGCTTCGATGTTCAAGCGCGGAGTTGATGTTGAGTTTGTTCCAACAACTTTGCTTTCTGACGTTGACGCTTCGATCGGTGGAAAAACTGGATGCGACTTTAATAGCTACAAAAACATGATTGGAGCTTTTTATCCTGCAAAAAAAATTCATATATGGAGTTCATTTATACAAAGTCTTCCGCAGAATGAATTTATTTCAGGGCTTGGCGAAGTTGTAAAAACAGCTTTTCTTTTTTCTTCAGAATTAACAGAAATTTTAAAGACACAAAAAGAAAAAGTTATGAGTCGCAACGAAGAAGTTCTGCAAAAAATAATTGCAATTTGCGCAAAAGCAAAAGCAAAAACCGTGCATGAAGATTTTAAAGAAAAAGGAATCCGCGCATATTTAAATTACGGACATACTTTTGGGCACGCGCTTGAAACTGTAGCAGGACTTGGAAGAATAAGCCACGGAGAAGCTGTTGCCTGGGGAATTGGAAGAGCCTTGGATCTTGCTTTTAGCAAAAAACTTTGTACTGCTGAATTTACAAAAGAATGCAAGTCAATTCTTTTTGACTACGGATTCTGCACAGAGCACATTCCACAAATTATAAAAAACATTCCAGATGCAACACTTGCTTTAGTTTCTGCAATGCACAAAGACAAAAAAAATTCTGGAAGCTGCGTAAAAGTAATTCTTCAAAAAACTGAACAATCCACATTGGCAACAGAAGTTCAAGACGATGAAATTCTTGAGGTTTTAAAATGATTTCAGCAAACCACTATTTTGACTGGGCCGCAACAGCTCCAAATGATGAAGAAATTTTAACTAAGGCACTAAAATACTCTATGGAGCATTGGGGAAATCCTTCAAGCATTCACAAAGCTGGAACTGATGCAAAGTCCGCTTTGGAAAACGCAAGAAAAAGAGCAGCTCAAGCCTTAGGAGTAAATGCAGAAAATATTTTTTTCACTTCCGGCGGAACAGAAGGAGATCATCTTGCGCTTCTTTCTGTCTTAAGCCGACCTCAAAAAGGAAGCGTTGTATTAAGTTCTATTGAGCATCCGGCTTTACGGGAAATGGCAAAGCCAATGCAAAATTGCGGATGGAAAGTTATAAATGTAAATCCAGGTAAAAATGGGATTGTTTGCGCCCAAAGCATTTCAGATGCGCTTCAAGAAGACACTGCATTTGTTTCCGTAATGGCGGTAAATAACGAAACCGGCGCAATTCAGCCTATTTATGAAATCGCAAAAATTATTGAAGAAAAAACAAAAGGAAAACGAAAACCATTTTTTCATGTTGACTGCGTTCAGGCTGCAGGAAAAATTCCACTGAACTTAAAGGCAAGCGGAATTGATTCAGCTTCATTCAGCGCGCACAAAATTGGCGGACCAAGAGGAATCGGCATTCTTTATCTTGCAAAAGAATTGAATTCGTTTTTAAAAGGCGGCGGGCAGGAAAAAAATGTAAGAAGCGGAACTGAAAATCTTTTTGGCGCAGAAGCATTTTCACTTTGCCTTGAAAAATATTTTATTTCAGAAAGAAACGCTTCCGCAGAAAAAAGATTTGAACAGCAAAAAATTCTTACAAAAAATTTCATAAAGAAACTAAAAGAAATAAAAGGTTGCGTTATAATTCCGCACTGCCGTGAAGATGAAAAATTTGAGGAAAACTTTTCTCCTTGGGTTGTTCAAGCCGCATTTCCAGGAATTCCAGGACAAGTTATGGAGCGCGCATTAAGCGAAAATGGATTTTTCATTTCAACAGGAAGCGCGTGTTCATCTTCGCATAAAGGCCGTCCAGTTCTTGACACAATGCAGCTAAGCCCAAAAGAAAAAGAAAGCGCTGTTAGATTCAGTTTTGGATTTTCAACTGAAGAAGAAAGCATGAACGAGCTAATTGAAGAACTGAAAAATATTTGCAGCCAGTTTTTGTAATCGTTCCGCTTGCAATAAATTCTAAAATGATGTAAAGTTTGAAAAGTCATATCCTGCATCTTTTTTGATGCAAAAAAAAATCAAACTAAATTTTTAGGGAAGGACATTATGGGAATTCGTGGAGAACTTTTTACAAATCAGGTAAACCTGGACAAGCGTTCGTATTATTTCAACGTAAAAGAAAATCGCAATGGAGATGTTTTTCTTCAGATTGTTGAAAGCAAAATAAAGGACGGACAAGACGAAAGACGCGATATTGTTGTTTTTGCAGATGACATGAAAAGTTTTTTGGGCGGAATGGACGAATCTTTGAGAGCTGTTGAAAAAATCCAAAGAGAACGCGCAAAAATCCGTGCAGAAAAAAAAGCTGCGAAAGAAGCAAAATATGCAGCAGGCGGAATGCCAGAAGAAAAGCCAGCAAAAAAAGTCTACCGCAGAAAAGGAGAAAGCCGCTTAGTTTCAGAAAGAAAAGCAGAGCGCAAAGAAATCTCAGGCAGACTTCATGTTGTTTCAAAAAGGCAGCCTGATGCTGAAAAAACAGAATACTAATATTTAAACGAAAGCCGCTGAATGGGAGACGGTCCTAAACGGCGGCAAATTTCTTTGTGTGCAGGAGTTGGATAGCCTTTGTGTTTTGCATACCCATACTCCGGATAGAGTTTATCATAATCAAGCATAATTTTATCACGCTGAACTTTTGCCAGAATGCTTGCCGCCATAACGCAAGGAAATTTTGAGTCAGCTTTTACAACTGCTTTTATATCAAGATTTTTATCAGAAAAAGGCAGCATATTTCCATCAACAATTATTTGCATGGAATTTTTACATTGCTCAAAGTCAAATTTATTTTTTTCGCACCAAGCAGGAAGTTTCATCTTCATCATATCAAAAGCAATTTTCATTGCCTTAAAATCAGCCTGAAGAATATTTATCTCGTCAATTATTTTTTCACTGACAATTCCAATTCCCCAGCAAGATTTTTCTCTTATAACATCAAATGCAGCTTCACGTTTTTTTTCAGAAAGTTTTTTGCTGTCGTTTAAAATTTCCACAGGAAAATCAAAAGGCAAGACAACGCATCCAGCAGTAACAGGGCCAGCCAAAGGACCTCTTCCCGCCTCATCAATTCCAACAAGAAACTGCATAAAGTTTAAAATCCTTTTTGAATATTTTTTTCTGACACAACAGAATTTACATTGCTCCAAATTGGAGAACTTTTTTTAGTTGAATCGGAAAGTCTTGCGTTAAACTCGTTTTGAACAATTGAAGCACTTGCATTAAGAATTTGAATTCCACGTCCTAAAGTTCCAATCAAAGAAAATGATGAGTCAGAGAAAGAACAAATTCCGCCTGAAATTTTCACATTAAAACAAGATTCTGCAACAGATGTGAATCTTGATTTTTCGCAGACAATATTTGAGTTTTCAGAAGAAATTCCACAAGCATAAGAATCTGATTGAATTGTAAATCCAGAATTTTCAATATGAACTTTTGAATTTTCCAAATCAAGCAAAGTGCCATTTTTCAAAAACACTGAAGAAAACTCGCAGTTAGAAATTCCAACAGAAGAATTTTCTGCGTAAACAAGTGGTGAATTTTCAACTTGAGATTTTTTTTCAATAATCAAATTTTCAAATTCAACATTCGCATTTAAAACCTTGATAGCAGAATTTTCCTTAAAACTCAAACTGGAATCATGTCCTATAAAAGTGCAATCTTTTGAAATTAAAAATTCGTTATTTGGAATATCGATGTTTCCATAAATATGGAATCTGATTTTTTTATTTGAAAACTTCA
This sequence comes from Treponema sp. UBA6852, assembly GCA_002449305.1. Classification (GTDB taxonomy): domain Bacteria; phylum Spirochaetota; class Spirochaetia; order Treponematales; family Treponemataceae; genus Treponema_D. The sequence goes on from DKDI01000034.1 coordinate 96,399, forward strand.
AAACTGAAATAAGCTGCTCAAAAGATTTAAACGGATTATCATAAGAGCCGTCTTGAATTTCATTTTGCGAATTTGCAAAAAGATAATAGTTTGTTTCATCAATAATTATTTTTTGTTCTGAAATTTCACTTTTATTTCCAGATGCATCAACAGAATATGCGCATACTTTATAAAACACTGCGTTTTTATCTGATGACTTTAGAAAAATTTCATTGCCATTATATAAAGAAAAATTGTTAGGTTTTATCTTTTCAAATTCAGCTTGCGCGCTTTCTACAAATCCGTCTGGTATTTCAAAAGGCTTGCTTAAGGCATAAAAAATTTCAGCATCTGGTTCACTTGAAATTCTGAAAAACGATTTTGTTCTTGTAAGTTTTCCTATCGAAGATGAAAAAATTTCAGGAGGTTCAGGAGGAAGCCGGTCTATAGAAAATTCAGAGTCTATTGTTCCCTGATAATTTCCATTGTAAAAAATTTTAAAGCAAGCAGAACTTTTTACATCTTCATTTTCGAACGCATCAGCATAAGCAAAAGGAGAATTTTTTTCAAATGAAAAATTTTCGTTTCCATCTATAAAAAATTCAACAACACCATTCTTGTCTTTTTTAGAAAGAACCAAAGGTTTTGCCGGAAGCTCATATTCAAAAACTTTATTTCCAGGATAAAATTCAACTGGCTGCCAAGAAATTTTATGAGCATAGTTTCTATCAATAAAACTTGGTTCTGATGGAGACTTCCAGTTTTCGTCATCAATTCTGTAAATAAAATTTTTATCTTTAAAAGAAAAATTATTCCATTCTGAAATTTCAAATGGAACATTGTCAGCCTTTGCATCAGCAGTTTTTTCAGCAGGAAGAACTTGAATTACAAAATGGAAAAAATTATTTCCTGTAAAATCAACAGCAAAACAAGAGACAAAACGCTCTACAGAATTTTTACTTGAAAGAAAAAGCTTTGACTTCAAATATGGAGATTTGGAATTTTCAAGAGAATACAAAAATTCAGAGGGAATAAAAAAATCGGTTCCAGAAATATAAGGAACAGTAGGATTCTGATTTATTGAATTTATAAATTCTTTTGACTGAATACTATATTCAACTTCTGAATTTTCTTCGACATTGTATTCAATTGTAAAATCTTTTCTTTCACCGTTTTGATCAATTGATACAATTTTTACAGTTACACTTCCACTCTGATCAATGAGAACAGGAGAATCATAAGAAAATCCAGAAACATAAGGATCGCTGCCTGTAAAAGAATAATAAACATCAGTGCCTTTTTCTAAATTTAAAACAAGAGCCTGTTTGTTTTTCCAAACTCCAGAAATCGGACTCAAGATATTTTTTTCTTCAAAAGCAAAGAGCTTGCTAAAAGTAAAAAGCAAAAGAATACTTATAATTTTTTTTACAGACAATCGCATTTCATTCATGGAATTTATTCATCCTTAAAAATCGGTTCTAAAACTTCACGCAAATCAGGATAAGGCTTATAAAAATTTTCCTCAAGTTCTTCATGTGTAAGACCAACAAGCTCGTGGCTATTGTAGTTAATCCAAGTGTTTTCTTCGGGATTTGAAATTTCAAATTTTCTGCACCAATAGTCTGGCTGAATCGGAAGCTGCTCCTTCCATTTGTACACTTTATAGTCATGCACAACAATTTTTATATTTTCACGAGGAACTCCCCTTTCCAAAAGAATTCCAACCAAATAATTCAGTGTTCTGCCTGAATCAAAAATATCATCAACGAGCATAATTTTATCTCCGGCACGAAGATAATCCGGGGAATAAGTCCATCCGTCAATTCTAACTGCAGAATGCTGGGAAACATCAGTGTAGCTTCTTGCAACAACAGCCGCATACAAAACAGGCTTGTGATTTTTTAGAGCAACTTTGTAATACTCGCTGATTACATTTGCCATGTACGCGCCGCCACGCAAAGAAGTATAAATAACATCAGGAACGAATTTATCCTGCTGATAAATCTTATGAGCAAGTTTCAATGCGTCAATTCTAACACTGTCATAGGGTAAAAATTCTTTCATATAAATTCCTTATCAAAAATTATCCGCAGCAACGGATGTATAAAAGTCTGCAACGCAAACTAATTTTTTCAGCTGAATTTTATTTAAGATTCTCCTAGCGTCTTGCCTTTTAACTGCTGATAAATTCCGCAGCCCAAAAGATACAGTTCTCCATTTTCAATTTTTATTTTAGCAAGAAACCGAACTGGCTTTTCCATATTGACTGGCGGCGTTGGAGCTTTTTCAAAAACAACTTTTACAGTTCCAATTGAAGAACGTTTTTCTTCAGCCGGAATATAATTCACCAAAAGCATACAGCCCCAGGAACCGTCGCTTTTTTGATATTCATTCACAGCAGTTCCGTCCCAAATCACATAGCAGTTCTGATAAAGCAAAGGATTTTCTTTTACTTCAAGATAAGAATAATTGTCCTTTAGGGAACTGAATGAAGGCTCTTTTAAAAGTTTCGACATTTCCAAAGATTTTTGCTTTATTGAAGAAGCCGCATTGCTGTTTAAAATTTTATTCAGTTCAACCTGCGCGGCATTGTCCCGGCCTTCACCGAAATATTTTTTTGCAGAATTAAAAACAGAAGCAACCTGATTCTTTTCAAGTTTAACAGTAAAATCTTTTTCAGAAATATTTATCTGAAGAGGATTTTTTATTTCTTCCGTAGAAAGCGAAAACTTTGAATCAAATTCAGTGAGCGGCTTATTAAGCTTTTTCCAAGGTTCATAAACAACAAGCGCTGAACAAACAATTCCTGCCAACAGCCCCGTAAGAATGCAATTTCTTATAATGTCCGGATTCATTCCAAGCGGCGGATAGAATTTTTTTATGTCGCCGGAATCGACCCATTTGCAAATTGTTGTATAATCTCCATAAAGCCTGATAAATTCCATTGCCGAACGCGCAATTGAATTTCTTGGATCAATATCAAGCACTTCAAGATAATATTCAAGCGCCCGGTCAGTTTCTCCATGCCTAAGAAAAATAACCGCCTGTCCCAAAAGAAGCTGTGTGTTTTTTATTTTTATTTCACGCGCGCTTCTAAAATTCTGGGAAGCTTTTCCTGGAACATCAGCATATAAATAAGCAATTCCCAAAGCAAGGTAATATTCAAAATCACCTTCATAAACATCCTCGTAAGACTCAAGAATATTTATTGCAAGATCAAATTTGCGGCGCTTTATGAGATGTTTGGCTGTGTCCAGATTGGAGCGTCCCATTTATCTTTCAACTCCAAGTTTTGCAAGAATTGAATCTAGCTCTAAATTAAGCCTGTCAAGTTCTTCCTTGTCAACATCATTTGAAAGAGAAGCTATGTGGTCAAGCAAATTCTGAATATATTCAGGATCAAGCTGCTCTTCTGTAACTTCAACAAAAGGAGTTCCATTTTTTGTATAATCGTGAATTTCTTTTTCTGAAAGTCCGGCTTCCTGAGGAGTAAGAGGAGTTGGAAGTGGAGCAACATCCGTTGTAGGAACAGCAACTTTTGAATAAATTCCAAGCATTGTTTTTCCGTTCGCTAAATCAGAAAGAAACTTTTTTCCAGCAGGAAGCTCTCCGTCTGTGGCAACCGAAATAAAAAATCCAACAGCAGAAGTTTTTAGAGGATCAAGATATGCAGTATCCCAGTTTATGCAAACCGCAGAATTATTGTATGACAAAACAGAAGTAAAACTTTTTCCATGCTGAACAGAAGGAATCCAGCCGGAAGAGTTTACAAGATTTTCTTTATTCGCAAGCACAACATTGCAAGGTCTGCTTATTCCAGCTCCTTCAAGAAGAAACTGAACTGCCGCTTTTGCATTGCTAGAACGAATCCACAAATCATCAGACATATTCGTAAACAGAGTTTCAGAATTGACTTTGCTTCTAGCCGCTGTAGAAAAATGCGCCGAAGTATTTTCACCAAGAACAGTATCAAACACGCCTTTCAGTGCAAACGACTGAACATTTTTTCCAAGGTTGATTGTATAAACGGTAACACGCAGCATATCGGTTCTTGTGGAATTAGGAATCGACGGAAGAAAACTAAAGTCAACAACAACCTGCGCAACATCCGGAATCAGATAAGCCATCTGCGCGCCCAAAGGAGTTCTGCGGGACTCTGTTTTTATTCCAGTTCCACGGGCAAGTTTATATTCTTTTCTTCCAGCTTTAAGAGCAAAAAAGGATGAAGAGCCTGAATCGTAGCTTGAAAGAAGCGCAATTTCACGGCCTTTTTCAGGAAGCGCGTAAAGAGAAAAAGCTCCAGTTGTACTGTCAAGAGCAAGACGAATTTCATCCTTGTCAATTACAATATTTTTTTCTACTGAATATGAAGGTATTTCTTTTTTATCCAAAGAATCTTTTTGCATTACAAAAGAAAGATCTTCATTCTGAGCATTCAAGGCAAAAACAGAAGCTGCAAAAAAAGCAAAAGCAAACAATTTCTTTTTCATTACTTTCCCCCGTATTTTTCATCAAGAAGTTTTTGAATCAAAGCAGCTTTTTCTTTAAGCGAATACATTTCTTCATCTTCAATTCCGCCAGAAGAAACCGGAATTTCTTCATTTGAATTTTCTGCGCGTACATTTGAAGCGGAAGGCAATCCAGCCGAAGCATTTTCTTCAAGTTCCCTGATTCTGCTGTTTGCAATTCTAAGCTGCTTTTTTAACTCGGCAATATCTTCTGACTGCATAGTTCTAAGCTCGCGCTCATAGTTTTCCTTGCTGCTAAGATATTCTTCGCCAGTCATCTTCAAAAGGTACAGAAGCTTCTGTTCACGGTCGCGCTGTGTTATAAGGTAAAGCTTGAATTCCGCATCACCGCATTTTGCGCTGCCTGGATATTCAGAAACAATTCTTTCATACAAAGAGCGAGCTGTTTCGTAATCGTAGTCTTCATAAAAACATTCGGCAATCCAGTACAATGCGGAAGAATACATTTTGCTTTCTGGATATTCATTGCAGAAACTTCCAAGAGCCATTACCGCGCTGTCGTTCTGTCCGGTACTATGCAATGCTCTTCCACGCTGATATTCAACCGCAGGAAGCAAAGAGCTTTCTGGAAAAGCGGAAATAAAATAATCGCAGGCATTCACAGCAGAAGAAAAGTCTTCAGAATAAACAAGGCTCATAATAACCATAAACCAAGTTGAATCCGTTGAATATTCCTCCGAATCCGCAGCCTGCCTCAAAAATACAGAAGCGTCAGTCCAAGCTTTGTCTTTATAGCAAATAAGTCCTTGCACAAAAGAATCCGCCGCGCTTTCACCTGATGGAGTTTTTTGGCTAAATGCAAACGGAAGCGCAAAAATCAAAACAAGAAAAGCCAGTACAAAGCGTTTTTTTATTTCCATTCTAAATTCCCCCTGAAAAATGACGAGCCGGAAACAACAATATCTGTTCCCGCTTCAAGGACATCCTCCAAGGTTTCTTGATTTATGCCGCCATCTACAGAAATAAGATATTTAAAGTTTTTCTCTCTCTGTATATCGGCAAGTTTTCTGATTTTTTCAATAGTATATGGAATAAGTTTTTGTCCGCCCCACCCCGGATTCACAGACATAACAAGAACAAGGTCAACAAAAGGCAAAAGTTCTTCAACCGCGCTCAAAGGAGTTGCAGGGCACAATGCGATTCCGGCTTTTTTTCCGGCGTTACGAATAAGTTGAACACATCGGTCTGCATGGCAAGTTGCTTCTATATGGAATGTAACAATGTCCGCGCCAGATTCTATATAGGAAACAATTGAATTTTCAGGACGGTCAATCATAAGATGAACATCGAACGGAAGCTTTGTGCATTTTCGGATTGAACTGATTACAGGCTGACCATAAGAAACCTGCGGCACAAAATGCCCGTCCATAACATCAACATGGACAAAGGAACTGCCCTTTTCTTCTATAAATTTAAATGCAGAAGTCAAATCTGAAAAATCCGCGGAAAGAAGCGATGGCGAAAGAAATCGGCTGTGTTTTTTCATAGAACCATGATAAATAAATTCCAATTATTTATCAATTGAAATTTTCAATAACAAAAATTCAGGCAAAATAAAAAAAATCTAAAACTTTTAGGCTATTAGGCAGTGAACTATTGACAAACACATTGAAAAACCATTATAAATATTACCCCCTTTTGCAGAAAATCACATTGACTAAATCTTTCAAATATATATAATTGAATTCTATGGGTATTCAGTCGGAAAACGCGCTCTGCAATGCATTCAAACTCATTGAAATTTGCAATATTTCAGAAGCTTCGGAACTGCTCAAGGACGCGCTAACCATTGATCTGGACGACGAAAGCATTGTTTTTGCAATAAAATGCTGCGGATTCTGGATTGACACGCTGAATTCAATTCCCAGCCTTTCCAGTTTTGAACAGGGAGAAACCCTTCTAAACCAATGGAAGCAGTTTGTCTTTATAACTGGAAAAAAAAGTGAAAAGTACGAAAGAACAATTTATTCTTTTAAAAAGGGAATTTTTTCGCTCGCATTGGAATGCTACAGCAAGGCAGCGGACGAAAAAGACATCAGGCTTAAGTCTGAAATTTTAAGGAAAACCGGACTTTGCTATAAAAAGCTAGGTTCTTATGAAGTCGCCCTTAACTTTTTAAAGGAAGCAAACGGAACTCTTTCAGGACAAGCAGCTATCGTCGCGGAAGTTGCCGACTGCTATGCGCTTTGCGGGGAAACAAAAAATGCAAAAATGCTTTTTAGGGAAGCTTTCTACATAGATGCAAAAAGAATAGACTTTTTTTTCCTAGACTCGCCAATGATAAAGGCTCTTATAAATAAAGTCGAAGAAATTGGCTATACAGGCGAAGCGTTACAGGAATGGGTTGCAGTTTACGGAGTTATACTTGAAGTTTTTACCGTAAAAAGGCTTTTAAGAGCGCAGGAAGTAATTCATCTGCGTCAAGAAATTTTTGCCAGAGAAAGCGAAATGAAAGATCCCGGAAGCAACAAGGAAGTTATAAAACCAAGGCTCTTGAACCTTTATTTTTGGCTTATAGATTACTATATTTCGTCAAAAGAAAAGTCAAGCAGTATTTCGGAAGTCATGCTCAAGATGAAAATTCTTGATCCTGAAATTCACAATTTATACAGATTCGGAAACCTCTGAAAAAGCAGAGAAGTTTATAAAAAACTAGGAGCAAACATTATGTCTGAAGAACTTGAAAATTCTGTCCGCGAAATGCTGAAGGCAGAAACATGGACACGAGCGGGAATTACAAACTTCACCAAAAACAACATCGAAGAACTTGAAAAAGTCCTTGACGAATGTAGAAACCAGAACTGTGAATACGCCATCAAGGATATCTGCGATGAACAGCTTGCGCACACAAAAGACAGCATTGTAGCCCTTTATCTTTCAGGAATGATTGCAATGCGCACAGGTTCCGTAGACACAAGCTCCCTTTACGCGCTCTTTGATATTTTTGAAAAGAACCACAAGGAATCGCTCGTTGAATACCTTTGCAATTCAATTCTTGAAGATGATCCGCAGAACAAACTTGCTCTAAGAAAGCTCGCGGATTATTACAAGGCTTCAAATGATGACAGGCTCTGGGAACTTTATGAGAAAATTGTAAAGCTTGACTTTGAAGAAGCAGAAATGGCGCGTGTTCTTGCTGAACGCTACGACTCTCAAGGAAACAGAGAAGCTGCAATAAATTACTATAAAAAAGCATTGCTCCGCTTTGTAGCCGCAAAAAATATCGGCTCAGCAAAAGCTATATGGTCAATTCTTGTTTCTTACATTCCAGAAGAACTTGATTTCTTTATGCTGGTTCAGCGAAAAATTGCAAAGACAATCAGCGAAGACAAGTCAGCAATTCTTATGCAGGAACTTTACGCATATTATAAGGACACTGCAAAGTGGGACACAGCAATCGCCATTCTAAAGCTTATTCTTGAAATCGACAGCAAAGATTCCTGGGCGCGCAAGGAAATCACGGAATGTTTCCGCGGAAAATATGCAGACCACTCGCATCTTGAAGACTACATAAAGTCTTCAAATTTGAACCAGTCATTCCGCAATGTCTTTGAAGCAATCAACGACTTTGAAAAGCACATTGCATTCGATGCAAAAAACTACGTTTACCATAGAACTTGGGGCGTTGGAATTATTTCAAAAGTTGAAGGCGACACTCTTACAATCAACTTCGGAAAGAAAACAGGCGTTCACACAATGTCTTTAAAAATGGCAGTTAGCGCACTCCAACCTCTTGCAAAAGACCACATCAAAGTCTACAAGAAAACTGTAAAGCATGAAGAGCTTGTAAAAAAAGTAAAGAGCGACATTCCATGGACTTTAAAGACAATAATCAAAAGCTACAACAATAACTGCGACGAAAAGCACATAAAAGCAGAACTTGTTCCTTCAATATTAAAAGACGCTGCTAAAGACAAAGACGGAAAAACAAAAGGTTCAAGCGAATGGACAAGCTGGCACGCAAAGGCTCAGAAAATTCTTGCAGAGCCTCCGTTCTGTGTAAATCCAAACGATGCGAATTTCTATACAGTCCGCGACAGAGAACTTAGCAAGTCAGAGCGTCTTGCAAATGAATTCAAGGCAAACAAGGAATTCTTCCCAAGAATCGACATAATGGCTCGCTATCTTGAAGCAATTGAAGATCCTTCTGACGACCAGTTTTCTGAAATGTTCAGCTACTTTGCAAATTACCTCAAGGCATTCACTTCTGTAAACGAGCAGATTGTGGCTTCTTATCTTGTTGTTCAGGAAATTGTAAAAAGAATTTCCGCGCTTGAAAATCCTGCAAAGTTCACATTCGCCGAGCTTTATTCAGAAATTGAAAATCCACGCGAAATGTACACAAAACTCAAGGACACAAAAAATACTCACTTAAAGAAAATGTTCCTTGCGAATATCAAGATGCTTCCAGACTGGGATTCTCAGTACACTTTCCTGTTCCCGACTGTGCTTGATAAAAATCTTATTGCAGAAATTATTTCAGCTGGAAAAAAGGAAAAAGCAGTCCGCCTTGTTCAGGATATTTTCAACGACTACAGAAGCAACAGAAATGCTGTAAACTACTTTATTTCTAAATGCAAAACTGAAGAATGGTTTGTTGAAGCAAAAATTTCAGAAGAAAAGCAGCTCGTAACCTTGGTCAACATAATTTCAGTCTGCAACCGTGAAAAGAACAATCACGTGAATACAGTTGAAAACACAAAGACAATAAAGGAATCTACTGCCCTTCTCTTTGGAAACAAGCTGAATGAAGACAAGAACCCAATGCTTGAGTATATGCTTGCAAATTCAACTGATGTAATTACAAGAATGTACACAATGGTCAGCGACCTTTCTGACCTTGAGCTTCAATACAAAGCTTCTTTAAGAAACGGAATCTTGAAAAAATATCCAGACTTCAAATTCCAGGAAGCAGAAATCAAGCAGGAAGCTCCAAAAGGACTTCTGGTTACTGCAAAAATGCTCGAAGTCAAACGCACGCTTGCAGAAGACATTGAAAAAGTCCAGCTTCCAAAAGTTGCTGCTGAAATCGGAGAGGCAAAGGAAAAAGGCGACCTTAAGGAAAACGCTGAATACATTGCGGCAAAAGAAGCTCAGCACCGTCTTAACGTTCAGCTTTCAAAACTCAAGGAAGAACTTTCGCGCGCAGTTGTATTTGATCCAACAACAGCGACAACATCGCTTGTTTCATTCGGAACAAAAGTTACATTGCAGAACAACATCGAAAACAATGAAGTTGTTTACACAATTCTTGGTCCGTGGGAATCAAATGTTGATGAAGGAATAATTTCTTATCTTTCACCGCTCGGAAACAATCTTCTTGACATGAAAAACGGAGAGCAAAGAGCATTCACAATCAACGACCACAAATATGATTACACTGTAAAATCTATTGAGGCTGCTGAAGTTTAATAAAAATTGGAGCTGGCAAAACAATGGCTATAAATGAAAAATCATTTGTAAAACTTTCAGCTAACGTTGGAATGTTCTGCCACTCCACAAACATTGGAGTTGTTTTCAGCAATGACGAAATTTTTCTTATTGACTCAGGGCAGTCAGAGGAAGACGGAAAACTCATTGCTGAAACACTTTCATCTCTCTTTCCTGAAAAAAAAATCAAAGCTGTAATCCAAACACATTCGCACGCTGACCACTGCGGCGGCTCTTTATATCTGAAAAAAAATTTAAAAACACAAATATGGGCTTCAGCCGAATCCGCAAGAATAATGGAAGTTCCAGCGATAATCGGAGCAATTTACTGCGGCGGAGTTTCATTAAAAGAATTTGACATTCCGCAGTTCACGCCGCCACAACCAATTTTCACCGACAGAATTTTATCTGAAGAAAAAATCGAGCTTGATGCGGTTTCCATTTCGTTTTATTTTCTTCCGGGACATTTTTTTGATCAGATTGGAATTTTAGTTCAGGACAAGTCAGACGGAATAAAAAGTTTTTTTCTTGGCGATAGTTTCTTCGGAATTGAACTTCTAAAAAAAACATGGATTCCGTTTTTATGCAATCAAAAAGACTTCAGAAAATCAGTAAGAAAAATCGCATCAATAAAATCTGATTTTTATATTCCCGGTCATGGCTCAAAATGCACATTTGCAACAATAAATGCGTTTGCAGAAATAAACATAATGGTTACCTACGAATTTGAGTCTCTCATTCTAAAAAAAATAAAAGAAGGATTTAAAACAACGGAAGAACTTTTAAAAGCAATCGCCGACTATTCATCAATAAAAATGAAAGTTGTTCCGTTTTACTTAATCGGCACAACGTTGCGCTCATATCTTTCCTGCCTTGAACACGAAGGTCAAATCGCCTGCGAAATCATAGACAACAAACTTATTTGGAGGAATTTAAAATGACAAAACAAGAACTTGCAAAATTTATAGACCAGACTCTTCTTTCTCCGGAAGCCACAGAAGAACAAGTTGAAAAATTTTGCCAGCAAGCAAAAGAATACGGATTTGCAAGCGTCTGCATAAATCCTGTTTTTGTTTCAACTGCGGCAAAAGTTCTTTCAGGGTCGCAAACAAAAGTCTGCACTGTAATAGATTTTCCGCTTGGCGCCGGCGGAACAGAATCAAAAATGTCGCAGGCTGACATTGCAATTACGAACGGAGCGGAAGAGCTTGATTTTGTAATCGACTTGAATCTTGTAAAAAGCAAAAAGTGGAATGAGCTTGCGCAGCAACTTTCGTTTTTAACAAAGAGCGTTCAGGAAGCTTCGATGTTCGCAGAAAAAGACGGACTTCCGCGCAAAGAAAAAATTTTAACCAAACTGATTTTAGAAACAACTCTTTTAGATGATGATGAAATAATTCAGTCTTGCATTTGCGCAAAAAACGCAGGATTTGATTTTGTCAAAACTTCCACAGGATTTTCAATGAAAAAGCCAAACGGAGCAACAATTCATGCCGTTGAGCTAATGAGAAAAACTGTAGGAAACGAAATGGGAGTAAAGGCAAGCGGCGGAATTCATTCCACTCAAGAAGTGTTGGATTTTATTTCGGCTGGAGCAAACAGAATTGGAGCAAGCTCAGGAATTCAAATTGTAGATGGGATAAACTAAAATCATTCAGCCTGCTCTTTTCTAACCTTTTCTATTATTCTAAGGCTTTCATTTACAAGCTTGTCAATTTCTGCAAAATTTTCTGAAATGGAAATTTTGTAGAAAACCCAAGTTCCGCGTTTTATTGTTTTTACAAATCCAGAATCCTTTAAAATTTTCAAATGATGCGAAATTGCAGGACGCGAAAGATTGGACTTTGAAGTTAAATCCATAACGCTTATTCCTTCCTCTCCGGCATCAGCTATGTCAAGAATAAGTTTTTGGCGGACTTCATCTCCAAGAGCTATAAAAAGAGGTCCGCATTTATTGAGCATTTCATGTATTTTTTTTAATTCGGACTTGCTTATTCCCATTTGCAGAACCTCGCATTTTTTTGAGTATTATTAATAATATAGTTTAAATTACTAAAATGTCAATAAGTTTAAGTAATTAAACTTTTTGTCATTTTTTTTACAAAACCTATTGAATTTTATAAAAAAAACATTATATTTATATATCAATAGGTTTAATCTTTTGAACGTTATTTAGGAAAGGACTATTTTATGAAAAAGAAATTCTTAAAAACTTTTTTTAAGCATCCTTGGGCAATAATTGTAGCCACTCTGTTGCTCACAGGATTCTTCGGATTCTTCTTAAAGAATTTGGCTCTCGAAAATTCACTTCGTTCATTCTTCCCTCAAAAAGACGCATCTTATGACTTGCTTACAAAAACTGAAGATGAATTCGGAAGCATGCTTTCTATTGGAATCACATTAGAAACAAAAAGTGGAACAACTATACTCACTCCAGAGTACATTGATGTTGTAAGAAAAATCACTGACAGAACTCTTGAACTGCCAGAAGTCGAAGATATAGATTCTGTCACCCACATCGATTATGTCTGCGATGAAAACGGTTCAATCTCAGCGACACAGCTCATTCCTGACACATACACAGGTTCTGACGAAGATATTTTTCAGCTGAAATCAAGGCTTGCTGAATGGCACGATATGTACAACCGCGTAATTGTAAATGACGACAGCACTGGATTTCAAATGCAGATTTCACTTCGTCCAAAAAGCGACGAAACTCTTTCACTTGAAGAAAACCAAGCAAAACTTGCAGAACTTATAGAGCAGGCAAAAACTGCGGACGACAAAACAGAAATCAATGCAGAAATTGCCCAGACAAAATCCAACATAAAAGAAATAAAAGCTCAAGTCAGAAAACTTGGTACTGACATTATGAGACAGCAAAAAGTTCTTGCAAAAGTAAAGAAAATTGTAAATGAAGAAACAGAAGGACATCATCTCGATGTAAAATTTGTAGGTGAACCTGTTCTTTCTGAAGAATCAAAGCAGTTTATGATTTCAGATCTTTTAGTTTTGATTCCGCTTGTAATTGTTGTTGTTCTTCTTTCACTTTACATGAGCTTTAAAACTGTAACTGGAATGCTTCTTCCTTTATGCACGGTTTTGCTTTCAACAATAATTTCCGTTGGAATGATGGGATTTTTTGGAATAACTTTCACTTTGATTTCAAGCGTAATTCCAGTTTCATTAATTGCAGTCGGCTCTGCATACGGAATACATGTTCTTTCGCATTACTACATCGCAATCAATAGCGTTGAAGGTGAAATGACAAGAGAAAAATATGAAGAATGCGTTTTCTCTGGTTTAAATGAAGTTATTGTCGCAGTTTTGCTTGCAGGTGTTACAACAATTGTCGGCTTCATTTCGCTTATAACAAGCCCACTCGGACCTTTGCACAGTTTCGCAGTATTCACAGCGGTTGGAGTTTCACTTTCGCTTCTTCTTTCTATAACGTTTATTCCTGCAGTCCTTCTTTTAAAGGACTACAGAAAAGCTGTAAAAAAAGAACGCAACATTGACAAGCTCACTGCAAAAGTAAAAGCAAAAATGGAAAAAGCAAAACGCCGTTTGGAACTTGCAAAAATTCAGCGCGGCGGAAAAACAGAAGCAGAAGCTAGCGGCGACACGCTTTATTCAATCTACAAATTTTTCTGCGGCTCTGTTCCACGGCTTGTGCTTACTTCAATTGCTATAATTGTTCTTTCATTCACTGGACTCAAAGTTCTAAAAATTGATACAGCGTTAATCAACTACTTCCCAAAGAACTGCGAGTTCAGAAAAGACGTTGACCATATTGACCAGCAATATGCCGGTTCAAACTGCCTCTTCTTTGTAATTCAAGGACAGGAAAAAGGAGACATTTCAAATCCGGAACTCTTGAAAGCAGTTGACAACATGGAGCATTATCTTGCTGCAAACCATGAGAACATCGGAAAAATCGTTTCCTTTACAACATTTATAAAACGCATAAACCAAGTTTGGCACGTTCCTGGAACACAGCCAGTTTCTTCTAGTGAATCATCAGATTCTTCTTCAAGCGGATTTTCTGACGGATGGGATGACTGGGGCTCTGATTTCGGAACTGACGACTCATCTTCAGCCTCTGATGATTGGTCAAATTGGGTTACAGATGATTCAGAAACACAAGCTTCTCCTGCACAGGATTTTGTAGATCCAAATATCGCTTACAGCGAGCAGCTTGAAACTTCAATGACAACAAAGCAAGTTCTTGAGCTTTTGTACAATGCTTATGTTGAAGCAGGAGGTCAGTATGCTTCCGTAGAAGATATCGTTAACCAGCTTATGAAACAGGTTAACTACAACGGAACTGCATATTATGAAATTCCTTACGACACTTCAAAGTATCCTGTTGCAACTCGTGAAGAACTGAAAAATGTTGTTGAAAATTATCTCACACTTTTAAGCGGCTCTCTTGACAGATTTATTGATGACGACATGAATCCAAAGGAAATGCGCATAACTTGCCAGCTTAGAAGCCATTCATCAGAAGAAAGTGGAATAATAATTGCAGATGCCAAAAATTATGCTGCAGAACATTTCCCTGAAGGCTACACTCTCGAAGCAACCGGTTCAGCGCAGATGGAACACAGAATGACAAGCATGATTGTTTCAAGCCAGATAACAAGTCTTGCTCTTTCTTTGTTCTCTGTATTCCTGATTATTGCGATTTCATTCAGATCTTGCTGGGCAGGACTTTTAGGAGCAATTCCGCTTGCATTCAGTATTCTTCTTAACTACATGACAATGGGATTCTGTGAAATCAATCTTGACTTCATTACAAGCATTATCGCTTCGGTTGCAGTCGGCGTCGGTATTGACTACACAATTCACTTTATGACAACCTATAAAGAAGAAAGAGCGAAAACAGAAAACGTTGTTGAAGTTCTAAAGGAAACTTTCAGAAAGAGCGGACGCGGAATTCTTACAAATGCACTTGCAGTAGGTCTTGGATTCCTTGTTCTTACACTTTCAAAGTTTATAGTTTTGCGCTACATTGGAATTCTTGTTGCAATCGTAATGTTTACATCAAGCTTCCTTGCAATGACAATTATTCCAGGAATTTTGAATCTAACAGATCCAAAATTTATGCGGCCAAAAGAAAAAACAGAAAATAAATAAAAAAAATCCCGGATTTTTCCGGGAAAAACATGGAGGATAAAAATGAAACTTACATTTAAAACACTTACATTGGCAGCTGCACTCGCAGCAGGAACTTTCGCAGCATTCGCAGATGCGCGCGGAGATGAAATCATGCAGAGAACACATGATGTCGCAAAGCCTGACTACAGCCGCTCTAAAGTTGTAATGCTTTTAACAGACAAAAACGGAAGCACAGAGCAGCGCAATGTTCTTCAGTACGGACGCAACAAAAATGACATAACAAGCGCAGTCATGGATTTCCGTTCACCGGCAAACATAAAGGACACAAGATTTCTTCAGATTGAAAACAAAGGCGCGCCAGATGACAAATGGATTTATCTTCCGGCACTGAAAAACACAAGACGTGTAAATTCAAGCGAAGGATCAAAATCCTTCATGGGAACTGATGCAACTTATGATGACCTTTCTACACGCGAAATGGAAGAAGACACTCACGAATTCGTAAAGGAAGAAACCAAGAACGGTTTCAATTGCGAAGTTGTAAAAAACACACCGATTGATCCAAAGTCAAGCCAGTACAGCTATAGAATGGTTTGGGTAGACAAAGCTACAGATTATCCTGTTTACACGGAGCTTTTTGACAAAAACGGAAAACTTATAAAAACTCTTACAGTTTTCAAAATTGAAAATGTTGACGGCTTCAATATTCCAATGGAAAACAAAATGGAAAATGTTCAGACAAAACATTCAACTTCCATAAAAATTCTTAACGTTGATGTAAAGACTGTTCTTCCAGACAGAATCTTTACACAGGACTTCTTGAACACAGGAAGATTCTAAAAACAAAAACAAGGAGTTTCATTATATGAAAAACAAAATTTTTGCGCTTGCAATGATTTTTTGCTCATTTGCATTTGCACAGGATTTTGATGACTGGGGAAGTTTCTCTGACGACACTGACGGTTTTGGCGGAAGCTCAAGTCCTTCAATTACATTCAGCGGCGAAGGAGAACTTCAGGGCAGAATGTATCTTGACAAGCCAGAATACGAAGGACAGAAAGATTCAGACTACGACTCGGTTTCAGACTTTCCTGTTACCGCAACTCCATCTGCAAAGCTCGGAATCAATTTTTCAGGCTCAAATGTTGATGCAGACATTCAGCTGAAATTTGACGAAAGCGCAATTAAAGATTATCCACAGGACGTAATAGATGAGCTTACAATCCGCGGTTACTTTGGAAAACTAAAACTTGAAGCAGGAAAAATGAAAGTTATCTGGGGAAAAGGAGACAAGCTTCATGTTCTGGATAATTTTAATGCAGACGATTACACTGATTTCATTGTTCCAGAATACATTGACCGCAGGCTCAGCACGCCTATGTTCCGCGCAATATATTCCTTTGAAAAAAACGATTTACGCTTGGAAGGAATCTGGACTCCGTACATGGAAAAAGACAGATTCGCAACAGACGGAATTTGGACGCCAGATGCATACACAGAATTGAAAAATTCAGTAACAGAAATAGCTTCAAAGTGGGCAGAAAGCGGAACAGTAGGTCTTATGAAAGCTGCGCAATTCAATCAAGACGACTTGTACCAGGATACGCAAAAATTAAAATACACACAAGCTGGACTTAGAATTACAGGCACATTCGGCTCGTTTGACTGGGGCGCAAGTTACTATTACGGGCATTACAAGCAGCCTTCAGCAGATTTAAGCGCGACAATTCTAAGCGGAAAAACAGAAATGCCTTCACTTGAATATGACTGGAAGCAGACATTCGGACTTGAAGCGGCGACTGTGCTTGGAAGATTCAACTTGCGCGGCGAACTTGCATACAATTTGACTGACGATGTTGCAGGCGATAATCCTTGGGTTCATAACAACAGCATTGCATGGCTTGCAGGCTTTGATGTGGACATTCCGGTTAACAACATTAACATCAACATTCAAGAAACTGGAACTTACATTTTCAAAGGCGACAAAATTGATGATGCGGAAGGATTTTCTAGCTACGGCGTAATGAAATCACTATTAAAGTCATATGATGTTGACTACGACAAAACTGGATACACAAACAACAAGCTTGTCGTAAACATTACAGATTCTTGGATGAATGATAAAATTGCGCCGGAAGTTACTGCGCTTTGGGGAATTGAACGCGGCGACTTTGTTGTTCAGCCTAAAATCGCATATAAGCCGAACGGAAATTTAACACTGACTTTAAGCGGAATGTATATTCATTGCAAAGATGAAGACAGCGAATTCTATGAATGGAAAGACAACAGCTTTATAAATGTTGGTGTCAACTGTAAATTCTAAAGGTTAAAAACAACGGACGCTTTGGTAAAATCCATTGCGTCCATTTTTATTTTAAAAGTTCTGCCAAGCACTCTTCTTCTCTTCCGCATTTTATGCTGTCTTCAAGCGCGGAAATTATTTTCAGCATGACAATGCTTCCGGCTTCCAGTTTTTTTTCAGATTCAAATTCAGCATGAAGAAAATTTTCTGTAACAGCATGAAAAATATTTTTTACATCTGATTTCTGCAAAACTTTTTTTTCAACAGTCGCTTCAACAGTTTTTTCTTTAAAAGAATTTATATAAGAAATTTTTCCAGAAACAGCAATTTCTGTAAGCCACTTTACGCGCTCATTTTTTATTCGCTCAGGAATTTTTGGAGTCATAGAAAATGCCAGTGTTCCAGGTCTTGCTGAAAAAGGAAAAGCGTGAATCCAAGCAAAATTCATTTTTTTGCACAATGACTTAGTCTGCTCAAAATCATCTTCCGTTTCTCCGGGAAATCCTGCGATTATATCACAAGAAATAAACGGATTTATTTTGCATTCTCTAAGAAGCTGAACCGCATTTTCAACTTGTTCTCGCTTATAAGGTCGACGCATAGAATTCAAAATCGAATCACTTCCAGACTGAATGCTCAAATGAAAAAACGGCTGAACCCTTTTGTCAGACAAAACTGAACAAAGTTCTTTTGTTATATGCTGCGGATAAAAAGAAGAAATTCTAAATTTAACTTTTTTTGTATTAGAAAGCAAAAATGAAAGCAGCTCTTTAAAATCAAAAACCGCACCGTCTTTTGCCATTCCTGCATACTGGCTCAAGTTAACGCCTGTAAGCACTATTTCCGAAGAACCTAAATTTTCAATTTCCTTTGCACGCTCAAGAATTTTTTCAGGCTCAAGAGAAACAGAAGTTCCACGGGCAAAATGAATTCTGCAGAATGAACACGAGTTGTTACAGCCATCCTGAATTTTCAAAGTCGCCCGGCTATGCTTTTCAAAAACAGGCGTATACAAAGCAAACGGATTCACCGCCGTTGGAATTTTTTTTGAAGAGTCAATTTTTTCAAATGAAAAAGTTTTTTTGTTAACAAAGGATTTTAGATTCTCAAAATTGAATTTTCCGCTTTTAAAATCAAGCGTGCCGCCATTCATCGCAACGGAAATTTCCTTTAAAATAAATTTCTTTGTGCCGGGAACAATTATAATTCTATTTTCTGAAATCGAAGTTATTTCACAATCAGCAAGTTCAGCATAACAGCCGGTAACAATTAATGGCGCATCAAAAAATTTTTCAAGAAGCAACCTGATTATTCGCCGGGCTTTCTGCTCAGCTTTGCCCGTAACCGTGCAGGTATTTATCACGCTTAAAATTACATCTTGAGAAGGATTTGTTCCAGATGAAACAGAATTGAACTCACAAGCAAAACCAGCATCAGAAAAAGAACGCGCGGCTCCTTCCGTTTCATCCTGATTAAGCCTGCAGCCTAGAGTTTCAAAATGAATAATATTTTTCATCAGCTAAAAACTAAAGACGATCCTGACATCTTTTTTTTCCGCGGACAGCATCGTAATTTTGAGAATTTAAGCCAAGTGCCCTGTCATAAGCTGTAATAGCGTTTTTAAAGTCGCCGCACATTTCCCGTGCGTAACCAAGTCTTGTCCACCAATGCGCGCTATAAGTCGGCTCATATTTTACAGCCGCGCTAAAAGAAATATCCGCATGCTCATATTTTGTCTGGCGGACATAAATTTCACCCATATAATAATATGCAGTTCCAAGCCGCGCCGCAGTTTCCGAAGAATTTGCGACATAACGCTGAAACATACCAAGCGCTTCATTGTTTTTTCCAAGATAAAATTTAGCCTCGCCAAGAACTTCCATCAAGCGAATATCATAGGAATTTATTTTGCGCGCTTCTGTAGCTCTAAGCTCTGCTTCCTTGTACTGCTTGTTTCCAACCAAAGACCAGCACAAAACAGCGTAAGAGTCCATATTGTTCGGATTGTTGGAAATTTCAACTTCACAAACAGCCACAGCATCTTTGTACTTTCCTTCACGGTAAAGTTTAAGTGCATCTGGACGAGAGGCTTGCGAAAAAACTGCGGAAACAAAAACAAAAAATATAACAAATGAAAAACAATTTTTCTTATTCATATAAGCACCTTGAAAATCCAGCTTGAAAAATCACATTCCAGACATTGAGCATTTTCCGGAAAAAACAGAACCAGGCTCAAGCACAACCTGCGCAGAAGAAATATCGCCAATTACAGAACCTGTTGAAGCGACATAAACAAGTTTTTTTCCATTTATATTTCCAACAACTTTTCCGCGGACAAGCACACGTTCTGTTGAAATGTCGGCATTGACTTCCGCATTTGTATCAATAAGCAAATCACTTGAAGCTTCGATTGTTCCGTTCATTTTTCCTTTTATCATAAACGGCTTTGAAAAACGTATATTTCCTGTAAATGAAATGTCACTAGCCATTACAGTGTCAAAATCTTCTTCGTCAGTATCAAACGGCTTTGAATCTTTTATTTCGTACATTTCTTTATTTTATTGATGAACAGCATTGAAGTCAATGCGACTAGAATAAAAAAACGCCGCCATTTCTAGCAGCGTTTTTATCTAAACTTAAAAATTAATATTCCTGAGCGTCAGATCTCTTGAAGAATGAAGATGAACCGCTTCTCTGTGTAGCAGTGTGAACTCCAGCTCTTGCATGAGAACCTCCGCGGAATCCTCTGTCCCTATCACGTTCGCGTCGTCCGCCAAAGTCTCTGTCGCGTCCAAATCCACGGTCGCGGTCCCGTCCTCTGTCTCTTCCGCCTCTTCTTGAGCCACGGTCGCGTCCAAATGAATCGCGCTCGCCAAGTCCGCCGCCAGTAACTTTTGTATCAAGGTGCATGTGCGGCAATGAGCGGTCGCGCTCGGAAAGCTCAATGGCTCTTCTTCCGTCATCAGCTGGCAAAGAAAGAAGACAGAATTTGTCAGCCATATCAATGGCATCAACTTTGCGCCCCGGAACACCAAGCAAATCATGGAAGAAATCCGCAATTTTTCTTGGATTGTAGCCATCGTCCCAGCCCATCTGAACATAAAGCCTAAGCTGGTCGTCGCCAACAAAAACATCTCCGCCTCTTCTTGAACCACGGTCGCGTTCACGGCGTCCGCCACGGTCTCTGTCGCGTCCTTTTGATTCAACAGAATAAGTATTAATTTTTCCGTAGCGATTTTTATTCAGCATTCCGCCGTAAGAAACCGCAAGCAGTGAAGCAACAACTTCCTCTGGATTTTGACCATTGCAAAGTTCTTCCGCAAGTTTGTCAAAAATAGGATCGCCTTTTCTTAAATGTGGAACTTTTGGCTCTGAAGAAACATTAGCTTCAGCATTTTCATCTGCATAAACAGAATCAGCTTCGTTTTCAGCCTGAACTTCAGACTTTTCCTGATTAAGTCCAAGCTTGTTTTTAATGTCAGAAAACAGGCGGCTCTTTTTTGCTTCCAAAACTTCTTCTATTGAAGGAACTTTGTCTTCAACAATTTCGTCCTTTGAACTTTTCTTTACAGTATTAATAAGGTAATTAAGACGTCTGCGTGTTTCTTCCGGCTTTACAAAAGTAACCGCCATTCCAGCAGCTCCTGCACGACCTGTACGACCAATGCGGTGAACATAAGTCGGACCGTCAAAAGGAAGCTCGTAGTTTACAACGTGAGTTACGCCTTCAATGTCAATTCCACGCGCAGCAACATCAGTCGCAACAAGAATTCTTGTTTTCTTTGAACGGAATCTTGCAAGAATTTTTTCACGCTGCCCCTGAGGAATATCTCCGTGCAATGCGGCAGCTTCATATCCGCGCTCATCAAGCGACTTTGAAACATAGTCAGCATCAGATTTTCTCTGAACAAAAACAAGTCCGAAGAAATCCGGCGAAATATCGATAAGACGAACCAAAGCCTCAACTTTTTCACTTTCGCGAACAACCCAATATTTCTGCTCAATCAGAAGCGGCTCTTCTTCAAAACCTTCTTCTTCAACGATTTCATACTCGCCCATAAAACGCTGGGCAATTTTCAAAATTTCTTTTGGAACTGTCGCGCTGAACAAAAGAACACGGCAATCCTGATTTGCGCATTCAAAAATATTTTCAATATCCTCGATAAAGCCCATGTCAAGCATTTCATCGCCTTCATCAAGAATAAAGTAATCGATTTTGCTGATGTCAAGAACACCGCGGTCAATCAAGTCCTGAACACGGCCTGGAGTACCAACAACAATTTCAACTCCGCGGCGCAAAGCCCTCATCTGCTCGCCCATAGAAGCACCGCCGTAAACTACAGCAGTACGTGGATATTTTCCAGTTGCAAACGAAGCCATTTCTGTCGCAGTCTGCATAGCAAGCTCGCGTGTAGGCTCAAGAATGATTGCGCGGACATGGTCGCTTTCTTCACGCAAATCTTGAACAAGCGGAAGTCCAAAAGCGGCAGTTTTTCCAGTTCCAGTGCGGGCCTTTGCAATAACGTTCGCATCTCCATTCAAAAGACGCGGAATTGCAAGAACCTGAATTGGAGAAGGAACTTTAAATCCTTTTTTCTCAATAGCGGCAAGAGTGATTTCATCAAGTCCCAAGTCTGCAAATGAAATTGTCTCAGGCTCATTTGATGATTCATTTGAATTTTCCACAGAAACCTGTGAATCCTCTGCGGGCATAGTAATCCCATCAATTTTGTTTTCTAAATCTTCCATAAACGATTCCCTTTTCCTTACATGAAAGACCGGAACCGCTTGAAAATATCTTTTTTTACTTGATTTTCCTTTTTACCTGGCAAAGCCTAAGAAGCGGCTGCAATCTGACATGCTGATGATATAAAATATAGCGCAGAGTATATAAGATTTTTCAATGTTATTCAAGCGAAAAAACACAAAAACGCAAAAAATGTCATAATTTTCTATCAAAATTCCATGTTTACCGTCGGCATCGGGCTTGCCCCTGCGATGCTTCTGAAAGAAACTCGGTTGATAGTCTATTGAAATTTTACAGTTGATTCCCATATCAAGCATGGGAATGACAGTTAATTTCCACAAAAAATATGCAGAAAATTATTTTTTTCAGAAATAAATAATGTGATGAAAAACAAAATTACTTTTATAACAATTATTTTATCGCTGAACATTTGCCATGCGCAAATTGAATTTTATTCCGGGAATAATTTTAAATTTCCTTTAAAAGACGGAAAAGAAAATTTCTCGCTGAAATACGATTCCGGAGCAAGGCTAAAGTTCCGCGGACTAACTGCCATTTGGATTGCAGGAATCGGGACAGAAACTTTCCATGACATTGCAAGCTCTTCGTTTTGTGAATTTGAAGCAATGCAAAAATACCGCTACGGAATAAAATATTCAGCGGCAACAAAATTCGCGGCCACAGATTTTCTTGCAGGAACCTTGCGTTTTTCACAGGGAATTTCAAGATTAAAGCAGCCAAATTTTTATGTTCCGAGCGCGCTAAAAAAGCCTTCTCTTTTAGCACCTGGAATTTCTCCAAGCCTACCCTCCTGGACTTCCGGGAAAACTCCACTGGCAGCGGCAATTTCAATTTCACCAGGAAACAAAAATTCATTTTTGCCAACTATTCAACTTTCTGTTCTTGAAACAAAGGAATTTTATGCGTCTGCCTTCAAAAGATTTTCAGCTCCGTTCATTCCAAACGCAACCATTTCATTTTCTGGCGGACTTTTTGAATACGGAAGAGAAAACAGCTCAGCTTGGTTTCAAAAGCAAAGATTTTTTTCCACGGAAAAACGAGGCGCAGCAGAAACTGAACTGAACATAGCCTTTGCACATTTTAGAATTTCTGGAGCGGCAGGAATACACGAAAGCCCGTTCGGCGGAAATTTCTTTTGGGCAAGGCTTCAAAACTTCATTCTTTTAGGCGATTTTTTGCTCCATTCTTTCTATTATACCGCAGACGAATCTTTAATAACCGCCGACAAAACTGAAAATAGAATAAAAACCCAAGCAGGAATAAATCCGCAGTACACATTTTGGTTCGGAAAAACTTCGGCAAGCACAGGAATTTTACTTTACTCTGCGGAAAGACAAACGATTGAAAGGCTTCCCTCTGCCTTCAATGAATACTGCGCAAAAACAGCATTGAGCATTTCAAGTGGAAAATGCAAGCTTTCATCAAACGCATCTTTTCTTTATTCCACGGAAAAAAACGGAAAAGAATATTCTGCGCAAATAAAGGCTTCAAGAAATTTCAAAAGCTCATCTACAAGCGCAACTTTTTCTTATAAAAAAGAAGACTCTGGGAAAAACACATTTTCATTCACAAGCACAGTTTATCCTAAAAAAACAATGCTGCGCCAAGCCGGAATCGGATTTTCATTTTCTGAAAAAGAAGGCGACTTTAAATGCAGTCCTTCAGCAACTACAGTTTTTAAAGGCGGAAACAGAAAGATTAAGTGGAACATAAAAACAGCATTTCTATTAAATTTTTAAACTTTCTTCAAAACAGCCCAAGACCTATTGAATTTACCGCTATTTTTTAATAAAATTGCTTGAATTAATTGCATTATGCGGAAATCTTTGCATTTCGTATTCTGCCGACTCACGAATTTTTTTTTGAGAGGTATACACTATGGGTTTTGATATTACAAAAGTACGTAATATCGGTATCAGTGCACACATTGACTCTGGTAAAACAACAACATCAGAACGTATCTTGTTCTACTGCAACAAGATTCACCAGATCCATGAAGTTCATGGCAAAGACGGTGTAGGCGCTGTAATGGATTCTATGGATTTGGAGCGCGAGCGTGGAATCACAATCCAGTCAGCAGCGACTCAGGTAAACTGGAAAGGCACAACAATCAACCTTATCGACACTCCAGGCCACGTAGACTTCACAGTTGAAGTTGAACGCTCACTCCGTGTTCTCGACGGAGCAATCCTTGTTCTTTGCGCTGTTGCAGGTGTTCAGTCTCAGTCAATCACAGTTGACCGCCAGCTCAAACGCTACCATGTTCCACGCATCGCTTTCGTAAACAAATGTGACCGTCAGGGTGCAAATCCACTTCGTGTATGCGCACAGCTTCGCGACAAGCTCGGACTCAATGCATATATGGTAGAGCTTCCAATCGGTCTTGAAGACAAACTCCAGGGCGTTGTAGACCTTATCGCAATGAAGGCTTACTATTTTGAAGGACACGATGGTGAAGACATTCGCGTTGCTGAAATTCCAGCTGAACTTGTAGAACAGGCAAAAGAAAAGAGAGCAGAACTTCTTGAAGCAGCCGCAATGTTTGACGACTCGCTCATGGAAGATCTTATGGAAGAAAAAGAAGACATTCCAGAAGAAAAGATTATCGCCGCAATCCGCAAAGGAACCCTTGAAGAAAACTTCGTAGCAGTATTCTGCGGTTCTGCGCACATGAACAAAGGCATTCAGCCAGTTCTTGACGGTGTTGTACGCTATCTTCCTAACCCAACTGAAGTTCACAACTACGGACTTGATCTTGACAAGAACGAAGAGCAGGTTGAGCTTTTCAATGTTGAAAACAAGCCTTGTGTTGCACTTGCATTCAAACTTGACGACGGACAGTACGGTCAGCTTACTTATGTCCGCATTTATCAGGGAAAAATCACAAAAGGCGATGAGCTTTACAATACACGCGCAAAGAAAAAGTTCAAGGTTGGACGCATTGTCCGCATGAACGCAGCAGCAATGGAAGACATCAACGAAGGTCAGCCAGGCGACATTATCGCATTGTTTGGTGTTGACTGCGCATCTGGAGACACATTCTGTGGTGGCGGACTCAACATTGCAATGACTTCTATGTTCGTTCCAGAACCAGTTATTTCAGAAGCAATCACTCCTGTAAACAAGCAGGACGCTGCAAATATGTCAAAGGCTCTCAACCGCTTTACAAAAGAAGACCCTACATTCCAGACTTACGTTGATCCTGAATCAAATCAGACAATCATCAAGGGAATGGGAGAACTTCACCTTGCAGTTTACGTTGAGCGCATGAAACGCGAATACAAATGCGAAGTTACAGTTTCTCAGCCGGAAGTTGCATACCGCGAGTCTATCACACAGCGCGCTGACTTCAACTACACACACAAAAAACAGACTGGTGGTTCAGGACAGTACGGACGCGTTGCCGGTTTCATGGAGCCAATTTCAGAAAAAGACTACGAGTTTGTTGACTCAATCAAAGGTGGAGCAATTCCAAACGAATACATTCCTTCTTGCGACAAAGGTTTCAAGAAAGCAATGGAAAAAGGCTCTCTCATCGGAGCACCTGTTGTTGGCGTAAGATGCACAATCAACGATGGTCAGTACCACCCGGTTGACTCTTCAGACATCGCATTCCAGACTGCTGCTATCGGAGCATTCCGCGAAGGCTATGCAAAGGCAAAACCAGCAATTCTTGAACCTATTATGAAAGTTCAGATTGCAGGACCTACAGAATTCCAGGGAAATATGTTCGGACTTATCAACCAAAGACGCGGTGTTATCATCGATTCTTCTGATGAAAACGGAAACTCAACTGTAAACGCAGAAGTTCCGCTTTCTGAAATGTTCGGATTCTCAACAATTCTCCGCTCTTCTACACAGGGAAAAGCAGAATTCACAATGGAATTTGAAAAATACAGCAAAGTTCCAAATGCAGTTGCCGACGAGCTTATCAAGGCTTATGCAGAAAAGAAAAAGGCTGGACAGGCAAAATAAAACTATAAAAGCCTAGTTTAACCGTAGAATCTCCAGTGAAAGAATTTTCTTTTGCTGGAGATTTTTTTATTGTAAAATAAAATTTATGTGTTATACTTATTCAAACGGACACAGAACTTTTTGCAAAGCAAAATATTTTGAAGCGCAAAACTTTCTGCAAAAGTAAAAAAAAATCAAGCTAAAAATTCAGGAGGCAGCATTATGGCAAAGCAGGAATTATATGAAAGAAGCCCAATCCGCATTTTTGACGAAGCGGCAAACGGAGGGCTCAAGGCTGGCGAGCTAGGACTTGTTACAGCAAAAAAGGGACTTGGAAAAACTTCTGTTCTTGTTCAATTTGGAATGGACACACTTCTTAATGGAAAGCAGCTTGTTCACGTTTCATTCAACCAGCACAGCGAAAATGTAATTTCTTGGTATGACGGAATCTACAACGAAATTTCAAAGAAAAAGGCAATCGCAAATGCCGCTGATGTAAAAGAACAGATTCTCCGCAACAGAACAATCTTGAACTTCAATCAGGACAACATCAGCCTGGAAAAAGTTGTTAACACATTGAATGCGCTCAAGGCTGGCGGAACAGCAGTTGCAGGTGTTGTCATTGACGATGTTGATTTTTCAAAAGTAAAAGAAGCAGACTTGCAGACAGTCGCAAGCTACGCAAAGGTAACAAAGACAAAAATCTGGTTCAGCTCAACTTCAGTAGGCGACAAACTTGAAGATTCAGCTCCAAAAGCGCTTCTTCCATACTTCTCTGCTGTGATTCATCTTTCTTCAAAGAATTCTGTAACTCAGCTGAGCATTCTAAAAATGGGCAAGAACACAGACATTGAAACAACACTTAAGCTGGATTCAAAGACTCTGCTCATCACAAATAACAAGTAATTTTAGAATGTCTCTGAAAGATGCACTTTTAGAGGAGACTAAAAAACGAGGCCAAAATAAAACGGCTGCCCTTTAGAAATAGAGGGCAGTTTTTTTTGTTTTTGAAACATTATTGAAAGAAATTTGGACTAAATAGCCAAAACTTCGAGTTTTATGATTTAATGTCATCATCGGGCTTGCCCCTGCGATGTTTCT
>DKDI01000034.1:123633-128538 GCA_002449305.1 Treponema sp. UBA6852
GATAATCTATTGAAAATTTCCAACAGATTCCTGACCAAGTTTACTGCGTAAACATCGCAGTGTCGCAGCACGGGAATGACACTTAAATTACTGTTCTTATCAAAACTCGAAATTCAGACTAAATAAAAAAATTTTCCTTGAGTAAATATGTTATTTTCCATTGGCAAATAGCTTATTTACCTTAGGAAAATAGTCTATTTACCGCAGGTAAATATATTGTTTACCCAGGGTAAATAGACTGTTTACCTGTAAAGAATGCTCTTTTTGGATTTATTTTTTTACCCACTTGCTACTTCCGTAAAGTTCTCCGCCATCTGTAGACAATTTTAATACGCAGCTATCTTCAATGATTGTCTGGACTTCAGGGCTGTAATTATAAATGGAACGGAACGCTGTAAAGATTTGTTTTTCTTTTTCCATTGCATACAGCTTGATGCAGCCTTCTTTTCTTTCCGCATCCAATTCATTGCGGACAAAAAGGTCGTGCGCCATTGCAGGAAGCTTTGTCTGTTTTAAAATGGACAAATCAAACATCACGATATTCGCGCTTTCTGTTCCGTCTCCCTTGTCTGTTCCAGAAATTATTGAATACCGGCTTACGCCCTTTGCATTGCCTGTCTTTGGCTCAAAAAATTTAAGGATAGGATTTTTCCATTTGCCATTCTGTATATGTCCATTCAAAGCTGCCATGTTAAGATTCACCTGGCTTGCTATTTCATCTAAAACATTGATTTCCTTTTTATTCAGTTCCTTTTTTGCTGCGGAATCTTTTAACGCAATGAGTTTTCCTTTTTTATAGTTTTCAATGCATTCGTAAAGCCGCTGAAGTTCAAGATATTTTTTCCCATAAACATCAAATGCCGCCTTTGAAAAAGTTCCGTCAGGAAGAGCTTTTTCATATTCAGATTTTATTGCCTCAAAGTCCAAATTAGTCTGGTTGAGATTCATCGTCAAATACTGAATCTCGTCATTTATTTGCAGCTTTAAAACCTCTGCAAGAGACTCATGGAATTTTTCAACCGCATAAACCTTTTTTACATTCATCCCAGGAAAAAAAGACTGGAGAACAGAAAGCTCTTCCCTTGTAGGAGAAGCCAACCCTTCAATAGAATGCTCGGCGACAGCAATCTTGTTTTCAAGCCTTGTTTTCTTAATGCTTATGCTTTTATATTTCTTCTCAATAGCCTGAAGTTTTTCAGCATTATTAGAATCAAATGCAAGGATTTCTTTATCATTCGTCCTTCTCAGCTCAGAAAGCTCTTCTTTAAGACGGTTTATATCTTCATATACAGCTGTTAAATCAGAATCCGTTTTTATAGAAGACTGTATGAAATTTCTTTTTACTGCTTCATTGAAAGTTTCCTTTGCTTTTGCAGCGTCATCGGCGTTATTTTTTTCCGCCGCAATCTCTTTGTACCGGTCAAACAGTTTTTCAAAATTAACAACGCAGTCGCGGGCATTTTCCATTGAATTTCCTTTTAAGAATTCCTCAAGATTCTTTGAGCTTTTATGGGATATTCTAAAATACGGACTTACCGCTCCTCTGAATGTAAGAGACTCATCTTCAAAGCCGTAGCTTTCGGCAAGTCTTTTTTGGAATTCCTTAAGGGAAATTTTATCAATAACAGAATAGCCGCTATCGCAAACGTTGACATTATTCAAATCCTCTGTGGAACGGCTGTAATAAACTTTTTCCCCTTTAAATTCAAATGCAAAATTGACTGCATGATGCCCGATATTTTCAATGATTTTTCCGCCGCCTGTAACATAGGTGTTTCCGCCAAAAGCAAAATCAATAGCAAGCAGAAAACTGGATTTTCCTGTGGAATTGTTTGTGGACTCGTTTGCAACAACTGTGTTAAGGCCTTTATGAAATTCTATTTTTCCATCTTGAATATATTTGCCTTTAAAAACATCGCTTTGAATTTCTACAAGCATATTATTTCTCCTGTCGCATTGTCTATATCAATTTTTCCAAGCGCGTACAGAGCGTCCAAGGTCTGTATAAATTCAGAAAGAGATGAAAAATGACTTTTTACATTTTTATAAAGCTGCTCCGGAAAAATTCTTTCATTTAAAACCATAGCCTGCAAAACAGGAACAAATTTTGAAATTACGGATTCATTGTACCTTATCATTTTATCTGGCAGGAGCATCAAAAACCTCGCATAGCTGAATAAAATATGAAACTATAATTCCTACTTCGGGAGAATTCGGCTGAGTCAATGCAATTGGAGCAAAATAATTTTTCATATTGTCTACGATTTCTTTTTCGGTAAAATACTTTTCCTTTAACCGTAAATATTGGTTATGAATGCATTGGCATATAAAGGCAGGCGGCTTTCCTCCGTTTTCTGCTGCCGAAACAAAAGCCTTGTTCACTACATCAAAATAAACCAAGTCATTTTCTATGCTTCTAATAAGATGATTGTCTTTTTTGATTTTTTCTTTTATGCAATAAGTTATATTTGGAGGTTCTGGCAAATTTTCCGCCTTTATGCTTTTGGAAATCAAATTAACGGCGGCTGTGATTTTATCTTCAAGTGTTTCCATCGAGCCTGCGCTTGTGCCTTCCGGATAATGGATTTTCTTTTTTCTTCCGGACTGTTTCTTAGGTTCTTTTGCGCCTTTTTGAATTATTTTTGCAAATAGCTCTGCATATTTTTCTGGATAGTTTTCGGCTGAAACATCTGGACAGAATTCCTTTATCGACTCCACCAA
This sequence comes from Treponema sp. UBA6852, assembly GCA_002449305.1. Classification (GTDB taxonomy): domain Bacteria; phylum Spirochaetota; class Spirochaetia; order Treponematales; family Treponemataceae; genus Treponema_D. The sequence goes on from DKDI01000034.1 coordinate 126,355, forward strand.
GTCAACATCCATTTCCAGCGTGGGATTGGAAGGCTTTTCCATGAAAGAAATAAAATTATCTGTGTTCAGATATTTCAGCATCTGGCTGTATGTGCCAGGGGAAATTCTGTTCCCGTTATAATATCTTGCTATTGTGTCAGGCTGGAATTTATCATCGTTTTTTAATGGATTATATGAACGGAATTCTATATGCGCTGGAGAATTGCCTTTTGCGTTTTCGTTGTACCTGTCCAGAATGTTGTCAAATAATAAAACAACGAATTCATCCTGATTTATGTTTTCTCCGTAATAAGGACGAAGCGTTTTTGCAAATTGCTGAAAAGTCATAAACTCCAAAATACCATCCGATTCAAATCCGTTAAAAAAAAACAGACTGATTTCTTCTATATATTATAAGCCTTTAAGGATAATATTGCATTAAAAATCTCATGTTTTTGCATCCGTTTTTTCTTCTGCGAAAGTGCTATCTTTCTTATCAACAAAGCAAATACAGAGTTTCTGCGAATTGCCTTGTACATTTTTATTATACCATGATTTCTGGCATTTTGTTAGGCGCGCGGCAGAATGCCGGTCTCATGGCAAAGGAAGTTAACCATGGAAACTAACAATGCATTTATCAAGCTTCATGAATCAGCTAACGGAAGAGTGTCCGTTAAGTTACAGAAAAATCAGTTTGCAAAGGACGGAGCTGAAAGCTTTTACGGACGTGTGGAACGCTACACCTACAGCACTCAGAACATTCTTGATTCTATGGCGGAGGCGATTCCGCTTGTGGATTTAGGAACTGTCGCAAGTGTATTAAATGCCTATGCAGGCACTGTTCTGAAGGTTCTTTCTGCAGGAAATGCCGTAAAGTTCGGTGAGCTAGGGATTTTCTACATTGCAGGAAAAGGCAGCGTTGACAATGAAAACGGAAAACCCAAGCTGACAGTAAAGTTTTCCGCGACACAGACATTAAAAGACGCTGTTCAGAATGTTGAAATCGCAGCCTCTGAATATACTGCTCCAAGCGGAGTTGTTACAAGCGTTACGGATGTGGCGACCGGCAAAAGAGATGAAAACCTTTCCGCAAGCAGCTCTGTTCTGGTCGAAGGCTCAAGCCTAAAAGTCGGCGGAGAAGATTCTGGAATTTGGTTTGCGCCGGTTGCAGAAAGCGGAATTATTTCTAGCGATGAAAGCAAATGGGCAAAAATTGAAACAGCCTTGATTTACAACTTGCCTTCCAAGCTTTTATTTGCACTTCCTCAGGAACTTGAAAGCGGAAAATACAAAATTGTTGTCCGCACCCGCTACGCCGGAAAATCTGGCTACGAGCGGAAGTATCTTGTAGAGGCAGTTTCTGAAACTGTAACAGTCGCATAGCAGCAAATTCATGCGGTTTGCCCTGGTTTCGGGCAGGCCGCATGAATAACAGGTCGAAATTTCTTTTACAAAAAAAACAAAAAATTATTAAAAAAAAGCACGACAAGACCAACCTCATGGCAGACCTCTTCGTCCGTGCCTCTGTATATATATTCATATATTTTTCTTATGTATTCAACTTCTTCTCATTTCCTAACAAAGTAGAATTTTCCCTCCTTATGAATAGGATCAAGAATCCACTTATTATTTTGTGTTATATAGAAATATAATTTATCATCCATTACTTCAAACATTCTAATTATATTTATCCATCTTGTGTAAATATACAAGCGTCCATTATTATTTCTGTAGATAAAAGATCTATTACCATAATTATCCAAAACGTAATATCCATTAAGTTTTACTATGCTTGTTAAATTGCATAAATTATAACTGACCACGTTTTGTGGAGTCCGGTCATCATCAACTAAAATCCATTCTCCTAAAAAATCATCTCCATCAGTAATCTTTTCACAGTTATTTAAAAAATTTTTTTCAAGTTCAATTATATTTGAATATAATTTGAAATTATTCGGACTATCGCCATCTTTCATAAATTCAATATCATAATTAACTTCATTATGCATCACAAAGCGATCTGAGGCATAAGAGCAAAAATAAACACTCATTAACATAAAAGATATAAACAGCTTTTTCATTCTACCCATTCCTCCATCTCAATTTTTTTATAGTAGGTCGAATTTCGAGTTATAAAAAAAATTTACAAAAAAGGCGTAATTCTTTAGAATTTTAATTACCACAAAAAAACAAAGGAATTACGCC
>DKDI01000046.1 GCA_002449305.1 Treponema sp. UBA6852
CAACCATTACTCCAGATGCAAAACCCAAAAGAAATTTCTGGACATTTTTATTTAAATTTTTCCCAAGAAAATAAACGCAGGCTGAGCCCAATGTGGTTCCAAGAAAAGGAATCAGAATTCCATAAAAAGCATTCATATACTGATTATAGATTTAAAGAAGCGCAGTTTCAATGTTCGGATTTCGGCCGGAATTTGACGGCATGACACCAATATGTTATATTAAATGAAAGGAAATGCCCGAACTTTGGGTTATCTCCACTAAATGCGATAATAGCCGCCGCAGTAGGTCAAACTTGGCGGCTATTTTTTACTCTACTTATTTTTTAGGTAAGTGAGAGCGGCAATAACTGTGCCTGCAGCGGAAACTTAATTTATATATCATTAAGAAAATAAAGTAACTAAGTTGCCCGAATAAAGTAACTATATTTTCAAATATAGTTACTTTATTTTAAAATATAGTAACTATATTTACTCAACATACTGGGAATATTTTTCAGAGCGTTAAAAGGCTTTATTCAATCATCAGATTTATGTTGTCAACAACGGAATTTATTTCTTCCTCTGTTGTCTTTTCTATAAAATCACAGTTTCTTTGAGTCCAGTCAAGATTCTTTACCTGATCGCTTAAAATGCAGCCGTTGATAGAATGATTTTCCAGCACGATTTCAAAGGGATAACCCTTTATATGGCTTGTAACAGGACAGAACAAGGCAAGTCCTATTTTCTGATTGTATTTTTTCTGGGAAACACAAACTGCGGGACGGCGACCTTTCTGTTCATGTCCAGTCTGAGGATCAAAATCCAGCCAGACCAAGTCACCTTTTTCAGGAACATATTTTGATTTTACCATTCTTCGTTTCCTACAGCATTGCCTGTTGAAACTTCTGAATGAATGTTTTCTGGCGTTACCATAGCCAACATATCATCAAGTGATTTTTTCTGAGGAAGAATAACCATTTTTCCTTTTTCAGCAATAACTTCAATCTTACTGCCGCTTCTTACATTGTTGTCTTTTGCCCAAAGAGAAGGAATTCTTAAACCGAGGCTATTCCCCCATTTCTGAACTACAGTCTGCATAATGCGCCTCCATACATTCAGTATATACAATGTATATTCTATTTTGTCAAGTTATAAAAACAGACGCGCAATTAAAAATGGCTAACCAGTAACAAATTCCATATAATTGTCTTTTGTCACTACAGAAAAAGAAATTTCCGGATAATTATTTGAGAATGTCAACGGACATTTTACATTCGCCTTTTTAGGATTGCACTTAAACTCATAAGCAGAAAATTTTCCGTCAATTTCTTCTATAAAGTCAATTTCCTGTTTTTGTGTTGTGCGCCAAAAATAGCATTTTGCTTTTCTGTTATGGAAAGCGTTGTTTTTTACACGCTCGCTTATCAAAAAATTCTCCCAAATCATGCCAATATCGGAACGCAAATCGCAGGGAGAAAAATTTGAGATAACAGCATTTCTAACACCGTTATCATAAAAATAAATCTTTATGCTTTTTTTCAGTTCATTACGAACATTGCGGCTGTATGAATGAAGATGAAAAACAACGAAAGCCTTTTCAAGCAAATCTACATATTTTTGAACAGTAAGAGTGTCGATTCCCAAAAGATTTCCAAGCTCATTGAAAGAAACTTCACTTCCAACCTGCAAAGCAAGGGCTTGAACAAGCTTTTCAATCACAGCAGGTTTCCTAATATCTTGAAATTCAAAGACATCCTTATAAAGATAGCTTGAAACAATATTAGAAAGAATTTCTTTTTCCCCGCCAGGATTATTTGCAACATCAGGATAAAAACCATAGACGAGCCTATTTTCAAGCTGTTTCATCTCATCAAGCATATTTGAATTCAAAACAAGCTCGTTTGTAGAAAAAGGGAAAAGATTATATTCAAACTTTCGCCCGGTCAAAGGCTCATTTATGGTGTTTGACAAATCAAGGGCAGAAGAGCCGGTTACAGCAATTTGAACTTCCGGAAAGTTATCATGCAGGATTTTTAGTTTAAGCCCAATATTCTGAATACGCTGAGCCTCGTCAATAACAATAAATTTCGAATTTCCTATAAGAGACTTGAACCTAGCGGAAGATTCTTCTGATAAAATCTTTCTAACTTCAACCTCGTCACAATTCCAATACTGAACGGAATTATTTTCAAAATTTTCAGAAAGGATTTTTCTTAGCAGAGTAGTTTTTCCTACCTGACGCGGTCCAATCAGAATCAGAACCTTGCCGCTCCCTATTTTTCCCTCAAGAATTTTCTGCAAATCACGCTTGATTTCTTTCATATCAAAGATTATACGGCAATAAAACAGTCTAATCAACAAAAATTATAACATTTATTGATTACAATCGAAAATTGTTATAATTTTTGTTGATTTTTTTTACTAATAGTTCCAGCACAAGCCAACGCTAGTTGGCGTTGCGAACAAGGCGGAAGCCGCCACGGTAGCGGTAATCTCTCGAATACGAATCCGGGCCTGTACTTGGAGTGTAGCTTTCTATTTTGCCGTTGTCCCAATCCCAGCACCATTCATATACGTTTCCGCTCATGTCGTAAAGTCCGTAAGCGTTTGCCTTTTTAGTCTTTACATCCATTGTTCCATATATAATATTGTTTCCAGCCCATGCCACATCGTCTATCTCATCGCTTCCAGCATAGGTGTAGCTTTCGCCGCCATGCGCAGCCCACTCCCATTCTGCCTCTGTCGGCAGGCGGTAGCCGTCTGCTTTAAAGTCGCATATCGCGGCATCCCATGTGCTGTTATCTGAAGCCGGAACATTTCCCCAGTCCTTTGGGTCTGTTTTCCGTCAATTGCATAGCAAGGAGTCAAGCCTTCCTTCATAGAACGAATGTTGCAGTATACAAGCGTGTCGTACCAGTTTAATTCGCTTACAGGGCTGTTTTTTACATTGTCATCGCCTTTAAGCTTGTTTCCGTCCTTGTCGTAAGCGTCGGCTTTGCTTGGGTCGCTTCCCATTACAGCCTTGTATTCTCCGCGTGTTACCTCATGGTCGCTCATGTAGAACGAGGCGATTTCAAGTTTACGTCCGCTTACGAACACCTCTGATTCCGGAGTCCATTTTTCTGTTCCGGCAATTGAAGCGGCAGGAATTTTCACAAAGCCCTCTGGATTCGGCTCGATACTGCCGGAAGTTGAACCTCCAGTGCTGCCGCTTTCTGAACCGCCGCTGGATGTTGAACCTCCAGTGCTGCCGCTCTCTGAACCAGTTTCGCTGCCAGAAGAGCTTGAAGAGCCAACTTTTGTAAAAGTTACAATTTCATCTATATCTACCGTGAATTTTCCATCTTTTACAGCAAGGTCGCTATCTTCTACTTCTGCTACCCATTCACTAGAAAGTGTGTCTGACGAGTGGGTCTGGTGCTGATGAATTGTGCCGTTCTCAAAAGTACCGTCCAGTTTGTAAGTGCCTTTTCCTTTGTTTGTAGCGTTCGCCGCAGAATAGTCCCCCAAAGACCAAGTCATTAAATAAGTGCCGTCAGCTTTGTATTCAATCTGAATTGTTCCTTCATAAAATCTGGTTGATTGAAATACTGCAGATTCAGAAGTCGAACCGCCAGTAATAGTTCCATCACCTGAACCATCGCTGCAGCCAAAGACTGCAAGCCCCATTGCCATTGCCGCAAGCGCGGCAAAAATTCTTGATTTCTTCATTTTTTTCTCCTTCGAAAAATGATTTAAACAAAAAAAGACCGCTGTGCTGCAGGCGCGCAAATTTTTGCGCGCCGCAATACAACGGTCTTCGTTTTATTCTTTATATAATCGCCTGAAGACAGTGTTGCTATTCTGAGTTCTGAGTTCTGAGTTCTGAGTTCTGAGTTCTGAGTTCTGAGTTCTGAGTTCTGACAAGATTGTGTTCTTCATTCCTTATTTGTCAAGCAGCAGTTACTGTTTTATTGTAGAATATTTTACAGGAAGAAAAGCGGGAGCGAAAGTGCGTTTTACGCACCGAATTCTGCCATGCTGTCAAAATCTTGCTTATTGACAAGTAAAGATTTACACATTTTATGAGCGTTAAAAGCTAAAATTATCACATTTTATGTTTTAGATTTAACAGAAGGAGCCGCAGAGCAAAGAAGCGGATTTTACATTGCATTTTTCGCATAAGGTTATTGAGGAAAAACCATTTTCCGCACAAAAAAAAGGCTCCGTCCCACATAAAGCGAAACAGTGCCTTTCAGTTGCAGTTTGCCAGTTCAAGCCTGCCTGAATAATATTAATGAAGGCAAGACAACTTGCATGAGCCTGAAGTGCTTGTCATTCGTCCAAACTTCGCAATCGTGCTTTATCGCAAGATACGCAATCATTGCATCCTGAAAAGGAACTGCCAGACGGTAGATTTTCATTTTTATAAACAGAAGCATCTTTCAATGAGACACAACTTGTAAAAAATAGTATCATCGTAATATAAAAAACAAATAAACTTCTCTTTTTCATTTTTATTCTCTACATAAATCATTTTATATCATGTTTTTTATTTTTCTACCGTAATACAAAACTATAAAATAAAATTGTAATTTTATTCACCATAATTTCTCGAAGCAGAAAAAAAGGTTCTTCAAAAAGAAGAACCTTTTCCCATTAAATTTTATCCCCTGTAAAAGTTAATCAAGCATCCTGCCTGAATAATCTTCCGCTCGTCGTCGGTCATGTCGCCGGTTGCAAGGTCGAACTCGGCGGTTGTGCCGTCGGCGCGGACTGCGTAGGCTTTTATGACAGGGAGCTTTTCCGCAATCATCTTTTTTGCGCCCGGAACAAAAATGTAGTCGCCGTTCGCAAACGGAAGGTTTTCTGCCGCAGCCGAATCCCCTTGCTTGTAAAGGAACGGAATCATTCCCCAGTTAATCAGGTTCGAGCGGTAGCGTTTTGTGGCATAGTCGCTTGCAATGTTCGCACTCGCGCCAAGAACTCTCTGGCAGCTTGCCGCCTGCTCGCGCGCTGAGCCGTCGCCCGGCTTAACAGCGTAGATTGTAGAGCCAAGCCCCGCCTTTTCAATTCTTCCCTTGAACTCAGGATATTTTTCTTCCAAGATTTTTTCCGCGCGGCTCACTTCCGCCATGACCTCTTCCGACCTGTCGCGCACAGCCTTTGCGCGTCCAACGTAGGCAGGATCTTTGCGGCTCAAAGTGAACTCCGCAAGTCCAAGCGGATTTGAGCGGAAACTTGAAGTCTCGCCCGAAGGAATAAGCTCGTCCGTAGTTGTAACCGGGTCGTGGATTTCAGATACAACCTTGAGCAGGATGTCGTCTGAAAGCGGCTGCATCTCAGGCCAGTCCTTGATGTTCGGGCCGAACTGAATCTGAACTTCAGGATGCGCAACTCCTTTTGAGTCGTAAACGCGCTTTTCGTAGATTGTCTTGTCAAAGAAATATTTTTTCTTGCTGAACTCGCCGTCTGCCAAGTCTGTAGCCGCAGTAAGGAAGCCCTTGTTTGCAGCAGTCGCAGCGATTGAGCGCGCGTCCATAAGCGCAACAGAGGCAATCTGTCCGTTCTGAATTTTTGAGCCCTCGCGGTTCGGGAAGTTTCTTGTTGAATGGCGGATTGAAAGAGCGCCGTTTGCAGGAGTGTCGCCTGCGCCGAAGCAAGGTCCGCAGAAAGCAGTCTTGACGATTGCGCCGGCGTCAACAAGCGAGGCAAACGCTCCGTTCTTCATAAGCTCCATGTAGACCGGCATAGAAGCCGGATAAACGTTCAGAAGGAATTTGCCGTTTCCAGTGTCCTTTCCCTTCAGGATGTCGGCGGCCGCGCAGATGTTCTCAAAACCGCCGCCCGCGCAGCCTGCGATAACGCCCTGGTCAACGTAAAGCTTTCCGTCAATCACCTTGTTTTTGAGCGTAAAGTTCACCTTGTCGCCGAATGAGACTTTCGCTCTCTTTTCAGTTTCATCAAGAATATCCATAAGATTCTTGTTAACTTCTTCTATTGTATATGCGCAAGAAGGATGGAACGGCATGGCAATCATCGGACGGATTTCTCCCAAGTCAAGCTCAATCGCGCCGTCATAATAAGCGTCAGTCCCCGGATTCAGCTCCTTGTAGTCGCCTTCCCTTCCGTGGATTGAATAGAACTCGCGGATTTTCTCGTCAGTTGACCAGATTGAAGAAAGACAAGTTGTCTCAGTCGTCATAACGTCAACGCCGATTCTAAAGTCAGCGGAAAGATTCGCAACTCCAGGGCCGACAAATTCCATCACCTTGTTCTTGACGTAGCCGTTCGCAAAAACAGCCTTGATAATAGCAAGAGCAACGTCCTGCGGACCTACACCCGGAACTGGAGAGCCTGTCAGGTAAACCGCGATAACGCCCGGCATATTCACATCGTAAGTCTTTCCCAAAAGCTGCTTTGCAAGCTCGCCGCCGCCCTCACCAATCGCCATAGTTCCAAGCGCGCCGTATCTGGTGTGGCTGTCTGAACCCAAAATCATGTCGCCGCACTTTGCAAGCATCTCGCGCGCAAACTGGTGGATTACAGCCTGATGTGGAGGAACGTAAATTCCGCCGTATTTCTGAGCGCAGGTAAGACCGAACATGTGGTCGTCCTCGTTGATTGTTCCGCCAACCGCGCAGAGCGAGTTGTGGCAGTTAGTCAGAACATAAGGAATCGGAAACTTTTCAAGCCCCGAAGCGCGCGCCGTCTGGATAATTCCGACGTAAGTAATATCGTGTGAAGTGATTTTGTCAAATTTGATTTTCAGCTTAGAAGCGTCGCCCGAAGTGTTGTGTTTCTGCAGAATAGAATAAGCGATTGTGTTTTTCGCACAGTCAGCAGGATTTTTGCCCGGCACGGATTCAACCAATTTTCCGCCCGAAAGAAAAGCGCCTTTTTCCCAAAGTTTCATAGAGTCCTCGAATTGTTCTTAAGATAAATATTGAATATATGGAAGAGATTAGCACAAAACGCAGATTTTCTCAACGCTCGTTATTTCTGATAGAAAACTTGTCCAACTCTTTTTATATGGTCAATTAAATCTTGGTTCGTGAGTTTTGAAAAAATCGATATGTCAACTTTTATTGGCAGCAAGGAATCGTCAAAATCATTCACAAGTTCTAAAAGAACAGAACTTGGAATTTCTTCTTCAATTATTGTTAAATCTATGTCAGAGCCTTCTTGGAAATTTCCTTTTGCACGGCTTCCATAAACAACAACTTTTTTTATCTGCGAATATTTTGAGAATATTTCATTTATAATTTTTTCTTGTTTTAAAGTCAGTCCAAAAGCCATTATAAATTTTTTTTCAGTGTTTCTTTTAAATTTAAAAATTCCTTATGATAATCTAAAACGCATTTATCAATTATCTGCTGAACAGAATCTTCATCATAAGCGTGGCTAGACAAATTCCTACTGGCAATCATATCCATCCAGATGTCGCCGTTTTTTATAAGCCCGACAGAATAAGCGTTTCTTATTGCATCTTTCTATCCGATTATCTGGGAAGCTGCGCCCTTGTATTCAAGAAAATCTTTTAAAACTTTCCATGAAAGTTCCTGTGTGAATTCAAAACTTTGAACAAGCCCTGTTTTTCAAGCTTGGACAAAGTTCTTTTAGATAAAAGTTCTATGGCTTCTGAAAAATTTTCCAGCACATTGCAATAGTTTTGAAATCTCTGTTTCCAGCGAATGTCCTGTTCCATAAAATTAATTCTACCAAAAACAACTTCTTTCTTCCACAAAAAATATATCGGTTTAAATTTAAACTTTACTAGAATAAGAACAAATATTATCATGTTGTTCAATGTTTAATTCAAAACGCATTTTAATTTTTACACTGATTTCATCCGCAGTTCTCTTTTCCGCCTGTCATTTTGGAACAGATGAAACTTTTGAGCTAAGCATAAAGGACACGACAAAAGACACTGCGTTTGTAATCGGATTTACATTTGATGACTCAACAAAATTGTACGCACGAATTAATCCTGGAACAATTGCAACAATAAAATGCGAGCAGGAAGTTACAAAAATTGAATTCTTTTCAGGAATAAATTTGCAGACTAAACAAATGTATTTAAAGGCAACCTACAGCCGCAGAATAAAACACACAACCACGCTTACAATTTCAGAAACTTCCGACGGAAAATATTTTGTGAAGTAGTCTGAATTAAAACCGCAGAGTAAGTGAAGCTACAACAGGCTGGTCAAAAAGATTTGAAAGCGAAATATTCGGAGCATCAGTTTCGTAATCTTTAGGCGAACCAGTTGTGTTTCCTTCTGGATTTAAAGAAAGCTGCCTTGTATACGAAGAGCCAATTTGAAAAACTGCATTTTCGTTCATTTCAAGTTTTAGTCCAAGCGCAAATCCAGTTTCGTTTACAGTTCCGTGCAGATTCCGTCCGCCGGTGTGCAGTTCACTCATGTGATCAAAATTCGCCCAGTAAAATCCGCATTTAAATCCAACAATAAGCTGCATATTTTCTGTAACGTCATAAATTGCTGAAAAAGGAACACTCACCCTCCACTCCGCGTTTCCGTTTTCTGGAATCCAGTTTGTGTTTTCTACAACTTTTCCAACACCGTTTTTTTCAAGTTCAGCAATTCTTTTGTTTACGGAATTATCCGCAGTGTTTACACAGTTGAAATTCATCATAAATGACGGACGCAAACCAAATTTTAAATTGTCAAGAATATTCCATTTCCACCCGGCCCAAAAAGAAAATCCCTGCATTGGAACAAGCCCCGAAACTTCATTCACTGCAGAAGGATATTTTAAAGTCGGCATCACGGTGTAAGTTCCTCCTGCTCCGCACATTCCGTCCGGCGAAAAATCCAACTTAAAAATAAAAGGAATTTGTGCCACGTCAAGACAAAGGGCTTTCCAGTATCTGAATTTTCCTTCAGCCTCAAATCCAATCTTAACAGGGACAGATTCAAAAGTTTTTCCGATTTCAACTTTCGGAGCAGCAGTGCCAAGCCCCTTGTAAACGTTTTTATCGAAATAACTTGCGCGCACTCCAAGCCCAAGAGACGGAATGCCTGCCATTATGCAAACATCCATGTCGGTCAGATTATGCGGCCACGGCTTGTGATTCATTATTTTTGCATTGTAACCTGCGCCCCAGTAAATTCCAAGAAAATTCACCGACCAGGCAAAATTAATAGCATCGTCATAAAGACCTGTGTGAAAATAGTAATTTCCGTCAAGCTGATTTTGCCAGTAGCGAACATCAAACATATCGCCGTACTGAGAGCGGAAAACTCCGAATGAACATTCTTCTACAGTTCCTGATGTCTGCGAAAAAATTTCAATTCCAGAAAAAATACATAAGAATGAAAAAACTCCGGCAGCCTTCCAATTTTTTAGCTTTAATCCGAACATAAATTTAAAATCCCAAAACCTTTTGCAATTTAGAAAACAGTAAAAAAAGCCAAGACAAAACGCAACCCAATGTCCAAACAATTTCTTTCGCCCAATATACTACACAAGATTTTTTTCGACAAGCAGTTTGGAGGATGCTAACGTGTACTGGCATGGGGATATTATAGCATGGATTTCAATAACAAATTATCCTTAACCTAACAGTTTCTTAATAAAAATTTTACAGTCCGCGTTTATCTTTTTTGTAAAACATAATCAAAGAGGTTTTTATGAAAAGGCAATTATTTTACGTATTGGCGGCAGCGGCAGCTTTCTTGCCGGTTTCCTGCGCTTCAACATCAAAGGCGGGAGCAGATTCATCTTCTCCGTTTGAAAAAGTCGGCTTAAATGGAAGCAAAGTTCCCTACACTGTTCTTGCAAAGACAGCAAGCGGAGTGGAAATCCAAAACGGCGGATACGGCTCGGACGCATGCGCCCATCCAACGGATTCAAGTCTATTTTATTTGTTGACAGACCGCGGACCGAACATCGACTTCAAGGGCGGAAGCGGAAAAGGAAAAATGTTCCCGGTTCCTTCTTACGCGCCAAGAATCGGACTTTTCAAGATGAACGATGACGGCTCAGTTTCGCTTGTAAAGGAAATCACTCTTAAAACTCCTGACGGAAAAGATATAACCGGGCTTCCAAATCCTGCCGGAAAAGGCGCGACCGGAGAAATCGCCTACGACCTTGACGGAAACATTCTTGGAACAGACGAGTACGGACTTGACAGCGAGGGAATCGTCGCTATGAAAGACGGAAGTTTCTGGATTTCCGATGAGTACGGGCCGCACATTGTCCATTACGACGCGGACGGAAAGCAGATTGAAAGAATAAGCCCTTTCGGAATGGACACAGGAAAAAGGCATCTTCCGGCAGTTCTTGCGCGCCGCCGTGCGAACCGTGGAATGGAAGGGCTTGCAGTAACTCCTGACGGAAAAACTCTTGTCGGAATCATGCAGTCCACACTTTTCAATCCCTCAAAAAAAGAGATTTCAAACAAGCAGCTTGTGCGCATTGTAACTTTCGACATTAAAACTGGAAGCACAAAGCAGTACGCATATATCCAGAACAAGGAGACAGATTCAACCTGCGGAATTACGGCTCTTTCAAACACAGAATTTGCTGTAATTGAGCGTGACGGAAAGTTTTCCGGCGAAAAGGAAGCGCATAAGTATCTTTTCAAGATTGACCTTAAAGACGCGACAGACATAACAGGAGAAAATCCAGAATCGAAAGAAGGACTTTTGCTGAACGGAAAAACTCTTGAGCAGTGCGGCACGGAAGAGATTGAGGCGGCCGGAATCAAGCCTGTAAAAAAGGAATTCCTTGTTGACCTTGTGGAATATCTTCCGAACAAATATCCGCACGACAAGCTTGAAGGCCTTTGGATTTTAGACAGCAGCACAATCGCCGTGGCAAACGACAACGACTTTGCAATCAATGTTGAAAACAACCAGCTTGTGCAGAAAAAGCTCCCCGGAACAGACAGCATTGACGACGACGTGATTTACGTAATAAAACTTCCAAAGAGCTTGAGATAATTTTTTTAGGAAGACACTAGGCTGGTAAAATAAGCTTGGCTTAGATTGAATTATAAAAAAAACTGCCCTGCAAGATCTCACAGGGCAGTTCAATTTTTTCTAGCTCACCTTACAGCTTCCGCGCTTTGAGCCAGTTTTCTATCAAATCGGCAATCTGCCTGTTGTTTTTTT
>DKDI01000012.1 GCA_002449305.1 Treponema sp. UBA6852
AGCCTCCTTATGTTTAAATCTTGGCGGTGCTTCAGCATCGATAAGATTTAAACAGGCTGTTTTGTAACGCAGTGAAAAATTTGCTGTTTTTGTTAGGCCTCCTGCCCAAAATTCTTTGCAAGGGGTGCTGGAAGAAAGCGATAAAATCAGTTTTATTTAGCAATGAAATAAACTTTATGAATTATGATTATCAAGCTAAGAATGGGACGTTTTTCAGTCCAAAACAAAATGTTTTTCCGTTTAAAACAAAGTGTTTTTTCGTAAAAAACAAAATGTTTTTTCAAGAAAAACAAGTCATTTTCAAGTTAAAAACGAGCTGAAAATTAATTTAATTGCTAAAAAATCAAGGTTTGACAAAGGCAATCGTTTTAGTGTTCCCTGCCGTTTCTCTGTTCAGGATTTTCTTTTGCAAGGATATAAAGATGAAGAATTATGGGTCGAATGTCGATTTTTAATAAAACAGCTACTAAACAGCCCAAATGTCGAGTTTTGATAAGAACAGTAATTTAAGTGTCATTCCCGATAATGACACTTAAATTTAAAACTCGACATTCGATCTTATTTTTCTTTTAGCTCCATTCAGGGGAAGTCCAAAGGTTCAGCTTTGTGCCGATTTTATTTTTTATTGCGCTGTCGTAGCAGAATCTTCCCCAGGCAACGTCTTCTGTTGGCATTCCGCCGACTGCGTAAACAATTATTTGTTCATCGCTATCGCGAGCTTGTTTCTTGTTGTTTACAATATCGCCAATTTCTACCAAGTCTGATTCTTTTACAATGCCTTCTACAACTGCGTCGTAAAAAGCCATGCCAATTAAGGTTGAAACGTTCTTTTGTGTTGGAGCAGGTTTTCCTTTTCCCCAGCCGACGTACATTTTGTAGTCATCGCTTACAAGCTTGAATTTTTTTGTGTCTTTCCAGCCTTCGTGGTTCATTAAAAGTGCGCTTGTGCTTATTACTAAAGCTCCACTTTTTATCCATTCATCTTTTAGGAAAGGATTGTCTTCATATTTTGCGGCATTTGTTGTTCCAAAATAAATAATGTCGCTGTCTTTTGCGGCGCTTTCGATTGAATCGCAAACAACAAAATTTTTGAATGTAGGGCAATATTCCTTGCAAAAATCTATAAATTCATTGATACCTTTTTCTGAGCGGCCTTTGATTTTTATTGTTGTTACAGAAGGTTTTTCTGTCGCGATTGCTAAGGCTGCGGTTCGTCCCATTACACCAGGACCTACAATTGTTGCAATTTTTGGCTCTTTTATGGAAAGATAGCGGATTCCAAGTCCTGGAACGGCTCCCGTTCGCATTGAACTTATAAGGTTTGCAGACATATATGCGTAAGGGGCGCCAGTTTCTGCATCAAGAAGTTGAAGCATTAAAACTGAGCGAGGCAATCCTTTTGAGCGGTTTGTTTGGTGAGAACCGTAAGTTTTTATTCCGCAGGTATGAAATTCTCCGCCTAGATATGCAGGCATCGCCATAAAGCGATAGTCAGGTCCATTAAGAGGAAAATTCTTTATAGGAGAGCTTTCCGGGAACGACATTTTTAAGCCGTGCTCATTGCCGTTTGCTCCGCCCATTCGGTAATCTCCGTTTCCGATTAGCGAAAAATGTTTTTCCATTACGTCGATGCAGTTTTTCATGTTTTTTACGCCGCATTTAATCAAATCTTTTTCGTTTAGAAACAGAATGTCGATATTAGGAAAAATGTTTTCATTCATATAAAACCTCCAAAGTGGTTCAGAAAATTATTTTTCAAAATCTTGATTCATTATATTTGCCGAAAAAAAATTTCCAATGCGAATTTTTACAAGAAAAATAAAAATTTTAGTTTTACATTGTTGCAAAGTGAGGTTGAACATGGAACGTATAGCAGAACATCCTATTTTAGGAGTTCCTGAAAAAGGGGAACTCGTAACGTTTATATTTGACGGAAAAGAAATGCAAGGGTATGAGGGTGAGCCGATTGCAATGGCCTTGCGTGCGGCAGGAATTTTAAAGCACAGAGAAACTTCTAAATTGCATAAACCAAGAGGAATTTTTTGTGCTATTGGGCGTTGCACAGACTGCGTAATGGTTGTCGATGGCGTTCCAAATACTAGGACTTGCATAACTCCTTTAAAAGCCGGAATGAAAGTTCAAACTCAGTATGGATGTTCGGCTGAAAAAACTTGGTAAGGCGGAAACAAATATGGAAAGATATGATTTGATTGTAATTGGCGCAGGACCTGCTGGTCTTAGCGCAGGAATAGAAGCGGCTAAGCACGGAATGAATGTTATGATTTTTGATGAAAACCATAAACCGGGCGGACAGCTTTTTAAGCAGATTCATAAATTTTTTGGTTCAAAAGAGCATAAAGCAAAAATCCGCGGATTTAATATTGGAACGGAACTTTTAAAAGAAGCGGAAGAAGTTGGCGTTAAGGTAAAACTGGATGCGACTGTAACTGGCATTTTTGAAAACAAGGAAGTTACTGTAAATCATGATGGCGCGATTCATCATTACAAAGGTTCAAGTGTGATTATTGCCACCGGTGCGGCGGAAAACATGGTTCCTTTTGAAGGATGGACTTTGCCGGGCGTTATTGGAGCTGGAGCGGCTCAGACAATGATGAATCTGCACGGTGTAAAGCCTGGAAAAAAGATTCTTATGCTTGGAAGCGGAAACGTTGGCCTTGTTGTTAGTTTTCAGCTGCTGCAGGCAGGCTGCGAAGTTGTTGCATTAGTTGACGCAGCTCCTAGAATCGGCGGTTATGGCGTTCATGCGGCAAAGGTTGCCCGAACCGGAGTTCCGTTTTTTCTGGGTTATACAATCAAAAAAGTTGAAGGAACTGAAAAAGTTGAAGGTGTAACAATCGGCAAGGTTGACGAGCATTTTAAGATTATTCCGGGAACAGAAATTCATTTTGATGTTGACACAATTTGTGTTGCGGTTGGTCTTTCGCCAATGAGTCAGCTTTTGAAAATGTCTGGCTGTGCAATGGAAGATAATCCAAGACGTGGCGGGCAAGTTCCGATTGTTGATGAATATGGCGAAACTTCTGTTCCTTGTCTTTTTGCGGCAGGAGATGTAAGCGGAATTGAAGAAGCAAGTTCTGCGATGATAAAAGGACGAATGGCAGGTTTGCGCGCCGCCTATAAGACAGGATTTGCAGAAGAAAATTTGATGGAGCAGAACGAGTCTTTGTTTGAAAAAGATTTGGACAGTTTGCGCCAGGGAATGTTTGCTCCTTGCAACCGTGGAAAACTGATTGAAAAGACAGACGAGGGAATTCCGGTTTCAAAAAATCTGCTTGCAAAAGGTTTTGTGGCGGATGAAGAGATTGAACGCTTTCCGGGAGTTACGCACCAAAAAGGAATACATCCGGTAATTGAATGTACGCAGAATATTCCTTGCAATCCGTGCCAGGACGCGTGCAGAAAAAATTGTATAAAAATCGGTTCGTGCATTACAGCCTTGCCAGTGGTTGCGCAAAACTGCGGTTGTACAGGCTGCGGAATGTGCGTTGCAAGCTGTTCAGGCCAGGCGATTTTTCTTGTTGATGAAGATTTTGAGCCGGGGTTCACGAGCATTACGATTCCGTATGAATTTTTGCCTATTCCAGAAAAAGGAGCTATGGGAAAAGCTTTAAGCCGAAAAGGGGATGTCCTTTGCGATGCGGAAATTGTTGGCGTAAGAACGGCAGCTGCTTTTGACCACACATATTTACTTACAATGAAAGTTCCAAACGAGTTTGGCTATAAAGCCCGCTTTTGGAAAAAGAGCTAGGCGGGGCGTTACGGGGTGTCCCCGTTAGAAGGGGTAGGTGGCGACGAAGTGCCGCCGAGGGGAAGACCTGCCCCCCCAAAAAAAAATGATGGAGATTAAAAATTATGATGAATGATAGATTGCGCGATATTGGAGAATTTGTTCCGGGACCTGATGATGATTTGGTGATTTGCCGATGCGAGGAAATAACGAAAGGTGAAATAAGGCGGGCTGTTCACGATGGAATGTTTACAATGCAGGAAATAAGGCGATATTTGCGCGCCGGAATGGGACTTTGCCAGGGACAGACTTGTTCAAAACTTGTAAAAGGAATTGTTGCCGCTGAACAAAAAGTAAGCCCGGCAACAGTAAATCCTGCAACAAGCAGGGGTCCAATCAGACCAACAGAAATGAACACTTTAGCAAGCGAGGTATTGTGATATGAAAACAAAGGCTGATGTTATTGTAATTGGAGCTGGAATTGTTGGAAATGCCACGGCGTATTATCTTGCCAAAAAAGGAAAAAGTGTAATTGTTCTGGAAGCGAGCGACTATATTGGAAACGGAGGCTCTTCTCGTAATGGAGGAGGCGTTCGTCAGTCCGGGCGAAATGTAAAAGAACTGCCGCTCATGGTTTGGGGCGTAAAAAATATCTGGCCGGGATTAAGCGCGGAGCTTGGCGTTGACACTGAATATACGCAGGAAGGAAATCTTCGTCTTGGAAAAACAGAAGAACATTTAAAGATTCTGCAAAAACTTGCGGACAATGCTGTAAAATGCGGTGTTGATGTAAAGATGATTAATGCCGAGGAAGTGAAAAAAATCAATCCGTATATGAGCGATGCAGTTGTTGGAGCTTCCTGGTGTGCAACTGATGGGCATGCGAATCCGCTTACGACGACTTTAGGTTTTTATAAATGCGCAAGAAAACTTGGAGCTGATTTTATAACGGGCGCGCCAGTTTCTAGAATTGTTTTAAAAGCTGGAAAGGTTTGCGGTGTTGAAGCGGAAGGTCAGTTTTTTGAGGCGGAAAATGTTGTTGTTGCCGCTGGTTACGAAAGCAATCCGATTTTGAATACAGTTGGAATTACAATTCCTATGAAAAAAAAGCGGTTGCAGTGTCTTGTAACGGAAGCGCAGCCACAGATGTTCAAGCAGATGCTGGGAACGGCAATGGCTGATTTTTATGGTCATCAGACAAAGCACGGTTCGTTTGTTTTTGGCGGACACGATGGATATGAAGATTTTGCAAACCCGGAATTAGAAAGCAATGAATATCCGCCAAGCACTGCTGATTTTACAAGCGCGTGCGCAAGAGGAATTCTTGGATATTTTCCGCGTCTTGCAAATGCAAAAATTGTTCGTTCTTGGGCTGGCTATGAAGATTTGGCGAGCGATGGTGTTTGCACTGTAAGCAAGGTTGATGAAGTTCCGGGTTTGTATGTTGAATGCAGTTTTTCAGGACACGGATTTGGAATTGGACCGAGTGCGGCTTTTAATATTTCTGAATTGATTTGCACAGGAACTTGCCCTGCGGATATAAGCACATTGCGTTACAATCGGTTTAAGCCTGCGTTGTAAAGTTAATTGTTGCTTATTGAGAAAATATTGACAAAATAAAATCCGTTTGCTAATGTTTTTATAGATATGGCAAAGACGTCAGAACTCTAGGGTTTTGGCGTCTTTTTTGTTTTAAATCTGATTTTGGCGAGGCGGACTATGAAAGAAGAAAAATTGCATATTCATACGATTCAGTCATATCTGGTTATGGAAACAGAAAAATTTTATCAGAAAATTATGGCTGATTTTGGAATTTCTCATTTTTATAGTTTTCATACTGATTCAGAAAAAAAAGTTCCGTTTTTGGAGGATAGCTGCTCGAACATTTTGTTTGAATATTCTGGAAACAATATGAATTCTTTTGTAATCGGAAATTCGGGAAAACTTCAGACTTTGACTTTGAAAAGAAACTGCGAATACTTTGGAATTCGTTTTCAGCCGGGCGCAAATCCGTTTTTTGAAAATCAGGAAGTAAAGGATTTGGTCGGACAAAGAATTGATTTGTGTAATTTTGACATTTTAACAAATCTTTCTGAAAAAATGTCGGAACAGAATACTTTTACAAACAGAATGTGTACTTTTATGGAAGAATATCGGAACTGGCTAAAAACAACGCAAAGCGGGCAGAAGCATTTGTTTTTTCAGATGGTGGATTTGATTGTCAAAAAAGACGGGCTTTTAAAAATCAGCGAGTTGATTGACTACACAGGTTATTCTTCGCGCTACATAAATCTTTTGTTTGAAACATTTTTGGGCTGCAGCGCAAAACAATTCTGCAAAAACGTAAAAATGCACACAATCATAAATGAGTTGAACCGCACGGATATTGATTCGTTCCCAAATTTTTCCAGCAAGTTTGATTTTTACGATCAAAGTCATTTTGTTCATTCGTTCAAGGAATTTACAGGAGTTTCTCCAAAGGAATATGTGAATCAGGTGAGGAAAAGTTCGTACAAGACAAAGATTGTTGATTTTTAAATAAGCATTTATTGCGATTTTTTACAATTCAAAAAAGAAGAAAAATATTATTATTCTGATAACAAAGGCGTTGAAAGAATCCCAAGGGCAAGATGGGCTTTATGGAATTTTTTGACGCTTTTTTATTTTCGTGAAAGCGAGGTGAACTATGAAAAAGACAGTTAGAAACTTTATTTTTGGTGTTGGACTTGTTTGCATGGCAGTTGCATTAAATTCTTGCAGCAAGAAAAAAGCGGAAGTTAAATATGAATATACAGGAAAGCCTGAGTATGCAGAATTTGCAAATCAAGTAAAGGGTGTCTTGAAAGTCGGAATTGAATGTGCCTACGCTCCGTTCAACTGGACGCAGCCGACAAAAGAAATTCCCGGGCATCCAGAACTGACTGCCGAGCCGATTTATGGTTCTGCAGATTACACTTACGGTTATGATGTTATTTTTTCAAAATTGCTTGCCGATGAAATGGGGCTTAAACTTGAAATTCACAAGAACGACTGGGCTTCAATTTGGATGGGCTTAAAAGCAGGCGATTATGACCTTGTTGAGTCAGGAAGTATTTATTCTGAAGAACGAGATACTTTTCTTGATTACATTGATCCTTACTACAACAGATTCAATGTTATCGTTGTAAAAAAAGGAAGTCCTTATGAAAAATACACAAGGCTTGAACAATTTAAAGGGTTGAAATTTACAACGCAGATTAACACGAACTGGCCGGCATATATTAATCAAGTTCCAGAACCTGTAATTCTTCCGTATCCAGACACTTGCACAGAGGTAATTATGAAAGTTGCGATGGGCGATGTTGACTGCGGTGTAATGGACTGGCCGACAGCTTATTCAGGTTGTCTTTCAAATCCAAATGTTGTTATCTGCCAGCTTGAAAAGGGGTACGATTTTATAACGCCGGAAGGAGCTTCTGATGTCTGCACGCCTTCTGTAATCGAAGGAAATACAGTTGCGGTAGAAGCTCTTAAAACTGCAATGCACGCAATTGGCTGGAATCAGGAACTTATGGATAAGTATATGAAATTGGCTATTGAAACACAGCCATTGAGCAACTAATTTAGCAATTAAAAATCTTGTGCTGTAAAAACTGAATGATTAATCAATTTTTGCAGCACAAACTGTGATTTTCTCCATCCGTGGCTTGCCGCTAACGCGGAGTTCTTATGGGAGTCTTTATGAACGATAAAGGACTTTTTTATTGGGTTTGGTTTATCTTTAAAAATTATTGGAGCTACTTTCTAAAAGGAACGGTTCTTACTCTTGAAATTGCAATCATCGGTACAATCCTTGGTTATGTTTTAGGATTTGCCATTGGATTGGTTCAGGCTACACCAGTTTCCAAAGGCGACAATCTAGTGCATAAAATAGGTTTTAGCGTGTTAAAGCCTGTTTGCTCTGTTTTTGTTGCAATTTTCCGCGGAACTCCAATGATGGTTCAGGCAATGGTTTTTTATTACGGCTTAAAAAATGCCGGAGTGGATGTTTCGCCGTTTTTAGCTTCTTTAATTGTTTTAATGATGAATACCGGAGCTTATATGGCGGAAACTGTCCGTGGAGGAATTATTTCTATTGATAAAGGTCAGTTTGAAGGTGGATTTGCGTTGGGAATGAGCCACACAAAGACAATGTTTGCGGTAATTCTTCCGCAGGCGTTTAGAAATATTGTTCCAGAGATGGTCAACCAGTTTTTGACCAACTTAAAAATGACTTCAGTTTTGAATGTTATTGGCGTTTACGAACTTTATTTTGCGACAAAAAGCGCGGCTGGAATTTATTACCGCTACTTTGAATCTTATATTATTTGTGCAATTTTCTATTTTATCATTTGTACAGTCTTTACAAAGATTCTTAAAGTTGTGGAAAAGAAGGCTTTTCAGCAAAAGGATTATGAGCTTGCTGTTGAGTATATGAGCGGAGCAGCTGAATAAACAGGAGCTTTTTTATGGAAGAAAAAGAAACTAAAAACTGTGAACCGATTTTAAGGGTTGAGCATCTTGTAAAAAAATTTGGAAATCACGAAGTTTTAAAAGATTTGGATTTTACCGTAAATAAAGGCGAAGTTGTCTGCGTAATCGGTTCGTCTGGTTCTGGAAAATCAACAATGCTTCGGTGCATAAACGGGCTGGAACTAAAAACCAGCGGAAAAATCATTTTTAATGGAAAAGAAGTCGGCACAAACTCAAAGGAACTTGCGAAATTCCGCACAAGAGTTGGAATGGTTTTTCAGTCATTTAATCTTTTTAATAATATGACAGTTCTTCAGAATTGTATGGCAGGAACAACAAAAGTTCTAAAAATGAAAAAAGAAGAGGCTGAATTTCTTGCGATAAAATATCTGCGGAAAGTTGGAATGGCTCCGTATATCAATGCTCATCCAGCGCAACTTTCAGGCGGTCAAAAGCAACGGGTTGCAATCGCCCGCGCATTGACAATGCAGCCAGAAATGCTCTTGTTTGATGAACCGACTAGCGCGCTTGACCCGGAGATGGTTGGAGAAGTCCTAAACGTAATGAAAGATTTGGCGCAAGAAGGGCTGACAATGATGATTGTTACGCATGAAATGGCTTTTGCAAAAGATGTTTCAACTCGTACGATTTTTATGGATCAAGGTTTTATTGTAGAAAATGATTCTCCGGATGTTATTTTTACAAATCCAAAAACGCCAAGAATGAAAGAATTCTTAAAAAGATATATGGAGGCATAAAATAAAAATAGCCAAAAATGGCGTTTGTTTTTATTTTTATTAAGTTTGCGTTGCAAACTTATTTATAAACTGCAATTTCTCACTTTGTTGCGAAATTGCAATAAAAACTCAAATCGAAAGTTGAAACTTTCTCATTGACTTTTTATGGAGGAAATATGAGTGCAGAAAATTATACAATCACAATTGCAAGAGGATTTGGTTCAGGCGGAAAAGAAATTGCTTCAACTGTTGCAAAGGAACTTGGAATCCACTGTTACGAAAACCGAATTTTAACGTTGGCATCGCAATTAAGCGGAATTGACCGCCAGCTTTTTGAGGAAGTAAACGAAAAGCTTCATCAGAAACATTCTGGAATCACATCGCTTTTACGTGGACTTCCAAGGCGGACAGTTGCAACTCCAGAAAAGAAAAAGTTTGCAAGCGATGATCAGCTTTACGAATATGAAAAACAAATTATCGAGGAACTTGCAAATACAGAAAGCTGCGTAATTGTCGGAAAGGCTGCGGATTGGGTTTTAAAAGACCGTGAGCGAGTCCTAAGCGTTTATATCGAAGCACCACGTTCATTTTGCCGTCCAAGAATCATGAAGCAGATGGGAGTAACAGCTGAAACGGCGGATATTTCAATTTCTGAAACAGATAAGTACCGCGCGGAATATTACGAATATTACACGGGCGGAAACTATTGGACAAATCCAGTTAATTACGATTTGACTTTGAATACAGCCAGACTTGGAATTGATGGTTGTGTTGATATTATAAAGCACGCTTTGTTCACAAAGTTTCCAGATTTAATATCAGAAGCAAAATCAGAATCTAAGCCAAAATCTGAATAAATAATTGGAGGTCGTTATGTTTACATATCATATTCCGACAAAAGTTTACTTTGGAAAAGGACAGCTTGAAAATTTAGGGAATGTCGCAAAATCTTATGGAAAAAGAATTCTTTTGGTTTACGGTGGCGGTTCAATAAAAAAAACAGGCGTTTATGATTCAGTCTGCGGATATTTAAAGAAATCTGGAATGGAAATTTTCGAATGTTCAGGAATTGAGCCGAATCCAAAAGTTGGGTCTGTCCGCAAAGGAATTGAAATATGTAAACAGAATAAAATTGATGTTGTTTTAGCAGTTGGCGGCGGTTCTGTAATGGACGCTTCAAAATTTATTTCGATTGGTTCTTGCGTTGATTTTGATGTGTGGGATTTTATTGCAAAAAAACTGCCGGTTGAAAAAGCCCTTCCGCTCCTTTGCGTTTTAACCATTTCTGCAACCGGTTCGGAAATGGATAACACCGCGGTTTTGAACAATTCTGCAACGCAGGATAAACTTGCTTTAATCAATGACAAGTTGTTTCCAGTAGCATCGTTCTGCGACCCGGCTTTAACTTATTCAGTTGGGAAATACCAGACAGCTTGCGGCAGCGCGGACATTCTTAGCCATTTGTTTGAAGTCTATTTTAATTTTAATCAGGATTTGTATATGCTCGACACTCAAATGGAAGGAATGATGAAAACAGTCTTTAAGTATGCGCCGATTGCCTTAAAAGAGCCGGAAAATTATGAAGCACGGGCGAATCTGATGTGGACTTCAAGCTGGGCGATAAACGGCTATATTTACGGTTGTAACAAAAAACCTTGGAGCTGCCATGCGATGGAACATCAGCTGAGCGGAGTTTACGATATTACGCACGGATTGGGACTTGCAATTTTAACTCCTCATTGGATGGAATATGTGCTGGATGAACGAACTTTGCCGAAATTCTATGATTTTGCGGTTAATGTCTGCGGAATTCCAAAAACTGAAGACAAACTAAAAGTTGCAAAAGAAGGAATTGAATATGTAAAGAATTTCTTTTTTAATCAGCTTGAACTAAAAAATTCTTTGTCTGCAATCGGAATTGATGACAAAAATTTTGAAATGATGGCAAAAAAAGCTTGCGGCGCAAATGGATTCATTAATGGCTGGAAAAAACTTTATCCAGAAGATGTCTGTAACATTTACCAAGCGAGTTTGTAAAAACCTAATGGTTATGCCTTGGAGCATTTTATTTTCTGTTGACTGATTTAGCCATTTTTGCTAACATTCTTTCGCTTGCCAACTTAGCTCACCTGGTAGAGCAGCTCCCTCGTAACGAGCAGGTACTCGGTTCAAGTCCGGGAGTTGGCTAAAGTATAAGACCACACTAAAAATAAAGTGTGGTCTTTGTTTTTTATGGAAAACTTGAACCGAGTACCGAAACGAACGCCGACCAAATGGGAGGAAAAGTCGGCAAGGATGCCGACGTAAGTGAGTGAAGGCGTCCGAAAGGAGATGGCATGGAAGCCGGCGACTGGAGGAATCGAGTTCAAGTCCGGGAGTTGGCTAAAGTATAAGACTGCACTAAAAATAAAGTGTGGTCTTTATTTTTTCCAGTAAGCTGGTGTAAGAAAAATAAAGAGTGTAAAAAGTTCCAGACGGCCGGCAATCATTGCAAAACTGTACCACCATTTTATAGGGGCAGCGAGCCAACCGCAATTATTGCTTGGTCCTAACGCACCAAATGCAGGTCCGCAGTTTCCGAGCATTGTTACAGCTCCTGTAAAAGAAGTTTGCATATCAAGCCCAAAGAGCGATGTAAAGAATGCTGTTAAAATTACAAAAGAAAAATACAAAAAGAAAAAAGCCGAAACTGAAAAAACAACATCTTTTCTTCCTGCCTGCTGATTCAGCCTGATTGAAAAAACTCCGTGCGGATGAATCATTTTTAGTATTTCATTTTTGAACTGCTTGTAAAGAACAACCCATCTTATGACTTTTACTCCGCCGGAAGTTGAACCGGACATTCCGCCTATGAACAAAAGCATCAAAATTACAATTTGGCTTGCGCTTTTCCATTTTGTGTAGTCGGCTGTGGAAAATCCTGTTGTTGTCAAAATGCTTGCTGTTTGAAATGCAGAAAATCTGAGCGACTTAAAAAATCCGCCGTAAGAAGAACTTTGAATAATTGCGATTGCGACGATTGAAGTAACATTTATCCAGATGTATGCTTTTAGCTCCGAGTTGCATTTTATTTCGCTGAAATTCCGTGTGAAAAAATAATAATAAAGTGAAAAATTTATTCCTGCTAAAAACATAAACGCAAAGCAAATCCATTCGATTGAAGCGGAATTGTATGCGCCGATGCTTGCATTTCTTGTAGAAAATCCGCCTGTTCCCAAAGTTGAAAATGCGTGGCAAAGTGCGTCTATAAAATCCATTCCCGCAATTTTTAAAAGAGCAGTTTGAACAAGCGTCATTCCAAGGTAAATGAACCAAAGAATTTTTGCGGTGGTTGTTATTTTAGGCGTGAACTTTCCTTTTTCAGGGCCTGTAGTTTCCGCCTTTATAAGCTGAAATCCGCCGACTCCAAGAACTGGCATAAGCGCAACCGTAAGTGCCACAATTCCCATTCCGCCAAGCCAATGTGAAAGGCATCTCCATAAATTTATGCTGCGCGGAAGTTTTTCAATTTCAGAAAGAATTGTTGCGCCTGTTGTTGTGAATCCGCTTACGCTTTCAAAAAATGCATCCGTAAAATTTGGAATTGCTTTGCTAAAGTAAAGCGGAATTGCTCCGAACACGCTTGCGGAAATCCAGGCGAGTGCGACAGCTGCAAAACTTGATCTTATTGTAAGCCTTGATTTTTTGTTGCGGAAAAAAAATATCGTCATTGAACCTAGAATCAAGCTTGCAACCATTGGAATTAAAAAAGATGGAAGTACAAAATATTCATGGCAGAAAATTGCCGTTGCGATTGGAATTGAAAATGAAAGTCCAACTATTGAAATTATAAAAAAAATTATTCTGCAAACTGTAAATGCCATTGAAAGTTCCTATTTGCTGAATTTTTCCAGAATTTTTTTATCTCCAGTTTTTTCTATTATAACTAGATGGTCGCCCACAGAAAATGTTGTGTTTCCCTGCGGAAGTTCAAATTTTTCGCTTCCAATTTTCTTTACAAGAAGAATCAGATATTCGCCTGGACTTGCAATGTCTTTCAGCTGCTTGCCGATAAATTTGCTTGATGAAGGCAAATCGCATTCCACGATTTCAAATGCACCGTTTGAAACTGTATGAATTCCCGTTACTGATTTTCCGTGCAGATGGCTTATGATTGAATCAACCAAAGTGTCTCTCATAGGAATTGCGACATCGATTCCAAGCTTTCTGGCAATGTTTCCGAACTGGGCCTGGGCAACCAAAGCAATTGTTTTTTCCACTCCAAGAGATTCAAGGTAAGCGGAAACAACCATGTTCAGTTCGTGATTGTGCGTGGCGCAAATTACAAGGTTGTACTTTTGAATTCCTTCTTCTTCTATAAACACATCGTCTGTGATGTCCGCGTTGAAAATCTGCGCCTGCGGAAATTTTTTTTCAGCTTCCTTGCAAAGGTTTTTATCGCTGTCTATGATTGTGAATGTCTGAGAAATATTTTTTGTTCCGCTGAAAATTTTTCTTAAAAACGAAACTTTGTCTTTTTCAATAATTTTGTCTGCTACGATTGTTCCGATTCTTCCGATTCCAACTAATGCGATTTTTTTTATTGTGTCTGTCTTGATTCCGCAAAGCTCAAGTATGAACGGAATGTTTTCTTTTTCAATTATGATTCCGATTCTGTCTCCTGCATTTAAAATCGTTTCGCCGGATGGCAAGGCTGAAATCATGTTGTCTGAATCTTTTTCTTTTGTTTCCTGATAAACTATAAGAAATTTTTTGTCTGTAAGCGAGCGGATGTTTTTTAATGTGGCTCCATCGAGTTTGCTTCCTTTTTCAATTTGAAGAGCAATGATTTCAAAATCACCGTTTTCGCCAAAATCAACTATGTCGCTTATTGCTCCGTGCTCAACAGCTTTTACAATTGCCTGCGCCGCTTCTACATCGGGATGAATCATGTAATCAATTCCATAAAGCGGACGATGATTTCCCTTGAAAGTTTCTGCATGCTGGCGCGCTGTTGTGTTTGTGTTTGCATAGTAAGCA
This sequence comes from Treponema sp. UBA6852, assembly GCA_002449305.1. Taxonomy (GTDB): domain Bacteria; phylum Spirochaetota; class Spirochaetia; order Treponematales; family Treponemataceae; genus Treponema_D. The sequence continues at coordinate 13,996 of DKDI01000012.1, forward strand.
TAGTTTCTTACACGCGCAATTTTCAACACATCTGGATAAACAGCGTCCACAAGAGAACAGGTAATCATATTGATTTCATCGCTGTCAGTCAAAGTTACAAGCGCATCCATTTTTCCGATTTCAAGTTCTTCCAAAACTTGAAGGTTGTTTCCGTCTGCATTTATAACTTCGCAGTCAAGACGATTGCTTACGTGCTCAACAATGTCTTCGTTGCTTTCGATTATTTTTACAATGTTGCCTTCGTTTATAAGGCGTTTTGCTAGCTGAACTCCAGTAAAGCCCGCGCCGATTATCATTATGTTCATTGTTTTAATTATACATGAAACCTCGCGCTGTGTTCAATCTAAGAAAATTATGAGGAAATTAAAACCTCTCTTTTTATAGACAGAAAAATCAAGATGAACTAAAATGCTGGCGTATTAAAAATTTATTTTTGGAGATTTAAATTGTCAATTTTTCAAGGAATTGTTTTGGGAGTTCTTCAGGGCATTGCTGAGTTTCTGCCGATTTCTTCTTCTGGACATTTGATTGTTGCGCAGAATTTATTTGGGCTTGAAGAAGTGCCTCTTTTGTTTGATGTGTTTCTTCATGTTGCAACTTTGCTTGCCGTTGTTTTGTATTTTAGGAAAAAAATATGGGAGCTGATTTGCAGTTTTGCAAGAATTTTTGTTCCTGTAAAAAATCCTTCCGCCGTCCAGATTGAAAAAAAAGACGAAGACACAAAATACATTGTTGCTATTATTCTTGCTACTTTTGTTACCGGTGTACTTGGAATTTTTTCTTCAAAAGTCATTTCTGAGATTTCTGTAAAACTTGTTTGCGCTGGATTTGTTGTTACAGCCTTGCTTTTGATTTTTTCTTCACTTATTGAAAAGAAACATTTATCTTATTCTGAAACTTCTTTGAAATCTCCGTCCTGGAAGCAGTCTTTGGTAATCGGCTTGGCGCAGGGAATTGGAACTTTGCCTGGAATTTCAAGAAGCGGCTCAACAATTGCGGGCTCTCTTTTTTGCGGAGTCAAACGAGATGTTGCAGGCGAATTTTCATTTATTGTTTCTATTCCGGCTATTTTGGGTGCGTTTATTCTTGAACTGAAAGATTTGGGGGAAGTTTCATCTTCGATTGGAGCAGAGCCTGTTATTGCAGGTTGCGCGGCGGCTTTTGCAAGCGGATATATTGCTCTTTCTTGGCTCATGCGCCTTATAAAAAAAGGCAGGCTTGAATGGTTTGCCTGCTACTTAATTCCTGTTGGAATCTTGGGAATGATTTTCCTTCATTGACATTTTGAATTTCCAGCTTGACTAGAACTATTTTCATTGTCATTCCCGCACTTGATGCGGGAATAAAAGTTTAAGAAAAGTATTATCGGGTCAAGCCCGATAATGACAGTAGGTAAAAATCAAAGCTAATTAGATTCAGCAGCTCCCGGAAGTCCTATGTCTTTTCTGTAGAACATATCGGTGAATTTTATTCCGCTCATTGCTTCATAAGCGTTTTTCCATGCTTCGTCAAAAGTTGTTCCGTATGCAGAGCAGGCTAAAACTCGTCCGCCGCTAGTTACAAGTTTTGTGTCGTCCGGGCTTCGGCTTCTTCTATTTTCCATTGCTCCAGCTATAAAAACCTTTGCATTGGCTTTGCTTGCTTTTTCTTCGTCGATTGTAATATTGTATCCTTTTTTATAGGATTTTGGATAACCGCCGCTTACTGCAACTGGAGCAACCTGATAGCCTTTTTTCCATTTGAGTTTGAATTCTTTTAAAGAGCCGTCAGTTATGGATTTGCAGAGGCTTAAAAAGTCAAAGTCCATAAGCGGAAGCACTGCCTGTGTTTCAGGATCTCCAAGGCGCACATTGTATTCAAGGCATTTTGGGCCGTCTTCTGTAAGCATAAGCCCGAAGAAAATAAATCCGCGGTAATCATAATTTTCCGCTTCAAGCCCTTTTAATGTTGGTTCAAGAATATTTTTTTCAAACTGGGAAATTATTGCTGGAGTCGCATCGTCAACAGGAGCGATTGCGCCCATTCCGCCTGTGTTCGGACCTTTTGCGCCATCGAAAAGCCTTTTGTGGTCTCTTGCGCTTAAGAATGGAACTATGCAGGATTTCCCTTGCTCTGAAAATTCTTTAGTAACGCTTACAGCCGCAAGAATTGAAATTTCTGTTCCGCGAAGATATTCTTCTATTACGAGTTTTTTTCCAGCTTCACCAGCAATAGAACCATCCATAAGCTGCTCGACTGCATTTTCTGCTTCTTCTAAAGTTTTTGCTACTACAACGCCTTTTCCGGCTGCAAGTCCGTCTGCCTTTACGACAATCGGCGCGCCTTGTTCTTTTATATATGAAAATGCTTCTTCTTTTGAAGTGAAAGTTTTGCTTTTTGCGCAGGCAACGTTATATTTGTGCATGAATTCTTTTGCAAGGTCTTTACTGGCTTCAAGTTGCGCTGCCTGAAACTTTGGTCCTACAGTCGGAATTCCTGCGTTCCAAAATAAATCTGCAAGTCCTTCTGCAAGCGGATTTTCCGGCCCGATAACGGCAAGCTCGCAATTGTTTTCCTTGGCAACTTTTATATACGCGTCATTTCCTGTAATGCCGTTAAGATATTCGCATTTTGAAAAATCAATATTTCTGCATTTTTTTTCAAAGGCTGTCCCGCCGTTTCCAGGAACGCAAATTACTTCTTCAATAAGATTGCTTTGTGCCAGTTTCCATGCAATTGTATGCTCTCGTCCGCCATTTCCTACAACAATAACTTTCATAGTTGCTATGATAGTTTAAAAATCAAAAAGTTACAACATTGCAGAATTTTAGGCGGATAAGAATTCAGGCTTGTTTAAAAAGATTCAAGGCGAACTAAAAGCTGCTCAAGTTTTACTGCATAGCTTTTGTCTGCTGCCCAAGTTCCTGCAAGACCTTCTATTGTTGGCGATTTTCCGCGCGGATTTACATACTTATACCGAGTATCAATACATTCGTTGTTCAGTGGAATATCTTTTGTTGCATATGCGTGAAGATGCTGAATGTGCGCCCTTACTCCGAGTTGTTCCGTTGCAAAAGTTTCGCCTGGATGTTCTGCATCGATTGCGCCAAGTCCGCAGTAGTTGTGCATTTGCGGTGTAACAAGGTTTCCGAATCTTAAAAATCCAGTTTCTAGGCACATTTGAACAAAAGCACAGTCGCTGTTTATTCCTTCTGCGTTTGCTTCTTCAATGTAAAGAGCTGCAAGCCGTGCAACTTCTTTTTTATTTGCTGAAGGATTTGCGCTCATAAAGAAGTTATAAAGCTGTTTTTCTGATTTTATTCCCTGAGCAGAAAGATTCCTTGAAATTTCTTTGCGGCCTTTTGTTGAAACGCACGAAACTGCTGTTAGCAAAATGCAAAATATAAAAATCGGCAATTGAATTTTTTTCATGTTTACGAAATTGTTGTTCCTATGTAATTTTTTCCATCGAGGACTGCTTTTATATTCCCGATGTTTTTTCCGCCGGCGCAAATAACTTTTAAGCCAAGCTCCTGTGCTTTTTTAGAAGCGATTGGGTCGAACGGACAGTTTTTTCCTGGAACCCATTCGTCTCCTACCATTTTTCTAAAGTCGCTCCATGAAATATTATCGATTGGTTTTGCGTCAGGATTTTTGCGAGGATCATCCGTGTAAACTTTTTCGATGTTTGAAAGATTTACAACTGTGTCTGCTTCAAATCTCTCTGCAAGAAGAACAGCATCATTGTCTGTTGAAAATCCAGGTTTCCAGCCGGAAGCAACGAGAATTCTTCCTGTAAAGTCGCTTACTTTTGTAGGATCTGTTACAACATCTTGACTGCACAAAGGTCCAAAGACAGTTTTTAAAAGCTGGGCATTGAGCCGCGTTGCCATTATTCCAATCCAGTCGCAGGCATAGTTAAGTTTGTCTGAATCTTCAAATGCTGAAAGTTTCTTTTGGTTTTCATCAAATTTTGCAGAAACTGCTTTGTATGAGTTCTGATAGTTTCTTGCAGGTCCACCACCACCGGCTACAAGAATCAGACGCGCATCTTTATTTTCAGAAAGCCACGAGCAAATCATGCTGCTGAATTCAAAAAGAAAATTTTCATCTGGTTTGTCCGGCGCGATTATTGAACCGCCTACGCTTAAAACTTTTGTAGTCATTTTGTTCTCCGTATATATTTTAGTAAATTCCTTGAATAACAGGATTGTTCCATAAAGAACTATAGCTTGAAGTTTTGTCTCCGGCTTCTTCCCATAAAGATTGTAAAGCATAAGTGCGCGGCCTGTAAACAATTTTGCTGTTTAAAGACGACTGCTTTATCTGATGCCAACCTCTGCTGAATGCGATATGCTGATTGTCAAGATTTCCAAAGTAGAATTCTTTTGGGTCAGTTATTTCAATGAATGAAGAAAATGAAAGTCCATCTCCAAGCGAAACATCAACAGGCAGCCATCCGTATCCTTCAAAGTAAATCTCTGTCCACCAATGCGGACTTACATTTGATTTATCCTGCGCAAGAATTCCTGCCACTGGAACAGATGGAATTCCTGCCGCTCTGCACAAAGCTGTGTAAAGAATTGCAAAATCGTAAGCGTCTCCTTTTTTTCTGCGGATTAAATCAAGCGGCGAAATATTTCCAGTGCGGATTTTTTCAGAAACTTCATAATTTTCTGTCATAAAATTGTATATAAGTTTTGCCTGCCTGTACGGATTTTTTTCCCGTCCGATAATTGTTTCAAGAAGTGAAGAAACTGCTTTTGAATCCGAAGGAACACAAGCATCTGCGGAAGTATTTTTTGTGTACAAAATTCCGCCTTTATCTTTGTACTGCCCTAAATTTTTTGGATTTAAATTTCCTTTTATTCCGAATGTGCTTACAATAAATGTCTGGCTGAATCTTTGCTTGTTGTTTGTAATTTTGTTCAGCTGCTTGTTATGAATTATGTCAAAAGTGTCATCAACAATAAACGGCTCAGGGTAAACTTCATTCAGCTCAACAAACGGCTGAAACGAAGAAACTGCGGGCTTTGGAATGTAAAGCAAAATCGAACTTTCTTGAGAAGCAACGTGATTTGAAATATCGGCTGCAATTTGAATTACGTAAGTTCTTCTGTTTGAATATTGCTTTTTTCCGTAAGGAAAATTTACATTGATTTTTTTTGCCGCGCTTGTTCCGTGCGGAGTTTCTATGAAAACTGAGCCGCTTGAAGCTCCATCTGGAATTTTCACAGAAATTTCAGAATCTGTCCAGGCAATATAGTCAAAGTCAGTTTCGCTTGCCGGAATGAAAATGCTGTTTTTGTCTTGGTTTTCGTTTTGCTCTGAACTATGCAAAGGTGAAGTTTCGTCCCGGTTTGCGGTAAAATAAACTTTTGATTTTCCTTTTGAAGGTCCGAAATTTGTTCCGCGGATTATTATTGCTTGACCGGTAGCTGCGTTTTCTGCGGAAATAGATGAAATTACAGGAATTGAAGTTACAGGAGATACGATTGCTGCTACAGGAATCCCGTTTTCATTTGCAAAAAAAGCCGGTTCTGATTTTCCTGCTGAAGTTCCTACAATCACGAGTCCGTCCTGCGCATTTGGCGGAATTATAAATTTGATTTTTTTGTCCGACCAAAGTGAATATCCGCTTGCAGTGATTTTTGAGCCTGATATTTCTACGCTGGAAGTTCCCCTTGAATCTCCAAAGCCGCTGCCTTCTATTGTCATTTCATCACCAGGCGAGCCAATCATCGGAGTTATTGAGTCTATCACAGGCTTGCGCTTTACATTGCGGCCTAGAATTCCCAAAATAAAAATTGCGGAAACAACTATAATTATCCAGCTTATTGTTCTTGCTAGCGGAGAACTTCTAAGGAGATTCGAATAAGATTTTAAAATTGCCAATTCATTTTCCTGAGTCTAAATTTGAAAAAGGGTAGGAAACGTGAAATGCAAATCCGTTGTTTCTGTTTTGTTTCTCTGAATTTTCGCCCTGCGGATAAAAAACGTCGTAGTTTTTTAGAGAAGGAATCAGTGCGATTTTCTTGAAATTTGATCCGCCGATTATTAGAACAGGAACTGCCGAAGCTGAATTTGAAGAAACTGGCAATGTGTAAAAGTTTTTGTCCGAATTGTCGGAAGCCAAAATCGAATTCAAAACTGAAACGTCGATATTTCCGTCGGAGCTAACCTGATTCGCTGTTGACGAAATTGAAGTGCGCGCTACAGGTTGAAATGCAGAAAGTTGCCCCTCAAACGGATTCGTTTTTTTTGCGCTTGGAACAACGAATGCAAAAACTGCCGCCGCCGCAATTCCAGCTGCGAAATATTTTATGCCGCTGCTTGGCTTTGGAAATTTAAATGTGTTTTTTCCTGCCTGAGTAACTTTTTTGTAGGAAAGCCGTGCTTCAAGCCTTTGAAAACTAGAATCCAAATCTTCCTTTGAAAAATGAAAGGACTCTTTGTCTTCAGCAAAGACCGAATTAATCGCGAGGAATTTTTTTAGCTTGGCGGAGCATTTGGGGCAGGAATTTACGTGCGCTTCGTATTCTGCAACATAATTCTTAGGAAGTTCTCCGTCCGCATAGATAGAATGAATGTCATCTTCAGGACAAGTAAACATCTTCTTCTCCTATCAGTTTTAGTAATTGTGCCTTTGCCCGGAAAACCCGCACCTTTACATTCCCCTCTGTAATTCCGAGCTGGCGGCCAATCTCCTTGTAGTTCATATCGGCATATTCTTTTAGAATAAGCACTTCTTTTAAATTGTCAGGAAGCTTGTTTAAGGCTTCTAGCGCAATTTTTTTTGCTTCCTTTTTTAAAAGCTCTGTTTCGCCGCTTTCCATTTGCTGACGGCCTTCATAAAGCGCCTTGTGGTAAGCGTTTGCCTCTCTAACTTTCCGTTTTGCATAATTCAGCGAAGCGTTTTTTACAACTCTAATTAGCCAGAAAACTGCGTCATTTATAGAAGGAAAAACCATTGCTTTCTCGTTTGCCTTTATAAATGAGTCGTGAACCAAATCTTCTGCGGCTTCTTCATCTTCTACAATTTTAAACGAAACTTTGAACAAAAGTTCCATTGCAGAGTCGTATAATTTTCTAAAGTCCTTTGAATCCGCGCAATTTATCGAGCCTGATTCACTTTTATTAAAAGAAAACACAATAAGTCCTGTTTAGTTACATTTTTTCTGTTTTTTTTAGGAACGCTTCCAAACTGCTCCATTTGGAGTGTCTGTTATAACGATTCCGCGCTCTGAAAGCATATTGCGGATTTCGTCGGCTCTTGCAAAATTTTTTGCTTTTTTTGCTTCAACTCTTTCTGCCACAAGCGCGTCAATTTCCTGTGCTTCTGGATCTCCTGAATGGTCTGGAACAGAAGCTTTTTGCTCTTTTTCCTGTTCAGCAAGAAAGTCCGCGGCAGATTTTACAAGATTCAAGCCAATTACACTGTCCATTCTGCGCACAAGTTCAAGCGATTCTTCAGGCTTTAAAGAGCCGTCTTTAACTGCCTTTTGTATGCAGCTCAATGCAACTGGAGTCGAAAGGTCATTTTCCAAAGCGGCTTGGAATTTTTCCATGTATTCCTTTGCTTTTTCAGACAGATTTTCAGTTTTGCAAGCTTCGCCTTTTGTATAAACTTTGGAACAATTCAGTGAATCAGCTCCTCCTGCATTTTGCGCAAGCCGGGCAACACGCTGAACAAGGGCTGCTCTTGAATTTTTCGCTGAATCCATTGCGTCCCAGCTAAAATAAATTTGCTTGCGGTAATGTCCTCCTAAAAGGAAAAATCTGTAGTCAAGCGGATCGTAGCCTTTGTCTATTAATGACTGAAGCGTCAAAAAGTTACCGTGGGACTTTGACATTTTTTCTGCCTGACCTGATTCTGCGGCTTTTTTGTCTTTTGCAATCACAAGGAATTCATTGTGAAGCCAGTAGTTTACCCATTTGTGGCCGGTCGCGCCTTCTGACTGGGCGATTTCGTTCGTGTGGTGAATCGGGATGTGGTCGATTCCGCCCGTATGGATGTCAAAATGCTCGCCGAGGTATTTCATGCTCATTGCGGAACATTCGATGTGCCAACCCGGATAGCCTCTTCCCCAGGGAGAATCCCATGTTAAAGCCTGATTTTCAAATTTTGATTTTGTGAACCAGAGAACAAAGTCGTAGGGATTGCGCTTGTTCTGGTCAACTTCGATTCTTGCTCCAGCTTTGAGGTCGTCAAGATTCAGGTTGGCAAGTTTTCCGTAGTCGGGATAGGTCGTTACATCGTAGTAGAGGTTTCCGCCGGACATATAAGTGTGTCCGTTCGCTTCGATTCTCTTGATAAGCTCGATCATGTCCTGGACGTGTTCTGTCGCCTTGCAGACGACATCCGGCCTGATTATGTTCAGCCTGTCAATGTCATTGAAAAAAGCGTCCGTGTAGAATTTGGCGACTTCAAGAACCGACTGATGGCGTTCCTGAGCTGTCTTGAGCATTTTGTCCTCGCCCTCGTCTGCGTCTCCGGTAAGATGCCCGATGTCTGTTATGTTCATAACGTGCTTTTTGTCGTATCCGAGGAAAGTGAGCGTGCGGTCAAGCGTGTCAAGAAAAACGTAGGCGCGGAGATTTCCGATGTGCGCGTAGTTGTAGACGGTCGGTCCGCAGCCGTAAAATCCCACAAAACCTTCGTGAATCGGAACGAATTCTTCCATCTTGCGGCCCATTGTGTTGTACAGTCTCAACGCCATTTTTTTTCCTCCATTGAAAATCTTGTGCGCATTATATTAAGTGCTTGTTTTCACTATCGATTTTTTTATTTTTTTTCTATAAAATGAAATGCAATGACTAACAGAATACGCAAAATAGTTGAAAATATCAAGAACTTGTACAAAGGACGGCTTTTTCCAGATGAACCGATGAGTCTTCATACTACAATGAAAGTCGGCGGAAATGCTGAGCTTTTTGCCGAACCTAAAGATGTTTTTTCACTTGCGCTTGTTATTTCAGAATGCAAGAAAAATTCTGTGGATTTTTTTATTCTTGGCGGCGGAAGCAATTTGATTGTAAGCGATGAAGGATTTTGCGGCGTTGTTGTTTCAATGAATGCGTTTTCTTCTATTAAATTTGAAAATGGAATTGTAATTTGCGGTTCTGGAGTTGAAACTAGCCGTGCTGTGGAATTCTTTGCGCAAAATGGAATTTCTGGAATGGAATCTTTTGCGGGGCTTCCTGGAACTTGCGGCGGAGCTTGCTACATGAATGCCCGTTGCTATTCGAATGATATAAGTTCAAAAATTGAATTTGTGGAATATCTTGACTTGGAAAATTTTGATGAAAATTCCTATAAATTTCTTGAGAAACATATAAAAATGTATCATAATAATAAAGATTGTGAGCAGTGGGCTTATAAACATTCGCCGTTTATGGAAAAATCCGCTGTTATAACAAAAGTTGCCTTTAAAGCGGAAAAATGTCAGCCTGAAAAAATTGCTGAACTTAAAGCTGCGTGCGAAAGTTTTATAAAAGACAGAGAGCAAAAGGGGCATTTTAAATCTCCAAGTTCTGGAAGTGTTTTTAAAAACAACCGGAAATTTGGAGAGCCGAGCGGAAAACTTATTGATGAAGCCGGCTTAAAAGGTGTAAAAATCGGCGGGGCGCAAATAGCTCCGTGGCATGGAAATATAATTATAAACGCAGGAAACGCAACTTGCTCCGATATAAAAAAACTTGTTCGGCTTGCACAAGACAAAGTGAAAGAACGGACTGGTTTTATGCTGGAATGTGAAGTTGTTTTTGTTTAGAAGGTGGTTCGAAATTGCTTCAGCTTTCATTTGTGAATTTTAAGCAGAACTCATATATTCTTGTTGAAGGAACTTCTGCAAATGACAGATTTTTTATTATTCAAAGCGGAAGGGTAAAGTGCTTTAACGAGGTTGCGATTCCAGGAACAACTCCTGAAATTTTAGGACCGGGCGACTTTATTGGAGTAGTTTCCTGTATGTCTGGGCATGGGCAAACTAAAAATGTTGTCGCATTGACTCCTGTTGTTGCAATCATGGTTCATAAAAGCCAGTACCCAGAACTGATTATGAAAAACACGCCTGTCGCAATGAAGATTGTACGTTCCTTTGCCCGCGACATGAGAATTGTAAATGATCAGCTTACAAAGCTTACACTAAAAAATATTATTTTGGATTCTCCGGAGTCACTTTTTTCTATAGCGGAATACTACGAAAAGTCAGGCCATTACAATATAGCTTTGTACGGATATTATCAGTATTTAAAGCAGTGTCCAACAGGAATCAACATTGAAAATGCCAAGCGAAAATTCATTGCTTTGCGGCAAAGGGCAAAAGCTGTTTACTTGGAGCCGTCAAATGAAACTTTCCGTGAATATCCTGCCGACTCAATGATTTTTTCTGAATGTCAGAAAGGCGCGGATATGTTTATAATTCAGGAAGGCTCTGTAAGAATTTCAAAGGTTGTAGACGGAAACGAAGTTACTCTTGCGCTTTTAAAGAAAGGCGATATGTTTGGCGAAATGGCATTGCTTGAAAATAAACCGCGTTCTGCAAGTGCGATTGCCCATGAACCTTGCCGGCTTATGGTTGTGAATATGGCGAACTTTAATCAGATGGTAACAACCCAGCCGCAGATGATTTCAAAACTTACAATGATGTTTGCGGAACGTCTTTGGGCAATGCACCGTCAGCTTGCGAATACTCAGCTTGGCGATTTAAGGGAAAAACTTATTGACATGATTTCGCTTCAGATTGAAAAGCAAAAAGTTCCTTTTGTAAAAGGCAGCGTTTACCATTCCGGGCTTTCTTTGACAGATGTGTTTAAACTTTGTGCAATTCCGCGTGAACAGCAAGGGGAAGCTTGCCGGCAGATTCAGTATGACCAGAACATAAAAATTGTGGGCGGAAAAATCGATGTGCCCGATGTTGAAGAGCTTATAAAACAAGCTGCTTTCTATAGAAAACAGAGTTCAAAACATGCGAATTAAAAGAATTTTTATCTGTCTTTTTTTCTTGCTTTTGACTTTTCCTTTTTTTGCTGAAGATTCGCTTCCTTTTGGATACCGCGGAATACAGCTTGGAATGTCTGTAGATCAGGTAAAAGAGGCTTTAAAAAAAGATTTGAGCTTTGGCTACCGTGGCGACAGAGATGTTTCGCTTTTGCCTGGAGAAAACAGAACTTTAATAGAAACTGACACTTCAAAAAACGCTCCGTATTCGTTCCTTGATCGCTGTTGGTTTCAGTTTTACGAAGACAAACTTTACACAATTACACTGAACTTGCGCCGCTCGAAGATTGACCATTATTCTGTTTTTTCTTCATTGACTGAAAAATATGGAAATCCTTCTTCGCTTAATCCTGAAAAATCTGAATGGAAAGACGACAACGTGATTATGTCGCTGGAACGTCCGCTGACTTTAAAATACACTGACAGGAAAATTTTTGAAGAGCTTCAGTCAAAGGCTCTTGTAAATAAAAGCGCGGAAGAAATGGCTCGGGATGAATTTCTTGAAGGACTTTGATTTATGAAAAGTTTTAAGTTTTTTGCGGTTTTTGCAGCTTGCGTTTTTATTCCTGTTTTTGTTTCGTGCCAGAATAAAAAATTTAATCTTCCTATAAAGGAATTTAAAATTTTAACTTCCGCAGAAAATTCTGTTTTTGTAAAAGCTGAGATTGCCCAAAAAGAAGAAGAGCGCAACTACGGATTTATGAACCGCAAAAATATTCCAGAAGGAACAGGAATGCTTTTTGTTTTTGAAAAAGATCAGGTTTTAAGTTTCTGGATGAAAAACACGCCGCATCCGCTTTCAATTGCATATATTGATAGAACTGGAACAATTCAGAATATTTTTGACATGACGCCTTTTAGCCTTGCGCCTGTAAAAAGCACTCGTTCTGTAAGATATGCTTTGGAAGTTCCACAGGGCTGGTTTGAAAAAGTCGGAATAAAAACTGGCGATAAAATTGTTTTAGATTAAAGCGCGCTAAATTTCAGCATCAAGTTTTGCTATTTGAGATGCGGCAATCTTGTCATTTGGGTCGATTTCAAGGACAACTTCAAAATACTTTCTAGCTTCTTCATTCTGATTCATTTTTAAGCACAAACATCCAAGGTTGCTTATAATTTTTGTGTTTTCTGAATCCATTGAAAGCGCGTCTACCAAAGTTTCTTTTGCTTCTTTTAGTTCGCCTGTTTCCATTTGGCAGATTGCAAGCTCATTTAATGTGTCTGCGTTTTCGTCTCCGCCTTCGCATTCTCTTGCTTTTAAAAACGCCTGTTTTGCGTCTTCAAATCGTCCAAGCCGTCTAAGTCCCCAGCCAAGCAAAAACCATGCGTTCCAGACAACAGGATTGTCTCTTATGAATTTTCGGATTTCCTCAAGGCCTTTTTCTTCTTGACCTTCAGAAATCAGTTTGTATGCGTCTCGGAATCTGTCGTTTTCCAAATTGCGGTTTGAAATTTTATTGATAATTTCCTGTGCGCGTTCTTTTTTATAAATTCCGTTTTCGCCAAGCTCTTCGTCTTTTGCGTCTGCAACAAGTCCAAGATAGCTTTCAAAGCAGCCTTTTGCTTCTCCGTAATCGCGTTTTTTCAGGTAAAAAAAGCCTGCGTTAAAATATGCGTCTGGAATTTCTTTGTCGCTGTCCATTGCCTGTTTGTAATAGTCAAGCGCAGCTTCGTCATAAGCATCTGCGTCTTCGTTCAGGGAATTGCGCCGGTAGCTGTCTGCTTTTTGGTCAAAGAAAATCGCCATGTTCAAAATTATTGCTTTGTCTTGCGGGTCGATTCCGTTTACAGCCAGCCAAATTTCTTCTGCCAAATCCCAGTCTTCGTTGCGGGCTTTTAATATTGCGGCTTCTGCCAGCTCTTTTTTTATTCCGGGGCGGACATCTGTAATTAGCTTGCGGTAATATTCTGAATTTTCATTTTTTTTGTCGTAAGCAAGAACTGTTAAAATGCCAGAAAGAATCTGTTCTTCTGAAAGCTTTGTCGCATCTTGTTCAACCGAATCTTCTGGATTTTTTTTCTGAACAGGCAGCGGAATTTCAGGGTTGATTTTCATTGCCTTTGGGGAAAGAACTGAGCCTTCAGGCAACTTTATAAAATAGATAGAATCCAGTGAATTTGTAGAAACCATTTTTTTCCTTGCTAAAATTATATTGCTGAATTTTCAGGCTGGGCAGGAGATGCAGGCTTTGACTCATCCGCAGGCTGAACATCTTCAAGTTCTCCAGCTGTAAATTTATTGTCCAGTTCTTTGCGCTTGGTGTTTGCAATGTATTTGTTTATGTGGACTTTATATGCAAGGCTTATGGAATCTTCTGCAAATTTTATGCTTGCTGAAATAATGTCTTTTCTGCCTTCTATAAAATCTGTTCTAACAATAATTCCGCGGATTGAAATTGTCTCGTGAGGATCTTCGAATTCAAGCTGAATAAGAGCTTCCTTATTTATAAGGAATTTTGCAAGCCCAAGCAGAACAACTTTTGCGCCGCCAAACGACAAGTCTTGCAGGATGCAATGTCGCGGAACATTTTGTATGTAAATTACAATTTCCTTCTTTTGAAGTCCGAGCTTGCGCATTGATTCCTGAGTTATGAGAATGCGCTCTTCTTTTCTTCTTGCCGCATTGAAATTAGCATCAAGAATATTTCCAATCATCAGAATCAAGTCGTCCGGCGGCCTTTGCGTGTACTGAATTGTAATAATAGAAAGATCCGTGCTGTTCATGTACGGTTCGATTAAGCAGACTTTCGCCGTAACAAAAAAACTCATCAGCTGGCCGTCTGGCTGGTAAAAGCAAAATCTTAAGCTTACTGGCGGCGCGGATTTGTTTGAAAGCACTGCATAGGCTCCGCTTTTAGTCCCGAGGATTATTTTTGCCTGATTGAATGACGTTGAATTTATAATACAAGGCCATTGAAGTCCGCTGCATTTTATATAAACCTGGCGCGGATCCATTTTTAGTGTATGTATTATTTCCTTTGAAAAGGTGATTTCTGTGTCTTTGTAATTTTCGTAATAGCGGTTGATAACCTGAGCTGTAACGATTGCCATACATCAATAATAACTCATAATTCTTCTTTCAACAATAGAAAATATTAAAAAAAAGTTATGAAAGATTTTTTGCTTATAAAAAATCTCTATTGAAATTAGTTTGAAAGTTTTATATAATTTTTGAACTAATTTATATCCCTCACCGCGGCAAAAATTGGTGAGAAAATCACCATGGTGAATAGGAGTAAAAATTATGGCAACTAGAAGAAACCCTCGTTTTAAGGAATGCAGAAGACTTGGTGTAAATGTCTGCGGACACCCAAAGGCAATGAACAGAGCAAATGATCCGGCTTTTAAGAAGTCAAAGAAAACTTCTGAATACGGAAAACAGCTTTGCGAAAAACAGAAGGTAAAGGCTTACTACGGAATTCTTGAGCGCCAGCTTCGCCGTTATTACGACATCGCTTCAAGAAAAGAAGGAAAGACTGGTGAAAACCTTATCGTTGGTCTTGAAACTCGCCTTGACAACCTTGTTTACCGCATTGGTTTTGCAAATTCAATCCGCATGGCTCGTCAGGTTGTTTCTCACGGACACGTTCGTGTTGATGGCAAAAAAATCAACATTCCGTCTTTCCAGGTAAAACCAGGTCAGGTTGTAACACTTTGTGAAAAAGCCCAGAAAAATGAGCAGTTCAAGACAAGCTTCCTTAATGGAAACCGCCGTCCACTTGCTTATATTGAAGTTTCAGAAGAAGCTTTCTCTGGAAAACTTATCATGATGCCAAAGCGCGAAGAAATTCCTGTAGAAATCAATGAACAGCTTGTTGTTGAATTCTACTCTAAATAATTAGATTCCGCTTTAAAAAGAAAGTCCGCTTGTTTTTCAGGCGGATTTTTTTTGTTTAAATGTCATTTTTTAATATTCGCATACGGAGCAGAAAAGCCCGTTTTTTATTACAATTGAATAAATGAGCGTATAAAGGTAGGTTTCTTCAAGCACAGAGCCTGTTTCCCTGATTGAAATGTCGGTTGCGGAAAGAAGCGCGAGAACTGAAGATGCGGCGCCTGCTGTCCAGATTTTTGCTGCCTTTGAATATTTTTCCTGATTCCGCTTGCCTGAAAATCCTGATGACTTTAGTTCTGAGTCGGCTGGAGATTTTCCGTCTGAATGAAGCGAATGCCACAGCCGCAGCTGCCTAAAGCAATATGTAAGACCTGCGATTAATGCGATTCCGTTTGATTCTTTTGTTGCGCGGATTTTTTGAAGGATTTCCAGTGAGCTTTCAAAACGTTGCTGGGGATTTTTTGAAGTGTCTGCCATTGAGTCAAAAAGTGTAAACGCATTTTCTTCCCTGTTGTGCGAAAGGATTTTTTCAACATCAGCGGAAGTGATTTTTGCGCCTTTTTCAAAGCAAAAGAAAAATCTTGAGCATTCAGACTTGAGGCTTTCTGTGTTGTTTTCGACCATTTCAAGAATTTGCTCAACTGCATCCGGCGCAATAGAAAATCCGTTTTTTCTAAAGAAGTTTTCAACCCACTGCGGTTTTCTGTTTTCAAACATTTCCCAGAAAATTTTCTTGTGGCTGGAAGAAACTGCGCTTTCAATCTTTTTGTCTATGGAATTTTCTTCGGAAATTAAAACAAGCGTGTTTGGAGAATTTTTTGAAGCCTTTATCCAGGAAACAAGGGAATCGATGTCGCTTTTTTGCTTTATCTGCTCGGCATTTCTAAGAGTTATAAAAAGCGCCGGAGCAAAAAGGCTTGCATTTTGAAGCTGGGATACAATATCTTCAATTCTTACATCGGCGGCATAATATTTGTACTGCTCAATTCCGTTGTTTTTCTTTGAGGCTGCATCCCGTAAATTTTCTATTGCTTCGTTTTTTTCACCGGCTTCTGGACCTGTAAAAAGATAGACTTCTGCTTCTGCCATTCTAGTATGTTCTTACAAGTCCAACCATTATTCCTGCAATCTGAACGTCCCGCGTGTAAATCGGCTGGAAATCTGGATTTTCTGGCTGAAGACGAATTCTTTCTTCTTCACGGTAAAATCTTTTTAATGTGATTGCATTGTTTACAACAGCGACAACAATCTGTCCTTCTGTGGCGATTTCTGCCTGCTCGATTATTGCAAGGTCGCCGTCAAGAATTCCAGCGTTTGTCATGCTGGCGCCGCGGACGTGAAGGGCAAAGTAGCTTTTTCCCGGGCGGACAAAAGGTTCTGCGATGTTTACATAGCCGTCAAGATTTTCCTCGCAAAGAAGAGGCTTTCCTGCGGCTACAGTTCCAAGCAACGGAATTTTTGCCAAGAACGGCTTTGTTTCTCTTACAAGTCCGTCGTCTTTTAAAACACGGATTGAGCGCGATCGTTTCTGGCACTGCGAAAGATAGCCTTTTTTCTGGCAGGCGGCGATGTGGTCTTGCACGGCCCTAAGCGAAATCCCGAAGTTTTCTCCAATTTCGCGTACAGTTGGAGGATACCCGTTTTCTTCTGTAAAACGCGCAATAAATTCCAGAACTTCTTTTTGCCGGTCTGTAAGATTTTTCATCGGCTACTCCTCTTCAAATTTTGCTTCAAAAAGATTAAAGATAGCTTCGGCAGCTTCTTTTTCGTCCGAACCTTCAGCCTTTAAAGTTATATTTGTGTTATATCCAGCTGCCATTGTGATAACGCCCATTATTGACTTGGCATTCACGGTGGTCGAGTCTTTTTCTAGGATTATTTCTGATGAAAATTTGTTTGCTGTCTGGGCAATCAATGCTGCAGGCCTTGCGTGGATTCCTGCGCGGTTTCTAACTGTAAGAATTTTCTCTGTCACAGTGGCACTTCCTTTGTTTTTATTTTTTAGACTCAATAAGAGTCTTCTTTTCCATAGTAATCTCTTTGGGCGGCTCCGGTTTCTATCCAACGCAAGATATTCTGGTTGAATTCCTGCGCAGAATAATAGCCCATTGTCTTTAGCCTTTCATTCATTGCGGCGGCTTCAATTATAATTGGAAGGTTTCGTCCGGGCTTTACAGGAATTTCTATAATCGGAATTTTTACGCCCAAAAGGTCTATAAAAGCTCCCTTTGTTCCAATCCTGTCATAAACTTTTGTCTGGCTCCAAGCTTCAAGTTTTATGACCATCTGCACTTCTTTTTGCTCACGGATTGCGCCAACTCCGTAAAGCTGGGCGATGTTTATAATTCCAAGTCCGCGGATTTCCATGTGGTGGCTTATAAGCTTGTTTGCTCCTTGCCCGATAATTGAGTTTCCGTTTACGCACCTTATTTCAACAATGTCGTCTGCAACAAGACGATGCCCGCGCTCAACAAGTTCAAGCGCAGTTTCACTTTTTCCAACGCCGCTTTCTCCTATAAGAAGAATTCCAACGCCGTAAACTTCTACAAAAACTCCGTGAAGCGTTTTTCTTGGAGCAAAAATATTTGAAAAAACTCTTAAAAGCCGCTGTGAAAAATCCGTTGAAATCAAGTCAGTCTGAAGAACAGCGCA
Organism: Treponema sp. UBA6852; assembly: GCA_002449305.1. Classification (GTDB taxonomy): domain Bacteria; phylum Spirochaetota; class Spirochaetia; order Treponematales; family Treponemataceae; genus Treponema_D. The sequence goes on from DKDI01000012.1 coordinate 31,464, forward strand.
TCTTGAAGATTCCGCGACTGAAAGAAAAAATTCTGAAGGTTCAATGCTGTGGCTAAAAACGATGCAGGGCATTTCATAAGTAAAGAATTTTTTTATGAGATCAAAGTTTCCTTCAGATTCAAGCTTTCTAAGATATGCGGATTCTCCTCTTCCAAAAAGCTGAACGCGCTCATAAGCAAACGATTCATAAAATCCGGAAATTGCAAGTCCCGGGCGGTTTATGTCGGAAACAGTTATTTCCCTGTAAAGACCAGACCTTCCTGCAATGCACTTCATGTTCAGCGAGTCCTGGCCTTTTAAATCCAAGTCAAGAAGGTCTAATACTGTTATCTTTTTTTCCGACATATATATAGTATACAACGATGAACAAACAAACTCAATATGGAATAGCTAATGAAAAACAAAAAAACTGAAAGTGAATGGTTTAAAAACGAAGATTTTTGGCTGAACTACGGCCCTGTTATGTTTGATGGGCAGCAGTGGGCGCAGGCGGCAGGAATTGCAAAAAGCGTAATGAATCTTGCAAATCTTTCTGAAGGGAATAGCGTGCTGGACGTTTGCTGCGGACCTGGAAGAATCAGCGTGGAACTTGCGCTTCTTGGACTGAACGTTACAGGCGTTGACATTACCCAGCCGTTTTTGGATGCTGCTTACGAAACTGCGCAGGACGAAGGACTTCAGATTGAATTTATAAACAAGGACATGAGGACTTTTTCTTCACGCAAAAAATTTGACGCCGCCGTGAACATTTACAATTCGTTTGGCTACTGCGATAAAATCAGCGACGACATAAAAATTCTAAAAAAAGTGTGCGCTTCCCTTAAAAAAGGCGGAACTTTTGTCCTTGAATGCATAAGCCGCGAGATTGCCGTAAAATATTTTACAGAAGGCGAATGGTTTGAACGAGCTGGAATGACAGTTCTTACGGAATTCAAAGTGCAGGGCGCATGGGAAGGCTTACTTTCAAAATGGATTTTGATTGGCAAGGACGGAAAACGCATTGAGCATGAATTTGTTCAGCGCCTTTATTCCGCCGCCGAGCTTCGCGACATTCTTTGCAAAGAGTGCGGATTTTCTTGCGCGCAGGTTTTTGGAGGCTTTTACGGCGAGCCTTACGACCAAAACGCCAAAACAATGGTCATTGTGGCAAAAAAATAATGTAAGGCATATAGATTCTTTGATTTTTCTGGAGAATAGAGAGTATTCTTCAATTTTTATGCAAAATTTTCAGGAATATTGAATATTCGGTCGAATTTCGAGTTATAAAA
>DKDI01000015.1:0-42528 GCA_002449305.1 Treponema sp. UBA6852
TTCGTTGACTTTTTATGGGAGAACTAATGGCTTATTTAATCTTTCATTACAAAATGGAACTTAACTATGGATGTTTTTATCCTGCTGCAGAACATCCAGGAGATTATTTATCAGCTAGAGTTTTAGCTGCTTACGATGATGGTAAAATAATTGCTTATGATCGAAACTGTCTAAATGAAAAATTTAATGAAAGAACCATCTGTGAAAATATATCTGTAACAAATCAAATTGATAAAATTATAAAAGACAATAAATGGAAAATCCGTTTTATTCCAAGAAATCTTGGCTTTTGGGCATTTGAAGGATCAAGTGAATACCTTCCAAAAGCTCCAAAATCAGTGCCTTATCATCAAAATTATCAAATACATGCATCAATGTCTTTGAACCTTCATACGGATAACGCAGTTCGGAATCTGCAAGCAGCCTATCCGATGTCGGAGTTCTCTTCAAAAACAGCTCATCACCGCAAACATCACCTATAAGATTCCCCTTAAAATATACAAGATATCCGCCCATCATAGATTTTATGACAATATCGCCTGCTTCAGAAAAACAGTCGCGGACATATTCATTAAACTCATTCATCATGATTATCTCTCCATATAAAACTCAACCTGCTCTCCAAGCGGTCCGTAACAGAAAGCCATGCCATCATCATCAGTAAGAAGGGCCATATGTCGAATTGCACCAAGGCAGTGAGTTCCATCAGCATTAGTAAAAATCTCAAGCAGACCGTTTCCGGTATCAATCATCATACCTTCAGCCCACTCGCGTATAACTTTCAAACCAAGAAGCTCAATATAAAATTCGCGGACCTTGGCAAGTTCTTCTGCTGTTCCGCATTTCATTGAAATATGATGTATACCTTTAATCATTCTTTTTTTTCCACTTAAAATTCATTTCTTTGCAACGACTGCAGGCATCTTCAAAGCCAAGCTTTTTATAGAGCGGATATCCCATAGGAGCAGCCTTGAGTTCGAGGAAATCAAGATTCTCAAGTTTGCCAAAATCCATAATCTGCTTGATAACATTGCCGGCAATTCTCTGGCGACGTCTTTCCGGAACCGTATAAACATTCATAATATTTCCGGTACGCCCATGAGGAAATCTCGGATTCGCAGGTCTTTCCTGAATCAGCAAAAAAGCAATTGAAATGATTTTTCCATCTTCCTCCGCTGCAAAAACATAGCAATCGCGGTTCAGATGATTTTTAAGATATTCCTGAAGCTGTGCCTGGATTGTCTATTCCATTTCCGGAGTCTGAGGACCAATGTCTTCGCGGATAAATTCCATGCGGCATCTTATAATTTCATCAAGTTCATTCAACTCTGCTTTTTTGTAATCAATCATTTTTTGCCTCTTGATTTATTATAGCAGAGATTTATACATAAGGCACTGTATAAATTATTCCCGATTACCTGAAAATCAGTTGCTGAGTATCTTTTACAAGCTTAACAAAAGCTTTTACTGATTTATCTTCAGTATGCTCAAAATTAAGTATAAAACCTTCAGTTCGCAGCTTATACCTTTCAAGTTCTATTTTTTCGTATTCTGTTTTAACCGGAACAATTGTATTTGTCTGAGCTTTGTTTCTTAGCTCTACCAAATTGAGAGCAACAAACTTTGAATATCTTTTAAGATACTTTTTTGCTTCAGGTGACAAACTTGGATTGTATTTTAACGGCTTGTTCTTTTTAAGAGCTTTTCCAAAACCTTCCCAAACCTTGATTATTTGGTCAGCTTCTGACTTGAACAACTTATAATCCATATCTCCTGGCAAAATAGTTCTAATAAACTCTTCAGCAAGACTTAACTGTGCTAATATAGCCAAATCATCCTCCGTATAAAACTCCGCGTTCAGCGGCGATGCACGAGGCATCGAATCGCAGTTTTGCCAACGGCAAAATCTGCAGTGATAAAAATTACATGGATGTAATTTTTATCACACCTCCTTTATCGTATAACGACCGGCAATTTATCTTTTACAGATATTTTTAAAGGTAAAGTATCATTTATGATACGCTCGGATTGACTAACAAGACTTGAAGTTTTTTCCAGGAGTGCTGGATTTTCGATATAACATTTCTGCCTGAATATTGCAGAAATAATACTCAATGCCTTTTGCTTTAAGTTCTCATTTTCGATTGCGTCTTGGGTTTCATCCACTGCTTTGTTATAACCATCTGACATAATTTGTTCATTATAAGAGTCTAAATCGCTTTTATAATTTGAATAGGCAGAACTAAGAGCTTCTAATATTTCTGTTTTAGCATCTTTAAAAAACAATATATAATCAAGAAAAGCCTGTAACTCTTCAATAAACTTAGATAAGCTTTCATTAAGGTTTGATACTTTAAATCTATAAACTTGATCTTCCTGATTTCTGATATTAGAAAGTAATTCTTCTAAAGTTCCTGTCATTTCATTTATTTCATCATCAGAAACTGAAATCTTATTTTCGTAATATAGATCTTTCAATACTTTTATTGCAACTTTAGTATTCTCACCTAATACCATAAAGATACCATAGTTTACTTTCAATAATGCAGCGGGTTCAATTTGTCTGTATTCATTAAAGAATATTCGAATAATATCCGGGAAATGATTTTTTTCATAATCTTTTTGTTCATAAGAATCGAGTACATAATCATAATAAGTCTTCGAACTTATAAGGATCTCCAGTAGATAGCTGATTCTTTCTAAACCAGTGTAACCACTTAATTCGTGTAATTGAAAATTATCTAACATAATCAATCGCTCCTTATAAAACTCCGCGTTCAGAGGCGGTGCAGGAAGCACCTCCTTTTATTGAGGGTTTATTACAAAACCCTCAAAACGGCGAAGTCAAGGCTTTAAGCGTGAGCGTGCCTTGACTCGACGTATTTCTTCCTACTAAGTTCCAGGCTTCTTGCAATTCTTTTTCGACGATCATCCTTTTCTTTTTTATACAGTGGAAATTCGTCTTCTAAAATCCCGTTTTCAATTTTTTGAGCAAGCTTCCAGAGTTTTTCTATCTGTTGTACGACTGCATCCTTTTCCGGAGTCCGTTTAACTTCGAGAATTTCATCATAATATTCATTAGGCGGAGCACCAAAAATATGAGGTCCGGTAATAAGCTTTTTGCCAAACCGTATGCTCTCCTCACTGTATATACGATCGTCATAGGGATCTTTTAATCGGTCTGGAAGGGAATCTATCTCTTCCTGATTTTCCCTATAGAACTCAAGGAGTTTAGGTACTACAGAAAGTTCCTTACCGTAGACTATGTCTTTCCGCTCTCCTTTACATTTTTTCCCTTTATATTTCTCTCTGGGAAGAAGTATTTTTCGGTATAGACCATTGTCATAGACTCGTATTATAGATTCTCCACCTTCTACTAACCCCTTACTCCGCCGTTCATAGATGACTTCAGAAAAATCTTGCAAAATATTTTCGATTTTTCCTTGCTTCACTGCAGCCACTCTTTCTCTTCGCGCTTCATTGACAATTTTTTCATTACATTCCGCACAGCAGCGTTTATTTTCACCAAATGCTTCGTTTTCTTCTTCAGCGGTCCAAACGCACCAGGTTGAATAACCATAGTCTGTGTATTCTTTTCCACAGAAGCAGCATTTTCCTGTTTCCGTAATATGACCTAGTCTATCGTATTCTTCTTTAGTCATGATGTCACCTCTTATATTTCCAATACAAAAAAGCAGGGCTTATACCAATTTGCCCAGGCTGAAATTCTCCACAGTCTGCACTTCTCTAAGCCCTGCAATTTTTTAATCAATACATTCATCACAACAGCTGTTTATCTGTCTTTAAAAATACTTTTCTGCCTGCTTTAAACCATCAGCTAAATACTCTTCTTCAATACTGTGATGCCCCTTTATTAAAATGCTGTTTTTATAAAAATCTTCTTTATATTGGAATAATTTATCAAATGAATCTTTGAAATGAAATAATTCATCGTCCTTTGCAAAAATGCCAAAACTTCTTCTTTTTTGTTCTTCTGGAATGTCTTTATATTTTTCCATTTCACGAAAGTCTGCCAATACTTTATCTGAAAGAATTATGGGATTACCAGTTGACCGGTCTCTAAGTTTTGGAATCTCAATAGAAGGATATAAACACGGATTTATTACAAGTTTGTCTATTATCTCTTCATATTGAAGAACATAAAAAGCTCCAAGGGAGGCTCCAATTAACAAATCAACTTTTTCACTCTTACAATAGTCCCTGATAAGACACTGAGTTTTTTTTACATCAGTGTGCAAATCTGGAAAAGGTATTGAATGAATGTTCCATTTTGTGAGAGTCTTTTTTAGCGTTTCAAAAGTTCCGCCCTTTGGATTTCCCATAAAGCCGTGAATGTACAAAGCGTTTTTCTTCATAATTATTCCTCTATATAATCGCGTAATGATCCCCGACGAGGATTTCTTAATTTTTCAAATGCTCTTTTTTCTATTTCTGCTATCCAGGCAGGAGTTATTTTGTTCATCAACTGTTCATGTTCTTCTGGAGTCATGTCAAATATTTCTTCCGGCGTATTACTCATCCACAATATCTGCAAAGGCTCAAGATTGATTTGTTCCATAAGCTTACCTGAAATCCATATTTGAAAGGGGTCGGTATAGACATTTTTATTGCTTCTTATTTCAAATTTTGCAAAATAGCCCATTTGCTTCATATCATCTGTTTTGAGGTAGATGCTATTTTGCCCGATAAAACTTGTTGACTTTTTATTAGAAAGAATCATTTTTCCACGGTGATGATTCTGCCTGAAACTTACCCTAATAAATGCCTTCTCAAAATTTTCAGCTAAAACCGTGGTAAAATATTTCAGGTCATGAAGATAGGCCAAATCATACTGCTGGTCATGACGAATTAGCCCAAGGTTATCAAAGCACTTGTCTGTAAACAAAAACAGCTTCTCACCATTCAGCAGGGAACAATAGACTTTATCCTCGCTGTTGATTTTTCCTGAGCTGCCTTCATGGTCAACAAGGCTTTCAAATTCTTCCGTAATATTCACTTCCCGGATTTCAAAAGAATATTTGCCTATGTTTTTTGTTTCCAGAAACCACAGGGTTTCGCTAAGAACTTCAGAAAGGAAATCCTTAAAGAGTTCATTTTTCTTTTGCCTGTCCTCAACCGGATAAACCTTATCCTGTAAAAGGTTTTCCGAATTAGAAAAATCTAAAGAAGTATTAGAATCTGACATAATTTTTACCCCCTATATAATAAATACAAGAAAGGTGTTTTTTTTAAGTAAAATTCTTTAAAAATAACAATTTTTTAATGTTTACTTTTTACTATGCCATAAATTCCAATAGCATAAATCAAAAGTAGAATTCCGTTGATAATTACATAAGGTGCAACTTTTACAGCCGTAAAAGCAAACACAAGATTGCAGATTAAAAAAAGGACAAAAAAGATTGACGACAAAGCCGTTATGTTTATTCCTCCAGTTCTTCCTTTGGTTGAAATTCCCAAAATTCCTGTCAGAGTAAGTGCAGAAGTGATTCCAGCCCCACTGCATAAAAGCCAGACAAAGGACTCACTTGAATTTGCAGCGTAAAAACCATATCCGATTAATGCTGCAATAAGTACAGAAGCTACAGTCAAAAAAATATTACATTTCATTTTCTTTCTCCTAAAATTAGATTACATCTGTGGTGGCACTGGAGGCACTGGCGGAACCGTGCCCGCAAACAGACCTGCAAGCTCTGAAATACTTCCCGCTGCCTGCCAGTTTGCCATTCCACTTTTCCAGACAAGACTCTCTTTTGTAAACTGACCATTCGCCGCCATTGTTGATAAGACCGAAACAGTATAAGGACCGGTTGCAGTTCCATTAACTGCTACATGATAACTTTCATTTCCCGGAACCGGAGGTACATTATTAGCCTGTGGCGGCACCTGCTGATTCATTCCGTTCATCATGCCGCCAACCATACCAGCCATGTTCTGCCCGATTGCGCTTCCCATTGCCATTCCTGCCATCATTCCTGCCGGGTTCATTCCCCCGCCATTTCCAAGATTGATTCCCATGGCACCATTTGCGCCCATTTGTCCGAATGCCTTTGCCCCTTCAACGCCGACTTCTGCCTGTTTTTCAAGCTGGAACGCAGAAAGATTTGCGCTTTCATTCTGAAGTCTTTGAGCCTGAGCCATACCCTCACGCTGAATGCGTAAGGTTTCTTCCATGTTGGTAAGGTTTGCATTTGTCTGCCGCTGTATTGTCTGTGTTGTTACATCCTGAGTAACGGCTTTAAGCTGATTGTAACCATCAGAAGTTTTATCAATATCGATATCCTCTATATCTACTGAACTTACAGTTACACCAAACTCATTCTGTAAACGTTTTTTCAGAGATTCTTCAACTACATCGTTAATTTCTGTAAGCTTACGCTCAAGCTGAATTACTGGAATTCCTTTCTCTGAAGGAATATTTGCTACTACACTTTTTACATATTTTGTTACAGCTGATTGTATCTGAGATTTAAAATCTTCCAGGTCAAAATGTATCAGGCGTCGCTGTTTGATGAATTCTTTATAGTCTGTAATTTTAAAACGAATATCACCGCGAACAGCTACGGGAACTGAATAATCAAGAAAACGGGGATCTGCAACATCAAAAAATGGAACGGCAAATCTTGTCTGAATCAGCCCTGCAAGATTTATAAAGTAAATTTCTGCCTGAAAAGGACTTACTCCGCCAAAAGCCGCACCAACGATACTTGAAAGAATCGGGAAGTTTCCGGTTTTTATTGTCTGATCAAAAGGACCTTCTATAAAATCCTGATTTCCATTTTCTCCCGGATAAACAAAAACCGCAACTTCACCGTCTTTTACCCTAAGGCTTGAACCATAACGGATTGCATTTTCTTTCTTAGTGGTGTTTACCTCTTCTCCAGCCGGCCGCCATTTCCAGATTAAATATTCTTTTTCATCACAGCGGATTACATCAATCAATCCGCCTTCGTTTTTTTTATTGAATAAGCCCATTAAATTGTCTCCTATTCCATTTTTTTAACTCCCACACTGCGAGAGAACTTTCACTTGAAACACTTTCATTCGTACGAAAATCCTCTATCACTTTTTCATAGTCATCTTTTGTTATGATTTCTTTCGTCCAACTATCAGTTTTTCCAATTTTTGATAGATTAATTCTATCAACAGGTAATTCTGGAGGTTCTTCAATAAATCCTGCACACCAATAGTATTTACACATCATGTTAAAATATTTTTGTACAGTAGAAAAATTAAATGCATAAGAGCCATCTGCAAAAAACTCTTTTTTTTCACATATAAAATTATGGACTTTTAATAAATTTTCATGATGAACATTTGAATTTACTTTATTTTCTTTATAATTTTCTAAGATTTCTTCTGTGTGCTTAAATAAGTCATATTTAAATTCATTCTTTTTCCCATCTGAAATATTGTTTTTAAAAAGTTTCTGACCTTCATTCCTTTGTTGAACGGCAGCTTCCCAAGAAAGCATAAAGAATTCTGATTTAAGAAATAACTCTTTTTGATTTTGAATATTTGTTTCTATCATAAAACACCACCTAGTCAATTGCACACCCAAATAAATAACAGCCAAGAATAATAGCAACCCCAAAAGAAATACATATGCCTATTATAGCTCCTTTTGTTTCATTACTTGCGTTATACCAGAGACTGTTTCGTTTTCTTTCCCATTTTCTATTCTTTCTTTCCTGTTCTTTCTGCTTCTTCCTGTTTATAATGGCTCGTTCTTCAATGATTTTTTTATAATTTTCATACAATTCATTTAAAGCACTGTCCCATTTTTTTGTTTCACCAAAAATCGGATCATCTGCTTTCAGCATCATGTAGACTTTGCTTTTAATTTCATCAAATTTACTTGAAAAAGAACTTACACGCATCTGGTCTGCACCATTCTGCATGTCCTGCTTTAAGATTGATGCAACCATAAGCATAAAATTTCCGAGAGCTTCTCTTTCGTTCGGGATTGGAAATGAAGCAACAAAATCACGCTCTTCTTTTCCTTCGTACTCTATAAGTCCTTCCTGAAAATCTTTTGAGATTTTGCTTACGTTTATTCCTGATAATTCATGACCATTGGGGCATGTTAGTGCAAAGGCAGATACTTCAGCTCCGCAGACAGGACATTTTCTTTTAACTCCTACAAATACTTCCTTTCTTTTTGTATCATCCCCAACATTCTCATTTGTTCCAGGGATTGGCGGAGTCTGTGTTCCAGAAACCGGAGCTCCGCATGTATCACAAAACTTTGCATCATCATTTAACTGCTTACCGCAGTTTGTACAAAACTTCATTTTTCCACCTCAATTTTTAAAAAATTACTTCTTTTTTCCAAACATACCAAAGCCTTTAGAAATGCCGGCAAACGACTGTTTCATTTGATCTGCAAGCTGATTTTTCATTTCATTCATAGGCTCGGCCATTGTATCTTTTACCATACCTCCCATTTCTGAAAAGGCTTCTTTTACAGGAGCTGCAATGTCTTCTTTAATCTGTTCTGTTGCAGTGAGCTGCCCGTTTGCTTTTCTGTTTTCATAATCTTCTTTTTTTTCAGCTGCAGCTTCTTCTGCAAGTGCCTTGCATTTTGCCGAGCAGTAATGTTTGGTCGAAAGACTTACAACGCGCTTTACAATTCCAAAACCCATCTGTTCAATAAATCCGCCGTTCATATCATTTTTGATATAAGCCCCGCACCAGTCACAATAAATATCTCCTGTCTGAGATGTTTTCATTTTGTTTAAGAAACCCATAATTCACCTTCCAATGTTTTGTTTTTTTTCGTTTCCGTACGCACGCAGTTATTCTACTCCATCGCTTCAAAATTCCTTTGGGACTCTTTCCTAAAATTCTTGGGAAAATTTCCCAAACAAAAACGGGACTTTTGATGTATACTTGGCGCATGAGCAAAAGTTTTGCTTTAACATTGAAGCATGTTTTTAAAATTGAATTACTCATCATCTATGTGGCAATAATCAATTTTGGATTTTCCATTTATTTTAAGACGTACTCAAACAAAAAGATTTCTGAACTGGATTCTCAAATGCTCAAAATCCAGCTGGAAGAAAACAGCGGCAATTTTAATTCTGATGATTTGATAGAAAAACTCACTTACGATTACGCGCCTTTTACTTATTTTGATGAAGAATTAAAAATTGAACTTTCAGAGATTATTGAACTTCTGGAAACAAATCAGAGCACAATTGAGCCGATAATCACTTTTCAAAACAACATGCACCAGACGCAGAACCGCCTGAACCTTGGCTACGACACGCTTTTGTACTGCTCTCTCATCCTCATTATGATTGCAGTTTTTCTGATTGTAGAAAAATCATTTAAAAACAGAATAGACCTTCACCGTCTTAAAGTGATGAACGAAGAACAGTCTAAAATCAGCCGCAATCTTCACGACGGTGTTGCTCAGGATCTTGCGGCGCTTAAGCTTTATCTTGAAAAAGAAGATATTTCAAAATCAAAGTTTTATGCCCAGCAGGCTTTTAACGAAGTGCGCTATATGATTGGAACCACTCACCTGAACCTGAACGAAAGCTTTGAAGAAATTGTAAAAAAACTGGCGGCAACGCTTGAAGCAAACTACAACATTTCAACAAAGGTCTACATCGGTTCAACAAAAATTCAGCATTTAAGCGAAAATGTTCAGATTGAACTTATCCGGATCCTGCAGGAAGCTCTTTCCAACATCAGCCGCCATGCAAACGCGGGCAATGTGGAAATCCGTTTTGTAGACGGCATCGACGACTTCCGCTTTATCATAAAGGACGACGGCAAGGGATTTTCGGAAGAAGAAGTTGAACTTAAAAACAAGCAGAGCGCAAAAAAGCATTACGGCGTTTCTAATATAAAAGAGCGCGTGGAACTTTTGGGCGGCACTGTCAATTTTATAAGCGAGGGAGGAACAACAATTGCAATCACAATTAAAGATTCTGTTCGTTGATGATCATGTGGGCTTACGCGACGGCATGACGCAGATGCTTAAAAATAAAGATTCCTCTTTTGATTTTGTGTGCGCAAGTGATTATGAAAGCGCACTGGAAACCTTAAAGGAAAACCGCGGCATCAAAATTGTTATTCTTGATTTGAACCTGGACGGCAGAAGCGGACTTGAATTGATTCCCGAACTCAAAAAGCTTTCTCCCGGCATTTCTATTTTGATTTACACAATGTTCAACGATGTGATTCATGTTGAAAATTCACTCTTGAACGGAGTTCAGGGCTACATTACAAAAGACGCAACAATTGATGAACTTGCATCTGCAATCACAACTGTTGCAAACGGGAACTCATATTACAACAAAGCCGCAACTGAACTGATGCAGTCGCTTCTTGTAAAACATGGGTGTGAACACGACATCACAAATGATTTGAGCTACCTTTTTGATAACTACAAATCACTTTCCAAAAAAGAGCGTGAAGTTTTTATTCTTCTTTCGCAGGATATGCACGTTGCAGACATTGCCAAAAAACTCGGCAAATCAGAAAAAACTGTCATCAATCAGCGAACCGAAGTCTATTCAAAACTTGATATAAAAGACAGACACGACCTTCTTGAAAAAGCAAAACTTCTGGGGCTTATAGTATGAGCGGCAACTTAATAAACAGCAGGTTGCCGGACAAAAACTGGACACCGCGCAGAATAATTTTTACAGTTCTCTTTACCGCCGTTTCAATCGGAATAAATTATCTCGGTTCTTTTCTGGCAGGATTAATTGCTTTTCCTCTTTATCTTGATTCAGTAATGACCATTGCGGTAACTGCTTTGTGCGGACTTGTACCGGGCTTAATCTGCGCCTTTGGTTCAAATCTGCTTTTGTTCATTTTTGCACACACGGGAATCTTCTTTTCTGCATGTCATCTTTCTACCGCTTTAATAGCCTGGCTGATTTTCCGCTCAGAAAGAAAAAAATATCCTAACGAAAAACTTCTTTCTGCAGACAGCTTTATGTGGGCTGGATTTTTAGCCGCAATCAGCAATTCAATTATCGGCGACACAATTTCAACTTTTGTTTACGGCGCAAACACATCAATTCCGCAGGTTGATAACGCCGTTCAGGGAATCTACGTCGTAATCAGAAGCCTGCCGGTTGCAGCATACATAGGCGGCACAATCACAAACTTTGTAGATAAACTTGTATGTGCTACGATTTGCCTTTTTATTTACCGCTTCGTTAAGAAAGTTTTTTCGGACTTACCATCATTCTAAAACATAACAGATTAGTTTTCCTCTGTCGCAGTAACTTTATTCCAGAAGCCCTCTTTGTTATGCTAAAATGTTTTCAAAAGGAAACACTATGGCAAGTATTTTGATTCGTGCGGAGGGTACAAGCCCGACTGCAATACCTTTAGAGAACAGCGGGAACAGATTGTCCGCGAATCACTGTGCGAAGATTACGATGTAGGCTGCGGCTATGAATCTACTGGCATCAACTATCAGCTCTATATTGACGGAGTAAAAGAACTTCGCGAACTGAACATGGAAGCCAACTGCGGCTTTGAAGTGGCTCACCCGGAAGAAAGAAAATCCGGCTGCAATATGATTTAAGGAAAGGACACACAAATGGTAAAACACATAATCTTATGGACATTAAAAGAAATGAGCGATTCTGAAAAGGAATCTGTAAAAGCCGGAATACGGCGAAGTCAAGGCACGCTAACGCTTAAAGCCTTGACTTCGCCGTTTTGAGGGTTTGTACTGCCCCCTCAATCAAAGAAGGTCTGGAAGGCCTCAAAGGAAAAATACCGGGACTTGTAGACATCAAGGTAAACACAAACGGCTTTTGACGAAAAAAACAAATTCGACATGACAATCAGGGACTTTATTCAAAAACGGAATTTCAGAATCGAAGAAATTGAAAATGCTTTGTTTGAAGCAACCGGAAAATACCTAGGACAAAAAGAAGACTCAGAAAAATAACGGAAAAAAAAACGCATAATACAGGGCAAATGCATTATAAATAATTTAAGTAAAGTTTGCGCGAAGGAACGGTTTCTGGGGCAAAAACACTCTGATTGTTGCGGCCGCGTGAGCGGGTAATTCTATAGTTACTTTGCAACAATCAGAGTGTAGCACATTATTGCGCGATTTTGAACCAGAAAATCGTGTCTGGGAGCCAGTTTTATGCTGAATACATTTATAATGCGTTTGCCCTGGCACATAATAAATATAAAATTGCAATTTTCCTTGAATGCAATTATAATTTTAATATATTAAAAAATTATAGGAGGCATCTCATGATTGCAGTCAAGGCTTATTATGACGGAAAATCTTTTGTTCCTCTTGGAAATATTACTTTTAAATTAAAACAGTCGGCTATAGTTGTTGTGGATGAAGAAAATGATTCTGATGAAAAATCTGTTTCATGCCGCGGACTTGCTGCTATCTATGCGAATCCGTCGTTGGTTCACATTGAACAGGAAACAGCTTCTTCTGCTTTTTCTGGAAAATAAAAATGACTCTCATAGATACAAATGTTATTCTCCGCTATCTTTTGGATGATATTCCAGAACAGGCGGACAAAGCAGAATCTGTTATAAAGCAAGGTTCTTTTACTTTGCCAGAAATTATTGCCGAAGTTGTGTATGTGCTGACCAAGCTTTATAAAGTTCCTAGAAATGAAATAAAATCAATAGTTGCTCCTATTTTCAATGAAGTTGAAATTCAGAATAAGGAAATTATTGTTAATGCGCTTTCTGTTTTTTCTGAAACAGCATTTGATTTTGTTGATTGCATTATAATTTCGAGAAAAAAAATTCTTAATGAAACTGTTTTTACGTTTGATAAAAAACTTTCCGCAAAATTAAAATAACTCCTTCCATTTTTCCATAGCATTAAAATTGCAATTTTCCTTGAATGCAATTATAATTTAATTGGTTTATAATTTTGAATTTTTGAGAGGTTTGTATGCCGTTTAAACTTATAGGAATTTTATTTTTAGTTGTGCTTGTTGCTCTTCTTACAGGATTCAATCTTTCTAACAAGTGCTCAATTTGGTTTTTTCATAGCTTTGAAAATATTCCGGTTTTTGCAGCATTGCTTTCCGCTTTTTTGGCTGGCGTTGTAATTACGCTTCCGTTCACATTTGGAAAAAAAAGAAAAGCTGATTCCATTCCTGAATCAAATAAAAAAGAAAAAAAATCCGGGCAGAAAGTTCAGCAAGAAGAAGCTCCTTTGCAGCAACCGCAGGAAAACGCTGAATGAAAAAATTATTGCTTGCATTTTGCGCCTGTGTTGCTTCCGCTTCTATTTTTGCGCAGAATAAAAAATCCGCGGAAATCATAAAAAAGGAAGCTCTAAAGCAGGAAACTGTTCTTGACTCAATTGACTATTTAAAGCGCAACCTTGACTTTGCCGATACTGCCGCGGACACTCGTTCTCTTCTATATTATACTGGAACTTTGCAGGAGCAGCTTGGTCTTTATACTGATGCCGGAAATTCCTACGCAAAGGCAGCCGGCATTGCGGCGCACGATGCTTCAAATATGCCAAAGGTTACTTCTGAGCAGCTTGTGCTTAATGCGGTGCGGGCAAATCTTTGTGCTGGCAACTGGGAAACTGCCGACTCTTACTTGAACAGCGCAGTAAGAAATTCCAAGAACGAAACAGTTTCCGCTACTGTCAAGCTTTATTCTGTTTGGAGCGAACTTTGCAAGGCATCTTCTGTTCCCGGCGCAGACATTTCCGATTCCGTGGAACTTTTAAAAGCATACAGTTCAATGCAGTCCATGAAAAGCGTAAAGACTCAGGTTTTGTTTACTTTATGGCATTTGACTTCAGCAAGAGTATATGCGGAAGAATTGAACCGTGAATTTCCTTTAAGCCCGGAAGCCTCTGTTGCAAATGGAAAAAGCCAGATAATGCGCGTTCCGTTCTGGTATTTTGTGCCAAAAGAAAATTCCGCTTCATCTTCACAAAAACTCTACAATGAAAATTCAGAATCACAAAAGAAAGAAGTTTCTTCTGCTCAGCCTGAAATTTCTTTGTCGCAAAAGCATTCAGGAAAAAAACAGCAGCTTGGTCTTTTTAAGAAAAAAGAAAATGCCGATGACTGCATAAGAAATGCAAAGCAAAAAGGCTTCGACGCATACTGCTACACAGAAACCCGCTCCAGTGGAACAACATATTTCATCGTTGCCGTGGACGAAAACGCCAGCATGACAATGGGTCAGAAACTAAAAAACGCCGGCATAGATTGTTATACGATTGAATAGTTTCTTATTAGAAAGTTGAATAAAAAAAGCCGCCAAGCGTTTTAGTTCTTAGCGGCAGTTTTTGCAATATTTTGGCTTAAAGCCCTTTTACAAACTCTTTTTTGAGGAAGTCAAGGTCAAGCTCTGGATAAAGAACGTGCTTTGAAAGAAGCTCCTGAACTTCTTTTTCTGCTTTTGCCTGAATAGATTCATCAAGCTCTATTTTTCCCTTTGCAGGCTTTCCGTCTTTTGTAAGTCCTGGCTTTGTTCCCTTTAGAACAAGGTCGATAATTTCCGCTACTTTCTTCATGTCGTTTTCATTCATTCCCAAAGTTGTAAGCCCCGGAGTTCCAATGCGGATTCCAGAAGTCCACCAGGCGCCGTTCTTGTCATAAGGAAGGGCATTTGCGTTTGCTGTAACACCGCATTTGAAAAGTGCCGCTTCCGCCTGTTTTCCTGTAAGGCCGTAAGTTGTAACGTCAACGAGCATAAGGTGGTTGTCTGTTCCGCCTGTCTGAAGCTTCATTCCTTTTTCAATGCAGGCAGCGGCAAGAGCCTGTGCGTTTTTTACAACATTCTGCGCGTAAGCCTGATATGCAGGAGTTTTTGCTTCTTTGAAAGCCACAGCCTTTGCCGCGACAATGTGATTTAGAGGTCCGCCTAGAACCATAGGGCAGCCTTTGTTCACGTAGTCTGTGAATTCCTTCTTGCAAAGAATGAGCGCGCCACGTGGTCCGCGTAAAGTCTTGTGTGTTGTAGTTGTAACAACGTCAGCCCATTTTACAGGATCATAGTCGCCTGTGAAAACTTTTCCTGCAACAAGACCTGCAAAGTGCGCCATGTCCACCATAAGAACTGCTCCGCATTTGTCTGCAATTTCACGGAATTTCTTAAAGTTGATTTTTCTTGGATACGCGCTGAATCCTGTAAGAAGAATAAGAGGCTTTACTTCCATCGCCTGCTTTTCTATTGCGTCATAGTCCAAAAGTCCTGTTTCCTTGTCAACTCCGTAAGGGTGGCTTTCAAACATACGGGCTGAAACATTCATCTTGTATCCGTGGGTAAGGTGTCCGCCGCATGAATAGTCAAGCCCCATAAGACGCTGGTTGCCGAATCTTTTGCGAAGAATGTCGAACTGCTCGGCATTAAGATCCCCAAGGGATTTTACGCCCATTTCCTCAAGAGTCGGAGTTTCAATTGTCTTTGAAAGAATTGCCCAGTAAGCAACAAGATTCGCATCGCATCCTGCATGGGGCTGAACATAAGCGTAGTCTGCTCCAAAAAGCTCGGCTGCTTCTTTTGCGGCAGTTTTTTCAACTGAATCGATGTTTTCGCATCCGCCGTAGTAACGGTGTTCCGGGAATCCTTCTGCATATTTGTCTGTTAAAAGGTTTCCCATTGCGGCCTGAACATTGAGCGAGCAGTAGTTTTCACTTGCCACAAGCTTTAAGTGCCGGCGCTGGGTTGCAAGCTCCTTTACAATGTCTTCTGCAATTTCCGGGGCTACATCAGAAACAAGCTGAAGATTCGCAACATAGGAAGTCATGGCAGGATTCAACTTTCCGCCGCATTCCTTTACATAGTTTTCAAGTGGAGTAGGCATTGGACTCACCTCGCTTTATAAAATTTGGTCTGTTTAACTTTTAGCATTCTAGTTGAATCTAGCTCTTTCCGCAAGTAAGCTGAATTTTTGAAACACAGGCAGGCTTTCTAGGCTTTAGCACAAGGCGCACCAGTCTGCACCGTTACGCTTTATATGCAATGAACAAGGTATGTATGGATTATAAAATTAAGCTGATTTTTATGTGGAATTAACTTAAAAACAAAACAAAATTAAGTTAAAATTAAAGTGAAATTAAGTTAAAATTAAAACAAAATAAACTTAAAAACAAAACGAAATCAACTTAAAATTAAAGTAAAATTAAGTTAAAAACAAAGCAGAATTAAGTTGATTTAAGAATGAAATTAAGTTGATTTTGCACTAGTATTAACTTAAAAATTGTCTGTTTTTAACTTTATTTTAAGGACGCTAAAGCATTAAGCGCGGTCTTCACAAGGCAGTAGATGGACTGTAGAAAGCTTGGTATTAGAACAGTGTTGCTGATAAAAAGAGCTGCCTTGCTAATTTTTAATTGTAAAAGACAGCTCTTTTTTTTAACTCGACATTCGACCTATAAAACTTTTGTTAAAACGCAAGCAGATTGTTTTTCTTGACACCATAAAATTTGTATGGTAGCTTTAAAAAATTATACGGGGGTGGTAAAAAATGAAAACCTTAAAAAAATGTTTTAGCGTGGCTGGCGACCGTAAAAGCAGGCTGTCTTTTGCGACTTTTGTTATCTGCGGAATTATACTGCTTGCTGTTCCCTTGCAGATTTCATGCTCTGACTCAGGAGACGACAGTGGAGATTCAATTGTTGAGGGGGGGGCGGATACTGACATAAACAATTCCGATGGCTCTGTCAAAACTGCCTTGGAAGAGGGCGTTACGTATAAAAATGTTGACAAGCTTATGATTGCTGTTCCAGGAAAGGAATTTTCTATTCTTGCAACGGAAGTTACACAGGAGCTTTACGAGTCTGTAATGGGCAAGAATCCTAGCGGCTTCAAAGGAGAAAAAAATCTTCCTGTGGAAACTGTGAGCTGGTATGACGCAGTTTATTTTTGCAACAAATTAAGTAAGATTTGCGGTTTGACTCCAGTCTATGATGTTGATGGCGAAACTGATGTAGAAAAATGGAACTATGTTCCTAATAAAGGAAATAAAATAACAAAAACTGTAACTCAAGATGAAAATGCCAACGGCTACCGCCTGCCTACAGTAGAAGAATGGCAGTATGCGGCAAAAGGCAGTCAGGAATTCACGTACAGCGGCAGCGGCGAGCTGGACGAAGTGGGCTGGTATGTTGTCAACAGCGGAAACAAGACACACTCTGTAGCACAGAAAGATCCTAACGGCTACGTTCTTTACGACATGAGCGGCAATGTGGAGGAGTGGTGCTGGGGTTCCGACAGCAACGGCAAACGCTATTACTGCGGCGGCAGTTGGTACAACGACGCCTACTACTGCGCGGTGGGCAATCGGTGCGACTACAACGCCTATAGCACCTACGACTACCTGGGCTTCCGCATTGTCCGCTCTACAGGCAAGTAATAGCGAGCTGCGGCTGTGTAGTGCCGGTGCAGCGCAGGCGGTAAGCCGTAGCGGAACAGGTACGTAGCAGATGCAGCGAGCAGGTACTGTTGTAAAAAAAAATAGATTCCCGCAACGAGTGCGGGAATGACATATAACCCAGAGCAGGAATGACATACAAACAAGCACGGGAATGGCACATGGGTAAGCGCAGAGTGGAATCATAGAACTTGTTAGATATACCTTGAATGTCCCATCTTTATCTTTTCATTGCAAACATCAAAAAAAAATATTATAATTTCGCTTTATAAAAAAAAAGCACAAGTCTGTGTGTTGATAGAGGTTACGATGAAAGCTATTGAACTTGAAAAATCCTACAATCCAAAAGATTTTGAAGATAGAATTTATGCTGAATGGGTTCAGACAGGATGCTTTAAGCCTGCGTCCGACAAGGATTCTCCGGTGCATGAATGTTACTTGGGTAAGTCTAAAAAATCTTCTGTTTCAAAGTATACAGTCGTAATTCCTCCGCCAAACGTTACAGGCGTTCTTCACATGGGGCATGGACTTAACAATACGCTTCAGGATATTGTTGTGCGCTACCACAGAATGAAAGGAGATGACACTCTTTGGATTCCTGGAACCGACCATGCAGGAATTGCCACTCAGAATGTTGTTGAAAAGCAGCTTAAAAAAGAAGGAAAGACCCGCAATGACCTTGGTCGTGAAAAATTTCTTGAGCGCACTTGGCAGGTAAAAGAAGATCATCACAACACTATTGTTAAGCAGCAGCGCAAGCTCGGAAATTCCGTGGACTGGAACCGCGAGCGTTTTACAATGGATGAAGGTCTTTCTAAGGCTGTTCGCAATGTCTTTGTAACTCTTTATGAGCGCGGACTTATCTATAAAGGACATTATCTTGTAAACTGGTGTCCTCGCTGCGGAACGGCTCTTGCTGATGATGAAGTTGAACACACAGACACAGACGGCTTCATGTATCACATTTATTATGAATTTGAAGATGGCTCTGGAAAAATTGAAATTGCCACAACCCGCCCGGAAACTTTGCTTGGCGATACTGCGGTTGCTGTAAATCCGGAAGATGAGCGTTACAAGTCTGTCGTTGGAAAAAAACTTAAGCTTCCGCTTACTGACCGTGTAATAAGCTTGATTGCAGATTCTTATGTTGACAAGGAATTCGGAACTGGAATGGTAAAAATCACTCCGGCGCACGATCCTAACGACTGGGAAGTTGGAAAAAGAAACAATCTTGAAGTTATAAACATTTTAAATCCAGACGGAACTTTAAACAATAATTGTCCTGAAAAATACCGCGGCTTAAAATGTCCTGAAGCTCGCAAACTTATTATAGAAGATTTAAAGGAACTTGGACTTTACAAGGGCGAGGAAAAAATCAAGCATTCAGTTGGCCATTGCTACAGATGTTCAACTGTTGTAGAGCCGTATTTAAGCGACCAGTGGTTTGTAAAAATGAAGCCTCTTGCAGACAAAGCTCTTGCCGCCTGGAAGAACGAAGAATTTGTTTTTTATCCGCGCAAATGGGAAAACACATTCTCTCACTGGATGGAAAATATCCGCGACTGGTGCATAAGCCGTCAGCTTTGGTGGGGACACAGAATTCCTGTATGGTACTGCGACTGCGGAGAAACTATCGTTAGCCGCGCTGATCCTGAAAAATGCCCTAAATGCGGCGCAGATGCTTCTCATTTAAAGCAAGATCCTGATGTTCTTGACACTTGGTTCTCTTCCTGGCTTTGGCCGTTCTCAACTCTTGGCTGGCCTGAAAAAACTTCCGACCTTGAGCATTTCTATCCGACTACAGCTCTTGTTACAGCCTACGATATTATTTTCTTCTGGGTAAGCCGCATGATTATGGCTGGCCTTGAATTTACAGGAAAGTCTCCGTTCCATGACATTTATATTCACGGACTTGTTCGCGACAAGCAGGGCAGGAAGATGTCTAAGTCTCTTGGAAACGGAATCGACCCGCTTGAAATTATTGACCTTTACGGTGCGGATGCTCTTAAATTCACTTTGAGCTATATGTGCGCGCAAGGCCAGGATGTTCTTGTAGATAAGGATTCATTCAAAATGGGAAGCCGTTTCTGCAACAAAGTATGGAACGCAAGCCGCTATATTCTTGGAAATCTTGAAGGCAGGACTCTTATTCCTGTTGCTGATTCAGACCTTAACGAGCTTGACAAGTGGATTTATACTTGCCTTGACAATGCTGTAAAAAATGCAAGGGCTGCTTTTGAAAGCTACCGTTACAATGACGGAGCTTCTGCAATCTATGAATATTTCTGGAACGATTTCTGCGACTGGTATGTTGAAGCTACAAAACTTTCGTTTAAAAATGGCGATGACCGCGAAAAAGACCGCGCGGTTTCTGTTTTGCTGAATGTTCTTGAAGAAAGCCTTCGTTTGCTTCATCCGTACATTCCTTTTGTTACAGAAGAAATTTATTCTAAGCTGCCTTTGTCTCAGATTGTAGAAAACCGCAAGAAAGCCGGTAAGCAGAAAATTCTTCCTTCTGAAGAATACACAGGACTTCTTGTTACAGCTCCGTATCCAGAAGAAAAAGCAAGCCGCATGAACAAAGAAATTACAGAGCGATTTGAAACTTTAAAGGAACTCATAAGGACTTTGCGCGGACTTCGTGTTGAATGCGGAATTGATCCTGCAAGCAAACTTCACATTGCTGTAAAAATTTCCAAAGGCTCAAGCGCGGAAGTAATAAAAGAAAAGAACGACATGGTTTGCCTTTTGGCTGGAATCAGCAAGGTTGACTTTGTGGAGTCAAATCCTGAAAAATCAATTGGAGCTGTCGGTACTGGATTCGAAGCGTTCCTTTTGGTTGATGAAAGCGTGAATAAAGAGCAGCTAAGGCAGAAGTTTACACGCGACATTGAATATGAAACAGAAAATGTCCGCAGAAGCACAAACAAGCTGAACGGAAAATTTGCCGAGCACGCTCCAGCCGAAGTTGTTCAGGAAGAAAGAAACCGCATGGAAGAAGCCCAGCGCCGCATAGAAAAGCTTAATTTGTACTTGAATAATTTGTAGCCGGAACTTTTTCAAAAGATTTGCCTTCAGGAGGATTCTTATGAAAAGAAAATATGAAATGGCGGTGGAAAAGCCCCAGCAGATGGACAATGAGCACATGCTTCAGCTTAAGAACATCTATCTTGCCCCTTATATGCAGATTGCCACAGCTTTGATTGGCAAGGCAAGGTTTGCAGGAGGAAATATGTTCCGCCATCAGCTTGATACAATGGGCATTCTCATTGACTACGGCTACATCGACAATATTCTTTTGAAGGCAAGCTGCGTGCATGACACAATAGAAGATATTCCGGGATTTGATGAAAATCTTATCCGCAATGCAGATTCTGACGGCCCTGAAGTTCTTGAGCTTGTAAAGGAAGTTACAAAGAGACCGGGGCAGCTAAAGAGCGAGTATTTAAAGTCGATTATAGACAATGGAAGCCAGCGCGCAAAAATCCTAAAATGCGCCGACAGAATTTCCAACATGATAAGCCTTGGCTTTGTAACGAGCAATGAATTTATTGAACGATATTGCGATGAAACTGAATATTTTATTCTTCCGATTGCCGTTGAAGTTGATTTTAATATGTATCAGGAACTTATAAGTCTTGTTGTAAGCCGCCGCGAGCACCTTGAAAAATCCGGCTATTTTGACAGAAAAGAAGAAAGGGATGAGTAGCCCTTTTGTTTGCGCTCTCCAAATTCTTATGCTACAATTCTTCAAATAGAAAACGGAGATTTTTGCGCAGTGCCCTCGTATACGATTATTGTTCCCGATTCATCTTATCTTTCCCGTATCTGCGGAACAAATGACAGCAACCTAAAACTCATGGAATCTTTTCTTGGAGTTCCTGTTTTTGCCAGAGGAAACGAGCTTTCCATTGACTGCGGAGATTCTTGCATTGAGCAGCAGTTTCGTTTTGCAGTTGACCGTATTCTTGATGAATTTTCTGCGGCGAGCAAAAATGTTTCAGATTCAGAATTGATTCAGTCTGTATTGAATAACAATGCTGATTTGGATTTGTCTATTTCTATTCCGGGCGGAACAAAAAAAGTTTTTCCGCGCACAAAAGGCCAGTCTTCATTGATTTTAAAGATGCGTAGTTCTGATTTGGTTTTTGCAAGCGGACCTGCAGGCTCTGGAAAAACTTTTCTTGCTGTTGCGGAATCTTTGCGCCTTTTGCTTTCTCACAAAGTAAAGTCCATAGTTTTGACGCGCCCTGTTGTTGAAGCCGGCGAAAGTCTTGGTTTTCTTCCCGGTGATTTGCAGGATAAAATAAATCCTTATATAAGGCCGCTGTTTGATTCAATAAATGCGGTTTTGCCTTCAGATACTATAAAAAGACTTACAGAAAACGGTATAATAGAAATTGCGCCGCTTGCCTATATGCGTGGACGGACTTTAAGCAACAGCGTTATAATTCTTGATGAAGCCCAGAACACAACTTCTGAGCAGATGAAAATGTTTTTAACTAGAATGGGAGAGACGTCTAAAGTCTTTGTAACAGGAGATCCTTCGCAGGTTGACTTGCCAAAAAGGACTCCTTCTGGTTTTCTTCATGCCTTGAATCTTCTTAGAGGCGTGGAAGGAATTTCGATTGCTGAGCTGACTTCGGAAGACGTTGTAAGAAACGGGTTGGTTAAAAAAATTATACAGGCTTATGAGAATGAAGAAAGATGAAAATACACAGACTTTTTTTTCTGTTTTAACAGGAGCTTTTTCAAAATATCTTAAGAAGAATTATCCAATGGTTATTTTGACCTTTGCGACTTTTCTTGTTACAGTTGCGCTTGTCTTTGTAAAGATTTCCACATCCTCGACCGTTTCTTCTTTTAATATAAACGACTATGAAATCGGGCAAATATCCGATGTTACAATAAAGGCTGTAAAGTCGCTTCCTTCAGATTATGAAAATCCAGTTGAAGTTCAGGCTGGAGAAAAAGTCATAAGAAAGGGATTTCCGATTACAGAAGAAGGCTACGCAAAACTAAAGAAAATGTCTGAGTCTGATGTTTACGTGGACTACAGGGCTTTTGCGAATTCTGTGATTTACCATATATTGATGTGCGCATTATTTTTCTTTTGCTGTAGTAAAATTTATTTTAAAGTCAAGATGATTGAATTCAAGGAGCTTGTTACCGAGTGCTGCTTTTACATTATAATTTTTAGCTCTGTGATTTTTGGCTCTAAGTCAGTTTACTTTGCATCTCCTTATGCAATCTGCGCTGTTATTCCGTCTTCTGTTTGCGTCTTTCTTGTGGCGATTTTGTTCGGCCAGCTTAATGCGGTTTTCTTTTCGCTTATTATTTCACTTTCAGTTTTAAATGCTTCTTCTTATCAGATTGTTCCGTTCTTGTTTGTGCTTTCAACTTCTTTTGCTTCCGCGCGGCTTGTAAGAAAAATCAACAGAAGAACAGACATGGTTTTGGTTTCTGTGCTTCAGTCTTTGCTGAATGTTGTTTTCCTGATGATTTTCAAGATTATTTTTAGTGATTCTTTGTATGACGGACTTGGCGCGATTGTTGGTGTTGCCCTGAACGGATTTTTTTCTGGCATTCTTTGCCTTGGACTTCTTACACCTCTTGAACTTTTGCTGAACACGGCTTCTCTTTTCCGTCTTATGGATTTGAGCGACTTGAATAATCCTACGATGAAAAAAATGCTTGTTACAGCGAGCGGAACTTATAACCATTCGCTTATGGTTGCAAGCCTTGCAGAAGCTGCGTGCAATGAGGTTGGAGCGAATCCGCTTCTTGCTAGAGTCGGCGCGTACTATCACGACATTGGAAAACTTGATAATCCTGAATACTTTGTAGAAAATCAGACTGCCGGTGAAAATATTCATACTGAAATAAATCCGTCTCTTTCTGTGAGCATAATCAGAAGCCATGTTAAGCGAGGTGTTGAAAAAGCGCGTGCGTTGCGTCTTCCTAAGCAGATAATCGACATAATAAGCGAGCACCACGGAAATCAGGTTATTGCGTATTTTTATAATGAGGCAAAAGCAATTGATCCGGATGCGAACCCAGAAGATTATTCTTACACAGGAAATCCGCCTACAACAAGAGAAAGCGCAATCGTCATGCTTGCCGATACAGTTGAAGCTGCCTGCCGCAGTTTGGAAAAGCCTTCTGTTCCGCGCCTTGAAAAATTCATAACCACATTGATTTACGGAAAAATCGAGCATAAGCAGCTTGAAAACTGTAATCTTACATTCAGAGACCTTACAAAAATTCACGATGCTTTCGTTCAGATTCTTGCAGGCTACTATCACAGCCGCACGAAATATCCTGACCAAAAAGATCCGGACACAAATGAAGTCCATCAGATTCCGCTTCCTCCTCAGGCGCAAGCACAGCAGCAGGAAAATTCAGCTTCCGCAGAAAAAGATAAAAAATCTGAGAAAACGGAAAAAGATAAAAGCGTGAAGGAAGATAAAAATTCCAAGAAGTCTTTAAAAGACAAGGCTGAAAAAATTATAAAGGAAAAAAAGTAATGGGGAACCAGATTTTTGTGGGCATGGAAGACGGAAAAACTTCTCCTGTCTGGATAGAAAAGATTGAGCCTTTCGCGCAAAAAGTCATGCAGAAATGCGGCTGGGACGGCGAGGAATTTTCTATTCTTTTTTGTTCCGATGAATATATTCAGTATTTAAATAAAACTTACCGAAATATAGATAGCCCCACTGATGTCTTGAGCTTTGAAAACGGCGAAAAATATACTGACGAAGACAATGCTGTGTGGCTTCAGGCTGGCGATATTGCTATAAGCGTTGACACTTTGCCCAAAAATTCAGAGTATTTTGAAGTGAGCCAGAATGAGGAATTAAAGCGGCTTATAATCCATGGAATTCTTCATTTAAACGGATATGACCACGGAGAAGAACACGTTGAAAAAAATGTGGAGCCAAAATGCGAAATGCTTGTTCTGCAAAAAAAACTGATGAAAGAACTAGAGCAGGAAATTATAATAGAAGAAACTGAAAAATAGGAAATTGTATGTTTGGACTTAAAAAAGAAAATTCAAAGAAAAACGATCAGAAAATCTCTGCCGCAGAAGAAGCCCAGCAGGAAATTTTAGCTGAAGAAAAAAACGACATGATTCAGGGAGTTGAAGAGCTTGCGGTAACAACCGTAAAGGAAGTAATGGTTCCTAGAATCGATGTTGATTTTATTTCAATGGAAACTCCAGAAGAAGAGCTTCTAAAAAAGGTTACAGAAAGCGGTCATTCCCGCATTCCGGTTTATTCCGGTTCAATAGACAATGTTGTTGGAATTCTTTATGTAAAGGACTTGATAAAAACTCTTGCAGAAAAACTTCCGATTGACTTGGAAAAAATAATCCGCAAGCCTTATTTTGTTCCAGAAAGCAAGCACATCGACAGCCTTTTGCGCGAATTTAAAAGACGGCACGTTCATATTGCGGTCAGCATTGACGAGTACGGCGGAATTTCTGGAATTGTCTGCATGGAAGATATTATAGAAGAAATTGTTGGCGACATTCAGGATGAATTTGACAATGAGCATGAGGACATAATTTCGCTTTCTGAAAATGCCTGGATTTGCGATGCGCGTGTTGACCTTGACACTTTAAATGAAGAAATCGGCTCGGATTTTCCTACAGAAAATTTTGATACTTTGGGCGGTTTCGTGTTCGATTTGTTCGGAAAAATTCCTGTAAAGTTTGAAAAGATTTCATGGAATCAGTGGGACTTTATTATTCAGGAAATGGAAGGACACAAGGTTGACACAATAAAAATAATGCGGAAGAAAGAAGACTAAATTATTTTTAAGAGTTTCCACGGAGTTAAAATGAAAAGAAATATTTTTCATAGTTTTACACTTGCTTTTCTGCTTTTGATTTTTGCATATCCTCTATGCGCTCAAAAGAAATCTGCATTGGAGCTTTTTAATCAGGCGCAGGAACTTCAGCAGCAGAGCAAGTGGTTTGACGCGGTTGACCTTTACCAGGAAGCTCTTTTGCTGAATCCGCAGTACGGAGACGCTCTTTACAATCTTGCGCTTTGCCATTACGCGCTTGGAAGCTATGACCTTTCTGTTCAGT
This sequence comes from Treponema sp. UBA6852, assembly GCA_002449305.1. Lineage (GTDB taxonomy): Bacteria > Spirochaetota > Spirochaetia > Treponematales > Treponemataceae > Treponema_D. The sequence goes on from DKDI01000015.1 coordinate 25,488, forward strand.
ATGCGGACGAATCTTCAAAATATGCGCGCAATTTCAGTGATATACAGAATTTAAAAGGCTTGTCTTTGATTTCGCTTGGAAGAGTTAACGAGGCAAAAGATGTTTTCAATCAGATTTTAAAAAAATATCCAAATGACGTAAATGCAAGGTTCGGACTTGCCGAGCTTGATTTGCTTGATGGTCGTCTTACTGTTGCGGAGAGCCGCTATCAGGATGCTTTAAAGCGCGACGCTTCAAATAGAAAAGCTCTTTTAAGTCTTGCTCTTGTAAGCGCGGAAATGGGAAAGCCAGAAGTTTCTGAAAACTATATAAGGCAGGCGCTTTCTTTTTATAGCGGTGAGCCGGAAGTTCATTATATGGCGGCGTATCTTTCTGCAAAAAGCGGAGACTATAAAACCGCAGAGCAGCGTGCAAGAAGTGCGGTTCTTATAAACGGAAACTTTGACAAGGCATATTCTCTTTTAGCTGGAATTCTTTATGCCCAGAAACGCTACAATGAAGTCATTGATATTTGCGACTTTAGAATCGGGCGGAATAGAGATTCTGTTGACGCCTGGTATTTAAAAGGCCGTTCACTTCAAAAACTTGGCAAGAATGAAGATGCGATTGAAACTTACGAAACTGGACTTTCAATTGCGCCGCAAGATGAAATTATGCGGAATGCGCTTGAGCAGCTTGCAGGAGGCTATCTTTCAATTGAAGATGCAAGGCGGAACACTTGGGCTGTTTTTCATTCAGCAAAGGCGGAAGAATATGGCCGCAACTTTGATGGAATTGCAGAACGCTACGAGTATCAAAAAGCGCTTTCAGTTTCTCCGCTTAACAATAAAATCAGGCAGTCTTTTGCCGATATGCTTGAGCGCGACGGGCACTACGAACTTTATCTTCAGCAGCTGAAATTCATAAGGGAAAATGAAGCTTATGCGTCAACAGAAGAAATTCAGACAAACGAAAATTCACCTGTTCCAAAACGAACACGTGAGCAAATAAAGAACGATGATGCAATTGAAGTTTACGAAAGTCTTTTGCGGAACAACATAGCTTCCCGCTGGAATGTAGATCCGTTTTATTTGGACAAGACAAGATGGAACATTGGAATTTATTATACAAAAAAAATGGTTCAGTTGTTTCATGCCGACTTGGAGGAAATTTCTGCGCTAGCTGCAAAAGATGTTTTTAACGGAGTTCCTTCTGCTTATGTTGATGTTCAGTCAGAACCTGTTAGCGGTTATGGCGAGGCGTTCCGGCTTGCAAGAAATTCCGGGCGCGACTATTTTATTATTTTGAACGCTTCTGAAACTGAACGCACATATTCTCTTGATGCCGTTATTTATTCAGCTAGAACAGGAACCAAGACTTCTGAAATTCTCGTTTACAGAACTGGAAATGACTGCATGGCGCGCGCTTTGCAAAGATTCAGGCAGGGTGTTTTGGATATTCTTCCAATCCGCGGAAAAGTTTTGCGCAATGTTCATGGGCAGCTTCTTGTTGACCTTGGAAAAAATGACGGAGTTTCAAAAGATTCTGAGTTCGATATTGTCCGCAAGGGAAGTGTCATAACAAAGGATTCAGGACCTGGAGTTTCGTATAACAAAAAAGATTTTCTTGGAACATTTAAAGTTGAAAATTCAGACGAGGAAATTTCAGAAGGCGTTTATAAGAAAAATGGATTTTATGACACTCTGAATGTTGGCGATGAAATAGTCCTTACAAAAAATCCTGAAAAGGAAGAAACTTCTGCGCTAGACAACCGCCCTGCTGCAAATGCAAGCGGAGATCCTGCAACAGAAGAGGCAAAAAAAGCTGAGCTTGAATCTTTAAAAGAATCGCTTCGTCCGGCTTCAAGAGAAAACGATTTGATTCACTTGATAAGAACGATTATTTAGCATGAGTTTCTTCATATTGAAAAGTTGAAACAATTGCGGATTTGTTATATTATTTTTGCAACATAAGTACAAAATTCCATGGAGGATATTTTATATGATTAAGACAGTAAAAGATGTTGATCTTAAAGGCAAGCGCATCATCATGCGCGTTGATTTCAACGTTCCTATGAAGGACGGAGTTGTTCAGGACGACACACGTATCATGGCGGCTCTTCCTACAATCAAATATATTCTTGAGCAGAATCCGCGCTCGCTCGTTCTTATGAGCCACCTCGGAGATCCAAAAAAGGACGTAAAGAAGGCTCAGGAAAAAGCTGAGAAAGCTGGAAAGACTTGGACTGAAGCTGATTCAGAAAAATTCATCAACGGAAAGAACCGCATGGCTCCAGTCGTAAAATATTTTTCTGAAAAGCTCGGAAAGCCAGTTACATTCCTTCCGGACGCTCTCGGACAGAAAGATGCAATCGACGCTCTTCCAGAAGGAGCAGTCGCAATGCTTGAGAACGTGCGCTTCCACAAGGAAGAAACTTCCAAGGATGCAGCTGAGCGCGAGACAATGGCAAAAGAGCTTGCAACTTACGGAGACATCTTTGTAAACGACGCTTTTGGAACAGCGCACCGCGATCAGGCTTCAACAGCTACAATCGCAAAATTCATGAAAGAGCAGCCTGTCGGCGGATTCCTCATGGAAAAAGAAGTTAAATATCTTGAGCCTATGGTTACAAATCCTCCAAAGCCAATGGTTGCCATTATCGGCGGCGCGAAGGTTTCCTCAAAAATCGCCGTTCTGGAATCGCTTCTCAAGAATGCAAAGTATCTTGTTATCGGCGGCGGAATGGCATACACATTCCTCAAGGCACAGGGACACAGTGTCGGAAAATCTCTTGTTGAGGACGACTTCATCGACACAGCAAAGAAGCTTCTTGCAGACGCTGACGCAAAGGGCGTAAAGATTCTTCTTCCTGTTGACCACGTTGGAGCGGCAGAATTCAGTGCAGATGCAAAACCTGTCGCAGTTGACGGAGTTGACATTCCTTCTGACCTTATGGCTATGGATGTCGGACCTAAGACTGTTGAAGAATACAAGAAGGCAATCGGCGAGGCAAAGTCAATCGTATGGAACGGACCTGTCGGAGTATTTGAATTCGACGCGTTCGCAAAGGGAACTGAAGCCGTTGCACATCTTGTTGCGGAAGCTACAGGACGCGGCGCGATGACAGTTGTAGGCGGCGGAGATTCTGTTGCCGCTGTAAACAAGTTCCACCTTGCAGACAAGATGAGCCACGTTTCAACAGGCGGCGGCGCTTCCCTCGAACTTCTCGAAGGAAAGACCTTGCCAGGTATAGCTATTTTAGCTACAAAATAATTGCGGGATTCCGTTTAAAACAAAGTGTCATTCTCCTGCCTTGCAGGGGAATCCGGCAGAAAAAGAAAAGCTCTGCGCAAGCCGCAGGGCTTTTTTTTAAGGGATATTAAAAATGAATAAAACTGTAAGAATTATGTTAAAGCCTAAAGAAGACCGTGAGATTTCTCAGGGATTTCCGTGGGTTTATGATAATGAAATTTCAACTGTAAAGTTTCCGCTTGATGAAGGCATGAAAACTTCGCCTCTTGAAGAATGCGCTGTAGAGGACGGAACTATTGTTGAAGTCTGTTCTAATGCCGGAGGTTTTCTTGGCAGCGGTGTAATAAATAAAAAATCGAAAATTACAGTGCGCATGATTTCTTCTTTGCACGCTGATAAAATCTTGGAAGACATGAAAGGTTTTTGGGCAAAGAAAATCCGGGATGCTGTTAATATTCGAAATCTTAGCTTTAAAAGCGATGACAGCTGCCGCCTTGTTTTTGGCGAGGCTGATTTTATTCCTGGGCTTATTGTGGAAAAATATGTTTCAAAAGGCAAACTGTATCTTGTTGTTCAGTTTTTGGCGCTTGCATGTGAAAAATTCAGAAATGAAATTCTTGGTGCGCTAAAAGACTTTGTAAAGCCTGATTTTATTTATGAAAGAAGCGATGCTGCTGTGCGTGAAAAAGAAGGGCTTGAAGAAAAATCCGGCTGGATTGGCAAGGCAGGGCAGGAAGTAATTGAAATAGAAGAAAACGGAGTGCTTTTGCTTGTTGACATTGCCCGCGGTCAAAAAACTGGCTACTTCCTTGACCAGAAATTCAATAGAGAAAAAATTAAAAAGTTCTGCCACGGAAAAAAAGTTTTGGACACTTTCACACATACAGGTGCGTTTGGTCTTAATGCCGTAAAAGCAGGCGCACGCGAAGTTATAAGTGTGGATATTTCGCAGGAAGCCGTTGATATGGTTGAAAAAAACATTGCGCTTAATGGTGCTGAAGAAAAAATGAAGGCTGTTTGCGCGGATGTGTTTGACCTTCTTAAGCAGTATGAAGCTAGCGGTGAAAAGTTCGATGTGATTATTCTTGATCCTCCGGCATTTACCAAAAAAGCAGGAAATATCGAAAAAGCTTACGGCGGCTACAAGGAAATAAATTTGCGTGCCATGAGAATTCTTAATGAAGGCGGAATTCTTGTTTCATGCTCTTGTTCTCACTATTTTGATGAAAATACATTTTATTCAATGCTCATGCATTCAGCGATGGACAGCCATAAACGTGTTCAGGTCTTGGAAAAACTTGGAGCGGCTTCTGACCATCCAATTCTTTTGGGCTATCCTAAGAGCGAATATCTTAAGTGCGCCGTGTGCAGGGTGATTTAATTTGATGCAGGAAAAAAATGTAAACTGCGTTGTTCTGCTTGGACCTACCGCTGTGGGAAAGACTGCCATTGCGGTGCGCCTTGCAGACAAATTCGGCTGGGATATAATTTCTGCGGACTCAAGGCAAGTGTACAAAGGTCTTGATCTTGGAAGCGGAAAAGATTTGTCTGAATATTATGTGAATGGAAGGCAAATTCCCTATCATCTTATAGACATTGCGACTTTAGACTCTGAATACAATGTGTTTTGTTTTCAGCAGGATTTTTACAGAACTTTCAATTCTCTTAAAGCGCAGGGAAAATTTGCGTTTGTAGCAGGCGGAACTGGAATGTATCTTGATTCCGTTGTGCGAGGCTACGATCTTCTTACCGTTCCAGAAAACCTTGAGCAGAAAAAAGAACTTGAAAAAAAATCGCTTGAGGAACTTGGAGCTATGCTTTTATCTCTTAAGCCTGAACTGCACAACAAAAGTGATCTTGCTATAAAGGAACGTGTTGTAAAGGCTTTGCAGATTGAACTTTTCAAAATTAGTCCAGAAGGAATAAAGGCAAGAAGTGAGCTTTTGAGCCGCCCAAAAATCGAGCCGCTTGTAATTGGCACAACTTTGAACAGAGATGAACTTTACAAAAATATTGAAATCCGGCTTCGTCAAAGAATTCAAGAAGGCATGATAGATGAAGTTGAAAATCTTCACAAGCAATATTCATGGGAACGTCTTGAAAAACTTGGACTGGAATACAGATTTGTAAGTTTCTATTTGGAAGGAAAAATCAGTTCAAAGGAAGAAATGGAAAATCAGCTGTGCGCTTCTATACGGCATTTTGCAAAACGGCAGGAAACTTGGTTCCGCGGAATGGAGCGTAAGGGCGTAAAAATACATTGGCTTCCCCGCAAAAGCAGCAAGGAAGCTAGGTATTTGTCTGCTGTTGAATTAATTGAAAAGTATGTGCCTGAATTTTAGGCGTTTACAGCCATCTTTGCAGCAGGCTCTTCAATTTTTGTAAGGTAGCCGGTTCTAAGGCAAGATTCGAACAATGTGCGTGAGATGAAGTCTGTTGTTATTTCATCGTAGCCGTCTTTGTCTCTTACAATGCGCACAACGTATCCGTCTTCTGTTTCTTTTAGGACTGCCATGTAATCGTTTGTCTTTGCTATGGTTTTAAGTGTGTAGTATGCCATAAATTGCACCTCGCTTTAGTATTATAAGCAATGCTGCTTGAATACGGAAAAAATTCCTTAGCCTTATTATATTTTCGGTTTTTTAATGAATGTGTTTAGCTTTTTATTTGTTTGGAGGCTTTGATTAATGCTTTGCGATTCCCATTTGCATATCGCCGAATGTGAAAACTTTATTCCGGCTCATTTTTGCTGTTCATGCGCTCATTCAAAAAAAGAATTTTTTATTCAGGAAGAAATTGCTTTAAAAAGCAGCGGAAAAGTTTTATGCGCATTTGGCCTTCATCCGCAGAAGCCTTTGCTTGAAAATGCTGATTTTTTAGAAACCCTTTTGCCTCAAAAAAGAATCATTGCGCTTGGAGAAACTGGCTTTGACTTTTTTACGCCGGAACTAAAATCCTGCATAGTTCAACAGAAAAAAGCATTTGAAGTGTGCCTTGAGCTTGCCACGGAGCATAAAGTTCCTCTTGTGGTTCATGACAGAAAGGCACTGGATCTTGTGTTCTTTTATTCAGCTGGATTAAAAAAATGCGCTTCGGTTGTTTTTCATTCATTTGCTTTTACTGCAAGAGATGCCGCTTCAATTTTGAATCACGGAATAAACGCGTATTTTTCTTTTGGAAAGCCTTTGCTAAACGGAAACAAAAAATCAATTGGCTGTGTAAAAGAACTTCCGCTAGAAAAAATTCTTTTGGAAACAGACGCTCCGTACCAGACTTTAAAAGGCGAAGAAAAAACATCTCCGCTGCAAATTAAACAGATTTATGAAAAGGCTTGCGAAATCCGCGGCATGAATATGGAAACTCTTGAAGCTTGTATGTTCAAAAATTTCTTTACTGCGTTTGGTGTTTCGAATTTAAATTCCTTGTAAAAACTGCCTTTCAAAGTCCGTGCTGTTTTTATAATTCTTAATTGACCTAACGGAAATATTTCATTATTATAATGAGACTAAAAATGAATTTTGCCGGGAATGCCCGGTGTTTGGAGTAAAAAATGGCTGTTTTAAAAACAATCCTTCTCATTGCGTTTGTAATTATCTGTGTACTTTTAGTTCTTCTTGTTCTTGTTCAAAATGAAGAAAATAACGGCATGGGAAGTGCTTTTGGCGGCGGACAGTCTACAGCTTTTGGCGCCCGCTCAGCGAGTGTTCTTACAAAGACAACTGGTGTTCTTGCCGCATTGTTCTTTGTAACTGCTTTTGGAATTTCACTTTTGAACAAAGCTCCTGCTAAAGAAGACTTGTCATCTACTGTAAAGGAAGTTCAGGGAGAACAGACTTCTTCAGAAGATAATGGAAGTTGGCTTCAGGAGGAACTTGCTCCTGCTGAAAAATAAAGCTGTTGTTTTTGGCGGCTTTATTAGGGGTTATTACAAACCGAAAATGCGTTGGAATCAAGACTGCAAAAAACTAAAAATCGAACAGTTTTGAGCCAGCGAATTGTTTAAGGATGGTAATATGGTTTTCGCAAAAATTTTCTCTCCTAAAAGCATAATTGTAAACCTTGAAAGCGAAGATAAAGACGAGCTTTTTGAGGAAATGGTGCAAGTTATCCATTCTGAACATCCAGAAGTAGGCAGAGATGATGCTCTGTCTGTTCTTCATGCACGTGAAGCCCAGATGAGCACTGGCATAATGCACGGCGTTGCTGTTCCGCATGGAATTTGCAGTTCTGTAAAAGGCTGCGTTGGCGCAATAGGAATAAGCCGCAATGGTATTGATTATGATGCCTTGGACGGTTCTCCTGTAAATCTTGTGTTTATGCTTTTATGCGGTCCGAATGACAACAATCTTCTTCTTGAGATTTTAAAAGAACTTGCTGTTGTTTTGCAAGATCCGCTTTTTATGACAAAACTGTTTGAAAAGACTTCATCGCAAGAAATATTCGATGCTTTATGCGAAGCTGAATCTCAATAGAATGAGATAAAACATTTTATTTGGAGTACATAATGGCTGCTGAAGAAATTGATATTATTACACATCTTCTTGATGTAGAAAAAGAAGCTTCTACAACAGTGCTTGATGCGCAGAAAAGGGCAGATGAAAAAATTGCCGCTGCACGCTCTCAGGCTGAATCTGAATTCAAGGCTAAGTATTCCGCTGTTGTTTCTGAAATTGAGCAGAAAGAAAAAGATACAAAATCCGCTATAGAGAAAAAACATTCTGCAGATATAGAATCTTATAAGCAGAACTTGAATTCAAGCGAAAAGGATTATACATCTTTTAACGCTCTTATGGATAAAATTCTTTTTTCATAGGAGAACGATATGGCAATGGATAAGTCCGCCGCTGATTCTTATGTTTATGCAAAAGCTAGCGGCATGCTTGCCCGGTCTTATGTTGGGGAACGCGCAAGGCAGTTGTTTTCTTTTCACACATTGCAAGAACTGTGGGCTTTTTTGTTCAAGAAAGAAGTTCCTGTTGTTCCAGAAACTCTTTTGGCTCATGCTTTGGAACAGGAAGCTTTTGAGCATTTTATTTACGACTATAAAAAACTTGTTGGAAATTATTCAGAGCCGGATGATATTGTTTTAACTTTGCTTAGAAGTTTTGATTATGAAAATTTAAAGGACATTTCGGCTTCTCTTTCGCTTGGAGAAAAGAAAATCCCTGATATTCAAAAGATAACACCTTTTAATATAATAAATTATGATAAATGGCCGGACATCGCTTCAATTACATCTGGCGGACCGCTTTCTTGGTATAATAACATTCCTCCCGTTTCTGAGCAGCATTTGGCGAATTACAACCTTGACTGCCATTATATTATGTCTCTTTGGAATGCCGCAAAGCAGGTTCATTCATCTTGCAGGGAAGAAATTCTTAAGCTAATTGGTGAAAAAATCAGGATAGACAATATTGTCTGGGCAATCCGGCTTCGTTTTTATTATAAAATGCAAAAAGAAGAGATTATTCCGCTTTTGGCTTATTCAACGGAAAAAAAAGAAATTTCTGACCCTCTTGCCTATGAAGCTATAAGAACTTTGGATTGGGAATTGGACAATTACGATGCTTGGAAAAACTGGAAATACAGCAGGCTTTTAAATCCGCATGAAGAAGGCGTTATATGGACAATAGATCCTAGATGGATTTCTAATTCGTATAAAAGTCTTTATGTAAAAAAAGCATACAAACTTTTCCATAAATATCCGTTTACGGCTTGTCCGATTGTTTGCTGGTTTATTATAAAAAGAAACGAACTTGATAATATCCGCACGGCTTCTGAAAGTCTGCGGCTTAGCATAGATTCATCGCAGGCTATGCAGATGACTGGAGCCTTGGAGGTAATAAATGGCTAGAACAACCACAATGCGTCTTATTGAGCTTATGGTTTTGCGGGAAGATATACATTCTGTTCTTAAATACCTTGGCGAGCTGGGCGAATTTCAGTTTCAACAGGAATTTTCTTCTGATTCTTCCGATTCTGCAAAAAGACTTAATCCGGACGCTTCTGTTTTTGAGCGGCTTCAGCAGGTTAGGGCGGCTTTGGATTTGCCTGACTTGGACGGATATAAAGGTTCTGTTCCTCTTCCTTCTGATGCTGATTTTGAAAGCGCAACAAAAATTATTGATTCAGTTGAAGATATTCATAAAAAAGAGCTTACTGCTGCTGACGAGGAAAAAAGGGCAGTTTCCGCATATAGAGAGGCTTTGGCTTTTGCAAATTTGAAAGTTTCTTATTCAGATCTTGAGTCTCTTTCCTTTCTTACTTTGCGAATTGGAAAAATTGATCCTGAAAAAATCGATGATTTAAAAGCTCGCCTTGGCTCACGTGGAATTATTGTAAGGCTTGGCGATGATAATTCAAGAATTCTTGCCGCTTCGTCAAAAAAAGCTCGTTTTGCATTGGACGGAGAACTTAAGGAAGCCGGATTTACAGAGCTTCAGGTTCCAAAAGATTTTAAAGGAATTCCTGATGAAGTTCTGCTTACTTTGGAGCGGAATAAAACAGAAGCTGCTGCTGCTCTTGAAGAAATTCAGACTGAACGCCGTAATTTTGCGGAAACCCACAAAGACGAGCTTTTCAGGCTTTTGCAGATTTATTCAGTTGGAAGCCAGATTTATTCTGTGGAAAATTCTCTTGAATCAACAGAATTTGTTTATAGAATAACTGGTTGGATTCCGGCTTATCTTATTAGAAAAGTAATGAAGGATTTGGACGAGCTTACACAAAGCCGGGCTGGAATCCGTGAGTTTTTGCCAACTGAAGTTCCTTCTGTTGTTTCAGGGCAGGAAAAAGTTCCGGTTCAAGTTAAGCATGGAAAAATTGTTTCTAGCTTTGAACGCATGATTTTCAGCTATGGTTCGCCTTTATACGGAACTGTTGATCCGACTCCGTTTGTGGCTTTGTTCTTTACGGTTCTTTTTGGAATTATGTTTGGAGACGCGGGACAAGGTTTGTGCTTCCTTATAATAGGAATTCTTTGCTGCCTTAAAAAAATTAAGATTTCAGGCTGGGAAAAATTCGGCGGAATTTTCTGCTGCATAGGAATAAGCAGTACGATTATGGGACTTCTTACCGGCGAGTTTTTTGCAAATGAAACTTTGCTGCGTCCGTTTGCGTTGTGGGTTACAGGGCTTTTTGGAACTCCGCGCGCTCCTATTCTGCACATGATGCCTTCAAATGATCCTGCTTCTATAATTAGAATGTTTACGTTCTTTGGATTTACAATTTCAATAGGATTTATAATCAATAGCTGCGGACTTATAATAAATATAATAAATCAGTTTTCGTTGCGCCGGATTGGAAAGGCTTTGTTTGGAAAAACTGGAATTTCAGGCGCGGTTTTCTTCTGGTATGTGATTATTTTTGCGGTTAGAGTTGCGATGTTCAAGCATGTTCCAGCTGCCTATGACTGGATTGTTATAGCAGTTTCGTTGTTTTTGACTGCTTGTTCTGAGATATTCCAAAGGCTTGTTGACGGCGAGCGTCCTATTTTGGAAAACGGTCTTTTTAGTGCGGTTATTGGCGCTGTAGTTGAAATAATCGAAGTGATTTCTTCCTATCTTTCAAATACAGTGAGTTTTGTCCGTGTAGGCGCATTTGCTCTTGCCCACGCAGTTTTGGGATATATTATCAACACTTTTGTTGAGCTTGCTCCTGGCGCAGGCGGAATTGCTGTGGCCATTTTGGGAAATGCTATTGTTGTAGTTCTTGAAGGAATGATTGTTGCAATTCAGGTTGTGCGTCTTCAGTATTACGAGTTCTTCTCAAAATTCTTTAGCGAGACAGGACGTGAATTCAAGCCGTTCTCTTTTGTTTATAAAGAGACAGTTTAATTTGTATACAGCTGCTTTTTGCAGTTTATTTATAGAATTTTTAGAACAAGAGGTTTTTATTATGAACAAGAAATTTTTGGTTGCTCTCTCAATGATGCTTTTGGTTGCTGTTGCTGGCGTTTTTGCGCAGGCTTCTTCTGTTCCTGAAGAGCAGGCTGTAGAACAGGCGGCTTCTAATGCTGGAGCTATAAAATATGTAGCTGCTGCTCTTGCTGTTGGAATTGCTTGTATTGGCGGCGGTTCTGCTGTTGGAAAGATTGGTTCAGCTGCTATGGGAGCAATGAGCGAAAACGCAGAGCTTTCTGGAAAGGCGCTTCCTTTCGTAGGTCTTGCTGAAGGTATTTGTCTTTGGGGATTCCTTGTTGCTTTGTTCATTATGATAATGTAATAGAATTTTTTTGCTGAAGGCTGAATTTTTGTCAGTTTAACTGTTGAAAATTCAGTCTGGCATAAAAAGCAAAACCATGGAATATTTTGTAATTGGAGAACGGGAACTGATTCTTGGCTTTATGCTTGCGGGCGTAAAAGGCAAGGCTGTTTCTAACAGACAGGAAGCTTTGGATGCTTTTAACAAGGCAACCGGACAAAATTCTTCCGTAGGCTCCGTTGGCGACATACCAAAGGTTCTCATTCTTACGGAAGACATAGCCGATATGCTGTCCAAGGAAATTCAGTCTTGGCAGATGCACGGCAAAGCTCCTCTTATTGTGGAAATTCCTGGGCTTCAGGGACATATTCAGGGAAGAAAAACTCTCACTGATTCAATCCGAGAAGCAGTTGGAATTCAAGTTTAAATTTTATTCATCGATTTAGGTTTTTAAGCAAACCTAAAAATTTCAGAGGCATGGCTTAAATGCAGCAAATCTCTGCTCCTTGTTCTGAATTTTAGGGCTTATAAAACTAATCATTTTGTGCGGAAGGTTCATACCGAAACCATACAAGGAAAACTTTTTTATGGAAGAATTACGTTCAACGGAAGTTCTGGACAAAGAAATTCGTTCTGACAGTGTAAAAAAAGCAGAAAAAATTCTTGCAAAAGCGGACGAAAGCGCAAAGCAGCTCATTGACGGAGTTCAAGACCGCATTGAAAAGGCGAAGTCAGATGCAGAAAAAATCTCTGCGGAAGGAATTGCTGTTTATGAAAAAAATATAAATGCTTCGCTTCCTCTTGAAAAGCAGCGTTATTTGGTTTCTTATATTTATGGCTCTATTATAGAAGCTATGGATAAGTATTTTGAATCTATCGGAGACAAAAAACGTCTTCTTGTTATACAAAGTCTTTGCGAGCGTGCAAAAAAAGCTATTCAGGAAAAGAAAATTTCAGCGGTTGTTGTTGGATTCAATCTTTCTGATGCTGAATCTATGCTGAAAAAAGTTTTTCCGCAGAATCTTTCTTCATGCGAGGCTGGAGACGTTCATCTTGTTTCCCGCGAAAGCCTTGAAGGATTCAATTTAAAGGAAGGAATTATACTGAAAGCTTTGGACGGTTCTGTTACTTGCCGTTTGACGCTTGATGAAAAAATAAAGGAAATTTTAGACGAAAAAAGAGAACTTCTTGCAAAGACTCTTTTTGGCGGGAGGTTGCCTGAATGATTACTGGAAAAATAACCCGAATTTCAGGTCCTATAGTCTATGCTGAAGGCCTTGAAAAATGCGGACTTTACGATGTTGTTGATGTTGGCGAAAAAAAGCTTATTGGTGAAATAATCCGCCAGAGTGAAGGAAAAGCTACAATTCAAGTTTATGAAGATGTTACAGGAATGCACGTTGGCGAGCAGGTTGTTTCTAGCGAGCGTCCTCTTTCACTTAAACTTGGACCTGGGCTTGTAGGCACAATTTACGATGGAATTCAGCGTCCTTTAAAAGAAATGTATGAAGACGGCGGGGTTTTTCTGCTCCCTGGCCAGCGCACAGAACCTATTGACAATAAAAAGAAATGGGAATTTATTCCTGCAGCTCACCCTTCCGACGGAAAAGAAATGTGCGAAGGTCTTTCCATTGCTCCGGGAATGGTTCTTGGAACTGTTCAGGAGACAGGTTCTGTTGTCCATAAAATAATGGTTCCTCCGACAATCCGCGGGCGTGTTCTAAAGACTTTCGCAGGAAAAGGCTCTTATACAATTGATGAGACAATCGCTACTACAGAACTTGGCGAAAATATTTCGATGAGCCAGTACTGGCCTTTGCGCAAACCTCGTCCTTTTGCACAGAAACTTGAAGTAAGCCAGCCGCTTGTTACAGGTCTTCGTGTAATCGATGTATTCTTTCCTCTTTCAAAAGGCGGAACAGCCGCAATTCCAGGCGGATTCGGTACTGGAAAAACGATGACTCAGCATGCGATTGCAAAATGGTGCGATGCGGACTTGATTGTCTACATTGGCTGCGGCGAGCGCGGAAACGAAATGACGGACGTTCTGACTGAATTTCCGACTTTGATAGACCCGCGTACTGGACGTTCTTTGATGGAACGCACAATTTTGATTGCGAACACTTCAAATATGCCTGTTGCGGCGCGCGAAGTTTCACTTTATTCAGGAATTACACTTGCCGAATATTACCGTGATATGGGGCTTCACGTTGCAATTATGGCGGACTCAACTAGCCGTTGGGCAGAAGCTTTGCGTGAACTTTCCGGTCGTATGGAGGAAATGCCTGCTGAAGAAGGTTATCCTGCATATCTTCCGACTCGCCTTGCTGAATTTTATGAGCGTGCCGGTCGTGTTAATTCTTTGTGCGGAAAAGAAGGCTCTGTTTCTATTATTGGAGCAGTTTCTCCTGCGGGCGGAGACTTTTCTGAGCCTGTAACCCAGCATACAAAACGTTTTATCCGCTGTTTCTGGGCGTTGGACCGTGAACTTGCAAACGCGCGCCATTATCCTGCTATTGGCTGGATTGATTCGTATTCAGAATATGCTGCAGAAATTAAAGGCTGGTGGGACAAATTTGATCCTCGCTGGTCTTCGATTCGTGTTCAGGCTTTGGATTTGCTCAAACGTGAGCAGCGTCTTCAGCAGATTGTACGCTTGATTGGTGCTGATGCTTTGCCGGACAGCGATCGCCTTATTCTTACTGTTTGTGAAATGATTAAAAATGGATTTTTGCAGCAGAATGCGTTTGATTCAATCGATGCCTATGCAGTTCCAGAAAAACAGGTAAATATACTTTTGCTTATGATGACTTTCTATGAAAAAGCGTTAAAGGTTATAAAATCTGGATGTCCGCTTTTGAAAGTTACCGAGCTTCCTGTGCGAAATGAAATAGTCAGGGCAAAAAGTGAAATTCCAAACGACAAGCTTGACGAGCTTACAACTATTCAAAATCATCTTGACGACCAGATGGCGGAACTTGAAAGAATGTACCGCAAGGATGTTGCACTATGAAAGGAATTGAATATACTGGACTGACTTCTGTTGACGGACCGATTGTAGCTGTAAAGCGCAGTGAAAATTCCTCTTATGACGAAGTTGTTTATGTCCGCGATAAAAACGGTGAAAAAAAGACTGGACGAATTATTGATTTGAATGAAAAAACTGCGATTGTTCAGATTTTCGGAAGCACAACCGGTCTTGACTTGGAAAATACAACTGTGGAATTCCTTGAAGAGCCAATGGAGCTTCGTGTTGGAAAAGGACTTCTCGGACGCATTTTTAACGGACTTGGCGAGCCTATAGATGGCTATCCGCAGATTATTTCGGACAAAAAAGTAAATGTAAACGGAAATCCTATAAATCCTTATGCACGTGTTTATCCGCGCGATTTTATCCAGACTGGAATTTCTTCAATTGATGGAATGAACACTTTGATTCGCGGGCAAAAACTTCCGATTTTCTCTGGAAACGGACTTCCGCACAACAAGCTTGCTGCCCAGATTATCCGTCAGGCAAAAATTCTAAATAGCAATGAAGAATTTGTTATGGTTTTTGCCGGCATGGGAATAAAATACGATGTTGCGCAATTCTTTAAGCATACTTTTGAAGAGTCTGGAGTTTTGTCAAAAGTTGTAATGTTCCAGTCACTGGCTGACGCGCCTTCTATTGAACGTATTATTACGCCGAGATGCGCTCTTACTGCCGCTGAGTATCTTGCCTATGAATGCAATATGCACGTTCTTGTCGTTATGACAGACATGACAAACTATTGCGAAGCCTTGCGTGAAATTTCAACGACACGCGGTGAAGTTCCTGGAAGAAAAGGTTATCCAGGATATCTTTATTCAAATTTGGCTGAGCTTTATGAGCGTGCAGGAAAAATTCAGGGAAGTACAGGTTCAATTACGCAAATTCCTATTCTTTCTATGCCAAACGATGATATTTCGCATCCGATTCCTGACCTTACAGGATATATTACGGAAGGACAGATTGTTCTTGACCGCGAGATGAGCCAGAAGGGAATGTATCCGCCGGTATCAGGACTTCCTAGCTTGAGCCGCCTTATGAAAGACGGAATTGGTGAAGGCATGACACGCGAAGACCATGCGCCTGTTTCAAGCCAGCTTTTTGCCGCTTACAGCAAAGTAAAATCAATCCGAAACCTTGCTTCTATTATTGGCGAAGAGGAGCTTTCTGAGCTTGACCAGTGCTACTTGAAATTCGGAAACGAGCTTGAAGCGAAATTCTTTACCCAAGGCGAATATGAAGACCGCTCAATAGATCAGACTCTTGATTTAGGCTGGAAAATGCTTAGTATTCTTCCGCGCGAAGAGCTTTACAGAATCAAGAATGAAATGATTGACAAGTATCTTCCAAAAGCTTTAGAGAACTGATTATGGCAAAACTGAATATTGCTCCGACAAAATCAAATCTTCTTGCAATAAAAGAGCAGCTGGCAATCAGCACTGAAGGCTATGACTTGCTTGAGCAAAAACGTGAAATTCTTGTAATGGAGCTTATGCGAATTGTTGAGCAAGTTAAGCTTTTGGAAAACCAGATTGACAAGTGCATTCATAAAGCCTATCCTGCGCTGAAAAAAATGCTTGTTTCTGTTGGCGGCGACCGTGTAGAGCGGATTGCGCACGGAATTGACTATAATTTTGAAATTACAAAGAAACCGGCTGTCATTGCAGGAATGTCTTTTACAACCATCGATGTGAATCTTCCGCAGAGAAGACTTTTTTCTTCTTTTATGGGAACTTTTGCAGACAGTGATGAAGTCATGGCGGATTTTTTTGAGCTTTTGACGCTTCTGACAAAAATGGCGAGCATAAGAACTGTCGCCTGGAGGCTTGCTCTTGAAGTCAAGAAAACCCAGCGCCGTGTAAATGCTTTGGATAAAACGGTTATTCCGCAGGACAAGGAAACTGTGAAGTATATTGAAGGTGTTCTTGAGGAACGAGAACGTGATAATGTTTTCGTTATGAAGTCTTTAAAAAAAAGGCAGGGTGAAAAATGATAAAACCTCTTTTTCAGCGGATTGTAGTCGGCTACAATGGTTCTCGCTCTTCTCTTCATACAGTTTTGTACGCAATTCTTATGGCAAAAGTCTACAAATGCGCAGTAAAAGTTGTAAGCGTTGTAGACACAGCTTCCATAAAGTATCTCACTTTGCAGAAATTTATGGTTTCGCAGGAAGGCGAGTCTATTGCAAAAAGCCTTGAGTCTGACAGTGAAAAAAATCTGGATTATGTAACAGATCTTGCAAAGTCAAAAGGCGTAAAGATTGAAACTGAAATTCGCAAAGGTGCAGTTTGGGCTGAAATTATCACAGCCGCAGATGAATTCAAAGCTGACCTTATACTTTTGGGCGGAGCAAAAAATCTTGACCATCTTTCTTCACTTTCTCGCGATGTGATTTCTTCTCAAGACAGCGAAATAATAGGAAGCGCGCACTGTTCTGTAATGGTTGTCCGCGAACCTTATGTTGAGCAGAAATTCAAGCTTGTTTAGTTTTTTTTATATTTTTGGCTGTCTGAAATTCGATTTTATAATTTAGTGTCATTATCGGGCTAGACTCTGCAATGTTTTTGAAAGAAACTCGGT
>DKDI01000015.1:42554-97349 GCA_002449305.1 Treponema sp. UBA6852
CTCGGTTGATAATCTGTTAAAATTTTACAACAGATTCCCATGTCGTAGCATGGGAGTGACACTAAAATGGCTGTTTTTATCAAAACTTGATATTCAGACTATATTCGCCCTTTTGTTTCCTGGAAATTTGTCGTATAATAAATCTCATGCGAATTTTACTTGCTGATGTCAACGTAAGAAATTCCCAGGCTTTGGCGGAGTTCTTGCAAAAAAATCATTTTGGAACTGACACAGTTTATACGGGAACAGAAATTATTGAATATGCCTCTTCTGAAATTTATGATGCGCTTGTTATTGAGGCTTCTCTTCCAAAAATGAGCGGACTTGAGGCTGTAAAAATTCTTCGCGAGAAAAAAAATTATGTTCCAGTTCTTCTTATGTCTGAAAATCCTTCCATCGATGAAATTGTAGAAGGTCTTGATTCTGGCGCGGATGATTATATAAGGCGTCCTTTTTCATTTGAAGAATTTCTTGCAAGAATAAAAGCTCTTACAAGACGAAAAGGTGAATTTAGGTCAAGTACAGTTTCAATAGGAAATTTTTTTCTGGATAAAAAATCATGCGAAATTCAGAATTCCAGCGGTGAATCTATGAAAATATCTTTAAAGGAACTTTTGATTCTTACGCTTTTGTTTGACTTTCCGCATCAGATTGTAAAAAAAGAACTTATTATAGAAAAGATTTGGGGCGGAAACAGCGCCGCGGAATATAACAATGTTGAAGTTTATATTTCTTTTATTAGAAAAAAAATGGAGCAGCTCAATGTCAACGCACGGATAAGAACTGCGCGCGGCATAGGCTACTCCTTGGAAGAAATCGCTTAGTTTTTAGAATTTTGTTTTGAATCCGATTGTTGCTGAATAGCTTTTTTCCGGATCGTCTTTAAGATCAAGCAAATTTACAGAAACCGATGCGTTCAATGTTCCGCCAAGAATTTCTATTCCTGCATAAGGCGAAATGCAAAGGCTTTTTTCTTTTTCGTCATCTCCGTCTGGATCAACCCGAGAAACTGCAAAAGTTGTGTGTGCTCCAACAGAAAGTCTTGTTGCTCCTGCGTAAACCTTGTCGGAATGAATATTTAAATTCATTCCAAGAACATTTTCTGTTCCCGGGTATCTTCTTATGATATTTCTAAGGAAAATCATGTCTTCTGCTGTTTCCGCTGGAAAAACAAATCCGGAAGTGTCAATTGAAATGTATTTGCCCTGCGCTCTTGGCTCAATAAAAGCCCACACATCTTTCATTTCTAGCTTGTCTGAATCAGAATCGCTGTCGCTTTTTCTCAATATATATTTATTTACGCCGCCCTGAATCAAAAGAGAAGTTGTGTTTCTGTTTCCTATAAGGAAATTTAATCCGCCGTGAAGCTGAAGCTCTTTTATGTACACGAGCGCGTCATTGTCTTCGCTGTTTACTTCTGAAGGAAGCGCAAGTCCCGCTGAAAAATCAATTGTTGAAATTCCGACAAGAGAAGCGAGCCGCAAGTCAAGGTTCAGAACGTCATCCTGATTTTCATCTTCTGCAGCCTTGTTCTTGTAAAGATTTATGGCCGCCGCAAAATTTCCTTCAGGATGAAACGTGTAGCCGAGCCCCTGCGCGTAAAGAGGGTAGTAGCTGGCTCCTGCAAGTCCACGGAAACTTTCTGTAAATGAAGAGCGGATTGGCTTTATTCCGAACTGTCTTTGAAGAAACAAATCCGAGCCGATCGGTTCAAAATTTCCGTAGTAAAGACTTATATAATGAGCTGCGTGCGCGGAATTGACTGTGTATGTTGCAGAAACTTCTTCAACTCTAAGATACGAGTTTGGAGTGCCGCCATTCAAAGACTCGTATTTGAATATGTCGTTTGCCTTGGCGTAGAATTCGCCTCTTAAGAAAAGTTTTCCGCCAAAATCAATCTGACCTGCAAAAAAAGTTTCTCCGGTAAAAGCCGGATCAAATTTTTCACAGTCGTATTCGTTTTGAATTCCGGCAAGAAATCCAGTGTATCCGTTAAAATACGGGCTTTCAAATGCAAATAAATTTAAAGCTGCTGAAATTGAAATGGCGGCTGCGCAAAGAAATCGTTTCAATTAATCCTCCGTGCGGAAAAATTCAGTGCAAAAAAATAAAGAAAAATCTTCCGTCCTTTGATTTTCGGAAGAATAAAAAAAAACTTAACATTTGGATTTTTTTAGATGTTCCAATAAAAAACATTAAACTTTACTTGATTTTTTATTATATTCGATTAAAATATATTCTATGAGTGATTATCTTGATGCCAATAATGAAGAGCTTCTGAAAGATTTTTTTTCGGAGGCTGAACAGCAGGTAGAGACTCTTGAAAGCAACATTCTTGTAATAGAGAATGATCCTTCAAACCATGATGCCATAGATGAAATTTTCCGGGCGGCGCATACATTGAAAGGCGGCTCGGCTACTGTGGAAATGAATGAGCTTGCAACATTCTGTCATGACGTAGAGGATTTGCTTGATGCGCTTAGAAGCGGTCTTGTTGCAGTTTCTGAACCTATTGTAGATGTTTTATTGTCTTCTATAGATACTATAAAAGCTATGCTTGATGCAAGAAGCAATGGTTCTGTTTATCAAGAAGATATAACTCCTATTGTCCAGAAAATCAATTCATTTATACCGGCAAAAGCTCCAAAAAAGAGCGCACACGTAAAACTTCCGGCTGGAATGCTTGGTGCTTCTCCTGCTGAAAAACCGGCTGCTAGTGAACCAAAGCCAGCGGTTCAGTCTTCCAATGGAATGCCACCTGTTCCTCCGTTGTCCGATGATGAATATACAGAACTTAAAAATGCAGTTCCAGAAGGCCAGAAACTTTGGTCTGTAAATGTTACTTTTGATGAATCCAACCCGATGAACAGTGTTGGCGGAATTCAAGTTTTTGCGGCTCTAAAAAACTGCGGAACTGTTTTAAAGACTGTCCCTGATTTTGAAGAGCTTTACGAGGATGAATTTCATCCGCAAGTTGTTTACTATGTTTCTTCTGCAAATGAAGGTTCTGCACTTGAAGATGCAGCTTTCTTGGATGATGTAACTCTTGCAGTTGATGCCCAGCCAGTTTCGGGTGCTTCTTCTGTTGTTGACGCTTCTATTGCAGAACAACCTCCTGCGCAGGAAAAAGTTCAAGTTGCTGCCCCTGCTGCTGAAGAACAACCTAAACCTGCGGAAACTCCTGTTGCTTTGGCAGAAGAGAATAAAACTGAAACTGCTCAAAATACTGCGCAGCCTGTAAAAAAGCCTGCTGCCGGTCATGCTGTAAACCAGTCTTCAATTCTAAGAGTTGACTCAAAGCGTGTTGACAATCTTATGAATCTTGTTTCTGAAACTGTTATTACAAAAGCCGCGTTTAACCAAAATGGGCTTCATATGGCGGATTTGCAGGTAAAGCTTCAGAATTTAAATCTTTCTTTCAAGGAAAAGCATCGCCGTCTTATGGAATGTATGCCGAAGTATATTGAAGAACTTCAAAATGGCGTGCAAATGAAAGAAATCATGCAGAAGATGACAGAAGAATTTGGTTCTATGTCTTCTTGGTTTGACTCTTTTGAAACTGAATTCAAGTCTTCTTCTACAAAATACCGTTCTACGACACAGAATCTTGGACGCATTACAGGCGAGCTTCAGGAAGGCGTTATGAAAATCCGAATGGTTCCTATTGGAACTATTTTCAATAGATTTCCGCGCGTTGTCCGTGATTTGAGCCGTGATTTGGGTAGAAAAGTCAACCTTGTTATCGAAGGCGAAGATACAGAACTTGATAAAACTGTTGTTGATGATTTGCTAGATCCAATCATGCACTGTGTAAGAAATTCTGTTGACCATGGAATTGAGCCGCCGGAACAAAGAAAAGCCTGCGGAAAAGACGAGACTGGAACTTTGACTTTGCGTGCTGCAAATGAAGGCAACATGATTGTCATTGATATAATTGATGACGGTACTGGAATTGAAGTTGATAAAGTTAGGGAAAAGGCAATTAAAAAAGGTCTTATAAGCCCTAATAAAATTCTTTCAAATCAAGATGCCTATAATCTTATCTTCCTTCCGGGATTTTCTACAAGCGAAAAAATCAGCAGTGTTTCTGGGCGCGGCGTAGGTCTTGATGTTGTAAAGACAATGGTTGAAAAACTAAAGGGAACAATCAATGTTACAAGTGAAAGAGGAAAAGGCTCTAAGTTTTCTATAAGGCTTCCGCTTACGCTTGCAATTATTCAGGGACTTTTGGTTCGTGTTGGAAAAGAAGTTTACTCTATTCCGGTTGCAAATGTTATTGAAAGCCAGCGTGTAAAACTTGATACAATAAACACGATTGACAACTACGAAGTTTTAAATGTCCGCAATGAAGTTATTTCGATTCTACGGCTTGGACGGCTCTTTAATATCCGCAAGACAGACAATGATGAATATTGTTTTATTGTAATTGTTGGTTCTCAGGAAAAGAAAATCGGTGTTATGGTTGACGCTCTTATTGGTGAAGAAGATGTTGTAATAAAACCTCTTCAGGATCAGTTTACTTCTTCTCCTGGAATTGCGGGCGCGACAGTTCTTGGAGACGGTTCAGTTTCTCTTATTATTGATGTGAACCAGCTTCTTGAACTTGGTGTAAAGCAGGAGCTTGATGCACAGCAAGTACGTGAAGCGGAAGCTATAAAATCAGCTGCGGCAAGAGGTTAGTGTATGGCGACAATTCAAGAAAGACTTAGTGTGCTTGCAAATACAATGGACAGGGCTGAAGGCTTGTCTTCGGAACAGCTTGCAGAAGAAAAAAACAAGATTACTGTTGTAGATTTTAAAATGGTTACTTTTTCTTTGTCTGGAAAAGATTATGCCATTGACATTATGAAGGTAAAGGAAATTGCAAAGGCCGGACGTTTTACTTATGTTCCGAATGCGCTTCCTTTTGTCCGCGGTGTCTACAATTTGCGCGGCGATATTATTCCTATTATTGATTTGCGCCTTTTCTTCAACAGCGAAGTTCAAGAACATGATGACGATTACCTTGAGAATTTGCTGATTGTTTCAGTTGGCGAGCAGACATTTGGAATTGTTGTTGACGAAATTGACAAGGTTGTTGGAATTCAGAAAAGTTCAATTCAGCCGCCGCATCCTTTGTTTGGCGACATAAACATAAAGTATATTTACGGTGTTGTTGAGTCCGAAAACAATCTTTATGTTCTTTTGGATATTGATAGAATTTTTGGCCACAGAACTCCTGAAGAAGAAAAAGAACTTGCAGAAACTGCCCAGAATCAGGCAATGTTGAGGCATGAAGCTGAACTTGCTGAATCTGTTTCATCTCCTGAAAAATCTGCCCCTAAGGCTGAAAAGCCTACTGAAAAAGAAACGAATTCTGTTCAGGATTTAAATTTCATAGCTGATTCACTTAAAAATTTCAAGAAATTCTATGTAAGTGAAATTACAAAAGAGTGGACTGAAAAAAGATATTCAGAATGGAGCAAGGAACGCGGCGAAGGGAAAACTCAGCTTCAAAATGAAACCGATGCCGATTTGTTCTTGAATCCTTTCTATTCAAAATGCAATGGAAACTGGTGGACAGAAGAATATGCAGATGCAGTTGAAAAGATGCTTCCTGACAACAGCGCAAAAAATATTGTTGTATGGAATCCGGGTTGCGGAAAAGGCTATGAATCTTATTCTTTGGCGTGCATATTAAGAAAAAAATATCCGTCTGCAAAAATTAGAATTTACGGCCATGATATTGATTTGCTTAGTGTTTCAAATGCTCCTCTTATGACACTTTCGGATGAGGCTAGCAACAGTTGGTATCAGCCTTATACTGTTCGTACTGTAAGCGGCGAGTATGCGTTTAACAAAGACATAAAAGATTCTATAATGTTTGAATACCATGACTGCGTGAATACAAATAATCTTCCTCCTATAGATATTGTGTTTGCGAGGGATTTGCTTGCGTTCTTGCCTGATGCTTCACGAGATACTCTTTTGTCTGAATTCAGTGAAAAAACTAAAGGCAATGGTGTTATTATAGTTGGAGATAATGAAAATATTCAGATTCCGGGTTGGAGCAAGGTAAATGCACTAGAAAATATTTCAGTATATAAAAAATAGATTAGAAAATATGTTTTTTTCAGGGGGTCATTAATGAGAGTAGAGTATATTAATCCATTTGTTGAAACTTCTTACCGTGTGTTAAAAGAAGTTTTGGGTGGGGCAGAAGTAAAAAGAGGCGACTTGTATTTAAAGTCAACTGCTATGCCTGTAATGGGTGTTGCGGCTCTTGTTGGTCTTGCAGGAGATGTTGAAGGCCGTGTTCTTTTTGATATGACTTTTGAAACTGCATTGAACATTGCTTCCAAGATGAATGAGGAAAAATTGCCGGCTTTTGATGATTTGGCAAAGGCTACTATCAGCGAACTTGCAAATTTGATTACAGCTCAGTCTGTTACAAAATTGCATGACCTTGGTTTTAAATTTGACCTTACACCTCCAGCCTTGTTTGCAGGTGAAAAAATGGAAATAGCGGCATTGGGCGGAACAACAGACAATGTAGAAGCTCTTATTGTTCCTCTTATTACTGACTATGGCAAAATTGAAGTTAATGTCGCAATTCGCGAGCGCACATAATATAAGGAGTTTAGAATGAAAACAAAACAGGATTTTCCATCTATTAATGAGCGTCCGCCTGAAGGTGAAAAACTTGACGGAACAAAGTACCGTGTGCTGGTTGTAGACGATTCTATGTTTGTTGCAAAACAGCTCACTCAGATTCTTTCTAGTGATGGCTATGAAATTGTTGCTACAGCTCAGGACGGAAAAGAAGGCGTTGACAAATATAAAGAGCTTTGTCCTAATGTTGACTTGGTGACAATGGACATAACAATGCCTCGCATGGACGGAATTACAGCCCTTGAGCAAATTATTGCTTTTGACAAAAATGCTAAGGTCGTAATGGTCAGTGCTCTTGGAAAAGAGGAGCTTGTAAAAAAATCTCTTCTTAGCGGCGCAAAAAATTATATTGTCAAACCTTTGGACCGTAAAAAGGTTTTGGAACGCATAAGCGCGGCTTTAAAATAGAATTATAAATTTTTTAGTAAAAAGGCTTCTTTAGTTTTAAAGAGGCCTTTTTTGTGTTGTATATTTTCATAAAAAAATGCTCTTGTTACGATTTAGCTTATTCTGCTTCTAGGTTCAGGCTCATTTTTTCCAAAAGATTTAAAAGCGTTTCTTTTTCTTCCATAGAGAAATTTTTATAGCAAATTGAAAGCAGTTTGTTTGAAATTTCGCTTGTAAAATTGTTGTATTTTTTTCCTTCGGCGGTTAGTGAAATTATTTTTTTCCGGCTGTCCTTGCTGCTCGGCATGGATTTTACAAGTTTTTCGTCTATTAATTTTCTGATTAAAAATGTTGTGGTGCTTTTGTCTCTGTTTATTTTTTTTGCAATTTCGCCCATGGACATTTCTGAATTTTCAGACAAAAGAAAAAGTATAAATCCGTGGGAAGATACAAAATTATGGCTTGCAAGCATTTTGTTTGTAAATTCTGCGGTCTGCGTGTGAATCCTTGAAATAAGTGAAATTACAGAATTGACATTATATTCCATATTTTTTTAATTTTATCATCAGCGTTGCAAATTGTCAGCAATTATATTACTATTTTTTTCATGTTTGGATTTTTCTTTAAAAAAAATTTATGCGATGTCTGGGACAATCTTTTTTATGTTGTTGTCTGCAACTTTTTTTCACTGGTTGCGCTCTTTGTTTCCTATCTGATTTTTATGTTTGCCTATAGCTCGCCTTTTTCTGGTGAAATTAGGGCGGCTTTGATTTTTGCTTCAGTTATGATTGGCTGCATTTTAATTTGTTCTGTTGGATTTGCCGCCGGAAAAAATGCTGCGAAAATTGCAAATTTTGATGCTCCACGATACAGTGAATTTTTCAAGGAGTTTTTGGCTTCATTTAAAAGCGGCGCATTGTTTGGACTGTTTTCCGGCGCATTAATTTGCATTGCGGCTGTGAGCTTGCCGTTTTATTTTAAAATGTGGAAATCAAGTGGAAGCTATGTTTGGTTTGTTTTTATGGTTTTGATATTTTGGTTTTTAGTTACAACTTTTTTTGCGCTCCAGTGGTTTTTGCCCGTAAGAAGCCTTATGAACAATGGTTTTAAAAAATGCCTCAAAAAATCGTACATAATTTTCTTTGACAATATTGGATTTACGTTTGTACTTTCTTTTGTTAACTTTCTGAATCTTTTGCTTACGGTTTTTACTTTTGGACTTTATCCGGGGATGACTGGAATTGTAATTACCAATACAAATGCGCTCAGGCTTCTTCTTTATAAATATGACTGGATTGAAGTGAATCCGGGACTTTCTGCAAAGGAACGCAAGAATGTGCCTTGGAACGATTTGCTTGCTAAAGATAAGAAACTTTTGGGACCAAGAACATTAAAAGGTTTCTTTTTTCCATGGAAAGAAAATAAAGCCTAAATTTTTACATTGTTGTTTTGTTTCTTGCGAATATTGACAAAAAAGCGTAAAGATTGCAAAATGACGCAATGTATACAATTGTTGAAATTTAATAAAAATAAGAGGCCATAATCTATGGAAGATGATATTCTTACAATTGAAGAAGTTGCAAAATATCTTCGTGTAAGCGAGCGTACTGTATATGACTGGGCTCAGAAAGGCGAAATTCCAAGCGGAAAAATTGGAACTGTATGGAGATTTAAAAAATCCGAAATTGAAAAATGGGTAAACGAACGGCTTTCTTCTAGTGGAAAATCAAATGACTCTGAAATTATTGTTCAGGTGAAAAATATACTTTCTCCAGAGCGGATTGTT
This sequence comes from Treponema sp. UBA6852, assembly GCA_002449305.1. GTDB lineage: Bacteria > Spirochaetota > Spirochaetia > Treponematales > Treponemataceae > Treponema_D. The sequence continues at coordinate 51,379 of DKDI01000015.1, forward strand.
TTTATGAATCATCAGACAAAGCATGATTCACTTGTCCGCCTTGCGCAGAATCTTGGTACAGCTCCTCAGGTAAAGGATGCAAAGGAACTTGAGGCTGAAATTTTAAAGCGCGAAGAACTTATGTCAACTTCTATTGGCAGAGGACTTGCAATTCCTCATGTGCGGCTTTCAAGTGTTACTGACCTTGTTATGTCTGTAGGAATTTCAAAATGCGACATAATTGGTTTTCAGCCTGTTGACGAGATTCCTGTAAGAATTCTTTTTATGATTGCAGCGGCGTATAATCAGCACAGCTATTATTTAAAGACACTTTCATTTTTTAGCGCGAAACTAAAAGATGCATCTTTAAGAGAAGCTCTTCTTAATTCAGAATCTCCTATGGATGCTTATAATCTTCTTATAAAATAAAACCGCATTGCTTCCTTGCGCTTAAATGTTCATGGAAGCAGTACGGGAATCCATTTCGAAAAATCGCTTTGGTTCTTGTCAATAATTCCCCAAGTTAACCCAGGAACTGTTGTTTCTCCTGTAAGATAAGTTTTACCTTCAACTGTAAAGCCAAATCCTGGGTGGGGCGAAACAAGTCCTGCAACCGCATGATGAAATTCGCTGCTTACAAAAATTATTGAATCTATGTTCATGCTTTGAAGAATTACGGCAATTAACATAGATCTTGAGTCGCAGTCGCTTCCGCCGCCGGAAATTATAGATGGAAGGGATGCAAAGTCGCTTGCAGTTTTTTCCCTTTCGTATTTGAATCCTTGAGTCCATGATAAAAGTTTCTGTGCAAAATCAGTTTCGTCCTTGCATTCTGGCGCAAGAGTTCCGTAAATGTCAAAGGAAACTTTTTGAAGCCGCTTGCATGAATCTTTGAAAATCATTCTGTAGTAGCGTTGCCATGCTTCTTTCCAAAGCGGACTGTTTATGTACATTTGAAGCACTTTGTATTCGCGCTCAATAAGGTATTCTGAATTTTTGCAGTCAAGCGAATCAATTTGACTGGAAACTTCTTTTTTGTCTATAAGAAGTTTTATTATTTGCTCTTTGCCGGAAGCAGGATGATATAGAGATGTGAAAAGTCCCGGTGAAAAACAGCTTTCTGAATCAACACAAAGAGAATCAATAAAACTTTCAATAAGAAAACTTGCATTGTTAAAATATTCTGCGCCACACCAGGAAATTATGACTGCAATGCTTTTGTTTTCTGGAATTGAAGAGGCGGCCGCGTACCCTTGTGATTCTGCTCCAGAAATTTTTCCTTTGAATGCTGCAATGCAGGCTTCATTATTTCTCCATTGCGCAGTTTTTGTTTCAAAAGTTTTAAGATTGAGTTTTTGGGTTGTGTTTTCCAATGCTTCTTTAGCGGAAGTGAATTTTTCTTTCTTGTAAATTTTAACTATTGAATTTACAGGAGCAATTTTACTTTGCAGAAGAAATGAATCTTCTCCTTGAGATTGGACGAGCACAAATTCTTCCGGCAAATCGATAAAAACTGAATTGGAAAATCCTTCAAATGAAACTCTGTGCGCAAAAATTTCTATTGAAATAAAAAAGAAAAATGCAAGAGTGGAAGTTTTTTTTGCAATGCTTGTCATTTTTATAAACCTCAATTAATATTGAACTCTAAATGTTGGGTTTGTTTCAAATGTTCTTGATATTTGAAACTCTTTGTATTTTTATTTTCGGCAAATGAAAACTTTTTCTATAATTTTTGAAAATGAAGAAATTCTTCTTGTGAATAAGGAAGCTGGCGTTTCGGTTCAGGGAGGAGCTGGCATTGCTCATCCGCTTGATGCTGAGCTTTCTCTTCAGCTTGGATATAAAATTTTTCTTGTTCACCGTTTGGACAAAGAAACTTCCGGCATTCTTGTTGTTGCAAAAAATGCGCTGGCTGCTGCAAAGTGGACGAACTTGATTTCTGGCGGAAAAGTAAAAAAAGAATACACTGCGGTTTGCTTTGGAATTCCTTTTGTTAATGGAAAAAAATGTTACTCTGGTGTTTTAGAAGGAACTGTTGAAGCGCATGGAAGAACTCAGGCTGCAAAAACTTTTTTTAAAGTTGAATCAGTTTGGGATGTAAAAATTCCAGAGACGGATGAAAAAATGGAGCTTAGTTTTTTAAAGCTTACTTTGGGAACTGGTCGTATGCATCAGATAAGAATTCAACTTGCGAAGGCTTTTTGTCCAATTGCAGGCGATGATAAGCATGGAGATTTTAAAAAGAATAAGCTTGCAAGAAAAATCGGAATTAAAAAGCTTCATCTTGCGGCTGTAAGACTTTCTTTGCCTATTGATGGTAAAGTGCAGACTTTTGAAATTCCGCTTCCAGAACATATCAAAAATACGTTATGCAGTCAGTAAAAAGTTTCGTTATTGACGTATTTATTTGTTTTATGGTAGTATATTATACTTATTCGTTATTATTTATAGGAGTTCCGTATGTCAGGACACAGTAAATGGTCAACCATTAAACACGCAAAGGGTATTGCTGATGCAAAACGTGGAGCGCTTTTCACAAAATTCATAAAGGAAATTTCTATCGCAGCAAAAATGGGTGGAGGAGATCCTGATTCTAACCCTCGCCTTAGAACTGCCATGCTCAAGGCAAAAGCTGCTTCTATGCCAAAAGACAATATTGAGCGCGCTATAAAGAAAGGAACTGGTGAACTTGGCGCAGTTTCTTATGAAGAACTTGTTTATGAAGGATATGCTCCAGGCGGAGTTGCAGTTCTTGTAGATGTTCTTACAGACAATAAGAACCGTGCTGCTGCTGATGTTCGCAATATTTTCAACAAAAACGGTGGAAACCTTGGAACAACAGGTTCTACAAGCCGTATGTTTGAACGCAAAGGCGTTATCGAATATGATGCTGAAAAAGTAAGTGAAGACGATGTTATGAGCGTTGCTGTTGAAGCTGGCGCAGAAGATGTTGTAAACGAAGATGGAGTTATCACAGTAACAACAGATCCTGCTTCATTTGACGCAGTTCTTGAAGCTCTTCAGACTAAAGAATGGGAAACACTTTCTGCTGCTGTTTCTATGGTTCCGTTTAACTATACAGCGGTTGATGCGGAAACTGCAAAGAAAGTTCAGAAGCTCTTGGACAAACTTGAAGAAAATGATGATGTTCAGAATGTTTATTCAACTGTTGAATATCCAGAAGACTTCGATCCAGAAGCTTAAGTTTTGACTTTTTAGTTTTTGTGCAGGCATTTGGCGCGGAATTTTTGTTTCGTCCAAGTGCCTTGTTTTTTTTCAGAATAGATGAAAAAACGCCGGATTATAGGCATAGATCCCGGGCTTGCTCACACTGGGTTCGGAATAATTGACTGTGAAAATTCTAAAATTTCTCTTGTGAGTTATGGAGTTATAGAAACTTCAAGTACTGATTCGCATGAAGTACGCTTGCTTTACATTTACAATAAACTTCTGGCGATTTTAAATGAATTTCGACCTACAGAAGCTGAAATGGAAACTTTGTTTTTTGCACGCAATACAACTAGCGCGCTTGCAGTGGCAGAGGCGAAAGGCGTTGTTAGTTTGTGTCTTGTTCAGCAGGCAATTCCAATTTTTATGTACGCGCCGAATCAGATAAAATGCGCGGTAACAGGAACAAAAAGTGCGGATAAAGATACGGTTGCTCGGTATGTTCAACTTCTATTGAATTTAAAAAATCCGCCTTCGCCTGACCACGCAGCAGACGCTCTTGCTGGAGCTATAACGCATTTTCACAGCACTTTGTCTGCATAGAATAAATTTTTGCGTTTCCCTTTTTTTCAACTATGTTTATAATTTCTATCTTTGAAAGAACCCAAAGCATAAGGTTTGCATCGCTTCTTTTTATAAGAGGAGTGTTTTTCTTTAAATGTTCAAAAAAATCTTTTGAAGTAAATGTGCCTGGAAGATTTTTTGGAATCAGTTTTTTGTAAGAAGATTTTCCGTGAAGTGTAAAAATTTTTCCTGTTTGCTCAAGGCGCTTTCCTATTTTTTGCCAGTTTTTTTTGAATCTTCGCCTTTTGTTTTTTGACTGGACCGGCTCTTCTGTTTTTACGCGCTCTTCTGTTATTTCAGCTTCGATTATTTCCAGCGTGAAATTTTTCTTTAGCAAAACGGGAACAAGAGATGTTATTTCCTTAAAAACTGAATATATGTTTTTTTTTAAAGGGCTTTTTCTTCTTGTAATTTTTCCTGTTGAGGCGTCTTTGGTTTCTATATATTTTACAGTTGCAAGCGGATATACAATTTTTATTTTTCGTTTTTCGGATAAAAAGAATTCTGTTTTTTTGAGCAGTTTTCCAAGAGTTCCGGTCTGAATTTCTATGATTCCGCCGTCAGGACAAAGAATATCCGCAATATATGCGCCGATTTTTACTTCTGATTTTCCGTTGCACTGAATTCTGTAAAGTGCTTTTAGTGACTTGTGAAGGCTTGTTTCGTTCAGTGTGTTTATCATTTTATTTCAGTCTGCGGATTTTTATCAGATATGAAAAAGATTCTCAACTATACAGTTTTAAAGTTTAGTTGAATTTTCAACTGTAAAAATCAGACTATCGGAGAGTTTTTGCATTGACATTACGTTTTTTTCTGATAAAATGTTTAATAAGTGGGAAATAGTGGGGTAAAGTGGTGGATAGTGGCATGGAAATGCTTTTTGGCGAGTACAACAACACGCTGGATGACAAAGGAAGAATTCAGTTTCCGGCGAAGTTGCGTTCTGTTTTGCAGCAGGAAAGTCTTGTTGTAACTCAGGGGCTCGACCGCTGTCTTATGATTTTCTCCATTGATGAATGGACTTCTCTTAATAAAAAAATCGTGGACTCGGCGTCTTTGTTTAATGATCAGAAACGCCTTGTTATGCGACGTTTTATTGCGCCTGCACAAAAATTGGATTTTGATAAATCCGGCCGTCTTTCTATTCCCCAGACGCTTAGAGATTACGCGGAACTAAAAGGTGAATGTACAATTCTTGGAATCAACAAGTATATGGAGCTTTGGGATTCTGAAAAGTACAAGGCTTATCTTGAAAAAACTGAAGATTCCTTCCTTGAAGCTGCGGAAACTATGGGTGATATTTTGATGTGAGTTTTGCCGCTCAAAAAATTAGGCTGGAAAAAAAGTGGAAATTGTTCATACTCCTGTATTGCTAAATGAATGTCTCAAATTCCTTTCTCCGGTAGGCGAACCGTTTGAAAAGGACGCCTTTATGATTGATTCTACTTTGGGGGAAGGCGGACATTCGTTTAATTTTCTAAAAAATTTTCCATCTTTAAAAATTCTTGGACTTGATGCCGACAGCGTTATTCAGGCAAGGGCGAAAGAACGTCTTTCAGAATTCGGGGAGCGGATGAGGTTTTATAACGGCTGGTTCAACGATTTTTACTGCAATTACCCTGAAGAAAGAAAGCCAGACTTGATTTTGTTCGATTTGGGAATCAGTGTTTTTCATTATGAAAAAAGCGGCAGAGGATTCTCATTTCGCCATGATGAAAAGCTTGACATGAGGTTGAATCCGAATACAAAAGAAAGCGCCGCCGACATTGTTAACGAAATGCCGGAAGATGAGCTTGCGAATATGATTTATCTTTATTCAGATGAAAAATATTCAAGGCGAATTGCAAATGCGATTGTTTCTGCAAGAAAATCTCAGAAGATTGTTTCAACAAAAGCTCTTGCGGACATAATTTTCAATGCCGTTCCTTCAAAATATAAATACGGAAATATTCATCCTGCGACAAGAACTTTTCAGGCTTTGAGAATTCTTGTTAACAGCGAGCTTAAAAGGCTGCCGCAAGCAATCCATGCTGCGTTTAATGTTCTTGTTCCGGGCGGAAAAATGGGTGTTATAACATTTCATTCGCTTGAAGACAGAATTGTAAAAAATTATTTTCGCAATCTTGGAAAGCAATGTGTTTGTCCTCCTGAATTTCCTGAATGCGTTTGCGGCGGAACTCCATGCGCGGAAATTTTGACAAGAAAACCAGTCGAGCCTTCCGAAGAAGAAATCAAAACAAATTCTCCTTCCAGAAGCGCAAAACTTCGTGTTGTTAGAAAACTCCGGGATGCGGACAAGTTTCGGCTTTATGGAGTGGAGGCTTTGTAATGAAGATAAAAAGTTTGCTGAAAAATTTTTGCCTTGTTATATTCGCTTTGGGAATTCCTGGACTTTTAATTTTAAATGGAATTCAGTCAAGCAAATACCGCGAGCTTAAAAAAGAAGTTTCTGAGCTTGAAAAAAAACAAGAAAAACTCATAGAGGAAAATAAAAAACTTATAACGGATATAAGCGTTCTTTCAAGTTCAGATAGAATTGAAACTATCGCCGAAAATGATTTGGGCATGAGAAAGGCTGAAACCGAAGAAATTGTGCGTGTGGAGATGAGAAAAAATGAACGAAAATGATTCGCTTTTGTCGCTGGAAGAAATACTTGAAGCCGTTAATGGCGTGCATGTTCTTGGAAACGCTCCGCTTTGCATAAAATCCGTTCAGACAGACAGCCGTTTGGTTGAAGAAAATACTCTTTTTGTTCCGCTTATTGGCGAAAAGCAGGACGGACATTCTTATATTCCTCAGGCAATTGAAAAAGGTGCAAGCGCAGTTTTTATCCGCATGAAAAATTTTGAAGACAACGGAAATTATTTTGTTGAGCTTCATGAAAAAAATCCTTCTGTAATTTTTATCGCTGTAGAAAATACTCTTGAAGCTTTGCAGAAAGCTGCTGCTCGTTACGTGGAAAAATTTCCGCATCTTATAAAAATTGGTGTTACAGGTTCAAGCGGAAAAACGACAACAAAAGAAATTCTAGTTTCAATACTTTCGCAAAAATACAATGTTGTTTCCAATAAAGGAAATTTAAACAGCGAGACAGGACTTCCGCTTTCTGTGTTCAATATAAGAGCTGAGCATGAGTGTGGTGTTTTTGAAATGGGAATGAACCGCGAAAATGAAATCGGAGAAATTGCTTCCGTGCTGAAGCCGCGTTTTGCTATTGTAACAAATATTGGTACGGCGCATATTGGAATTCTTGGAAGCCGTGAAAATATTGCAAAGGAGAAGTCAAAAATTTTTAGTTATTTTGGCGGATTTGGAACTGGCGTAATTCCATCTGACGATGATTTTTCAGATTTCCTAAAAAACGAAATTGATGGAAAAGTTGTATTCTACGGAAATGACACAGATTCAGATTCTGTAAAATATATTTGCGACTTGGGATTGAAAGGAACAAAATTCAGCATAGACGGAATTGAAACTGTTTTGCCGCTTCCTGGAAAATACAACTATAAAAATGCGCTAGGCGCGATTGCTCTTGCGCAAGTGCTTGGACTTTCTTCCCGGCAAATTTCAGATGGAATTTCTAGTTTAAAGCCGTTGTCTGGACGCTCTGAAATTCTTGATGGAAAAAATTTTTTTATTATGCAGGACTGCTACAATGCGAATCCTGATTCAATGGAAAAAGCAATTGAATTTGTCGGCTCTGTAAAAAAAGATGCGGATGCAAAAAAAATTTTTGTTCTTGGCGATATGCTTGAGCTTGGCTCTGATTCAAAATCTGCGCATGAAAAAACTGGGCTTCTTGCTGCAAACTCTGACGCCGACCTTGTGATTTTTATTGGAACAGAAATGAAATCCGCTTTTGAAAAGGCAAAAAATTCTTCTGAAAAAAATATTATTTTCATTGCAGGAAATTCTCAAGGTTCAATGGAAAAGGCTGCTTTGGAAATAAAAAAAGTTTTGCACGGAATTTTAAATTCAATTGTGTTCATAAAAGGTTCAAGAGGAATGGGGCTTGAGCGGATTTCAAAAATTTTGCTTGGCGGAGATGAGTGATTATGGGAGAATACAGATTTTTTCCTGACCGTCCTGTTTCAAACTATAGAAAAAGCGATTCAGTTTTTATTGTCTGCACTTTGCTTTTGTGGGGACTTGGAATTTTTACGCTTTATGTTTGTTCTCCTGGAGTTGGAGAGCGGTTCTTCGGAAATAAAAATTATTTTTTAAACAGGCAAATTGTTTCTTCTGTAGTCGGATTTGCCGGACTGATTTTTTTTGCAGTTGTTCCAGTAAAGAAAATTCGGAAATTTGTTTTTATGTTTGCCGTGATTGCTTTTGTTCTTTGCATTCTTGCGTTTCTTCCTGGAATTGGAAGCGAAAGAAAAGGAGCTTCAAGATGGATTGTGATTCCGCATTTATTTTCTTTTCAGCCGTCGGAGCTTGTGAAGTTTGCAATTGTAATGTATTTGGCACACATGTTTGACGCGCATTCTTCTGAATATGAAGAAAGCTCCAAGGAATTTATTTATCCAGTTGCGGCGCTTTTGCTTTTCGTTATTGTGATTTTTTGCCAGAGAAATTTGTCCACAGGAATTTTTGTTTTTGCCCTTGGTGTGGCAATGTTTATTTTGTCCGGCGCATCTTTGAAATGGCTTGTTCCGTTTTCTATTCTTGCGATTCCTGCCGCTGTTATTTTGATTTCCATGGAAGAATATCGCTTGATGAGAATTCTTGCGTATCTTTTTCCTGAAAAATTCAGGTTAACAGCTGGTTACCAAACTTCAGCATCTGAAAGAGCAATTGGCGCAGGTGGAATTTGGGGAACTGGAATTGGAGACGGGCTTGAAAAAATTTCTGCAATTCCTGAAATTCAGACTGACTATATTTTTTCAGGCTGGGCTACAATGATGGGACTTTTTGGCGTAACGTCTTATTTTATTTTGCTTATAGTTTTTGCTTGCCGCGGATTTAAAATCGCTCTTAGCTGTCCGGATCGGTTTGCGGCTTACGGCTCATTCGGATGCACGCTTTGCATTTTTTGCCAGTCGGTTTTTAACTGCGCTGTTGTCTGCGGAGCTTCACCTACAACAGGAATTCCTTTGCCGTTTTTTTCTTCGGGAGGTTCGTCTCTTATAATAACACTTTGCATGTGTGGATTTGTTATAAACGCTTCCCACTGCGATGCCGATAAAGAATCAGGGCAAACTTTGAAAAATAAATTTGATAATATTGAAACAATTGGGGGAGTTGTAGTTGAATATGAGTGACGCGGCGATTTCTGATTTTGATGAATTTTTTGGTTCCTTTGAATCTGTAAAAACTTCTGAAAAGGCGGACCAGAAGACAAGTGAAAAAAAATATATTGTTCTCAAAATTGTTGTTTTTGTGCTTGGATTTTTTCTTTTTGTTGAAGGAATTATCTACGCTCTTGTGCTTCCGTGTTTTGGACGTCCAGCTATAATTTATTCAGGCTTGGATTCTTTTGCGCGGAAAGACATTGCGGAACGCCTTGCGCCTATTTCAAATTCATCTTGGACAGGATTTGATACAGACCGCGCGGCTTCGATTTTGAGCAATGTTTCTTATATTGAAAGAGTTTCTGTTGACAAACGTTTTCCAGATAAAATTTTTATTTCTGTGAAGGAAAGAGTTCCTGTTGCAAAAACTATTCTTTCTGTAAATGGCGTGTCAAAGTCTGTTCAAATCGACGAAAATTGTGTACTATTCAGCATACAGTCAGATTCCATTTTGCAGGACAGTTCTGTTCCTCTTATTTCAGGACTTCCTATTGAAAATCTTCAGGAAGGGATGAGGCTTCCGGCAAAGTACCGTGTGCTTATGGAGCAAATTTCAGCGATTAGAAATTTGCCTCAGAAATATTTTGCCGCGATTTCAGAAATTCAGGTTGTGCCTAAAGAGTATGGAAACTACGAACTTGTTTTGTATCCTACGCAGGCAAAAGTCAGAGTTCTTACCGACCGCTCTTTGACTGAAGATGCGCTGAAGTACATGATGGTTGTTCTTGACGTTGTAAATTCTATAGAACCGGATGTTGTGGAAGTTGATTTGCGATACGATTCGCTTTCATACAGATGCCGTTGAGTGAGGAATATTTTGGCTCGGACGATTGTTGGTCTTGATATTGGCACTTGCTGGATCAGGACAGTTATTGCAGAAATAAATGCAAATGACGAAATTGAAATAATAGGAATTTCAAAAAAGCCGTCTCAGGGAGTTAGAAACGGAATAATCGTCAATATTGATGCAACAAAAAATGTAATAAAAGAAACAATTGAAGCTGCCGAAATCAGTGCGGGAACAACAGTTGTTGAAGTATATACTTCAATTGGCGGTTCACAGGTTACAAGTCTTCCTTCTACTGGCGTTGTTGGTGCAGATCCTAAAGGCGGAAACCGTGAAGTTGAAATCAAGATGGAAGCAAAAAAACGTGCGTTGGATTGCGCCCAGGCTGTTTCAATTCCGCTGAATGAAATTCTTCTTCACATTCTTCCGCAGGAATATCTTGTTGACGGAAGAGAATATGCGAATCCAATCGGAATAAAAGGCGTGCGGCTTGAAGTAAAAACTTTGCTTTTAAAAGTTTCAACTTCGGCCTATGCAAATATAAACGAATGCATAATGCGCGCTGAATATCAGCTTAGAAGAATTACACTTAAAACTTTGGCGGCTGCCTATGCAACTTTAAGGGAAGACGAGCGCGATCTTGGCTCTATTTTAATTGATTTGGGTGGCGGCTCTACCGATGTAATTGTTCTTAACAAAGACGCTCCGGTTTTTACAACTTCAATTCCTGCAGGCGGAAACCGTGTTACAAACGATATTTCAGAAGTAATGGGCGTTCCTTTTTCTGTAGCTGAAGAATTGAAAATAAAGTACGGCACTTGCTGGCTTAATGAAGGCGAAGAAAATGAGGAAGTTATAATTCCCGGGGTTGGAGGACTTCCTCCTGAACTTACGAATAAAGCTGCCTTAAGTGAAATTATAACGGCTCGGGTTGAAGAAATACTTGTTTCTGCAAAAAAAGAAGTTGTCAGACATTCTGGACTTACGGAGCTTAGGGGAACGATTGTTCTTACTGGCGGCGGCGCTCTTATGCCTGGCATCGAGACTCTTGCACAGGAAGTTTGGAAGACAACTGCTGTTAGAATCGGTTGCTGCGCGGATTTTGGCGGTGCTGATGATTCTTATAGAAACGCAGATTTTGCGACTGCTGTGGGACTTGTTCTTGCGAATAAAAACGATGATTCTTCTGCGGCAGTTTCCCATAAAGTTTCAAAAAAACAAAAGCAGGATTCCAAGCCTAGCTGGTTTAAAAACTTGCTAAAAAAGATAAACTGATAAACTAAATATTTTTGGATGCGCTCTGCTTTTAATGGGGATTAAGAAACAGAATGCGCGGGTCGGGAGGAAAATATGGAATTTACAAATGTTGAAGATACGTCTTCTCAAAAAATGAATGTGCCGCTGAATGGTTCAGTTTTGCAGCCGCCTTCAAATGTTGCAAATGACGAGCCGTTAAATTTTGATGATGAGCTTGGTGACATAAATCCCACTGTTATAAAAATTATTGGCTGTGGCGGTGGTGGCTCCAGTGCGGTTCAGCGCATGATTGAAGACGGAGTTTCTGGTGTTCAGTTTATTGTTTTAAATACAGACAAACAGGCTTTGCATAAATCAACTGCGCAGCTAAGAGTTCCAATCGGACAGAAAATTACAGGCGGACTTGGCGCGGGCGGAAATCCTGCTGTTGGCGAAAATGCCGCAAAAGAAGATGCCGAACGTATTTCAAGAATTATTTCAGGCGCAAACATGGTTATTATAACTGCAGGAATGGGCGGAGGAACTGGAACTGGTTCTGCGCCTGTTGTTGCAGAACTTTCACATAACGCTGGAATTCTTACGATTGCCGTTGTTACAACTCCTTTTGAATTTGAAGGAAAAGTCCGCATGGATAACGCTATGGAAGGACTTGAAAAACTCAGGCAGAATGTAGACAGTTTGATTGTTCTTCCTAATGATTTGATTTTTAAGGCTGTTGAAAATGTAGACCACCGCATGACTTTTAGAGAGCAGTTTAAATTTGCAGACGGACTTTTGTGCGCTGGAGTAAAGGGAATTACAGAACTTATCACTCAGCCTGGCGATATAAACCTTGATTTTGCTGATGTAAGAAAAATAATGTACGGTTCAGGCGACTCGATTCTTGGCGTTGGAAAAGGCAAAGGCGAAAATAGAGTCAACGAAGCTGTTGAAGGTGCAATTGCAAATCCGCTTCTTGAAAACCGCCAGATTGACGGCGCAAGAAAAATTCTCATTAATATAACAAGCAATGGAAATTTGGATTTGGAAGAAACCCAGGATATTGTTAATTTAATCAAGCATTCAGCAAGCAAAGAGGCGGAAATAATCTTTGGGCTTTCAGAGAATTCTGCAATGGAAGACGACGAAGTTTCCGTTACTGTAATTGCAACCGATTTTAGCGGCAATGATGACTTTGCAACTTCAGTTCCTTTGGAAGAAGATGAAAAAGATGATTCTGTTGCTGACTATGGCGAATTTATCCGTGCTTTGGGCGGAAAAACTGAATCAGAATCAAAGCCTGCAAAAACTTCAGAACATTTTAGTTCCATAGATTTTAAGAATTCTTCAGTTGAAAATTCTGTTTCAAAAGAAAATGATGAAACTTCATTTGCTCCAGCGGAATCTCTTGGTGAGCGGGAAACTGTTTCGCTTGTAGAAAATCAGCCTGAAGAAAAAAATTCTACAGAAGAAAAAAGGCCGTTTTCAGGGCACAAGCTTCCTGCGGGAATAAAAATTGATCCGAACGACATAAATCAGCCGGCAATTTATAGAAAACGCCTGAACGGACTTTCGCGCTCCATAGATTTGACGCAGCTTTAATTTATGGAAAAAAAATCTCTGCTTCAGGAATTTTACAGTGAGCTTCTTTTTGTGGAAAATCACGGAAAACTGACGGCGGAAACTTATTTAATTTGCGTTCAGGAATTTCTTGACTATCTGGAAAAAAACGAAACGCCGCTAGAAAATGTTACAGTTCAAACTTTGCTTTATTATGCGGCTTTTAGAAAAACTTCCGGAAGAAAAGAAATTACGCTTGCAAAAGATTTGTCTGCGCTTAGAATTTTTGGTTCGTTTTTAGTCCGAAAAAAAATATGGATTGAAAATTTTGCGCATGAAATTGGAAAACCGAAAGTTTCGAGAGCCTTGCCAAAAGTTTTGGAAGTTAAACAGGTTGACAGTCTTTTATCTTCAATTGATGTGAAAAAGCCGCTTGGAATAAGAGACCGCGCGTTGTATGAAGTGATTTACAGCTGCGGACTTCGGATTAGCGAGGCTTGTTCACTTTTAATTTCGAATGTTCATTTTGATGAAAAACTGATTCTTGTCTGCGGAAAAGGCAGCAAAGAGCGTCTTGTTCCGTTTGGTGAGGATGCGGCGTTTTGGCTTAAAAAATGGATTTTTGAAATTCGTCCCGGATTCGTGGGAAGTAGAATTATTCCCGAAGTTTTTGTAAATTCTAAAGGGAATCCTATTTCAAGAAAAGGAATTTGGAAGAATTTCAAGAAAATGGGGAAAAAAACTGGAATTGAAGCGAAAGTCCACACTTTGCGCCATTCCTTTGCAACTCATTTGCTTTCAGGCGGAGCGGACTTAAGATCAGTGCAGGAACTTTTGGGACACTCTGATTTGTCTACGACGCAAATTTATACGCACATAGACGATTCAAGACTTGAAGAAAGCCACAGGGATTTTTTTCCAGGCCATAAAACTGAATAAAACAACGGAGGATTTTTATGAAAAAAATTATTAAAATTTCGTTTGCGCTTTTTATTGCTTTTGCGGCGATTTCTTGTTCTCCTTCTTATAATTCTGTAAAGCGAATGCAGCGAATTGAGGAAGGTGTTTCAAATCCTACGACAAAAGAAGAACTTGAGGAAGCTATAAAAAAATACGATGCCCGCGCAATGGATTTAGCTTTAACAGAAGGTCAGATTGGAATTTGGTATAAAATTCTTGGAACTCGTTATATTGACCAACAAATGTACGGAAAAGCTTTGGAATGTTTTCAAAAGGCTTTGTCTTATTATCCGGACAACGCAAATCTTTATTATTACGTAGGAAGCTGCGCAGGACACATGGCTAATGCGAGCCTTGATTTTGATGCGAAAGGAACTTCCTCAGATGAAGCGATAAAAAAAATGAATTATCTTCGGCTTGCGGAAAATTCGTATCTTCAGGCATTAAAAATTGATCCTAATTATTACCGTGTTTTGTACGGACTTGGAATTCTTTATGTTTTTGAATTCGGTCAGGGCGACAAGGCGGTTCCTTATCTTGAAAAATTCCTTTCTGTTCAAACTAGAGACACAAATGCAATGTTTGCTCTTGCAGGCGCGTATTATTTAACATATCAGTTTGACAAGGCAATTGAACTTTACGACAAGATTATTGAGCTAAAGCCCAATGCTGAAAAAGTTCAGGCTGCCCAGGAAAACAAAAAGAAATGCCTTGAACTTCAGTATAAATAAAATTTGCATTTTATAACAGTTTTTTATATCTTTTTCTTGTGGATATTTTAGACATTGCAATTTCATCAATAACATTCCTTTCTGCCAAAGAAAAAATTCTTTTAAAGAAAAATATTGACAGCATGGATAATCTTGCGTTACTGTCTATAGAAGAGCTTTCTACTATTATAGGCAGAAGTTTGGGAAGGGCGGTTTGGAATGGAAATGTTTGCAGGGCTTTCGCTGAAAAAAGTTTTAGGCTTGCAGAATCAAAAGGGATAAATTCCGTTTTTTATTATGAAGCGGAATTTCCTGCTATGCTTAGGACTATTCCAGATCCTCCTTATGCATTTTTTTACCGTGGAACTTTAGAAGCCTTGAAAAAGCCTTGTGTTTCTGTTGTGGGAACAAGACGTGTTTGTGAAAAGACTGCGCGTGCGGCTTTTGGCTTTGCAAAGGAGGCTGCTTTTTCCGCTCTGACTGTCATTTCAGGACTCGCGAATGGAATTGACAGTTTTGCTCATAAAGGTGCTCTTGCCTCTGGAATTTTACAGTCAACTGCGGCGATTCTTCCGTGCGGAATAGATACAGTTGTTCCGTATGGAAACAGAAGTCTTGCCCAGCAGATTGTAAAAGACGGTGGATTTATTGCAAGTGAATATGTTCCCGGCATTCCTGCTGAGCCTTGGAGATTTGTTCAGCGGAACAGGCTTGTGGCGGCATTGTCTTCATGCACTGTCGTTGTTCATGCTCCTGCTGGAAGCGGTGCTCTTATTACTGCTGATTTCGCCCTTGATTACAACCGTGATGTTGTTTTTCATTCGGCTGGATTTTGCAGTGAAGCTGAAAAAAATGGGCGTGGCGGAAAGAAAAATGTCCGTGCTTCTGAAAAGTTTATTGAGGAAGGAGCTCCGGTTATAGAAAACTATGCGGATTTTGTCGCGGTAAGAAAAAATGCTCCGGGATTTAAAGTCTGTAAAAATAAAGGACAGCTTGAATTTTTTGATTCGTGCTGACAGGTGGATTATGGCTGAAAAAACTGCTAAAAAAACATCGAAAAAAGAGACTAAAAAGAACACTCTGATTATTGTTGAGTCTCCTGCGAAAGCAAAGACAATTGAGCATTATCTTGGAACTGGCTACACGGTAAAGGCTTCTATGGGACATCTTATTGATTTGCCCAAAAGCCGCATCGCAATCGATGTAAATAATAATTTTCAGCCGGAATATATAACTGTCCGCGGGCGTGCAAAGCTTTTAAAGGAACTGCAAAAAGATGCAAAAAATTCTTCTGGCGTTTTGCTTGCATCGGATAATGACCGCGAAGGTGAAGCAATTGCTTGGCATTTGAATAATGCGCTCAAGGAAAAAACAGAAGCTCCTATACATCGCATTGTTTTTAATGAAATCACTCCGGTTGCAATAAAAGAATCTGTAAAAAATCCACGTGAAATAGACGAGGCAAAGGTAAATGCGCAGAAAGCCCGCCGTGTTCTTGACAGGCTTGTTGGCTATAATTTGAGTCCGCTTCTTTGGAAAAAAGTAAAAAATGGACTTAGCGCTGGTCGTGTTCAGTCTGTTGCGTTGCGTCTTATTTGCGAGCGTGAAAAGGAAGTTGAAGATTTTATTCCTGAAGAATATTGGTCTCTTGATGCGGATTTTGCAAAGGGAAAGAATAAATTTACGGCTCAGCTTGTCCAATACAAAGGAACAAAGCCTGAACTGAAAAATGAAAATGCTGTTAATGATATTATAAAAGAAATTCAAAACAGCGAATGCAAAGTTTTAGATATAAAGGAAACTGAAAAAACTGTTCGTCCAAAGCCGCCTTTTACGACTTCAAAACTTCAGCAGGCAGCGGCAAACAGGCTCAGTTTTACTTCAAGAAAAACAATGCAGATTGCCCAGCGTCTTTATGAAGGCGTGCAGATTGGAAACACGCGCGTTGGACTTATTACCTATATGCGTACCGATTCTGTCCGCATAAGCCAGACTGCTATAAATGATGTAAGAGACTGGATTGGAAAAAATTTTCCGGAGGATCTTCCTGCTGAAAAAATTGAGTATGCGGTTGGAAAAAGCGCGCAGGATGCCCACGAAGCAATTCGTCCGACTTATGTAAAGTATACTCCAGACAGCGTAAAGGAATATTTAACTCGTGAAGAACTTCGCTTGTATTCAATTATTTGGGAACGTTTTGTTTCGAGCCAGATGAACAATGCAAAGTCAAAGACAACCAGCGTTGATATTCAGGCTGGAGACGCTTTGTTCCGTGTGAGTGCAAGCAAGCTAAGCCACAAAGGCTTTTATAATGTTATAAAGACACTTTCTTCTAAAGAAGATGTAACCGGAAGCCTTCCATCTCTCAAGATTGGCGAAATTCTTTCAAGCGGAAAATTTTACCCTGAACAGCATTTTACTCAAGGCCCGGCCCGTTACACCGACGCTTCAATGGTAAAAACTTTGGAGGAAAAAGGAATTGGCCGCCCGTCAACTTACGCGCCTATAATTTCAGTTTTGCTTGACCGCTATTATGTTACACGGAATAATAAGCAGCTTGTTCCTACGATGCTCGGAAAAATTATCTGTAAAATTCTTGTGGAATCATTTCCCGATGTTATAAATGAGCAGTTTACTTCGGAAGTTGAAAATGATCTTGACAAGGTGGAGCAGAATGAGCTTGTCTGGAACAATATGATTGCGGATTTCTTTGGACCGTTTAAAAATCGTGTTGAAGAAGTCATGGAAAATCAGGAAAGTTTAAAAGGAACACTTGATGAGCCTACTGACGAAATCTGTGAAAAGTGTGGAAAACCAATGGTGAAAAAACTTGGCCGCTTCGGGTATTTTCTTGCCTGTTCTGGATTTCCTGAGTGCCACAATACAAAAAGTGTTCCGCTTGCAAAATGTCCGCGAAAAGGCTGCGATGGACATATCGTTGCAAGAAAAACAAAAGGACGCGGAAAAGAATTCTATGGATGCACAAATTATCCAGAATGCACATTTATTTCGCATTTTAAGCCGATTGACGTTTATTGCCCTAAGTGCGGATGGTTTCTTGTTGAAAAATATGACAAGAAAAACGGCTCATATAAAAGCTGTATAAATCCTGACTGCGACTATCTCCATTCAGCGGATGAAGCAGTTGCTGCTGAAGCTGCAGGAGAATTTGCAAAGGCAAATAAGGCTGATAAAGAGTCAAAAGAATCCCAAAATGCCTGAAACTCTCTTTGAATGTTCCGAAGAATTTTTGGTTTACCTTGGAAGTGTGCGCGGACTGTCTGAAAATACAGTTTTGTCTTACCGGCAGGATTTGGCTCATTTTTGCGAATTTTTTGGAAATGATAAATTGCCAGAAGAACTTACACTGGAAGATTTGCGGCTTTTTGTTGGAGAATTGAGCCGTAAAAAATATTCAGTGGCTTCTGTAAATAGAGTTATTTCCGCAGTCAGAGGATTATTTGCATATTTAAAGAAATTTGGTTATATTTCTAAAAACGTTTCTTATGAGCTAAAGTGTCTTCGCCAGCCTAAAACACTTCCGCGCTTTATGTCTCAGACTGAAATTGACAATGTTTGCCGTCAGCCTGAAAAAAAAGAACTTTTGTGGGCATCAAGGGACAAGGCGATTTTTGAAATGATGTATTCTTCTGGATGCCGTGTGAGCGAGCTTGCTTCCTTGAAATTTCAGGATTTTACAAGTGATTTTAAAAGCGCGATTGTTACTGGAAAAGGAAAAAAAGACCGCCGCATTTATTTTGAGCAGGACGCAAGAAACGCCCTTATGCTTTATTTGAAGGAACGGAAGGCAAGATTTCCGCAGGCTGAAAAAGGTTGTGCTTGTGAAGTAAGCAGAATTTTTTTAAGCCAGAAAGGAACTGCGCTTTCAGCCCATGGAATTTGGTATATTGTGAGCCGCTATACAGGAATTGAAGGGACCGGCAGCCATGTTTCGCCTCATGCTTTTAGGCATACTTTTGCTACAGGAATGCTTAATTCTGGCGCGGACATAAGAGTTGTTCAGGAACTTCTTGGACATTCCAGCATAAGCACGACTCAGCGTTATACTCATGTAACTTTGGAACGTTTAAAAAAAGTATACAGCCAGGCGTTTCCGCATTCAGGAAAAAAAGACTGAAATAGAAATTGTCTGCATAGGAGAATAAAAATTATGGGAAATGAAAATAAAATCCGCAGCACAACTGTAATTGCTGTAAGGAGAAATGGAAAAGTTGCTATGGCTGGAGACGGTCAGGTTACTATGGGAAACACAGTGATGAAAGGCAATGCTAAAAAAGTGCGCCGCATTTATGATGGCAAAGTTCTTACAGGATTTGCCGGAGCAACCGCAGATGCCTTTACTCTTTTTGATAAATTTGAAGAAAAACTCAAGACATTTAACGGAGACCTTACTCGTGCCGCTGTTGAGCTTGCTAAGTTGTGGCGCACAGAACGTTCAATGAGCAAGCTTGAGGCGCTTTTGCTTGTAGCTGATTCAAATAAAATTCTTTTGATTTCAGGAAGCGGAGACGTCATTGAGCCTGAAAACGATATTCTTGCGATTGGTTCTGGAGGAAATTATGCATACGCAGCGGCAATGGCTTATATGGAATCTTCCCAGTTTTCAGCAAAAGAAATAGCCCAGAAATCGCTTGCAATAGCAGGACAAATTTGCATTTATACTAACAGCAACGTAGTAGTTGAGGAGCTTTAATATGACTGAAGAAATCAAGGCGCAGTCGAATTCAAAAGGAATTCCAGACGGACTTACTCCAGCGCAGATTGTTGAAAAACTTGACAATTATATAATCGGCCAGCAAAAGGCAAAGCGTTTTGTTGCAGTTGCTTTGCGAAACCGCCAGCGTAGAATAAAACTTCCAGAAGAAATCCGGGACGAAGTTGCGCCAAAGAATATTTTGATGATGGGACCAACTGGAGTTGGAAAAACTGAAATTGCTCGCCGCCTTGCAAAACTTTGCGGAGCGCCATTCTTGAAAGTGGAAGCCACAAAATATACGGAAGTTGGCTATGTTGGCCGCGATGTTGAAAGTATGGTCCGCGATCTTATGGCAGTTGGCTATAACATGGTAAAGGCTGAAATGCAGGAGAAATTGCGTGAAAAATGCATTCCTATGGTGGAAGACCAGCTGCTTGATTTGCTTTTGCCTGGAAGTTCTGGCAAGAAAAAACGCAAGGATTCCTCTCCAAAAAGAGATGTCCATGTGCTTGGAAATATATTTGGTGAGTCAAGTCCGATTCAGGGAAGCTTGATTCAAGTTGATATTCCAAAAGAAAATCCTGTTCAAGAAGAGCTGCAAGAAGAAATTGAAGAAGATACTTCAACTCACGAGGATATGGCTTCTACACGTGAAAAATTCAGGACAATGCTCCGTGAGGGTAAGCTCGAAGACCGCATTGTGGAAATAACAGTTCACCGTCAGCCTTCATTTAGCATGAACATGATGGGAGCAAGCAATCCTGAAGACCTTGAAGAAAGCATAAACGGACTTCAGGAGCTTCTTTCAGGCGGAAGATCAAAAAGACGCAGTGTAACTGTTCGCGAAGCACGCCAAATTCTTATGGCGGATACTCTTGAGCGAAATACAGACAGTGACAAGGCTGCTGATGAGGCGAAAAAAAGAGTAGAGCAAAGCGGAATTATTTTTATAGATGAAATTGACAAGATTGCAACTCACGGTGGTGAAGGCGACCGTCAGGCAGTCAGTAGGGAAGGAGTTCAGCGGGACATTCTTCCTATTGTTGAAGGAAGCGATGTGAATACAAAATGGGGCGTGGTAAATACAACTCATATTTTGTTTATCGGAGCTGGAGCTTTCAGTGTATCTGCCCCTAGCGATCTTATCCCGGAACTCCAAGGTAGATTTCCTCTTCGCGTGGAATTGGAGCCGCTCAAAAAAGAAGATTTCAAGCGCATACTTACCGAGCCAAAAAACGCTCTTGTGAAGCAGTATGAAGCTCTTCTTGCCACTGAAGGCGTAACACTCAAGTTTGCGGACGAAGCTATTGACCGCATGAGTTTTATTGCGGAAGATGTAAATTCTCACAGTGAAAATATAGGCGCGCGCAGACTTCATACTATAATGGAAACTGTTCTTGAGGAATTAAGCTTTGATGCTGACCGCCATGCAGGTGAAACTATAACAATTGACAGCAAGTATGTTGATGAAAAACTGAATGGTGTAATCCAAAATCAGAATTTGGAGCGTTATATACTCTAGTCATTTTTATATTCTAAAGCAAACAAAAAAGGACTTGGAACTGTTTTTCAGAACCAAGTCCTTCATTTTTTTTTAGATGGAATTTATTGCTTAGGAATTTCTTCCGCAGCAGTTTTTGTATTTTTTTCCGCTTCCGCATGGGCATGGATCGTTTCTGCCTACTTTTGGAACAGATCTAGTTACTGTTACGCTTTGACCTTGCCTTCCGCTTTTCATTGCTGAATTCTGAGCGGCCTGTTGCGCGCTTCTTGCCATTGACTGCGCTTCCTGATGCTGTGCATTCATCTGGCGAGGCTGCTGGCGTGGAGGCTGAGAGCCGACTTGAACTTTTACCTTGAATACTCTGCTTGTTACAGAATCTCTTATGTTGTCAAGCATTTCGTCAAATTGATTGAATCCGTCAATTTTATATTCTGTGAGCGGATTTTTGCTTCCGTAAGAACGCAAGTGAACGGCTTCTCTTAGTCCGTCAAGGAATTCAAGTTGATCAAGCCATTTTTTATCAATCATCTGAATGTACTGGTAGCGGATAAACATATTCAGGCTTTGTTTTCCGGCAAGCATTTCCTTTTGTGTCAAGTCATTCTGAAGAGCCGCATCAACTCCTTCCTCTGTAAGCTGATCATAAGAAAGCTGCTGACCGAATGTGTTGTATATTTTGTCTGCAAGCGCGCTTTGTGATGGATTCCTTTCATGCTTGAACTCTTCGAAAATTTCAGAGACAGTTTCTTTTGCATTGTTCATAACTCTGCCGCTCAAGTCTTCGTCTACAAGAATTTCATCACGCTGGTCATAAATAAATTTTCTCTGCTGATTCAAAACGTCATCATAGTCAAGAAGATTTTTTCTTATTTCAAAGTTTCTTTCTTCTACTTTTTTCTGGGCTTTTTCAATTGAGCGGTTAAGCATAGGGTGATTTATTGGTTCTCCAGGCTGCATTCCGATTCTGCTCATAATGGCTTTCATCTTTTCGCCGCCAAACAGCCTCATAAGATCGTCGTCCATTGAAATGTAGAATTTGCTTCTTCCAGGGTCTCCCTGTCGTCCAGAGCGTCCGCGAAGCTGATTGTCAATACGGCGGCTTTCATGGCGTTCAGAGCCGATTACGTAAAGTCCGCCAAGGTTTTTTACTTCCTCGTAGTCTTTTTTCCACTGTTCCTTTTCAATTTTAAGAGCTTCATCAAACTGCTCCTGAGATGCTTCTGTTCCGACTTTTTTTCTTGCTCTAGTTTCAGGACTTCCGCCGAGCTTGATGTCTGTACCGCGTCCTGCCATGTTTGTTGCGACAGTTACGGCTCCTTTTGCTCCGGCTTCAGCAATAATCAAAGCTTCACGTGCATGGTTTTTTGCGTTAAGAACTTCATGGCGAATTCCTTTTCTTGTAAGAATTGCCGAAAGATGCTCTGATTTTTCTACGGAAACTGTTCCGATTAAAACTGGCTGGCCCTTTTTGTGCGCTTCTTCAACTTCTTTTGAAATCGCAATCCATTTGTCGCTTTCGTTCAGGTAAACTTCATCGTCTTCATCAATGCGGGCAACAGGCTTGTTTGTTGGAATTACGACAACATCTAGATTGTAAATTTTGTCGAATTCTACAGCCTCTGTTGCAGCGGTTCCTGTCATTCCAGAAAGCTTGTCATACATTCTGAAGAAATTCTGGAATGTGATTGTCGCAAGCGTTCTGTTTCGCTGGGCAATCTTTAAATGCTCCTTTGCTTCTATTGCCTGATGAAGTCCGTCTCCGTATCTTCTTCCTTCAAGAATGCGTCCTGTAAATTCGTCAACAATCTGAACTTGTCCGTCTTTTACAACATAATCAACATCAGGATGATAAAGTGTATGAGCCCTCAGCGCCTGTGTAAAATAATGCACAAATTCAAAATTTTGCTCGTCAAAAACAGTTGTTCCCGGCTCAATAAGATTGTGGGAAAGAAGTATGTCGTTTATTTTGTTCATTCCCTTGTCTGTAAATGAAACGCGCTTGCTTTTTTCATCCAACTTGTAGTCGCCTTCGAGAGCCGCGCGCTGTTCGGGAGTCATTTCAACTTCGTCTGGATAGTCGTTTGTCTTTGGATCTTTTTTGACTTCCGTGAACATTCCAATGTATTTGTCAACTTCATGGAATTTGAAAGTGTCGTCTTCGCCTTGTCCTGAAATGATAAGCGGAGTTCTTGCTTCATCGATAAGAATAGAGTCGATTTCGTCCACAATGCAGAAGTTGAATCCGCGCTGAACTTTGCGGGAAGCGTCAATCTGCATATTGTCACGCAAGTAGTCAAATCCGAACTCGTTGTTTGTTCCGTAAGTCAGGTCGCAGTTGTAAGCGGCTTTTCTTGCGTCGTTGTCCATGTTGCTTAAGATGCAGCCTACAGTTTGACCAAGGAATCTGTAGATGCGTCCCATCCACTGGCTGTCGCGCTCTGCAAGGTAATCGTTTACAGTAACAATGTGAACGCCTTTTCCGCTAAGAGAATTAAGGTAGGCGGCGCAAACGCACATAAGTGTTTTTCCTTCGCCGGTCTTCATTTCTGTTATTCTGCCGGAATGAAGGACAAGGGAACCCATGAGCTGGCATGGATATGCGCGCTCTCCAAGAACCCTTTTTGCCGCTTCTCTTGCCAATGCAAATGCATCCACAAGAATATCATCGAGAGTCTCGCCCTTTGCAAGACGCTCTTTTAGAATTTTTGTCTGTTCAGGAAACTGCTCGTCAGAAAATGCCTGTGCCCAGCTTTCTCTAGCTTCAATCTGTGCAACAACAGGCTTCAGTGCTTTTACAGCGCGGTCATTTGCCGAACCGAAAATAAGTGTTAATAATTTGTCAAACATAATGCAGTAAATATATAAAATTTTCTATATATTTGCAACTTTCTGAAACTTTGGCTGTCTAAGACTATAGTGATTTGAAGTTCATTTTCTGCGGAAGTATTTCGCTTGAAATGAATGACATTTTGTATTAAAATGTCATAAAAACTTTTTACCACACTGTTTTTAAGAGGAATATATGGCACTTTATCATGATTTTTTAGTTGAAGACAGAGAGTTTGCTTCCTACGATGACTTGAAGGCGCATTGCCGCTTGAAGGCTCCGGAAAATTTCAATTTTGCCTATGACATTGTAGACCGCTACACTGTTACAGAGCCGGGAAAAAGAGCTCTTGTGTGGTGCGATGATGACGGCGAAGAGCATACTTGGACATTCGAGCAGATTTCAGCTGATTCAAAGCGGACTGCATATTTTCTTGCTTCTCAAGGAATAAAAAAAGGCGATGCCGTTATGATGATTTTGCGCCGCCGCTACGAATGGTGGTGGGTAATGATGGCGCTTCATAGAATCGGGGCAATCGCAGTTCCGGCTACAGACCAGCTGCTTCAAAAAGACATCGAGTACCGCACAAACGCTGCGGAAATCAAGATGATTATTTCTTATGACAATCCGGCGGTTCAGTCTGAAATTGAAAAAGCTCTTCCAAATTCCCCGACTGTAAAAAAACTTGTTACTGTAGGACCTTCACGTGAAGGCTGGATTGACTTCCATGCTGAAGTTGACAAGTGCGTCCCAGAATTTCCGCGCCCGGTAGGAGATGCCGCAGTTCACAGCGAAGACCCTATGCTTCTTTACTTTACGTCAGGAACTTCAGGCTATCCAAAGATGGTTCTGCACAATTACCTTTATCCGATTGGGCATCTTATAACTGCAAAATACTGGCATGGAGTTCAGGACAATGGACTTCATCTTGCTGTTTCTGAAACTGGCTGGGGAAAAGCTGTCTGGGGAAAACTCTACGGACAGTGGATTTGCGGAAGCGCGGTTTTTGTTTACGATATGCACAGCTTTAAGCCGGACAAGATGCTTCAGAAAATCGCAAAGTACGGAATTACAACTTTCTGCGCGCCTCCAACTGTTTACCGCTACCTCATCAGGCAGGACCTTTCAAAGTACGACATCAGCAGTGTAGTGCGTTTTGCGACTGCGGGAGAAGCTCTTAACGGCGAAGTTTACAACAAGTTTATTGAGCAGACAGGAAAGAAAATCTACGAAGGCTACGGTCAGACTGAATCCACAATTATCTGCGGAAACTTTCTTGACGCTGTTGTTCGTCCTGGCTCAATGGGCCGTCCGTCTCCTGTTTATGACGTTTCTGTTGTAAATGCCAGCGGAAAACCTGTTCCTGCAGGTGAAGTCGGCGAACTTGTAATCCACTTGGATAAAGGACA
The DNA here is from genome assembly GCA_002449305.1 of Treponema sp. UBA6852. GTDB lineage: Bacteria > Spirochaetota > Spirochaetia > Treponematales > Treponemataceae > Treponema_D. The sequence continues at coordinate 76,155 of DKDI01000015.1, forward strand.
TCCGTTCGGGCTTCTTTCTGGATACTACCGCGATGTTGCTCTTACAGCTAATGCTTTTGACGGAGGCGTTTACCATACTGGAGACACAGTTTATATGGATGAAGACGGCTACGTTTGGTTCGTTGGAAGAAAAGACGACATCATCAAGTCTTCCGGATTCAGAATCAGTCCGTTTGAAGTTGAGTCTGTTCTTCAGCAGCATCCGGCTGTAATGGAATGCGCGGTTACAGGCGTTCCTGATGAAAAAAGAGGACAAGCTGTAAAGGCTACAATCGTTCTTTCTCCGGGATACGAGGCTTCCGAAGAACTTGAGCATGAACTTTTTGACTTTGTAAAGCACGAGACTGCGCTTTTCAAGTGTCCTAGAATAATTGAGTTTGTGCATGAGCTTCCAAAGACAATCAGTGGAAAAATCCGCCGTGTAGAAATCCGTGAAAAGGATGCCGGTGTAGATGTAGACAAAGTTAAGCAAGAATTCTAAGCCGGACAAAGCTTATAAAACTGCCGTCATTTTAGTGTAAAATGCTAATCTGGCGGCTTTTTTTTGTTCCGGGAGGCTTCGGCAGGCTGCAAAATGTTTTCTTAGTCCAAATGTCGAGTTTTGATAAGAACAGTAATTTAAGTGTCATTCCCGTGCTACGACACTGCGATGGTTACGCAGTAAACTCGATCAGGAATCTGTTGGAAATTTTCAATAGATTATCAACCGAATTTCTTTCAGAAACATCGCAGGGTCAAGCCCGATAATGACATTAAATTATAAAACTCGAAATTAAGGCTATTAGAGAAGAGTTACGGGATCGGTGTCTGTTTCTATGTAGACATCCTTTGGAGGCTTAAATCCCCACACGAGTTTTTTTGCCATTTCCTGAAGCGGTCGGATTTGCTTTGAGCGCAGAAGAATTTGATGGCGATGGCTTCCGTTTACCATTTCAAGCGGACATTCAGCAGGACCAAGAATATCGACTCCCTGCGGACGGCACTTGTATAGGATGTTATACGCGCTTTGGGCTGCATTTTGGGCTGCGTCTGGTTTCTGTGAACGGAACACAAGGCGCAAAAGTCGTGAATAAGGCGGAAAGTTTAGAATTTGGCGCGCTTCAAGCTCATTCTTATAGAATTCTTCTGTAAGTCCTTTTACGGCATAGTTTATTGCATCTCGGTCAGGGCTGTAGCTTTGCACAATAACTTTTCCGCCTGGGAAAAATCTTCCTGCTCTGCCTGCAACCTGCGTTATAAGAGCGAATGTCTTTTCCTGCGCACGAAAATCCGGCAAATGTAGAGCTGTGTCTGCAAGGACAACTCCTGCAAGCTTTAAGTTCGGGAAATTCAAGCCTTTTGCAACCATTTGAGTTCCAAGCAGAATGTCATATTCACCTTTTCTAAATGAATCAAGTTTTTCCTGAAGTTCCCCTTTGTGGTGAAGCGAGTCTGTGTCTATGCGCACTACTTTTGCGTTTGGAAACTTTGCCTTTACTTCTGCCTCGATGTATTCAGTTCCGAATCCTGAATATCCTATGTCAAGCGAACCGCATTTTGGGCATTGTTGTGGCGGTGGAAGAGAATATCCGCAGTAGTGGCATCTTAGGCGGTTTTCGCTTTTGTGGTATGTCATTGAAACCGAGCAGTTTTTGCACTTTAGTTCATATCCGCAGCTTGAGCATCTAAAAAAATGCGTGAATCCCCGGCGGTTCAGGAACAGAATTGTCTGTTTTTTTTCTGAAAGGGCTGACTGAATTTCATTTTGAAGCGGTTTTGAAATGCAGCTTTCCTTGTCGGCTTCAAGGCTTAGGTTTACGCAGCTGATTTTGGGCTTTTCTCCTCCTGCAAGTCTTTTTGTGAGCGTGTGCCTGATGATTGAACCGTTTTGCATTGAGTGCCAGGATTCAACAGAAGGAGTCGCGCTTCCCATTACAAGCGGAATGGAATTTCTTCTGCATCTAAGCATTGCAATCTGTCTTGCGTGGTATCGCGGGGATGAACCTGACTTGTATGATGAGTCGTGCTCCTCGTCAATTATTATAAGCCCCAGCTGTGGAACTGGAGCAAAAACTGCGCTTCTTGCTCCTACGACAATCCGTGCTTCCCTGCTTAAAATTCGCTTCCATTCTCCGAGACGCTGGCTTGGTGTGAGCGCGGAATGAAGGACTGCGACTGTGCTTCCGAATCTTTTTTGTACAGCTTTTACAACTTGCGGCGTAAGTCCGATTTCAGGCACAAGATAAATTACACCTTTGCCTGATTCCATGATTTTTTCCGCCGCGCTTAAAAAGACTTCTGTTTTGCCGCTTCCTGTTGTTCCGTAAAGATAGTGGAATTTTTCAGTTGAAGAAAGAATTCCGTTTACGGCTGTTTTCTGCTCTTCGCTTAGTTCTTTTCTTTCAAATCCAGACTCGTCTTCCGAAAAAGAAAGGCCTGGAATTTCAGTTTCGCGCTTGCCTGAAGGAATCATTGCAAACACGCATTCCCCGATTGAAGCAATGTAGTAGTCGCTCATAAATTCTGCAAGCTCCAAAAGTTCTTTTGTTAAAAGCGGAGTCTGATCTATGTAGCGTATTGCCGTGCGGATTTTTTCTTCTGGAACGGCGCAGTTTTGTGGCAAAGTTTTGTGGACGGCGGCAACAAAGCCAGAAGTTTTTCTGTTTCCAAATTTCACTTCCACGCGCAGTCCAAACGGATTTCCAATGTCTTGTGTGCCTTCTGGAATTCTGTAGGTAAAAGTTTGGTTCAGCGGAACGTTAAGGATTACATCGATGTATGTTGAATTCGGGGCGGATGAATCATTCTGCATAGAATTTTTCTGCGTAGTTCGGAATTTCTTTTAAGATGCGGGCTTTGAAAATTTTTAAGTCTTCCCAAGCAGGACGCTTGAGGCTTTCGTTTCTTAAAAGTGCGCTTGGATGGTAAGTTGCAAGCAATGGTATTTTTGTTTCGCCTAGGCTGTATTCAAGCCACTTTCCGCGGAGCGAATTTATTCCTTGCTGTGTATCCAAAAGATTTTGAACTGCCGTGCGTCCCATTGCAAGAATGTACTTTGGCTTTAAAATGTGAATTTGCGCCTGAAGATAGCCTGAACATGCATTGGCTTCATCTGGCATTGGCGTTCTGTTCATTGGCGGGCGGCATTTTACGATGTTTGCAATGTAGCAGTTTGTTGTGCGCCCCAGTGAAATCGCCGCAAGCATTTTGTCAAGAAGTTGTCCTGCTTTTCCAACGAACGGACGTCCTGTTTTGTCTTCGTCTTCGCCCGGACCTTCGCCTATTACCATTACATAAGGATTTTCAACGCCTTCGCCCGGAACTGTGTTTGTCCTTGCCTTGCACAGAACGCAGTTTTTGCACAAAGCGATTTTTGCTGCGATTGATTCAAGTGTTGCGCCTTGAGATGGAACTTTTTCAGCTGAGTTTTGCTCTGCAGGAATTTGAGAAATTTGCGTCTGAACTTGCTCTTGCGCTTTTGTTTCTTCATGTTCTTCTGTAATTTCTATGTCGTCTTCAAATGCTGGCTCTTCTTTAAAAGTTGGCGACGGGTAGCCGTAGCTCCAGGAAGAGGCTGTTTTTAGAAAATTGTAGACTTTGCTTTTTTCTTCCGCCGTCACTTGCTTTCCCTTTTTTTGCAGATGTCGATTGCTTTTTGGTAGCATTCAAGGAGCTTTGGTGTAAGAGAAGAAATTTTCCATTTATTTCCCCATTTCAAGGCTTGCTCTGATTTTTCTTTGTGAAGAGAAGCGTTTTGCAAAAGCTTTAGCGTCTTATTTGAAAATTCTTCCACATCATCTTTTACCATAAAGCCGCCGTTGTCTCCCTGCATTACGTCCACAGTTCCCATTTCACCGATTGCGACAACTGGCAGCGCGGAAAGCATCGCTTCGACTGTAACAAGCCCTTGCGTTTCTGTTTTGCTCGGAAATGTAAAGACGCAAGCCAGCTTGTAAAAGTAAATGAGGTCGTTTCCGTCGATATATCCTGTAAAGAAAACTGACTTTTCAAGCCCACGTGATTTTGCGGATTCTTTCAGCTCGTTCAGGTAAGGTCCGCCACCCACAAACAAAAGCGCTGTGTCTGGCTGAGATTTCTGCACTTTTTCCAAGACATCAAAAAGAAACGGAAGATTTTTTTCCTTTACAATGCGTCCCACAAAAAGCAGAATTTTTTTTCCTTTTAATTCCGGAAACTTTTTAAAAAGCGTTGCGTAAACTGCCTTTGACTTTTTTTCGCTGTATTCAAGCTTGCTGTCGGGAATTCCTGTTGGAAGAATATTTGCTTTGCGTTTTATTCCGTATCTTTCTACGACTTCAGCGATTCGTTTTGTAGGAGCTATAATCACGTCGGCTCGTTTTAAGTAGAAGCGCACAACTTCCATTCCGATTTTTTTTAGTCCGCTCGCAGGCATAAAGCTTACGTAGTTTGCAAGATAGTCTTCCCAAAGCGTGTGGAAAGTGAACACAAAAGGAACGTGGCGGTGGCGGCAATAGATTGCACCGAAATATCCGACCGTCCATTCTGAGTTAATGTGAATTACGTCCGGCTGAAATTCGTCCATGGATTTTTTTACTAGATGCCATTTGTCCAGCCGCATCATTCTGTCTTCTTTTGAAAATGCAATTGCGGCAGACGGAATTCTTAAAATTTTAAACGGAGATTTTTCGTCATTTGATTTTTCGTCAAAGAAAGAGCTTTTTTGCTGTTCTTCTGTATATTCAAGGCAGACAACACAGACTTCGTGCCCAAGCTTGCAAAGTCCTTCCGCAAAAGAATGAACTGAAACTGTAACTCCATTTATGCGCGGAAAATATGCGTCTGTAAACATCGCGATTTTCATATTCTGTCGATTTTACTCTATACTTGTACTTTCTGCAAGAATCAAGTAAAATTGTTTTCTATGAAAATTTTAAGTTCATTTAAAAAATTTCTTTGGATTATTTTACTTTCTGTGCCGTTTTTTTCTTTTGCGCGCGGAAAAAATGAACTTGTAAAAAGCGGGCATTGGATTTATGACGCTCTTACCGCTGTTGCAATGGAGCAGGGCACTCTTGATTTTACCGACCGTTCGCCTTTGAGTGTTGGAGAAATTCTTTTTTTCCTTGATGAAGCCGAATACAGCTCTTTGAGTTCTGCCGGCAAAATTCAATATGACAGAATAAAAAATTATTGCTTGCAGGAATCTTTTCAGTTCGGGCCAGATTTAATAAAACTTGGCTTTGAGCTTGAACTCAATGCGGAAGGCTATTACAAGCAGAATGATGATTTGGAATGGAACTACGGACGTTACGATAAGGGCGACTTTCTTTATGTTCCTGTAAAAATTGAAGGCGCGGATTACTTTACAATGATGTTTGAAGGAAAACTTGCGCTGAATAAAAATACAAAAGAAGACAACGACAATTTTTTGAGCGTTCCACTTGCGGCTGATGAAATCGACATAAATTTCCCGGATACAGGATATTTCAGCACAAGCCATAATTTTACAGAAAACGCGGCTTTGACTTTTCAGATTGGAAGAGGAGCTTCTGATTTTACACGTTCATTGACAGGAAGCATTGCGCAAAGCAGATATTTCACTGGCTCCAGCTATTTGGAACTTGGATTTTACACGCCGAATTTCAGATATTCCATGAACGTGAATCAGTTCAATGTGGACAAATATCTTTATTCGCATGAAATCAATTTCCGCTTTTTTAAAAAACTTCAGTTTACCGCAAGGGAATCTTTGCTTGTTTTTGCGCCAATGGAACTTCGCTATCTGAATCCTTGGACAATTTTCCATGGATTTGCAGCTTGGCGCGACTACGGAAGCAACGAAAGCAACACGTGCGATTATTTTGCATTAAAACTTGCCTACACGCCTGTAAAATTTTTGAGGTTGTACGGCGAATTTGCAATGACACAGTTTCAGACTGCATACGAAACTTCAAACTTTAAAGACGATACAACGCCGAACGGGCTTGCTTTTCAGGGAGGAATCGAATCTTTTGTTCCTTGTAATGATGGATACTTTCACTTTTGGCTTGAAGGAACTTACACAGACGCATATATGTACATAAAGGAAAGTCCGGACTGGAGCATGGTGCGCAACTACCGCGAAAATCTTGGCGACACAAAATATGTTTTCTATGAATGGCTTGGAACGCCATTTGGTCCTGACACAATTTCCGGCAAACTGAGCATTGAATACGAAAAACCTGCAAAATGGTCTTTGGGAGCGTCTTATCTTTTAAAGGCTTGCGGAAAAAATTCCGGCACAAAAATTTTCAAGAATATTGACTGGCACGAAGGAAATGAATACATAATCGATGACAGCGAAGAAGGTAAAGCAAACCGCGAGAACTGGATTTTTCCGGATTCAGATTCTCAAGGAAGCGACGAGGCAAAAAAACGCCAGAAAGCTTCTACGCCGTCTGGAACTAACGAATATGTAAATGTTGTTTCTTTGCGCGGAACTTTCAGCCCTAAGGAAAATATAACTTTTGTGCTTCAGCCGTCATATACGTTTATTATAAATTATGGCAATGAAAGCGGCAGAAATGAAAACGGATTTGAAGTTGCTTTTGCTGCAAATATAAAAATTTTGTAATCAATTGAAGGAAATATTAATGAAGTTAAAAAAACTTTTTGTTGCCGCTGTTTTTGTTTTTGCTGGAGCTTTTTGTTTTTCTCAAGTTTCTGTTGACCCGTCTGATGAATTTTATAAATACGCTTTAATCTGGGAAAACCGCGGGCTTGTTTCAAATGTGCCTCCAATCCGTCCTTATCCGCTTGCAAACGTAAAGTCGATTCTTCAGGAAGTAATTGAAAATGGCTGCGAAAAAGACAAGGAAATTGCAACTGAAATTTATGAGCGTGTAGTCGGCAAGCCTTACCACATAACTTTTGAAACTGATTTTTTCATTAAGCGCGAAATGGAAGAAAAGGACGAAAAGCAGTCTTACAGCACTTCAAAAATGCTTGCCCTTTATCCTGCAATAAAAGGCGACTTGGGATTTAAAGAAGATTTTGTTTCGCTTGGATATGGCGCGGGATTTGCGGTTTCAAATGCGACAGACACAGATTTTATGCCGCAGTATTCAAATTCGTTCCACGATTCTATTTTTGACGCTACAGAAGTCGGTCCGATTGAAATGTATCTTGACGTTAACAGCATTGTTGCGCTTGGCTATAAAAATCTTTTTGTTCAGGGTGGAATTTACAGGAGCGGATATTCAGCGTTTATAAATGAAGGGCTTTCTCTTAATGACACAAGCTACCATTCTGGAAACATTTCGCTAACATATTTGCATGACAAGCTTTCTTATGTTCAGGAACTTTCCATGATTGGCGCAACTTCATCTTATGACGGTGATCTTTCAACTTTAGCCCCAGATAAAGTAATGGCTTTCCATGCGGTGGGCTATGAGCCTTTTGATTTTTTGAAAGTTTCATTTTATGAAAGCGCAGTCTACGGAAAACGCCTTGACCTCTCGTATATTTTGCCAGTTCCTTATATGGTTGCCCAGGGAATTGGAGGTGCTAGCGACAATCTTGCGATGGGACTTTTAATTGACATAAAGCCTGCTCCAGGAGTTTTGTGGGAAACAGACATAATGTGCGATGACTTTCCGGCGGAAGATTTCTTTAAATTGAATTTCGACTCAAAGTACAGACTTGCTGTAAAAACTGGACTTATCTACACTCCAGAAAATTCATTTCTTGACCGGCTGGATTTTAACTACACTTTTGTACTTCCATACACTTACAGCCACTGGCAGTACGACAGCGACAGTTTGGCTTCAATTTCTGATTCGACAATAAACTACCAGAACTGCACAAATGCTGGTGTTTTGATTGGCTCGCAGTATGAACCGAACTCAGACGCTGTAAAATTTTCCGTTGACTTAAAGCCTTTTAAGCAACTCACTTTGTCAATGGGAACAACTTACTCTCGCCACGGAAATGTCTGCGAAACTTTAGACACAGAAGAAGCCATGATTTATCTTTTAGCGGACAAGGATGTTTATTCCACAGACGGCTCTGTTTACACTCATTCAATGTTCGCCGCCAACGATTCAAATTCCGGAAACCACGTTTCTTCTGCTTGGGATTCCATGAACTGGCTGAACCAAAAGCACGTTCAGTTTACGCTCCAGTCTTCATTGAATGTAAAGTACGATTTTAAGCCTACCAAAAAAGGGACTCGCGTTTCGCTGAATGCCGGATGCACATTTGAATACATTCACAATTATGGTGTTGCAAACCAGATGTTTCCAGGCGGAAATGAAGATATAATTCCAGTTTATGAAAAAGATGATGACGGAAACGGAGGCGGAACTGGCGAAATTGTTGGATTCCGTAAAGTCAAAGACGGAGAAAAATATGATTTGGACTCAGCTGAAGCAATTGCAATTGTAGATAGCTTTAAAGGTGCTTGGGTTGACCAGCTTACAAACAAACTGAATCTTTTCTTTAACTTTGGCGTAACAATAAGATTTTAACGGCTAAAAATGAAAACTGAAATCGACACAAATTTTTATACAGAAACCTATCTTGGAAAACTTGGCGAGCTTACACTTAAAGGCGGAAATATCCGTGTGTTTGAAAAGCAGCTTTTGTGCAATATCCGGCTTGCTTTGGAAACTGTCGAGGCAAAAGTAAAACTTCTTTCGGGCCGTCTTTACGTTTGCTGCACAAAAAATTCTTGCGACGCAGTTGAATACGCGCTTGACCATTTGATTGGAATCACCGGCTGGGCAAAAGTTCAGGCTGTTGAAAAAAATCTTGAAGCTATAAAAACTGCCGTTAGAAAAGAAGGAGAAGTTGCAAAGTCAAACGGAGCAAAGACTTTTAAAATTGAAGCGCGCCGTGAAGACAAAGATTTTCCGCTTAATTCCTACGAGATTGCCACAGAAGTTGCCGGAGTTCTTTTTGACGATGGGACACTTGATGTTGATGTGCACAAGCCGGATGTTTCCATTAATATTGAAGTGCGCGAAAAATGCTATGTTTACTGCGCCCAGAAAAAAACTTGCCGCGGTCTTCCTGTCGGCGTGAGCGGAAAAGGTCTTTTGCTTCTTTCTGGCGGAATTGACAGTCCGGTTGCGGGCTACAGAATGATGCGCCGCGGAATGAAAGTTGAATGCGTTTATTTTCATTCTTATCCATATACTTCGCAGGAAGCCCAGCAGAAAGTTCAAGACCTTGCAAAAATTATCGCGCAGTACGGAAACGACACTCATCTTAATGTGATTTCATTTACTGAAGTTCAGATGAAAATAAAACAAAAAGCGCCGGAAGCCTACTCAACATTGATGCTCCGCCTTTGCATGATGAAAGCTGCCAATATGCTTGCCGAGCGGATTAACTGCGACTGCATAATTACAGGCGAAAGTTTGGGGCAGGTTGCAAGCCAGACAATTGAAAATCTTGCAGTTACAGAAAGCTTTGCAGAAAAGCCTTTAGTCCGTCCGCTGATTGGCTTGGACAAAGAAGAAATTATGGACACGGCGAATTTCATTGGAACTTACGAAACTTCAATTCTTCCGTATGAAGACTGCTGTGTTTTGTTTAGCCCCAAGCATCCTGTTTTGCGCGCAACTATAGAAGAAGCAAAGAAAATTTACGATTCCATGGAAATTGATTCTCTCATTCAAAAGTCTTTTGATGAGCGTCAGATTTTCCGATACTCAATAAGAGACGTTATCGGGGAAAAATGGGCTTTAGAAGAAAATTCCTAACATTTGTTTTTTTACTTTTCTCACTCAAAGTTTTTTCGCAGGAAGAAAAAAATGAAGTTCCGCAGCTTTTAAAAGGTGTGTGGAAAAATTCCAGCCGATATTTTGTCTTTGATTCAGGCTATGTTTCTGATGATGGCGGAGCGATTCCTCAAGCTGTGCTTAGAACTTTCTACACTTGGTATGATGACCGCGCGGCAGAAAGTAGAATTTATTCAGAGAAAAATCCGCGCGATGTAAACAACACAACTTCAAAAAATCCGGCGCAGGAAATCAGCATAAAATATGTTCCGCTTGTGGACGAGCTTTTTTTGCGTTCAGACGGAAAGGGCGTTTTGCAAGATGACGGCTCGCTTCTTTATGCAAACGGAATTACGTCCGGCGCCTGGAATCTTGAAATAAAATATCCGAATAGAAAAGAAATTTACAATGTTCCTGTTGCTGTAATTGGCGACAAGCTTTTTCTAAAATTCGTTGTAAGGCAAAGCGGAGAAGCAGGACTTTCTGGATTTTGGAAAGATTCTGGAAACGCTTCTGGAATTTTAATAAGTCCGCCTATTTCAAGCAAGGAACTTTTGTCTTATTTTGCCACGGATTCAGCAGTTTACCAAATCCGCTACTGGAAAACCGACATGGAATACGACAGTTCAGCTCAGGCTCTTTTTTCTGAAGAAGGAACTGAATATTCTGTGCCAAAGCATCTTGTTGTTGCCGGTCAAATTTTTACTTGCGTTACAGGGCGCAGGACAAAAATCCGCAGCGTGAAAAAAATTTCTTCTTTTCCGGCTGATTGCACTTTTAATTCAGTCTTAAAGATAAATGCTTCAAATGACTTAAATGGAATTCAAGTTCCGAACGAAAATGTTTTTTCAACAATCTGCGCATTCGGCGAGCCTTATTTAACGCTTGAAACTGGAAAAACTCTTGAAGAAATTCTTGCTGAAAATCTTTCCAAAAATCCTCCGCCTCCTAAGCCGCTTTTTCCTCCGCACGGAATTCTTGACTTTGACTGGAGCATAATAGAAGATCCTCCAAAAGACTGGAACCGCCGCATCCTTGATTTAGGAAAATAATTTTTTTTATTAGACGGGGGGGGGTACTTGTAAAAAAAGTTGACAGATGAAGATTTTGTTATATAATTTAGAACAAGTGTATTGTTAAGAACCACTAAAAGCTTGAAGTTTTTAGTGGTTTGTATTTTTAAGGAGGACTTTATTATTATGGGAGAAAATGCTTCGTCAAATACCGAAAAACGCAAGAGCCTTGTGTTCCGGCTTGTTCTTTTTGTAGGCATTTCAATTGTATGTTTTAATGCCCTGCAGATTATTGTAACAGGAGAAATCACAAAAAAGTCTCAGCTTGAGGATTCGGCAAATGACTATGGGGTTGTTGCAGCTGCTTATTCGCAGGTAATTTCAGAAAAGATTGACGCCTATTTCTACGCTATGAATTTCTATGTGAATTCGGATATGGCCCTAGAAGGAACTTTTGACCAAATGCGCCAATGGCTTGTTTCTCAGGAAGATCACCGCATATCAGAGTTCGATTACATAATGCTTGCAGGTTCTGATGGAATTGCCTATACAGACACTGGAAAACGCATCGATATTTCCGACCGTCCGTATTTTAAGGCGATAATGCAGGATGGAAAAACAAAATTCATCGATGATCCAGTGGTTTCAAGAACAACTGGGCAGTCTGTAATTCACGTAACACGCGCGATTGTACGCAACGGAAAGAATATCGGTCTTATTTCGGGCGTAATGCAGTCAAAAAATTTAGGCGAAATCATCAGCAATATAAAAGTTGGAAACACAGGATATGCGTTTGTTCTTGCCGACGACGGAACTGTCATTTCTCACCCGAACAGAGACTGGATAAACAAGCGCAACTTCCTTACAGGCTATTCGGAAGGGCACGAGGATATGGGAGAACTTGCCAAGCGAATGGTCAGCCGCGAAACAGGACACGCCTGGCTAAAAGGAATTTATGATGAGCTGGAATTTATCAGCTTCACGCCGGTAGGAGGCACTTCATGGTCAATGGCAGTTTCGATTCAGCAGAAAGAAATTTATTCTACAATTTCTTCAATGATGGGGAAGATGGCTTTGCTTTCTCTTATAAGCGCGATTCTTCTTGTAAGCATAGCAGGCTTCCTTATGTACCGTGCAATAAAGCCTTTGAATACTCTTGACGGGGCAATAACAAAAATTGCTTCCGGCAACGCTGACCTTACACAAAGAATTGAAATAAATTCCAACAACGAAATCGGCTTTGTTGTAAAAGGATTCAATAAATTTGTAGGCAAATTGCAGGAAATTATTTCTGATGTAAAAACTTCTAAAAATGAGCTTTCTAGCGCAGGAGAAGTTCTTGAAGAAAGCACGCAGAACACGGCTGGAGCAATCACACAGATTCTTGCAAACATCGACAGCGTAAGAAATCAGATTGTAAGCCAAAGCTCAAGTGTCGAAGAAACCGCAGGCGCTGTAAACGAAATCGCTTCAAATATTTCTTCACTTGAAAGAATGATTGAAAACCAGACAGCAGGTGTAAGCCAGGCTTCTGCCGCTGTTGAGCAGATGATTGGAAATATTTCTTCTGTAAATCAATCAGTTGATAAAATGGCTTCTTCATTCAGCGAGCTTCAGTCTGACGCGCAGAACGGTTTCTCTAAGCAGCAGATTGTAAACGAGCAGATAGAAAAAATTGAAAAGCAGTCCGCAATGCTTCAGGAGGCAAACGCTGCGATTTCTTCAATTGCAAGTCAGACAAATCTTCTTGCCATGAACGCCGCAATCGAAGCTGCCCACGCAGGTGAAGCCGGAAAAGGATTCAGTGTTGTTGCAGACGAAATCCGCAAGCTTTCTGAAACTTCTACTTCTCAGTCAAAGACAATCGGCGACCAGCTTAACAATATCCGCGAGTCTATCGATGAAGTTGTTGCTTCTTCCGCAGAATCAAGCTCGGCATTTGAAAGTGTTTCCAAAAAAATCAAGGACACAGACCAGCTTGTTGTTCAGATAAAATCGGCAATGGAAGAGCAGACAGAAGGCTCTAAGCAGATAAACGAAGCTCTTCATTCCATGAACGACAGTTCTTCTGAAGTACGCAACGCATCTTCTGAAATGTCTGCCGGAAACCAGGCAATCCTTGAGGAAGTAAAACGGCTTCAGGATGCCACAATGGTTATGAAAGAAAGCATGGACGAAATGGCGATTGGCGCAAAGAAGATAAACGAAACTGGAGCAGCCTTGAGCGAGATTTCTTCAAAAGTAAAAGGCTCTATTTCGAATATTGCAGATCAGATTGACCGCTTCAAAGTATAATAAAAGTTATCGTAAAACATATTGTTGTTGTTATAATACGATAAAAATTTATTGACAAACTATTAAGGCTCCTGTAGGATATATTCTATAGGAGCTTTTTTATGTCCAGTAAAAATTTTAATATGCTTGCAAAAACAATTTCAAAGTTCTTTGAAATTGTTTTCTTTGTGTGTTCCGCTCTCATGGTCATTTCCGCAGTTCTTTCTTTTGCACGTCCACATCTTCTTGCATCTTTTCTTCTTGCCAACATTGATAATGGCACAATCGCCACAAACGGATTTCAGATTATGATTGAAGCTCCGAATGGAGAGCCTATTTTGGGCGCAGTCAGAATTTTTACGTTCGCTGGAATCTTTACAATGCTTTGTATGGCAATGATTTTCAGAAACATTTATCTTATAATCAAAACTTGCGAAGGGCGCACTTGGTTCAGCAAGGGAAAAACTCCGTTTCAAAAAGATGTTGTCAGAATGGTCCGGGAAATCGGTATTTTTAGCATAATGATTCCTATGACTGGACTTGTCTTGAGCCTTATTGCCCGCATTTCTCTTGGCTCAGACTTTTGCGAGACCAGCGTTCAGATTGTAGGAATCGCCATGGGAATTGCAATGATTTGCTTTTCGCGCATTTTTGCCTACGGAATAAAACTTGAAGAAGAAGTCGAAGGGCTTATATAGGGGCGGAGTATTATGGGAAACATTGTATTGCATCTTGACCGCATAATGGTTGAGCGGAAAATTTCATTGAATGACTTAGCTGAAAAAGTCGGAATAACAAACGTAAACCTTTCAAAGATAAAAAACAACAGAGTAACGGCAGTACGCTTTTCTACACTTGAAGCCTTGTGCCGCATACTCCATTGCCAGCCCGGAGACATCTTAAAGTACGAGGAATAAATGTCGGGAATGTCCCAAAAGTATCCTTTTTGTCATTTTCGGGCTTGACCCGAAAATCTAAATGCATATATTGCAATCTCTAAAAATACGCATTGAACGAAACAGAAAACTCATGCCACCATTCGCCCCAGTCCATATTGAAAGAGTAGCCGCCTTTAAGTGAAATATTCTGGGCAATGTTAAAACCTTCGTTTACGCTAGCCTGAATCCTTAAATGGTCTTTGTCGAACGGTGACTGAAGCGCGCTTGCTGCAATCTTGTTTTTCCAGATTCCTGCTGTTGTTATAAAACCTAGCTCTGCGCCAATAAGCGGATCTGTGCGGAAATGCTTTCTTTCGTACTTTGGAGAAGCATAAATATCAACTCCTGCAAGAAAATACGGCTGAATCCAAGATGCAGGCTTTATGCTTGTTCCAAACATCGCTTTCAGTCTGAATGCAAGATCTTCTTCTTTGTCTTCATTCGGGTTTGAGTCAAGTCCTGCTACAATGTCCATTGCGCTGTTGAAAAAATATAAGTCAGAAACCGGCAGCGAGATTATGGATGCAAACAGGGCTTTTTTTAAGTAAAAGTCAGTTTCCTGTGGATGCACTCTAAGGTCAATTTCGCCGAACACAAGTTCAGAGTTTGAAGCGTATCCTGCCGGGCTTTCAAGCTGCTCGTGGGCTGTAAGACGGAATTCTAAGCCAGTGTACGCGCCTTCTATGTCTTTTCCGCCGTGAATAGAAATCTTTTTGGAACCGTGCGCCTTTTCCGGGTGAGGCGGTTCTATTATACTTGCTTTCTCTTCTATTTTACCGAGTTTTCTACGCTCCGAAAGAACTGAAACAAAGCGCGGTCTGTATTCATCTGGTGAAATTTTCTGGCTGTTCAAGAGGGAAGTAAGATAGTCAGACGCCTGCTCCCAAATTTCCGCCTGTTTTTCCTTCGGCAAGTCGCGGAATGGAAAATCCTGCGTTGTCTTTTTTCCAAGGCAAACATCTTTTACATATTTATTCTGCTTGTGTGTAAGTTGTGTCTTTTGAAATTCCAACTTTGAGTATACAGAAGGTCTGTATTCCGCTTGGTTAGTAAGTCCTATTTTGTAGATGGTTTTTACAGTTTCAATTGGCTCTACAACGCCGCTTAGAATATTAGTTATGTCTGTTTCGGGCTTGGCGGCTTCAACTAGAAACAGCAAGTTATACGAGCAGTTTTCGCTTATAAAGAAGTACCTTGAATAGATGCCTGAAAGGTCAAAAATGTGGCGCAGCATTCTGTCTTTTTCTTCTTCTGAAAAATTCAGGCGGTATTCCCACATATCGCGCATATCCATGTTGGCATACTGCTTGATTTTTTCGTAGTAAGGAACAAATGAAAAATATCCGCGGAATCCTCCAACAAGTCCAAGAACTGCGTACATTACTCCGCCTGTTATGTTGCTTACAGCACCGTAATTTATTGAGTTTGCAAGAAGACGCGACAATCCTTTTGATTCCATTAGCAAGAATGTATGCCCAAAAACTGAAGCCGGATTTTTAAGAAAGCCTGCCGGAAATACAAGGAAAACGTCTCCGGGATTTACTTTTTTTACAATTGACTGATAATACGCATCCCCGTCATAAGGAAAATCTTCTTTTGAAAGATTCAGCTCGTTGCAAATCCATTTGAATCTGCCTGGAAAACGCTCTATTGCGTGCCGCTCGTCTTTGCCCGGGGCAGGCGAAAAAAAAGCTTTTATTGTTTCTTCAAGCTCTGCCTTTGGGTTTGTCTTACCTTTTTTAGATAAAAAAAACATCGGGTCGTCCACAAGGCTTTTGTTTTTGTGGAATGGAGAAGGCTTGTAATGCAAAAGTGTTTTCCAGTATGGCGCATTGTAAAGCTCCATGTAAAATGCCTTGTCTACAGCGTCCTGCGCTTTTTGTTCGTAGCCTGAAGCCGGTTCTATTGATGAGAATTTTGAAATTGCTTCTAGTTTTCCTGAAAAGTCTACAGCGTCCGCAGTATTTTTTGCGGGGCTGTCTTCATCTGCAAATACTGGCAGGAAAAATGAAGCTGCAAGTAAAAACAAACAGGGTACGACTTTGCGGCCGTACCCTGTTCTTTTAGACGAAATGTCCAACTTAGCCAACGAGTGAGTAAATCTTTCCGCTTACTTCAGCTGCAGATACGTCTGAAGAAGAGAAGATGTTGTCAAAGTTTGCCTGAAGAGCAGCTTTGAAAGCTACACTGTCAGAAACGTTGAGCATTGCAGAGAGTGTGTCAACATACTCGCCTTCGCCCATAGCGATGTCTGTTGCAAGTGCATCCATGTTGTCTGCGATGAACTTGTCTGTCTCTTCCATTCCGATAAGTCCGCCATCGTATCCAGATGTTCCGAATGTGATAGCGAAAAGACCTGAACAGAGAGTGCCGTTTGTTACAGCAGCAAGCAAGTCGTAAGCAGGTCCGCTCTGTTGTCCGAAAAGAATCCAACCGAGACCAGGTCCAACTTTTGTTGCAAAAGCGCTTGTAGAAAGTGCCAATGATACAACAGCTACTGCAGCAGCCAATTTACCCTTAAACATAAGAGCCTCCAAGGTTTTTCAGAAAAACATAGCAATGAAGCTTTTGTTTCTCCTTTTAGTTTTATAAATGATAAAGCAACAGTTTCAAAAAGTCAAGAAAATGAATAGTCATTACCTTAAATTAACAAAAAACTTAAATTACTGTTCTTATCAAAACTCGACAGTCGGGCTAATTTATTGAATAATAAAAGCGGATTCCCGTGTCGTAGCATAGGAATGACAGATGATGGGCTCTATTTTGGAAATTCGTTTTTTACTTTTGGAAGCTCTTTTTCCCAGATTTCCGCCATGAACCTGTATCCTTTTTCGTTAGGGTGGATTCCGTCCTGGCACATAAGTTCTTTGTCTTTTTTGGACTCAAGAAATGCAAGCCTCATATCCACAAGCTGAACGTTGTTTTGAAAACTGTATTTTACAAGATGCGCATTGTATGTTTCCTGGTTTTGGTACAGCGTCATAATGTCTGAATTCACAAACGCTTTTACTTTCTGCTCGTCATATCCGCGGCAAATGTGCAAAAGCCATCGCTCTGGAACAAGAGGCGGCATTGTCATAATAAGCGGAGTTGTTCCGTTTTGGCGACAAGTGTTTACCATTGTATCTATTGTGCTTATAAATTCGTCTATGCTTACACGCGGATTTGTGTTTTCCCCGGAGCATACTTTCGCCCAGTCATAATCGCAGTCGTTTCCGCCGGATTCTATTATTGCAAGGTCGCCCAGCGCATTCCGCTCAACATCACGCAAAAACCTCTTGTAGCTTTTTGTAATTATGTTTCCGAACACGCTTTGGTTGTTCAGTTTGAATCCTAATTTTGCGGCTGCAAGAGAAAGGCTGTCATTCTTTGTTATGTCAAAAAGATGTCCGCTTCCTGTTCCTGTAACTGCGCCCTTTAAAATTGAATCTCCATATACAGAGACTGTGTTAATTCCATTTTCCATGCCTTGTTAGACACATTGAGCACCGTTAAGTTTCATTTTTTTTTAGCTTTTGATAGTGGCTTCTCGTAAACTACCCTTTAAATACTGCGCTAAACGCTTCCTTTATTAATACATTAATAAACACCCATTTAGTGCAGTAATTGCCTCATTATTAGTGTACTAATCATCACCTTACTACTGTAGTAATTATGAGCAAAGAAAACGGCGATAAAATCGCTTCACTTTCTAAGTAGAGGGTTGTCTTTCCTCCAAAAAATCACATTGAAACTTAATAATCCTTGTGATAAGATAGGAAAATAAAAAAGAGGTTACGGTTTATGCTGATTTCAACAAGAGGGCGTTATGCGCTTCGTGTTATAATAGAGCTTTGTTCGCACGGAAAAGGCGAGTTTGTTCCATTAAATATCATTGCTGAAAATCAGGATGTGTCGCTAAAATATCTTGAAAGCATTGTGGCTCTTTTGGTTAAGGCAGGCTTTGTTGAAGGATTACGCGGAAAAAAAGGCGGCTACAGGCTCACAAAAGACGCTGACGAATATTCCGTTGGCGAGATCTTAAAGCTTACAGAAGGAACTTTAGCCCCTGTTACCTGCCTTGAAGAAAATGCTGAAAGCTGTCCTCGCTCTGCTGAATGCAAGACGCTCCCCATGTGGGAAAAACTGGACACTATAATTTCAAACTATCTATACAGCGTAAAAATTTCCGATCTTCTAAAGCCTGAAAGTGTAAGCGACTGGGTAATATAAGCAGATTTTATTAATCTTTGCGTACAAAAATATTATCCTAATCGCCTAATAGCAAAATACTTAGCGTCCAAAAAGATTATGTTGACCGTACAAAAACAAAATGTTCTGCGTACAAAAGTAAAATGCTGAGCGTAGAAAAAGATAATCCTGGCCGTACAAAAATAAAATGTTTTGCGTACAAAAAGATTATTCTGAGCGTACAAAAGCAGAATATTCTGTGTACAAAAAGAGTATACTTGATAGTACAATTCCAAAGTATGTCTGGTTAAGACACCATTTACTGTCATTCCCCGACTTGATCGTGGGGGGGCTTCTTTAGAGATTGTCGTATCAAGTACGGCAATGACAGTGTAACAGATTTCTGTGTCGGGGCACAGGAATGACATAAGATTATGTAAAAATAATAATAAATCACAAAACCCTATTGACTTGATAGGAAATAAAAGCTAGTATAACCGCATAAAACCTATATTTTAAGTAGGAATATAAACTTGCAGGAGGCCGGATATGGCAGACATTAAGGAAAGCGTAGTAGAACTGATTGGAAACACACCGATTCTAAAGCTCAACAATTATTCAAAGGCTAGCGGCATTGAAAACGCAACCTTGCTTGCAAAACTGGAATATCTGAATCCGGCCGGAAGCGTAAAAGACAGAATCGCGCTTGCAATGATTGAAGATGCCGAAAAAAAAGGCATTCTAAAGCCGGGAGCTTCTATAATTGAACCTACTTCTGGAAACACAGGAATCGGACTTGCCGCTGTTGCCGCTGCAAAAGGTTACAAAGCAATTTTGACTTTGCCAGAGACAATGAGCGTTGAACGCCGCAATCTTTTAAAGGCTTATGGAGCTGAGCTTGTTCTTACAGAAGGCGCAAAAGGAATGAAAGGCGCGATTGCAAAGGCAGAAGAACTTCAAAAATCAATTCCCGGCTCTGTTATTCTCGGTCAGTTTGTAAATCCGGCTAACCCTAAAGCTCACCGCGAAACTACAGGCCCTGAAATCTGGAGCCAGACAGACGGAAAAGTTGACATTTTTGTTGCTGGCGTAGGCACTGGCGGAACTGTTTCCGGCGTAGGAGAGTTCCTAAAGTCGAAGAATCCGGCTGTAAAAGTTGTTGCTGTTGAACCTGCTTCAAGCCCTGTTCTTTCAAAAGGAACTGCCGGCTCTCATAAAATTCAGGGAATCGGCGCAGGATTTGTTCCAGAAACGCTCGACACAAAGATTTACGATGAAATTATTGCCATAGAAAATGACGATGCTTTTGCTGAAGGAAAGGCTTTTGCGCGGTCAGAAGGAATTCTTGTTGGAATTTCAAGCGGAGCTGCTCTAAAGGCTGCAAAGATTCTTGCCCAGCGTCCTGAAAACAAAGGAAAAGTTATTGTGGCTCTTCTTCCAGATTCAGGAGACCGCTACCTTTCAACTCCATTGTTTGCAGACTAATTTAAAAATTTTACCATAAGTGCCGGGTTTTTGCCCGGTTTTTTTTATCATTATCTATCTTTTACCTATCATTGTCGTGCTTGGCACTGTGATGTTTGCATAGTAAACACGTTTAGCAATCTTTTTCCATCAAATTTTGCGCACTTGTTGCTCAGTTTGTTTGTTCTGTGTTGCATTATACTAGAACAAATGTTATATATATTTTCTAACATAAATATGTTGGGAGAAAATTATGGACAAACAGTTTTACAAAGATTCATTAAAAATGCTTTTTCCTATTATTCTGCAAAATATATTCGCCGCCATGATGGGCTCTGTAGATGTTATAATGCTGAACAGTGTAGGTCAGGACGCTATTGCGGCAGGCTCTCTTGCAACTCAGTACTCGGCTCTTGTCTTTATGTTCTATTCTGGAATAAGCTCAGGCTCTATTCTTCTTGCGGCTCAGTATTTTGGTAAAAAAGATTTTAAGGCTCTTGAGGCAATTGAAGGAATTGCGCTTAAATGCTCGCTTGCTGTTGCGCTTTCCTTTTCTATTGGCGCGTCGTTGTTTCCGGAAAAACTTATGCGCGTTTATACGGCTGACCCTGTTTTGATTGCAGAAGGCGCGGAATATCTTCGCATAATTTGGGTGTTTTATCTTTTGTGGGCGGTTTCAAATACTTACTTTTCTATGCTTAGAAGCGCAAACCGTGTTTCGGTGGCAACGTTTTTTAACGGCCTGGGATTTTTCTTAAACATCATTCTTAACGCGGTTTTTATCTTTGGGTTTTTTGGAATTGAAAAAATGGGAATCCGCGGAGTTGCTCTTGCTACTTGCATTTCTCAATCTGTTTGTGTTGCAGGCTGCTTTATTGTTTCAGCCCGGAGCAAGGACATAAAGCTTAAGTTTTCCTATATGTTTATAAAAAGCCGCTCTCTTGCCAAGGATTTTTTTAAGATGTCTTTGCCTGCCTTGCTGAATGATGTTTCCTGGGGCGCAGCTTTTTCTGCCTACGTTGCAATCATGGGGCGGCTTGGCTCTGATGTTGTGGCGGCGAATTCGATTGTATGCGTTGTGCGCAACTTTGCCACTGTGTTCTGCTATGCTGTTGCTGCGGTGGGCGGCATTATTGTAGGAAACTTGATTGGTGCAGATAAGATTGACGAGGCTGAAAAAGGCGCAAAGGAATTTCTTAAAGTTACAGTTATTGCAGGAGCGTTTGGCGGGCTTTTGATATTCATTTCAATTCCGTTTGTTCTAAAATACGCTTCACTTTCAACTTTGGCAATGCATTATTTAAAGCAGATGCTTTTTATAAATGTCTACTATGTTATGGGAACTGCTGTTAACACAATGCTTATTGCCGGTGTTTTCCGTGCAGGCGGATGCACAAAATTCGGTCTAATCTGCGACACAATCGATATGTGGGGCTATGGAATTACAGCCGGAATTCTTACAGCTTTTGTATTCAAGCTTCCTGTTGTATGGGTTTACTTTTTTATGTGCCTGGACGAATTTGTAAAGTGGCCTTGGGTTTTCTCATTCTACAAAAGCAAAAAGTGGCTTAGAAACATAACTAGAAGTGAATATTAGGTCAAAATTCGAGT
>DKDI01000035.1:0-5913 GCA_002449305.1 Treponema sp. UBA6852
AGTAAACTCGGTCAGGAATCTGAAATAGATTATCCGGTCGAGCCGGATAATGACATAAATTCAAGCCGGAGTATGACATAGGGTAAAGCCCCAGAATGACAAAAAAGACACTTTTTAGACATCCCCCTTATTTTTAAGCATAGTTACTATGTTTGCCCAACGGACTGGGTGTGTTTTTGCAGAAAGTATAGTAAAATTAACAGAAGTATGCTATTATATAGTTAAAAACATACTTTTGGAGGTGTTGCTATGACAAATACAGCTCTTGTTCAGATAAAAGTAGATTCAGAAACAAAAACAGATGTTACAAGTATTTATGAATCGCTTGGCTTGGATTTGCCTACTGCGGTCAGGATTTTTTTCAAAAAAAGCATTGCAGTAGGCGGACTTCCATTTGAGTTAAGGAATGATTCTCGTTCTGAAAGATGGAACATCTACAAAGACGCAAGAGATTCAATTAAGAAGAACAATGTCCCTGAAATGTCTCTTGACGAAATCAATGCTGAAATCTCTGCTGCAAGGTCAGGCTTGTAAATGAAAAGAAAGTATGTTGTTATTGATACAAATGTTCTTGTTTCAGCTTTGATAACTCGAAATGAAAGCTCTCCAACTGTGAGAATTTTGCGTTTTCTTGCAAATGGAAATATTGTTCCTGTTTATTCCGATGAAATTATCAAAGAATACAATGAAGTTTTAAGAAGAGATAAATTCAAGCTTTCAGAAAGCATAATCATAAATCTTTTGAAAGATGTTATGGACAATGGCTTGAAAATTACAGAATTTGTAGAATCAAATGAAACAATGCCCGACCCAAAGGATGTTGTTTTTTATATAGTAACATTATCGGCGCAAGACAAGGATGCTTTTCTTGTAACAGGGAATGGAAAGCATTTTCCTGAAAAATCATTTATTGTAACACCGTCAGAATTGGTTGAAATTCTAAAAGAAGAAATCGCCTGACAAAAAGTTCAAAACCGATTTTTATTTTCAGACTTGCCCTGCAATGTTTACGCAGTAAACTCGGTCAGGAATCTGGAATAGATTATCCGGTCGAGCCGGATAATGACATAAATTCGAGCCAGATAATGATATAAATTCAAGCCGGAGTATGACATAGGGTCAAGCCCCAGAATGACAAAAAAGATAGTTTTACTTTCTGTCATAAAAACAAAAGGAATACTTCCTAAGACCCGTAGCGATACTTCCTAAGAGGCTGAGTAATACTTCCTAAGACCCTAAGGAATACTCTCTAAGGGCCTTAGGAATACTTACTTCAGGTCTTAGGGATATTCACTTCAGGTCTTAGGAATACTCACTTCAGGAGTTAGGAAGTATTCCTTCAGTTTTTAGATGCTAAAATACAAGAAAATTGTTAGATTTTCCAAATTAGCACGGCAACTATAACAGCGAATTTCCTTGTTCCGCTGAAAATCCCAGGGCAAACGCATTATAAATAATTTAAGTAAAGTTTGCGCGAAGGAACGGTTTCTGGGGCAAAAACACTCTGATTGCTGCGACCGCGTGAGCGGGCAATTCTATAGTTACTTTGCAACAATCAGAGGATGTCCAATAAGCTCTGAATGTCATTGCTGAACAATTTCTAAATGATTGTAATATATGCATTTAGAATTTCGGGTCAAGTCTATAAAAGCCTATGAATGACAAAAAAGATACTTATTGGACATCCCCATTATTGCGCGATTTTGAACCAGAAAACCGTGTCTGGGAGCCAGTTTTATGCTGAATACATTTATAATGCGTTTGCCCTGCTGAAAATCCTTCCGAATATAGGCAAAAATCAATTTATGTGCTAAAATCTGCAAATTGAATTTTATGCGGCACACACCAGTGTCGAAGATGAGGTTTTTATGGCAAAAGAAAAAGATGTGCATGCTTGCACTTTGGACAAAATCATCAGTCTTTGCAAGAGAAGAGGATTTGTTTATCAGGCTTCTGAAATTTACGGCGGAATGGCTGGCGCATGGGATTACGGTCCTCTTGGCGTTGAATTCAAGCGCAACATTCAGAACGAATGGTGGCATTACATGACTCAGCTTCATGATGATGTTGTTGGTCTTGATTCAGCTATTTTTCAGCATCACACAACTTGGGAAGCTTCCGGCCATGTAGGGCATTTTTCTGATCCGATGATTGACTGCACAGAATGCAAGGCCAGATTCCGCGCTGATCAGCTTATTGAAGATTATTTTGACAAGACTGGCGAAACTCCTTCAAAGCCGGTTGATACAATGAGCCATGAAGAAATGAAGGCTTTTATTGATGAAAAGATTAACTGCCCGACTTGCGGAAAGCATTCTTGGACTGATGTGCGTGAATTTAACTTGATGTTCAAAACTCATCAGGGACCTGTTGCCACAGAAGCTTCTTTGGTTTATCTTCGCCCGGAAACTTGCCAGGGAATTTTTACAGACTTCAAGAATATTGTTCAGTCAAACAGAATGAAAATTCCGTTCGGAGTTGCCCAGGTTGGAAAGTCGTTCCGCAATGAAATTATCTTCAAGAATTTTATTTTCCGCACTTGTGAATTCGAGCAGATGGAAATGGAATATTTCTGCAAGCCAGGAACAGAAGATGAAACTTTTGCGCGCTGGAGAAAAGACCGCTGGAATTTCTATTTGAAATACGGAATTGCAGAAGACCATCTTAACTGGCATCACCACGACAAGCTTGCCCACTACGCAAAGGACGCTTACGATATTCAGTACAAGTTCCCGATTGGTTTTGAGGAAATTGAAGGAATTCATAGCCGCACAGACTTTGACCTTTCTCAGCACGAGCAGTACTCAAAGAAAGATATGCACTACATCGATCAGGACGACGCAAACAAACGCTACATTCCTTATGTTGTTGAAACTTCCGCTGGACTTAACAGAAACTTCCTTATGTTCCTTTGTGAAGCTTACGAAGAGCAGAATGTTGCAAAAGAAGGCGAGAGCGAAGACTTTAGAACAGTTCTTCATCTTGATCCTCGTCTTGCGCCTGTTACTGTTGCGGTTCTTCCTTTGATGAAAAAAGACGGACTTGCAGAAAAGGCAAAAGAAATTCAGCATATCTTAAAAGAAGATTTTGTTACTGATTATGACCAGAGCGGAACAATAGGAAAACGCTACAGACGCCAGGACGAAATTGGTACTCCATTCTGTGTTACAGTAGACCATGACACGCTTGATTCTTCCAGCGCGGATTTCAATACTGTTACAGTGCGTTTCCGTGACTCAATGGAACAAAAGAGAGTTCCTCTTGACGATTTGATTCCTTTCATTCAAAAGGAAATAAAATCTTATGTTCCTGTAAAACGCTAACAGTTTAACTGTCATTTGTCATTGCCGAACTTGATTCGGCAATCTACATTTGCTAGATTCTCCGAGCAAGCCGGAGAATGACAATTGTCGTGGCACATGAATGACAGTTAGTAGTTGTATTGGCAAAATTCGTCATTAGACTTATTTAAGGCTGGTTGCAAGTTATGGAATACGTTGCTCTTGGAAAAACAAATCTTCTAGTTAGCCGCACTGGTTTTGGCGCGGAAAGTCTTGACTGCAAGGAAATCGAAAGTTTCGGTGAAGATGCGGATGAAAAGGCTTGCGCTATTGTTCATCAGGCTTATGCTGGCGGAATGAATTTTTTTGATACTTCGCATTCCAAGCCAGTCTGTGAAAAACGTCTTGGAGCTGCCTTGCATGGAATCAGGCATAACGTGATTCTTGCGACAAAAACTTCTGGCCAGGACTTGCATGAAATCCGCCGCGATTTAGATGAAAGCCTTATGTCTTTGGAAAGCGACACTCTTGATTTGTTTCAGCTTGAAAATCCGCTTATTGTTCCAAAGAAAAACGGCATGGACGGAATTTACAATGAGCTTTTGTCTTTAAAAGAAAAGGGAATTGTTAAGCATATTGGAATTGCAACAGAAAACTACGATATTGCAAAAGAGGCTATTGAAAGCGGACTTTACGAAGTTGTTCAGTTTCCGTTCAGCATGATTTCGCCAGATTCAGTGAAGGCTCTTGTAAAATTGTGCCAGGAAAAGGAAGTTGGCTGCATTGCTTCCCAGCCATTGAACGGTGGAGTTGTAAACGACATTCCTTTGGCTTTTGGTTTTTTGCATCAGTTTGAAAATGTTGTTCCTGTTTGGGGAACTCATACTCAAGAAGAGCTTCAGCAGATTCTTTTTTTTAACGACCATCCGCCAGTTGTTGACAAGTCTTTTAAAGAAGAAGTGCAAAAGGTTCAAAGTTTTTTCAACTGATTGAATTTTACAAAGTGTCGCCAAGAGCTTTTCGCAAATCAGCGGACTCTTCTTTATTCATTGTGCGCACAATTTTTATTGCGTTGTCATCTGTCTGAATCCTTTTTGGAGTTCCGTCTGGATTTACGCTTCCCACAATTTGAACAATAGGATTTTTAGGGCTTGTAGGAGAAACATCAACAACTTGTCCGACTCTTCCGTTTGAAAGAAAAACAAATGCTCCGATTGGAAAAAGCGAAATGCTGTACAAAAGCGCTTTGATTACAGTTTCATCATAAAGATGGTTGCTGTTCTTTAGCATTTCAATCATGCCTTCATAAGTTGTTCTTGCTTCTCTAAAATTTCTTGGAGCTGTAATTGCTTCAAATGAGCAAGCAACGCCGATTATTTTTCCGTAGAGTGAAATATTGTTTTTTAAAAGATGCCTTGGGTAGCCAGTTCCATTTTCACGCTCGTGGTGATCCAAAACTCCCAGTTGAATTGTAAGCGGAAGTCCTGCGTTTCTTACAATATTATACCCGATTACAGTATGAGTCTGCATCTGCGCTTTTTCTGAATGGCTAAGCGGATTATTGTTCATGTAAAGCTGCGGCGGAAGTCTTATCTGTCCTATTTCATGCAGAATACTTGCAACTCCAAGTTCAATAAGTTTTTCATAAGGCATTCTTATTTGCAGTCCGATTATGATTGCAAAAATTGCAGTTCTAAGGCTGTGGCTTATTAAAAAATTTTTATTTCTTGCTTCATAGCTTGGTGAAATTCTAAGCAGAAATTTTTTATTTTCTCTTACAAAGTTGCAAAGCTCAAGCACTTTTCCATTTAGTTCAGGCAATGAAATTATTTTTTGAGTTGCATATTTTGTGTAGACGTAATTTATAAATTCCATGAATTTGTCATAGGCGTTTTGAGATTCTAAAAGCTTTCTGTTGTCTTCTTCTTTTGAAATAGAAACTGGCTCTGAAGAAAAATTAAAAGGCTGCTGTTGCGCGGACTGCTGATTTGCATTTGCTGAAAAATTTTGATAGGCGTTTTGCATTTGCGCAGCTGGATTCTGAAAAACTGGCGTTGGGTTTGGCTGCTGAAAAATCTGCTGAGGTTGGACTTGTGGCTGGGCTTTTTTTTCTGGCTCTGGAGTTTCCGAAGTGAATTCTGAAAGGTCTACTTCTTCGCTTGTTTTAAATTTTTCAGGAATCTGCTCTTCTGGAACAGATTCTTCTTCATCTGTAAATTCTGAAAGATCTACTGATTCTGTTTCTCCAAGTGAAATTTGCTTATGTTCTGTTTTTTCTGGATTTTTATCTTCTTCAATTTTGGAAAGAGTTTTTTCATCTTCGCTGTAGACTTCAAGAAATCCCCACTTCTTTAAACATGAAAGCGCTTCTGCTGTTACTGAGCAAGGCGGAGTTGTCAGCAAAAAAAGAGAGTCAAGCATTACATCTGAGTTGAAATGTGTGTCAGGTTTTATTTCTGCAACTTTGTATTTGACCATAAATCTTTCCTATTCATTTTATTATCGGCAGAATTTTAGAAAAGTTAATATGGGGTATCTATAAAAACTGGTCATGCAATGTTATTTTACCCTTAATTTCGAGTTTTATAATTTAATGTCATTATCGGGCTTGCCCCTGCGATGTTTCTGAAAG
>DKDI01000035.1:5992-101279 GCA_002449305.1 Treponema sp. UBA6852
TAAACATCGCAGTGTCGTAGCATGGGAATGACACTTAAATTACTGTTCTTATCAAAACTTGACATTTGGGCTATTTAAAAAAAATGAAAAGACCAAAGGCAACATCCTCTGATCTTTTCTCACGGAGATATTTAACATCTTTGTTGAGATGTATGGAAATTCTTTACAGGCGTCTGGATGTCCTCTAAGATTTCTCAAAAGAACCGCCTATAGTAAATTTCTATCACTGCACATTTATATTATCGGTGAGGCTTAAAAAAACTTTAATTGGAATTTGGAAAAAATTTTTTATATAGATTTATGGATTTTAAAAGTTCAGTGTAAATTAGATTGGAATATCTTATGCTGTAAAGTTTTTTTTCTGCTTCAGAATTATTTGGGATTTTTTCTGAAAGGGAATCAAGCTGCCTTTGCGTAGGGAATACAAGGGCTGCTGCGTCCTTTGCGGAAGACGATGAAATTTTTTTATCTATTTCATTGAGCTTGCTAAAAACTTCTGGAATTGCAAGAGAAGAGCGGAGCGCTTTATTGCAAAGATTGATTCCTTTTTTTGCAAGGGATTCAAGAAGTTTTAAATTTTCACAGAACTGACTTTTCTGCTGTTCAAAAGAAATTTCTTTTTGCTTTGATAATTCTTTTTTATTTTCTTGAGCTTTTTCAAAAAATATTTTTCTTTCTGCTGTTATGACTGGCTTTAAAAGAAAATCTTCCACGTTGAATTTTTCTATTCCGTTTATTGCAAGGCTTTCTGGCGTAAGTGAAAATGTTCTTATTCCCTGTGCGGCTGCGGTTGTGCAATTTTTTTCAAACCACCATGAAAAAAACTGCATTTTTTTATCTGTTAAAATTTCATTTCCGTTGTAGTCTTTTGCATAAAACGGAGCAGCTGAAAATAAAGTTTCAATATTTTTTGTTTCAGAAGTTTTTGTTCGGCTGCTTTCGCAATGAATTTTTTCTTCAAACTTTGAGCCTCTGACATGAGTTTCTTTGTTTGGAAAGCCCAAGTCCATTCCTGCTAAATAAATTTCAGAAGTTCCGCACATTCTTGCAAAGTCCCACGCTGTTGTTGTTACGCTTCCGCCGGCTGCAAGCAACCCTTTTTTATTAGTATTATTTTCAAAAAATTTTCCAATTGGAAACATTGAAGAAAAAAGAACAATTTCTTTGCACTGAAATCTAAACACAGAAGGGTAAACTGCGATTTCTGTAACAAGAATGGATTCAGGCGATTTTAAAAATTCAAGATGGAGTGAACAGTAATATTGCGGATCGGCAAGAATTATAAAATCCGGCTCAATGTTAAATTCCAGGCACGAATGGAGAGCAGTGTCTACGCAGACAATTATTGCTCTGTCTTTTATTTCCTTCAAGTGCGGAAGAATTTTTTCTAAAGTCGGACCTGCTGCTATAATTACAAAAGGAATTCCACTTGCTTTATTTAAGAATTTATTTACTCCGTCAAGCTTTTCAATGTAATCTAAATTTTTGCAGCTGTTGCTTAGCCAAAGTCTTGAAAACTTTTCGAGAGTGTTTGTGTTGACTTCTTCCTTTTGCTTGTTTTGAAATATTACGTTTTCAATTGAATCAAAATATTCCTGTTTGTGCGCAGTGTGGGATTTTGTTTTAAAAATATGAGTTTTAGAATAAGAGCAGTTTGAAATTAATGCGGCGGTTTGTTCAACTGAAGCTCCAATTATAAAAATCAATTTTTTATGTTCAAAAACTGGAGACCAGTCTATAGCGTTTAATGCGGAAAAAAAAGATTGTGTGTCTTCTTCGATTATAATTAAAGTTGGCTCTGGAAATTTTTTTGCAAACTCTATAGGTCCGTATCCTAAGCCAAATCCAAGAAAAATCGCAGTGTCTTTTTTTTCTGAGTCAAAACCGTTTACAAGACTGTCAGCTTCTTTTTCAGGATTGTATTTTGAATGCAGCAAAAGATTTTTTCTTTTTGCACTCAGGCTTCCGTTTTTTGCAGTTTCAAATTCGATTTCATTTGAAAACTTAACTTCTAGTGAATTTGAAAGTTCTGGAAAACGCCTTTTAAACAAAGAATAATTTTTATTCCAAATCGAGTTCAATAGTCATATTCTCCGTTATCGGTGTTCCCGGTTCTGGGCTTTGTGCGGCAACCCAGCCTTCGCCTTTTATTACAAAGTTCAAGTCATCTCTTGCCAAAAGCGGAATCAAGTCTCTTTTTGGACGACCTGTAAAATCCGGCACAACCTTTCCAATTGAAAGCGGCAAATTTTCTTTTATTGTAATTCGGCCTGAATGCTCAAGACTTGCGGCTCCTTCTCGGTTGATTCCAAGATGATCGATTATTTCATCAGCGGCTTTTGCAATTACTGGAGCTACGATTCTTCCTGCGTAAGTTTCACCTTTTGCTTTTTCAATAACGATATACAAAACAATCTGCGGATTTTCGATTGGAAAAATCGCCATGCAGTTTGAAAGAAAATCTGTGTTGCTATATCCGCCGTTCACGGTATCTGCCATTTGCGCAGTTCCGGTTTTTACACCAATTGAAATATCTCTTAACGAAGCTCTTGTTCCTGTTCCACTCTTTGCTGTTGTTTCCATGCAGCTTAAAAGATAGTCCGCAGTTGAGCTTTTTAAAACACGGTTTCCGTAAGTCGGCTCATGTTCATATTCAGTTTTTCCATCGATGTCTGCTATTTTTTTTATAAATGTAAGTTTTATCTGAACACCTTTGTTTGCAAGAACGGTTGCGGCCTGAACCATTTGCAGCGCGCTTACACTTATTTCCTGGCCGATTGACATTGTGGGCTTGCTTCGTGCAGACCAGTATCTGTCATTCTGATTTTTTACTGAGCCTCTGGTTTCAGACGGAAGTTCGACGCCAGTTCTTTCTCCAAATCCAAACCGCCTTATATAAGATAAAAATTCTTCAGTTGTTATTTTTTCGCTCATTTGCGCCAACGCGTCATTGCATGAATATTTTAGTGCGCTTCTTGCGTTAAGCCAGCCATGGTGGTCAAGACAAGTTATTCTGATTGTTTCGCCTGATGAAGTTCGTCTTTGATAAATTCCATCGCATAAAAAACTGTCATCAGCAGTAATTGATTTTGAATCAAGAAATGATGCAACTGAAAAAATTTTAAATACGCTTCCCGGTTCGTAAGCTGTAACAGATGCTCTGTCTGTCATTTCCTGCGTTGAAGCGGAAGAGTATTCATTTAAATTTGCAGATGGCAAACTTATGTATGAAAGTATTTCTCCGTTTTTTGCATCAGCGGCAATCAGCATCAAACTTTCAGCCTGAGTTTCTTCCATTGATTGCTTTGCAATTTTTTCAAGCTTATACTGAAGTCCAGAGTCAATTGTTAAGTAAACATTGCTTCCGTGGATTGTTCCAGTTGCGTCAGGATTCGGCTCTGGGGAAAGAATGTTTTGCTTGGAATATTCAATTCCGCTCAGTCCTGTTCCGTCATCGCCCATGTAGCCAATTAGCTGGCTTGCTAAAGAATTTTCAGGATAAAGACGACCGGGAATTTTATCAAAGCGGGTGAAATTGTAGTAATTATTTTCATCAATTATTTTTATAAGCTCGTCGTATTGTTCTTGGGAAATTTTTTTCTTGATGTAAATGAAATTTGCATTTTTAGCATTTTGAATTTTTTGCGTTATTTCCTGTATTCCCATGTTTAATGGTTCGCAAACTTTTTCGGCAAATTCATCTGGAGCTTTTATGAGTTTTGGAGTTACAACGAAATGATAAAAATTTGTCTGGACTGCAAGCGGCTTTCCGTTTCTGTCTGTAATTGAACCGCGCTCAATTGTTACTGGAGCTGTAATTGTTTTTTTCTGCGGATAAAAAGCCAGCTTTACAAATTTCACATAAACATAAACCAGCCCGACTGCGCATATAAAAAAAATAAATCCAATCCGGAATTTATTAAAAAAAACACTCATTTAAAAATCACCTTGCCCAAAATATTTTTCTGAGCCACAAAGCCGTAAGTTCTTGAGTCAATTGAGTTTTCAAAATTATCTCCTATTGCAAGAATCATTCCTCGTGGAACACAAGGGCTGTTTTTTATCAGATTATACTGAAGTTCTGTAAGCGAGTAATTTTTTTCTCCTACGTGCAAAGTATATCCTGAATCTGATGAATATTCTAGGGATTCGCCTTCTGTGGCAACGCACCTTTTTACAACGAGATTGTTTTTATAAAAATAAATTACAATATCGCCAGTTTTTGCATTGTTCCATCTGAGTAAAGTTGAATTGCCGAATGGATTTACGATTCCGTATGAAAGTTTGCAGACTAAAATTTTTTCGTTATCGTGAATTGCAGGTTCCATTGAAATGCCTTGCACTGAAAGAATATCAAAGACAAAAATTTTTATTACCGCTCCTATAAAAATTCCTGCGAATATGTATTTCCAAAAAGTTGGTTCTTGTGATTTATTTTTCATTATTATATTCATCGTCAATAATTGCTAATATCAAAAACTTTTTTTGTCGATATTGAAAATATGGAAATAATAAATTGCCTGGAATCTTCTGGCTTTAGAAAAAATACTACACACTTGATTCGACACAATGTTTTGCGCAGTGCTCGTGCTTCAGCAAAAACAGTTTATAGAACACGCAATGTTTTTAGCTCAAATTCAGTTAGAGCAGATTTTAATATTTTCTCGTTGATTCAGAATCTTCGCGGGCAGATTGGAGTTGCCGGAAAACGGATTAAAATTGCTTCCCGGTTTGCATGGCTTGTTCCGGTTGTGCTTTTGTGCATAGCTTCGCCTTTTTTTGTTTCCAAGTTTATTTCTTTTTCTGAAAGCTTTGCAAAAAATATAAATCTGAATCCTGTTTCAATGGATGAGTTTCAGGCTCTTGATAATGCGATGAGCGAATTTGCTTTTGACCGGACTTCATATTTTGACAGCGAAGGAAATATTTTTTCTGAAGACGGAATTAAAGTTGAGGCTAATTCAATTCTTTTAAAACAGCCTGTTGTTTTCCAAAATTACACGGTAAAACCGGGAGATACGATAAGTGGAATAAGTTCAAAGTTCGGACTTTCAAATATTTCAACATTGATTGCTGTAAACAATATCGGAAACGTCCGCTCAATTTATGCAGGCCAAAAACTTTCAGTTCCTTCTGTAGATGGTCTTGTTCATTCGGTTTTAAAAAATGAAACGCTTGATTCTATTTCAAAAAAATATTCTGTTGCTGTTTCTGATTTGCTTGATATAAATGACTTGTCATCTGAAAAATTGCAGGAAGGACAGAAAATTTTTATTCCAGGCGCAAGGCTCGACAGCAATTCTTTAAGAAAGGCAATGGGAGAACTTTTTGCAAATCCGCTGAAAATAAAATACAGACTTACTTCAAGATTTGGTTCGCGCGCAGATCCGTTTACTGGCGTTGCATCCCATCACACTGGAATTGACATGGCTTGTCCTACAGGAACTCCAATTTATGCATCCATGAGCGGAAAAATTGCATATACAGGATTTTCTTCGGTCTTTGGAAATTATGTGATTATAAATCATTATGACGGCTACCAGACTTTGTATGCGCACATGAGTAAAATTATTGCGAAAAAAGGCGAGGTTGTTAGCCAGGGCGCGAAGATTGGACTTGTTGGAAACACCGGATATTCTACTGGTCCGCATCTTCATTTTACAGTTTATAAAAATTCAAAGCTTGTAGATCCGCTTACAGTTTTAAAATAAATTTTAGAGGAAATTTATATGAACAGAAATTTCAAGTTGCGCAGTTTTGCTTTTATAGTTTTCTTTGCATTAATTTTTCCAGCTTTTTCTCAGATTGAATTTGGCAGTTTGGATTTAAATAAAGAAGATTTTCTTATATTTTCCGCCGGACAAAATATTCCCGGAACGCCTTCTTACAAGTCGCTTTTTTTCACTCAGCTTGATGAACAGAAAATAAAAAAAGAGCCTGTGATTTTGACTTGCTTCCCGGAAAAAATGGAGCTGCTCAACGAAAATAAAATTCTTCAGATTAGAAACAGATACGGAACTGCAAAATATTCTGTTGAAGATAAAAATTTAAAATGGACTTCTCTTGCTTTTGGAATTCCAGAAAACTACAGCCGGGCGAATTTAATTTCTGAAAGTCCTAATGGAAATTATTTTTGCTATGTAAAGAAAACAAAAAACACAACTGGAAAACTTTTGGTTGTTGACTGTAAAACTTATGAAGAAAAAATTCTTCTTGAAAAAACTCCGTTCAGCTACAAGTCCATAAATGCAAAATGGTCGCCAGACAGCAAGTTTCTTCTTTATGAAAAAGATGGCTGTGTATATTTTATAACTCCTAGCGAACTTTTCAAAAAAATAAATTTGCCTGAAAGCTATAGAAAAATTGGAAATGGCACAATCGATAATGTTCAGTGGACTCAAAATGGAAATATAATTTACGTTTCAAATGACCTTGTTTTTTTAATTGAAGAAAATGAGCTTTACACAAGAGGTCTTTACGCATCTCTCATTGGAAGCGGAAAAATTATCGGACGAATTCCAAAAGCGTTTGATCCGCTAAAAGATAAATTTTGGACAAATGAAGACGGAACAAAATTTGCGATAGTTTCAAGTAAAAATGCTCTTTATATTTATTCTGCTACAGAAAACGATGAACTTAGCTATTTAAAGCCGGAAGGAGTATTTCCTTTTTCACAAATAGACGGAAGCAGCTATGATTTTAATATTTTCTGGAGCGGAACATCTTCACCAGTTTTGTGGTGCGATTCTTTTTCTTTTGAAAATCCAAAAAGAGTCAGCTATGCTTATTCTGTAAAAGAAAAAATGGAGCTTTTGTTTAAAGCTGAAAATTCTATTTCTCCTGTTGTTTCGCCAGATAGAAAAAAAATTGCTTATACAGATTCTGGAAAATTTTTTGTATATGATATTTCTGCGCAGAAAAATATTTTGTCAAAGCCAGAGGAAAAAATTGTTTCGGCTGCTTGGAACGGAAATTTTTCAATTTATATTGGCGGAGAAGAAACTGTAAAGCTTGTAAATTTCCGTGGAGATGAAAAACTTCTTTTCCTCTCTTCTGCCTGCCAGCCATATTGGAGCAATGGGAAAATTTTGTGCAAGTCTGAAATTTCAAAGGAAACATTTGTTTATGAGGCGGACAAAAATACTTGGAGAACAATCTTGCCGTCTTCTACAGAAAATTTTTCACGGCTTGAAAAAAACGGAAGGTACAGAGTCTTTCTTGGTTCTTCAGTGAATTCAAAATTTTCAAATTCAATTTATGTAAGATCTCTTTCTGGAAAAACAAAAACATATTCTGTTTATAAGGAAACTGAAAAATATTCAGAGCCTCTAAAAAAAGCTTCTCTTGTTTTTGACGCATTGAAAAATTCAGAAGGACTTGCAGAAGTTCTTTATACACTTGATGATTTTAGAGTAAAGGGAACTTTCTTTTTGAACGGAGAATTTATCCGACGTTATCCGCACAAGGCAAAGCAAATTGCATTTTCTGGAAATGAATGCGCTTCAATGTTTTTTAGTTGCGCCGACTTGCTTGAAAATAATTTTATAATTGACAAGGATTTTATTCAGCGTGGACTTGCAAGAAATGAAGATGAATTTTTTACTGCGACAGGAAAAGAACTTTCGCTTTATTGGCACGCTCCTTTTTATCATTCAAATCAGCTTATGAAAAATGCAGGCGCAGAAGCTGGTTATAATTATGTTGAAGCTTTTAACAAATTCAATGATAGAATTACATTTGAAGAAAGCAAGAAAAATGGAAATGAATATTTGGATGCCAGTTCGCTTGTTGATTCTCTTGCTGAAAATCTTTATGACGGAATTGTAATTCCAGTTTCGATTGGAAATATGGACGGAACACGCCGCGATTATCTTTATGAAAAATTGGATTTGCTGATTTCTTCGATTTTAGAAAATGGATACGAAATTGTTTCGTTAAAAGATTTGCATTAAATTTTTATCTGCATTTCTTGCGCTTTGAAATGACTATTTGACTAAATGTTTTCAATAACGTAAAGTTAAGTATGTTTGTGACTAACAAGTGCCAGTGCAAGGAATGTCAGAACCCTGCGCTTTCTGTAATCCGCGACAATGAAATTATTCCGCACGAGCCGGGCTTTTGCTTTGAGCATACGGAAGATAAAATTGGTCATCTTACATCGCTGTTGAACTATATAAATTCACATGAAAAAATTATCGGACTTTGCGCTTACGGAATATCCGTGAACGGCGTTGATCTTTCAGGCAAGAAATTTTACGGCTGCAATTTTCAGCATTCAACATTTTCAAACATACATTCAACTGGCTTAAAATTTAAAATATGCACACTTGATTTTTCAACATTCTCAGACTGCGATATGTTGAACAGCGACATTCAGTTTTCTTCTTTTTCCGGTTCGAAATTTATTCACGTGGTTTTTACTGGAAGCGATTTGGTTCATAACAATTACAACGGAATAACTGCTTACCAATGCAGCTTTGACGATTCGGATTTTTACAATAGCCGTTTTATTCGCGCAATTCTTATGAATACATCAATGAAAAACTGCAATCTCAAAAAAGCGATATTTTATAATTCCGCAAGAGAGCACGTTTCATTTAAACTTTCAAACACGCGGGAAGCTTTAATTGACAGAAACAAAAGCGGCTTGATTGAAGACTTTTCAGAATCTGAAGGAGAAGAGGAGTTATGAAAGTTTATTTTCATTTGTGCATAGACGGATTTACAAACAGCTATACAATTTTAAATGAAAATCCCGATATAAAAGAAGCGATTATTGTTGACCCAGGAAAAATTGATATGGAAACAATAAATTTAATTGAAGAAGGCGGCTACAAATTATCTGCGGTTTTAATTACGCACAAACATACTCACCATATACAAGGTCTTAGAACTCTCAAAAAAATCTATACTCCTGTAGTGTATGCCGCTGATGCTGGAATTTACGGAATGGATTGTTCTATTTTAAATGGAGACGGAATTATAAAGATTGCAGGTTTTAATGTTGAGTTTTTTTCTGTGCCAGGACATTCTCCAGACAGCATGGTTTATAAAATTGAGGATGTGGTTTTTACAGGCGACACTTTGATTTCTGGAGTAACGGGAAGCACTTTGAGCCAGTATTCCCATAAATTGCTTTGCAAAAAAATTAAGGATAAAATTTTTTCACTTCCAAATAGAACTGTTGTTTTCCCTGGACACGGTTCTCCAAGTACTATTGAAAGTGAAAAGCAATTTAACATTGATTTAATTTAAAAACTAGTCCAGTCTTTGAACAAGCGCGACTCTTCCGCAAGCAAGCCCCCAATTATCAAAAGCGTAGCTGTTTAAAATTTCTGCCGCATCAACAAAAGCCTGTGCGTTTGTGTTCCTGATATATTCTGCGCTTTCCGGCTGAATTCTGTTTACTGAACCGCGTCCTGCAAGTTGAAGAAAATAATTTCTTACATTTGAAAAAGACTGCTGCATTATGTAAGCCATGAATTCATTTTGCATTAAATATTCATTGTTTGTGTCATATCCAAGTCCCGGCTGCGTTTCCCAAAATTTCTTTAGAAAATTCAAA
Organism: Treponema sp. UBA6852; assembly: GCA_002449305.1. Classification (GTDB taxonomy): domain Bacteria; phylum Spirochaetota; class Spirochaetia; order Treponematales; family Treponemataceae; genus Treponema_D. Next base: position 15,558 of record DKDI01000035.1, read on the forward strand.
GAGTCTTCGTCAAACATATTGTAGCAAGTTGCAACGAGATTTCTAAAACTTTCGTCAGTAAAATAAATTCCGTGCCAGCTTTCATGCGCCATAAAAGTATGCCTAAGATATTCTGGAGATTCCCTGCTGAACGAAACGACTGCGCCTTTTCCGGCTTTAAATTCATCTTTGTCTTTTTGTATGATTTTATTTGCAATCAGAATTTCTTTTAAAATTTCTTCATAGCTGTTTATTTGAAAATTTTCTTGCTCAACTAAAGAAAAGAAATTTGCCAAGTCATCGGCCTTATAGTCGTGCGCATTGTAGCCGTGCTTATTTTCCACAAAGTCATCAGAAACCAAAGTTCCCTTGTATCCGGCTTTTTCAACAAAATATGCGATTCTTGTAAAAAATTGATTTTGAATTTTGTAATCTGCAAAATCGAAAAATAAAACTCCGGGGAAAAGTTCCCATTCAAAAAGCTCGTAGTCATTTCGTCTCCAATTTTTTTGTGGCCAGTTGTTTACAAGACCCAAGTCTGTTTTCAATGGAAATAAAACTTTTCCATTTGTGTCTTGCGCAAATACTGAATCCGAAGACTTCATTATAAGTTTTTTTACAAGCTCTTTATTTTCTTGCAACTCAATTTTTTCAAAAGGACTTTTTAATGCTGAAGTTTGCAATGTTTTTGAGTTTTCATTTTTTGAAAGCCGTATTGAAAATTTTTCTTCGCCTGCTGTAACTAAAACTCTTTTCTGATTTTTAAAAATGCCGATGTCGTTTGGAGCTGAAATTCCAATTTCAATTTTTGGCATTATGCGTGTTGGAATATTTTGATCTGGAAAAAGATTTTTTGCATCACTGAAATCCGCAGAATTAAAATCCCATTTTATTTTTCCTCCGTTTGGTCCAAATGCAAAAAGCGGAATATTTTCATTTTCCCAGCCAAGCGCCGCTTCTGTTATCTGCGCTTCTGTTACTTTGAATTTTACATTTCCGTATACAAAAAATCCGGCTGGAACAATATCATTTTGTGCAATTGAAAATACAACTCTAAAATCTTCGGATTCAAAGTCCGAAAAATTTCCGGTTATAAGTTTTCTTGAATATATTGACGTTTTTAAAGTTCCGTTTGAAAAATCATCGTCAAATAAAAAACCCATTGCAAAAACATTTTCCATGGATTTTGAAATTGAATTTTTTGAAAAAGAAATTCTTACAGAAAGGCCTGCGCCTGATTTTTTATAGCGGACATTGCTAAAATGTGCCTTTTGATTCTCTGTGAATTTAAAAAACATATATTGTTTTTTATGTGGGTTTGATATTTTTGCTTCTTTCGCAGCTTTGTTTAATGCAATTAAATTTTCGCCGCTCATTCCAATTGAAGAGTTTCTAGCTTTGAATGCGCAAGATGAAAATGCAATAATCAAAAACAATATTGAGGACTTAAAAAAGAATTTCTGCATGAAAACATACTAAACTTTTTTTTTACTTTACGCTACACTGATAAAATGTTTGCCTTTGTTCCAGGAAAAGACGCGCTTTTGTTTCTTGCAAAAATTCAAAAAAAAATAATTTCTGTTTTTAATTCAAATTGCTCTGCGGAATTTTTTGCAGTTCCTGTTTTTCCGCTTTGGGCTTTTTTTAGTTTTCCTTTTCCGGAAAAAATAATTTCCTGTGAATTTCTTGAGCCGGTTCTAAAAGATGAAAAATTCATTTATCCAGTAAAAATATTTTTCTTGAAAGATGAAAAAGAAAATATAATAAACCTTGAAATTGTATTTGGAAAAATTCTTGGGAAAATAAAAAGCAGTCTTGAATTTCATCTTTGTCCAGACGAAATAAAAAACTGCTTTCCATATAAAATCAGAGTTTTTAAAACCGGAAATGTTTTGGTTCAAGACAACAGCTGGCAGTTGTTTGATGAAAAATGGTGCAAATGCCAGCCGCTTTCTTAAAAACTATCGCATTACTTTTTCGCCGCGGTCCATTGCAATCAGACCGGACTTTAAAAATTCAAGAATTCCGTAAGGCTCAAGAAGCCGCTTTAATGAGCTTATTTTTTCTTCGCTTCCGGTTGCTTCTACAATCAATGCGTTTTCTGAAACGTCAACGATGTGGGCGCGGTAAATGCTGCAAGTTTCGATGATTACGCCTCTGTTTTCTCCGGCGGCCTTTACTTTTATAAGGGCTGTTTCGCGCTGGCAAGTCGAAGAAGAGTCGCAGTGTTCAATAGAAATAACTTCAACAAGTTTTGAAAGCTGTTTTTCAATCTGCTCAAGAATATATTCATCTCCGCGAACAACAATTGTCATGCGGGATTTTTCAGGATCTGCTGTTTCGCAGACTGTAAGCGAATCGATGTTATATCCGCGGCGGCTAAAAAGTCCAGACACACGGCTTAATACACCTGCATGGTTTTCAACAAGAACAGAAAGCACATATTTTTTCATTTCAAACTCCTATAAAAAATCAATGAGAAAATGTTATTTTCCTAATTCAGAATAAATTCCAAGAAGCCGAATTTCTTCAACTTTGTTCGAAAGTTTTTCCATTAACGATTTTACATATTCCGCCGCATTTTGATTTTTAATTTCAGCGTCCGCATAGAACCAGTATCTCCATGGCTGACCTGCAATCGGGCGAGACTCAAGGCGTGTCATGTTCAGTCCGCAATCGTTGAAAACTCCAAGCACATTGTACAAAGCTCCCGGCTCATTTTTTGTCTTAAAGATAAAACTTGCCATGTTTGCAGGAACATTCGCTTCTTTTGCGCCTTTTGGCTTTGCAGTGTGGTTTGCCTGAATTACAACAAAGCGCGTAAAGTTTCCCGGATCATTTTCAATGTCTTCTGCAAGGATTTCGAGTTTGTAAAGTGAAGCGTTGACTGAACTTGCGATTGCTGCGTTTTCCTTTGAATTTTTTTCTGCAACAAACTGGGCTGCTGTTGCTGTGGAAACTGCATCTATGAAATTCCAGTCTTTGTGTTTATCTAAGAATTTCTTGCACTGGCTCAATGCCTGCGGATGCGAATAAACATTTTTAATGTCAGCAATAGTTGCGCCTTTTATTCCAAGCAAAGCGTGTCTGATATTTAAAGTTACGGCACCTGCAATGCTTACGTCTTCAAATCTGCTGAAGTTGTCGTAGTTTTGGAACACGCTTCCTGCAAGGCTGTTTTCAATTGGAACCATTCCGTAGTCGGCTTTTCCATCTACAACGCTTTGGAAAATTTCTTCGAATGAATCAACTGAAACGGCTTCCACATCATGCGAATCGAAATAGCGTGAAATTGCCTGTTCTGCATACGCGCCTCTTTTTCCACTGTAAACGCAGACAATTTTTCCGTTTGATTTTTTTTGTCCTGAATGCACAACAGAAGAATTTTCTTCTCTGATATGGGCAACTGATTTTCCGATTACAGGCGCAAGAGCTTCAATGTCATGCATCATTTTGTCGAACTGGGCAGGAAGCATAGACTGTGCTCCGTCGCTCATCGCTTTTTCAGGATGATTGTGAACTTCTACAATTATTCCGTCTGCTCCGGCTGCAATGGAAGCAAGTCCCATGGAAGGAACTTTGTCGCGGATTCCAACGGCATGGCTTGGATCTACAATAATCGGAAGGTGAGTGAGAGAACGCAAAACTGGAACTGCGGAAATATCCAGCGTGTTGCGTGTTGCGTGCTCAAACGTTCTTATTCCGCGCTCGCACAAAATTACGCTGTCTGTTCCGCTTGAAAGCAAATATTCCGCGGACATCAAAAGCTCTTCCAATGTTGCGGTGTAGCTTCGCTTTAAAATTACAGGCTTTCCGATTGCTCCAACTTTTTTTAAAAGATCAAAGTTCTGCATATTCCTTGCGCCAATTTGGTAGACATCAACATAGTCTTTCATCAGCGGAATAAGAGATTCAGAAACTATTTCTGTAACAATTGGAAGTCCGTATTTTTCTCCAGCTTCCTTTAAGTATTTTAATCCTTCTTCTCCCAAGCCCTGAAAACTGTATGGAGATGAACGCGGCTTGTATGCTCCGCCTCTAAGCATGACTGCTCCACTGGAAGCTACGGCGGCTGCAATTTCCATCATCTGATCGCGGCTTTCAACGGCGCAAGGTCCTGCAATGGAAACAACGTGCTGTCCGCCTATTCTTATTATTTGTCCGCGATTGTTTGGAACTTCAATTATTGTGTTTTCTTTTTTAAATTCCCGGCTTGCAAGTTTGAACGGCTTGCTGATTGGAATAACATTGTTTACGCCCGGCAGAAGTTCAACTTCCCTTACATCCATAGAAACTTTTCCTACGGCGGCAATAATTGTGTCTTCTTCCCCGACGATTTCATTAAGCTTGAAATTTTTTTCTTTTAAAAACTGGCAGATATATTTTTTCTGTTCTTCAGTTGAATCTTTCTTTAATACAATAACCATTTCAAGAAAATCTAGCACAAACAGTTGAATTTTTCAATTCCTGCTTTTGCGTAAAAAAAGCCACTGCCGGTTTTATTCCCAGCAATGGCGTGGTTTTTATTCAATTGACAGTCATTCCCATGCTACGACATGGGAATCTATTTTGTAACTTTTCAATAGATTATCAACCGAGTTTCTTTCAGAAACATCGCAGGGTCAAGCCCGATAATGACATAGAAGGTATTTTGAAGACATTTCAATTATAGTAAATATTAGCTGTGGCTGTTCCAGCTTACGGTTCTAAGAATGTCCCCAAAGACACCTGCCGCCGTAACTCCAGCACCTGCGCCGTAGCCACGGACTGTAAGCGGAATCGGTGTGTAGCGCGCTGTGTGGAATACAAATGCGTTTTCTCCGCCACGCACTCCAAAAAGCGGATCTTCTGGTCCGACTTCAAGCATTCCAACAGAAACTTTTCCGTCTTTTATGCTTGCTCCCATTCTAAGAACTTTTTTGTCTTTTCTAAGCGAAGCCATTTTTTCTTCAAAGTAAGAATCCAGTTCAGGAAGCTTTGCAAGAAATTCTTCTACAGAACCTTCGAGAGAAAATCCTTGAGGGAAAATTGAACGCATTTCAATGTCTTCAAGTTCAATGTTCATTCCGCTTTCACGGGCAATGATTAGAGCTTTTCTTGCAACGTCAGTTCCCTTTAAGTCGTCGCGTGGATCCGGCTCTGTGTAGCGCAGCTGTTTTGCTTCAAGAACTGCCTCGCTGAATTTTTTGCCTTCATCAAGTTTTCCAAAGATGTAGCTCAAGCTGCCGGACATGATTCCGTTGAATCCTGTGAGCTTGTCGCCCGACTTGAACAGATTCTGCAAAGTGTCAATGATTGGAAGACCTGCGCCAACGTTTGTTTCGTACAAGAATCTTACGTGCATTTCATTTGCAGTGTCGCGTAACTTTTTGTAGAAATCCATGCTCATTGAATTTGCTCTCTTGTTTGGAGTTGCAATGCTCATTCCGGCCTTGAAAATATCAAGATAGCGTTCAGGCAAATCGTAGCTTGCAGTGCAGTCAACAAAAATCGGATTGATAGGCTTTGTTTCTTTTACAAAGTTGATTATTTCATCAAGGTTTGTCTTTGTTCCGTTTTTCTTAACTTGATCTCTCCAGTCGCCAAGAGAAATTCCTTCCGCATTGAAAATCATTCCGTCGATATTTGCAATTGCCATAACGCGGATGTCAATTCCCTGCTCTAAAAGCATTTTCTGTTGCTCGCCAATCTGGTCAAGCATTGTTCCGCCGATTGTTCCAGCTCCGAATGCAAAAACCTGAATTGACTGAACTGTGTTAAAGAAGAACTGGTGAACAACGCGCACTGCCATGTCTCCGTCTTCTGCCTTTATTACAGCTGAAATTGAACGTTCGCTTGAGCCTTGCGCAATTGCAAGGATGTTTACGTCGCGGCTTGCAAGTGAATCAAAGAAAGTTCCCGCAACGCCTCTTTTTTCTTTCATTCCGTCGCCGATTATTGAAACGATGGCGCAGTCAGATTGAACCTTTATAGGATTTATGAGCTTTGTTGAAATTTCAAGTGAAAATTCTGATTTAAGAACATCCTGAACTTCATTTGCAAAAGCTTTGCGCACGCAGAATGAAATAGTATATTCAGAAGATGACTGAGTAATCAAAAGAATTGAAATACCTGCATTGCTTACCGCAGAGAAAATGCGGGCTGCCATTCCCTTGCGTCCTTTCATCCCGGAGCCGCTTACAGAAATCATTGCGCAGTCTTTAAGACAAGAAATTCCGCAGACAGGGCCTTTCTTTGCAGAATTTTCAAACGGGCCTTTTCCGATTCTAGTTCCGCGCGCAGAAGGATTGTGAGAGTTCAAGCTCCAGGCTTCAATTCCTTTTGCCGCAAGAGGCGCAAGTGTTTTTGGATGAAGAACTTTGCTTCCGAAGAATGAAAGCTCCATTGCTTCTTCATAAGTCATGTCGTCTACAAGAACAGCGTCCTTTACAACTCTTGGGTCTGCTGTGTATATTCCATCAACGTCAGTCCAGAATTCAACTTTAGAAGAGCCAAGGCAAGAGCCGACAATCGCCGCGCTAAAGTCAGAGCCGTTGCGTCCTAAAAGTCCCATAACAGGCTTTGCGCCAGTTCCAGAAATCCATGAGCAGATAAATCCCGGGAACAAAAGAATTTGCGCCAAAGGTGCTGAACCGTCCCTGTAGTCAGCAAAAGCGTCCGCGCAGTGAGCGTAGTCTGGCTCGCCTTCTTTTTGGTCGCCGGTTGTATAAATAAATTTACGTGAATCCAAAAGCAGAACGCTCTGTTTTTTTGCAAGAAGAACTGCTTCAACAATCGGAGCGCAGATTAGTTCGCCCATGCCCATAATGCGGCAATGAACGGTGTCAGGGCATTCTCCAAAAACTGTAAGACCTGCAAGAAGTTTTTCAAGTTCAGAAAACAACGGCTCAATTTTTGCGTTTACGGATTCTGTGCTGAATTCTGGCAACGCTGATTTTATTTCCGCGCAAATGTCCGCATGAATTCTACGAAGCTCGCTTACAAAAGATTCAGCTGTTCCGCCGGAAGCGCAGCCGTCAATGGCAGTTTGAAGCTTGTTTGAAACTCCTGCAACGGCACTTACAACAACACTGATTCTGTCAGACTTTGCACGTCCGACCATAATTTCCACGCTGTCAAGAATACGGCGGGCAGAACCCATGCTTGTTCCGCCAAACTTTAATGTAAGCATAAACATCCCCTGCTTAAAAAAATATTTCGTTATACTACCATTAATAGAATGAAAATTCAATTGAGGATATTTTGAGTAAAAACACGTTTTTTATGCGGATTGTTGAAGGTGTTTTGCCGTTTTGTTTGTAAATTCCCGCGTTTTGCTCTAAACTAAAACCATGCTCACTAAAGAAAATTTCGCCGATGTTTTAGTTCATCTTGGATTTACAAAAGAAAACAATATTTACACAAAGAAATTTGAGAATGTCGGCTGCGTTTTAAAGGCCGACTTTGCAAACGAAAAACTGATTTATCCTATTGAAAAAGGCTTTGCCGTGAACGACGGAACTACGAGCAATTTTCTTCACGACGAGAATTTTGTTGTCTTTGAATGTGTGGCCCGCCTTTTTGAAAAAGGCTACCGCCCGGAACATATCGAGCTTGAGCCTAGATGGTCGCTAGGGCACGGCGGAAAAAGCGGAAAGGCAGACATCTGCGTAAAAAACAAGGACGGCTCGCCTTATCTTTGCATAATCGAGTGCAAAACTTTCGGCTCTGAATACAAAAAAGAGCTTTCAAATATGAAAGAGTACGGCGGACAGCTTTTTTCTTACTGGGAGCAAGAAAAGGCGACTAAATGGCTGATTCTCTATGCAAGCGATTTTGTTTTGGATTCAGGCTCAAAAGGCAAAAAAATAATAACTTCAATTTCCACTGTGAACTGTGCCGACGACCCGAACCTTTTGGAGCTTTCAAAAGACGAGAAAAACGACACGAAGTATAAGCTTTACAAGGACGCCACAAACGCAAAGTCGCTTTTTGAAGTCTGGAAAGAGACTTACGAGCAGAAATTCTTGGGCGACATAATTTTCAACGATGACACTGTCGCTTACGACATTGGCGTGCTTCCCCTCAAAAAGAAAAATCTTGCTGACTTTACGCGCGACGCAAAGATTGTGAACCAGTTTGAGGAGATTTTGAGGCACAACAACGTCTCTGACAAGGAAAACGCTTTTAATCGCCTTATCGCGCTTTTTATCGCGAAGCTTTACGACGAGAAGAAAAAGACTGACGACACGGAGGTTGATTTTCAGTACAAGAGCGGCACCGACACTTACCAGACAATGCAGGACCGACTCCAGCGGCTTCACCACGACGGAATGAAAGAATTTATGAAGGAAGAAATTTTTTACGTTTCCGATGACTACGTGAAAAATGTCCTGAAAACTTCGCTCGGAGAAAACAGGGAGCAGCTTGAAAAAGAGCTGAACGACACAATTACAAAGCTTAAATTCTACACGAACAACGATTTTGCTTTTAAGGACGTTCACAACAAGACGCTTTTTTATCAGAACGGAAAAATTCTTGTTGAGATGGTCGAGCTTTTCCAGAATTATAAGATTGTCGATTCAAAAAATCTCCAGCTTTTAGGCGATATGTTCGAGCAGCTTTTGAACAAGGGCTTCAAGCAGAACGAGGGCCAGTTCTTTACGCCTGTTCCAATCACAAGTTTTATATGGAAGTGCCTTCCGCTTGAAAAAATTATTTTTGACGGCGAGAAAAATGAAATCCGCTATCCGAAAGTGATTGACTACGCCTGCGGTGCTGGGCATTTCTTAACCGAAGGCTTCGGTGAAATCAACAAGACAATAGAAAATCTCAATCTAAAGCCAAAATCTGGCTGGGAGCGCGGCTGCATTTACGGAATCGAAAAGGATTACCGCCTTGCGCGCGTTAGCAAAATCTCGCTTTTCATGCACGGCGCGGACGAGGGAAACATAGTTTTTGGCGACGGGCTTGACAACCACGAGAACGAAATCACAATCAAAAACGGAATGTTCGATATTCTAGTTGCAAATCCGCCGTACAGCGTGAGCGCGTTCAAGAATCATCTTGAGCTAAAAAACAACAGCTTTGAAATCCTTGACTATATCTCAAAAGACGGAAAAGAAATCGAGACGCTTTTTGTTGAGCGGATTGCGCAGCTTTTAAAGCCGAAAGGAATTGCCGCCGTTATTTTGCCAAGCTCGATTCTAAGCAATTCAAGCGCAACGTACATAAAGGCGCGCGAGGTGATTCTAAAGAATTTTGCGCTTCATTCTATCGTGCAGCTTGGAAGCAAGACTTTCGGCGCGACTGGCACAAACACCGTTGTCTTGTACTTGGAGAAAAATGACGAGCCGCCTGTAAAAAGCCTTGCGGCTAAAGACAGCGTCTCCGCGATTTTCAGCTCAGATGATTTGCAGGTTGCCGCCGACAAGGAAGTTTTTGAGAAATACTGCGCGCACATTCAAGTTGAAAAGGAGGATTACATAAAATTTTTGAAAGACGCGCGGAAAAACGCGGACTGTTCCGCTTACAAAAATCACAATTATTTTGGAATGTATTTTTCAGATTTTGTTCAAAGCTTAGAATTCAAGACAGCCCAAAAGCAGGACGAAAAACAGAAGCTGAATTCTGAAAAAAACGGAAATGCGGACGCGAACGTAAACGAAAACACAAGAAAAGCGTTTTACAGGTTTGCGCGAAAAACAGAAGAGGACAAAATTTATTATTTTTCGCTTTGCAAAAATCAGAAAGTGCTTGTTGTAACTGCGCCAAATGACAACGCTGAACAGGAAAAATTCCTGGGCTACAGCTGGAGCAACCGAAAAGGCGACGAGGGAATCAAGCCAAAATACGAGAAAACAGAAGAAAAATGCGGGCTTTTGTACAACAAAGACGATGAGGAAAACACCGTTTCGCGCTACGTGAAAGACAGCTTTTTAGGAATCTACAGAAGCGAGGGCAAATTGCAGAAATATCTTAGCGTGTGCGCTTTGCCTGATATGCTCGATTTTTCACGCGCAGTTTTTGACAAAGCTATAAAAACGAACGCAAAAAGCAAAAGCGCAGAGACGGAAATAAAAAGCAGGTTTAAGACAAAATCTCTTGAGCAAATTTTGCTTCCTGTTGAAGGAAAATTAACGAAAATAGAGCAAAAGCAAATCATGCAAGAAGGAAAATTTCCTGTAGTTACCCAAGAAAGCGAAAAATTTATTTCTGGCTACACAAATGAAGAAAACTGCGTGACCGACTTGCCTCTTATTGTTTTTGGCGACCATTCATGCACTTTCAAATATGTTGACTTTCCGTTTGTGCGCGGCGCGGACGGAACACAACTCCTAAAGACGAACCAGAAAGAAATTCTGACAAAATTCCTGTATTTTTATCTTCAAACTATTCATATTTATAATTCTGAAAAATATGAACGGCATTTCAAATATCTTAGAACGATGAATATCCCGCTTCCGCCGCTTGAAGTTCAAAAATCGGTTGTCGCAGAGTGTGAAAAGCTAGATTTTGAATGCGAGAACGCAAAAAACGAAATCGAAAACTGCAAGAATCAGATAGAAGAGATAATGGCAAATGTTCAGGGCGAAAAGAAAAGATTAGGAGAGATTGCTCTGTATGCAACAAAAAGAATCGCCTATTCAGAAATCAGAGCGGAAGATTATGTTTCAACTGACAATATGCTTCAAAAATGCGAGGGTGTAAAAATTTATGACGGCGTTCCGAATATTGAAAGCGTGATTGAATACCAAAAAGATGATATTTTAGTCTCGAATATCCGTCCTTATCTTCGGAAAATTTGGCTTTCTGACCGGAGCGGCGGCTGTTCCCCTGATGTCTTAGTTTTTAGAAATTCTGACCAGAAAAAACTTGATTCTAAATTTTTATATTTGTCGCTCTGCCGGGATTCTTTTTTTGATTTTATGATGAGCGGTAGAAAAGGAATAAAAATGCCTCGCGGTGATAAAAATACTATTCCTAATTTTTTTGTTTCTGTTCCTCCAATCTCCGAGCAAAAGAAAATCGTTGCAAAAATCTCAGAGCTTGAGCAGAAAATTTCCGCCGCAAAAGCCGTAATCGCCGCCTGCCCTGAAAGAAAATCCGCCGTGCTAAAAAGCTGGCTGGAGCAGGCTGTTTTTCAGTGATAAATAAAGCAGTAATATCGCTTTTTTCCATGAATGCTTGTTAAAAAGTATATTTCCTCAAAAGAAGCTCCAAAAACTGTATTAAATTGTTGAAAACTCCCTTGGAAAAGTGTAGTGTATAAACAAAAACTCCATTGAAAAAGTGCGTTGATAAGCGAGGTTTTATGTTTATGTACAAACGGAAAATCATGGATGACTTGATAGCTTGGAAAAATAATGCGGGAAAAAAGAAAGCTCTTGTGATAAAGGGAATGAGACAGATTGGAAAAACATTCATTGTGAAAGCATTTGCCGAGGAGAATTACGAAAATGTTGTCTATATAAATTTCAAGGATAATGAATCTGCAAAAAAAATATTTGATGGCGATTTTGTAATCAATAGAATTACTTTGGATATTTCTGCTCTCTTTCCCGGCACTCATTTTGTTCCTGGCAAAACAATTGTTATTTTTGATGAAGTTCAAGAATGTGCTAATGCAAGGGCAAGTTTAAAAGCATTTATGCTTGATGGCCGTTATGATGTAATTTGCACAGGATCACTTTTAGGAATTAAAGGATATAACCGCAAAAAAGGACGTGGAATTCCAACGGGATTTGAACATATAATTTATATGAAGCCTATGGATTTTGAAGAATTCTTATGGGCCAAGAAGATAGACGAAAGTGTTATTTTGGAACTTAAACGTTGTTACCGAGAAAGGATTCCTGTAAGCGAGGTCATTCATAATTCAATGCTAAGAAATTTTAGGGAATATATATGTGTTGGTGGACTTCCTTACGTTGTAGATAGGTTTCTTGCAACTAACGATATGAATGTTGTATATGCTGAGCAAAGGGACATTATTGAGGAATATAAGGATGATTTTGGCAAGCATCTGGATGAAAATGAAAGGGAAGAAATAGATTTAACTTTGCTTGCTAGAATAAATAGAGTTTTTGATTCGATTCTTGCGCAATTGGCAAAAGAAAATAAAAAATTCACTTATGCACAGCTTGAAAAAAAAGGACGGTCAGAAAACTATCAGGCTGCAATTCAGTGGTTATTCGATGCTGGAATAATAAACATTTGCTATAATCTTTCTAATATTAGCCTGCCTTTTGAAGGAAACAAAATAGACAATATTTTTAAAATATATATGCAGGATTCAGGATTGTTTGTTGCAATGCTTGAGCAGGGAAGTTCTGCTGCCTTATTGAATGGTGATTTTGGTATGTACAAAGGTGCGATCTATGAAAACATAATTGCTGATGCTTTTTCAAAGATGAATAGGCCTCTTTATTATTATCACAAAGAATCGGGTTTAGAAATTGATTTTGTTACAAAATATCAAAATAATGCTGTTCTTGTAGAAGTCAAAGCAACCAATGGAAATACTAAATCTGCAAATACTATATTGAAGAATAAAGAACAATATAATGTGAACCTGTGCATTAAATATGGAGATTGCAATATTGGACAGGAAAAAGAAAAATTGTCTCTCCCTTATTATATGATTTTTATGTTGGAGTAAAAAGACCTTCTGTCGATTGAAATGCTGTTATAAGCTCTTTTTCTTCTGAAACGTAAGTGCTGAAAGGTTTTGCAAAACATCTTATTTACCCTAGGCAAATAATCTATTTACCGTGAGTAAATAATATATTTACCTGTGGTAAATAGACTGTTTTCTCAAGGTAAATAAGCTATTTACTTTAGGCAAATAACTTATATGCGCATAGAAAATGAAATACTCGTAATCCTAAACGAATATATTTCTCATTTTCCTTACACAATAGAAATATCGAAAAGTGAGGAGTTTGGCGGTTCTTCGTTGTTTATAAGCTGAAGAAGAATTTTTGTGTTTTGAGCTCCCATTTGCTTTATCGGCTGTCTTGCGGAAACTACTGGCTTTATTATGTAGTGAATGGGCTTGTAGTCATCGAAAACCGCGAATCCGATTTTATCCAAGTCAAAGCCGAATTTACGCATTGTATCGAATATGAAGAAAAGAAAGTCTCCGCCAGCAGTTATAAAAACTGAATCAATATGCGGATTCTGTTTTAGAAATACGCTGATGTTTTTTACGGTTTCTTCTTCTGTGTACGGGCTGTGGACTACAGGCGGATTTTTTATTCCCTGTTCCTTTAGCGCGCTCTTGAATCCTTCAACACGTTCCTTGTTGTAAAGAAATTCTTTTGGACCGGCAATGCAGGCTATGTTCTTGCCTCCGTTTTCAATCAGCCGGGAAGTAAGAAGATACGCGCCTTCTTTGTTCCGAACGTCAACGCAGTAGTGGTTGCAAAGCGGAGTCCGCCCTTGAATGACAAATGGAATTCCAGAAGTGTTCAAAAGCTTGATTAAATCCGCGCGCACATATTCAGCTGGAACTACAAGCCCGTCTATGGATTTTTTTAATATTGCGTTTTCAAGTGATTTTAGCGGCTCGTCCTTGTCCTGTGTAATCACAAGAAGATTGTAGCCGTTTTTTTCAGCCTCGTAAGAAACTGCGGAAATTATTTCTATCCAGTAGGAAGTTGAAAGCGTGTATTCGTAATCTGCTGAAATCAGAATTCCGATTGTTTCTGACTTGTTGTGGGAAAGTGCTCTTGCCGCCGCGTTTGGAATATAGTTATATTCCGAGGCAAGCTTCATTATTTCAATTCGTTTTTCTTCGCTTACGCCTTTCTGTCCGTTAAGGGCTTTTGACACTGTGCTTTTTGCAACACCTGTAAGTTCTGCAATTTCTTTTATCGTGTATTTCATATTCATTTTTTTTGTAATGGTTGTTTTTTAGTTAAGGAAAATTTAAGGAAACTGTTTTCCTTTTGTTTCTATAAATATAAAGTAAACTTCGCTTTTGGGCAAGGAAAAAATTTGTTACAAGATTATTCGATCAAACTGGATAATGACAAATTGAGTTCAATAAAAAATGCTTCCCTGGAAACTCCAAGGAAGCAAGTGTATGTTAAGTTTTATTAAAATAGGAGGCTAAAATAAAACTTAAATTCTAAAGTCTAAAGCTGAATGTTCCTGTGATGCATCCTTTGTCGGTGTCGTTGTCAGTGCTGTTTGTGTAAAGCTGATCCTGACGTTCATAGCGGAAATCAACATTGAACTTTTCAGAAGGATAGATAACAAGACCGAGCCTTGAATCCACTGTGTACTGTCCTGTTCTCTGGAGATTTGAACCGCATCTTTGAATGCAGCGTCCAAGAGCATAAGGCTTGATTCCAACAGAAAGACCGCTCTTTGTTACAGTTTTAATCATGTATTCAAGCTGGGCTGCTGCAAAGAATCTTGAGTCTCCGCCGTCCTGCTCCGCAAAGTTTACCCATTCAAACTCAACGAATCCTCCGAGGTTTGGAATAAGAGCGTTTTCATCAGGAGTTTCAAATGCTGAAACTACAAGGCTTGCAATTCCGTTGTTGTCTGTGTTTACACCAACAGAAGCTCCGATTGGGAACTGTCTGCCCCAGAAGTCAAGAGAGTCGTGTCCGGCTTTTGCGTCTGCTCCGCGTGGATACCATGCCAAGCCTCCGCCGACTTCAAACTGGCTGTTCTGATCTTCTGTCTTGCTTACGCCGTCATCGTAGTAAGTTCTTGTTCTTCCGTCGCTGTAGTTGTAGTCAATTCCAGCATAAGGAGCGATTACGCCTTTAGAGGTTTCAATGTTGTAAGTAATGTCTGCGCCGAATGCCCGGATGTCTTTTGCTGTGCTAAGCTCTGTAAAGTTGATATTCTCGTTCGTTCTTGTTTCGCCTTTGCGTTTAGATTCGTAGGCTTTCTTATAGTTGAAAGTTGTGAGTCCGCTCAAGTTAAGTTCAAGCTGCTCTGTTGGCTTAAACATAACGTCAAGCTGAACTGCTCCTGCGTTTCCTTCATTTAGCTTTTGATAAGTTTTTCCTCTCTTGATGTTTGCGCTAGAACCATAAGGATCTCCATATCCGCCATCGCCATCAATATTGTCTTTAGAGCTTATCCAAGAACCAGCTGCTCCTGTAGAAAGCTGAACTTTAAGATTGTCGAATTCAATTCCTGTAGAAATAACGCCTGTAAGTCCAAGGCTTCCAGTGTCTTTGTCAAGAAAGTTTCTTGTGTCCTGAATTCCGTTGTAATACAAGAAACCAAGTGAGTTGTCCTTGTCTGTGTCGAATGCCTTGTCGCTGCGGAAGTCGTCAAAGATTGATTTTAAACTTGCGTGGTTGAATCCAACTTGGGCTCCGTCTTCATAGTTAAAGTTGTAGAAGTCCATGAACCAGTTTCTGTATTTTACGCCGGCAACAATGCTTGAATAGTCAAAGTAGTTTGAAGCTTTGTCGTTGCTAGTTCCTGGGCGTTCTTCCCATCCTGTTGACTGTTTCTTTGAATCTACAGTTCCTGATTGTGCATCGTCTCCTCCGTTGTAGCTGTCAAGGTAAGTTTTCTTTTCGTCATAGAATTTAAAAACGTATCTCAAGTCTTCAACTCTAAAGTAAACAGAAAATCCGTCGTTTTCTGAACTGTAGCCGCGGTTTGCTCCAGGAAACAAGTCCCACCAGATTTGCGCCTGATCAACTGTTGATTCCATTCCGTAGATTTTTTCTTCAAGGTTGTAGCCAACTGTGTTGTGCATTTTAAGGTCGAACCAGGCGTTCTGCTTAACAGGAGCATCATCTGCAAAAGCCGCCCCCCCCAGTGAAAGAAGTAAAGCCGATAAAGCCACAGGCATTTTTTTAATCTTCATAAAAACCTCATAAAAAGTTAATTGATTTAAGAAACCGTTTTCTCTTTTGTATGTTTATGATAAGCATGGAATTCTTTGGCTGTCAAGTTTTTTTTCTGCAAAGTAAAAATATTTTTTTGTTGAATTTTGCACTTTTTTCTATTATTTGCTGTAAAAATATGAATTTTTTCTTCAAAAATTTTTAAAAATCTGCAAGAAGCTGCATTTTTTCAAGAAAAATCCGGCTAAAAATATATTAAAAAATGATAAAAAAAAAGATTGACAACTGGGTTTTCGGTGCTATAATAAAATAAATAAAGAAACCGTTTTCTCTATTTTCAAGAATTAACAAACAAATGGATTAGCTTGATTTTAGTTCTTTTGTGTGAAATCTGTTTTAAAAACTGCGGCTGCTTCTTAATATTGGAAGTCAGCATTTTGGAGGAAAAATGAAAAGAAGTGTAGTTTTGTGCACTGCGGCGGCTTTGGCTATTTTGGCTTTGGGCTGCTCAAAAAACAATGGCGGTGAAAATTCTATTCACGGAAAAATCGGCGGAAACATTATCGTTCTTACAAACAGAACAGATATTGTAGACACCAAGCTTCAGGAATACAAGGAAGCGTTTGAACAAAAATATCCGGGAACTTCTGTGGAGTTCGAGGCAATTACAGACTATGAAGGAACTGTAAGAACTCGCATGGGAACTCAGGAATACGGCGATGTTCTTTGCCGCCCGAATATTCAGTCAATTGACTTTGAAAAATATTTTGAGCCGCTCGGTTCGCTTGAAGATTTTGACAAAGTGATGAACTTTACAAGAACTTCAAATGCAATTTCCTATAAGGATGTTGTGTACACATATCCGATGGTTGCAACTGTAAGCGCGGGAATTGTTTACAATAAAGCTGTTTTTGAAAAAGCCGGCGTTGGAGTTCCAAGAAACACAGAGGAATTCTACGAGGCAATGCAGAAAATCAAAGACAAGACGGACGCAGTTCCTGTATTTATGAACTATCCTTCTGGCTGGACTTTGAATCAGTGGGAAGGCGGACTTTTGAGTGCGTCTGGAGATCCAGAATATAAGAGAAAGATTATCCACGAGGATTCTCCTTTTGTTCCTGGCGACGGACACTATGAACTTTACAAGATGATGTACGAAGTTGTAAAGCGCGGCTTGTGCGAAAAAGACTTGCTTGCTTCTGAATGGGAACAGTCAAAGCAGGATCTTGCTGACGGAAAAATCGGATGCATGGTTCTTGGCTCTTGGGCAATTCAGCAGGTAAAAGACCTTGCAGCCCGCCCGGAAACAATCGGATATATGCCGTTTCCATTTGAAATCGACGGAAAAAAATATGCGGAAGCCCAACTTGATATGCCGCTTTGCATCAACAAGTACAGCAAAAACAAAGCGACTGCTTATGCTTGGATAAAGTTTATGTCAGACGACACAGACTGGGTTCAGTATACAGAATCAATTCCTGTAAAGAAGGGCGAGCCTTATCCTGCAGTTTTGGATTCGTTCGGTGAAATGGGCGTTCAGTACATTGAGTCTGCTCCGGCGGAACCACAGTACGAAGGCGTTTACGACAAGATTGACAAGGAATCTGAAATCGGTTTCTGGAACGATCCTGAAAAGAAAAGAATTATCGACGCTGCTATTGGAAGCACAAAAGAAACTTTTGAAGGCATCATGGCAGACTGGAACAAACGCTGGGCAAAAACCAGAGCAGAATATTTAAACTAAAAAAGTTTTAAGAATGCCATTGAAGATTGCCTGGTCAAGCCAGACAATGACAGGCAATTTCACGTCCTGCAACGATAGAGAAATTTATGCTGGGCAATAAAATGGCATTCGATCTAAAAAAATATTTTCATCTTTAGGCGCATAAAAAATGTGCTTAAGGATGAAATGTAAAACTTTCGTGCATAAAGGCATTGGAATTTCTTTGTGGAAATTCCTGTGCAAATGGGAGCCACAATGAAAAACCAAATACAACTTTCAATTAAAAAACAGCAGAAAGTCGTGATTTTCACATTTTTGCTAGTTCCGCTTGTGCTTGTAATCGTCTTTGGATTTCTTCCAATCATAAATATGTTTGGCTACAGTTTTCTAAAGTGGGACGGACTTGGTCAGAAAAAATTCATCGGAATTAAGAATTATATAGAAGTTTTTTCACGTCCGGAATATTTCAAAGTTTTTGCAGTCAGCATTTACTATCTTGTGGGCTCTTTTATTCAGCTTGCGCTTGCGCTTTTATTTGCGGTTGTTTTATGCACAAAAGTAAAAGGCGTTAATTTTTTTAAGGGAGTTTTGTTTTTCCCGAATCTTATAAACAGCGTAGCAATTGGCTTTATTTTTACATATTTTTTCAAGGACACAGGAACTCTTAATTCATTTTTGAATTTCCTTGGAATAAAAAACACACCTCTTTGGCTTACAAATCCTAAGCTTGTAAACTACTCATTGTCGTTCACGTCTATTTGGCGATACATGGGATTTAATATTGTAATGTTTGTGGCGGCTATAGAATCTCTTCCAAAAGTTACTTTTGAAGCGGCTGCCTTGGATGGAGCAAACTCATGGCAAAAGTTCCGCTTTATAATTCTTCCTGGAATTGCTCCTGTTCTTCAGATTAATGCGATTCTTGCTGTAAAAGGCGCAGTAAGTGTATTTGAAATTCCTTACATTATGACTGGCGGCGGAAACGGCTCTTCAACTTTTGTAATCAAGACAATGGACACAGCATTTAAATTCAACAAGATTGGACTTGCTTCTGCTATGGCGATTGTGCTTACCATTATGGTTCTCTTTGTTTCGTTTATTCAGAATGCGGTTTTCAAGACAGATGAAAAAAACTGACATAATTTTTTAGGAAGGTTGATTATGAATTCAAAAATTCACGAACGCCAAATTTCAAAATGGCTCAAATATATTTTACTGTGTTTTTCTGCACTGACTGTTATTCTTCCGATTCTTGTTGTTTTCCTTGGCTCTTTTAAAACTGGCGAGGAATTCAACAGAAGCCGTCCGTTTGATCTTCCAAAGTTCCAGGCGAACAACGAAATTTGGAAAGGCGCGGAATCTTTTGACAACGGAAATAAAATTGTGCTGAATTCTTCTATATTAATGGAACATAACTTAAAAGGATTTTCGTTCCTTTATGACAAAATCGAAGACAGTTCAAAAGAAAGTTTTATTGTTGTTTCTGATTCTTTAGGAAATGAAGTTGCAAGAGTTGAGCTTCCGCTTAATTCCGAAGAAAGTTCTGTTTCCGTTGATAAAAAAAACGCTGCATCTTTAATGGTGAAAGGCGCTTATGTTTCTGGAGAAAACTGTACTGTAATCAGAGTAAAAGTTACAGAAGGATTTTTCCTTGAAAACTACAAGACTGCGTTTATAAAAGGAAATATGCTTCTTGGCTTTTGGAACACATTTATTCTTATTCTGTTTTCTGGCGTGGGAACTGTAATAACTGGTTCTATGACAGCGTTTGTTTTGAGCCGCTTTGACTTTAAGCTTAAGAAGATTGTGCGCCAGATGTTTCTTTGGATTTCTCTTATTCCGACGATAACGACACAGGTTGCAACTTTCCAGATAATTCAGAAACTCGGAATGTACAATACGCATTTGTCTGTAATCATTCTTTCTATGGGAACTGATATTATTGCGATTATGATTTATCTTCAGTTCTTGAACAATATTTCAAAGTCGCTTGACGAATCTGCGATTATTGACGGAGCCGGATATTTTCAGGTTTTTGCAAAAATAATTTTCCCTTTGCTTCAGCCTGCGACAGTTACAATTTTGATTTTGAAATGCGTAAACCTTTACAATGATTTTTACAATCCGCTTTTGTATATGCCAAAAAAATCTTTGCAGGTTATTTCAACATCGCTCTATAAATTCAAAGGTCCGTTTGGAACTAACTGGCCTGTAATTTGCGCTGGTGTTGTTATTGCCGTTATTCCGACTCTCGTAGCTTTTATTTCTTTGCAGCGCTACATTTACGGCGGAATGGTTACTGGTTCTGTAAAAGAGTAGCGGAGGAATTTGTGAAACTTATAAAGAAATTGACTGCGGTTTCTGTTTTTGCATGCTTTGGTCTGCTTGCTTCATGTTCTGCTTTTGGTGCGAAGGAATTTGTAACAGTTCAAAAAAACAAGTTTATGCTCGACGGAAAAGAATTCCGTTTTGTAGGCACAAACAATTATTATATGCATTATTCTCCGGACAAAATGATTACTGATGTTCTTGACGATGCACAGGAAATGGGCGTAACAGTTTTGCGCTGCTGGGGATTTCAGTTTGGACCTAATGCTGATCACAATTCGCACGGAATGGACGAGCCTGGAGCTTTTGGAGTTCCTAAAAAATTTATAAATGAAAACACAAAGAAGCCTGAGCAGTTTGGCTATCCGCGTGATATTTTTGAGAGGCTTGATTTTATAATTGCGGAAGCTTCCAAAAGAAACATTAAACTTGTGATTACCATGAACAATTATTGGGACGCTTTTGGCGGACTTATGAATGCAACTACTTGGCAAAAATGGTTCGGACTAAAAAGCGCGGAAGAATTCTACACAAGTGAAAACTGCCGCAAAGCATACAAGGAATTTGTTGAGCATCTTGTTACAAGAAAAAATTCTTACACAGGAATTCCGTATAACGAAGATCCTACGATAATGACTTGGGAGCTTATGAACGAGCCTCGCAACCAAAAAGACACAAGCGGAAGAACTATAAAAAACTGGGTTTCGGAAATGAGCGCGTTTGTAAAAAAAATTGCTCCGAACCAGTTGTGCGCAATTGGAGACGAAGGCTTTATGAGGCAGCCGGGGTTTACTCCTTATGCTGGTGAAGGTGAAACTTGCTACAATGGTTACGAAGGAACAGACTTTGATTCTCTTATCCGCATAAAAAATATTGACTACGGAACTTTTCATCTTTACCCAGAAACTTGGGGAATCCTTGGCAATGCTCAAATAAACTGGGGCGATGAATTTATAAAAAAGCACGCAGCTTCCGGCCGCTCTGCAAAAAAGCCGATTGTGCTTGAAGAATACGGAACTTCTTCCGGCGGAAATTTAAATCGTCTTGCAGCTTACGACATTTGGAATTCAACCGCATACAACGAAGGTCTTGCAGGCTCAATGTTTTGGATTCTTACGTCGTCAAACACTTATGAACTTTCAGAAGGCGGAGATGGAATATATGATGACTACGACGGATTCAGAATACGGAATGACAAGTCCAGCGTTTCAAATCTTTTAAGCGACTATGCATCTTTGTTTTCTGGAAAAGAAATTCCTGAATATCTTTTAAATCCCCGCGTTTATCTTTTAAATCCTACGCATGATCAAGATGTAAAAGGTTTGTTTGAAGTAAGCGCAAAATTTATGCCGGGAAAAAATTCTTCTGTAAAGGCAAAGCGCGCGGAACTTTACATAAACGGAAATCCAGCGGCTTCTCCAAGAACATTGAACTACAATGTTGCCTCGGACATTTATAGAATCAACTTTGACACGCTGGCAAATGCAAAAACTTTCCCAGACGGAAGTGTTCTTTCTATAAAAGTTGTATTCACTTTGAGCGACGGAACAAAACTTGAAACCGAATCAAATTCAATCACAATTTCAAATAAAATAACTTATAGCGTTATAAAGCACTACGATTTTAAAAACGACATTGCGGACGCTTCCTCTTTGGGCGGCTATATGGCTGAAATAAAAAGCATAAAGCATACAAAGCTAAATGGCGGAATGGTTGAAGTTTGCGGCTCTTATTCAGGAGAAAACGCTTGGGAAGAACTAAAGGTTAAATTTGGAGCAATGAAAGAAGTTGCCGACGCTTCAAAACTTGATTTCACTTTTTACTATGAAAAAGACAAGGCAGTTCCTCATGTTTCAAAGAAAAGCGAAGGGGAAAAACTTCCTGGAGTTCAGCCTTATGTTGCTTTTGATCCGGGTTGGGTAAAAACAGGTTTAAAGGAAAACAACGTTTTCTTAAAAGACTTGCCTATTGTAACTCTTGATGACGGAAAATCTTATTACAAAGTTTCTGTTTCGCTTGAGTTTCAGCAGAATCCAACCTACACATTTGTAACAATTTGTCCTACTATGGGTTATGTGAAGTACGACGGACCGGTTTATATCGACGATGTTGTTCTTTATAAAAAAGACTGATAATTGGAGTAATGCAATGCTTGAAGAAATGTTTGCAGAAGTTGAGAGTGAGCTTATTTATCACATCATTCCTTTCTGGAAAAAAATGAAGGATGATGAGCGCGGCGGATTCTATGGTCTTCTTGATTTCGATTTGAATCTGCATAAGGATGCTGAAAAAAGCTGCATTCTTAACAGCCGTATTCTATGGTTCTTTTCTAACGCGTATAAGATGCTGGAAGACAAAGAACTTGTAGATTATGCCAAGCACGCCTATAAATTTCTTTGCGATAAATTCTTTGACAAGGAAAATGGCGGAGTGTTCTGGTCTGCAAATGCTGACGGAAGTATTCTTGATTCAACAAAGCATACTTACAATCAGGCGTTTGCAATTTATGCCTTGTCTAGCTACTACGATATTTCGCACGACAGAAATGCGCTGGATAAAGCATTTGAACTTTACAAGACAATCGAAACTAAATGCCGCGATGCAGATGGATACCTTGAGTCGTTCACTGCTGATTTTAAGCCTAACGAAAATGACAAGCTCAGCGAAAACGGAGTTACTGCCGAACGAACAATGAACACTTTGCTTCATGTCCTTGAAGGTTATACTGAACTTTATCGTGTAAGCCGCAGCGCAGATGTAAAGAAAAATCTTGTTTTTATCTTGAATCAGTTTGCTGACAAAATCTGGAATCCAAAGGAACAAAGGCAGGAAGTTTTCTTTGATAAAAATTTCAATTCGCTGATTGACTTGTATTCTTATGGACACGACATAGAAACTTCTTGGCTTGTTGACAGAACTCTTGAAGTTCTTGCCGATGACGAGCTTAGAAAAAAAATTGCGCCAATCACAGAAATAATTCCGTACAGAATTCTAAAGACTGCTTATAAAGATAATTCTGTTCTGAACGAATGCGAGCGCGGAAAAAATAGCGAGATTCGCATTTGGTGGGTTCAGGCTGAATCTGTAGTTGGATTTTTTAACGCATATCAAAAAACAAATGATAAAAAATTTCTTGATGCGGCTAAGTCAGTTTGGAGTTACATCAAGAATTATATAGTTGACAAGCGCGCAGGCTCTGAATGGTTTTGGTGTGTTGATTCTGAGCGAAAGCCTTCAACCCGTCAGCCTATAGTTGAGCCGTGGAAATGTCCTTATCACAACGGACGAATGTGCTTTGAAATAATTTCAAGAATCAAGAGGATAAAATGAACTTTGAAGAAAAAGTAAAAATTCAGACAGAAAAATACGAGTCGCTTATTGCCATGAAAAATGAAAAGAGCGATTTTTACAATGGAATCTTTGACCGCTACAAGAACCCAGTTCTTACAAGAAACCATGTTCCGCTTTTTTGGAAGTATGACATGAATCCTTCGACAAATCCGTTTTTTATGGAACGGCTTGGCGTGAATGCTGTAATGAATTCCGGGGCATTGTATATAGACGGAAAATTTTATCTTGTTGCCCGTGTCGAAGGCGCAGACAGGAAATCATTTTTTGCCGTTGCAGAAAGCGTTTCTGGTGTGGACGGATTCAGGTTCTGGGATTATCCTGTTCAGCTTCCAGACACTTGCTCAGAAGAAACAAATGTTTATGATATGCGTCTTACTCAGCATGAAGACGGATGGATTTACGGAATTTTCTGTTCGGAAAGCAAAGATACAAAATCAAAGGACTTGAGCGCAGCTGTTGCTTGTGCAGGAATTGTTCGCACAAAAGATTTAAAGAAGTGGGAGCGTCTTCCAAACTTAAAGACATTGCGCTCTCCTCAGCAAAGAAACGTTGTCCTTCTTCCTGAATTTGTAAACGGAAAATATGCATTTTACACGCGCCCGATGGATGACTTTATTGATACAGGAAGCGGCGGTGGAGTAGGCTTTGGTCTTTGCGATGACATAACAAATGCCGTAATTGACGAAGAAAAAATTTCAAGCCGAAGAAAATACCACACAATTACAGAAGTAAAAAACGGAGCTGGAGCAGTTCCAATAAAAACAGAACTTGGCTGGATTCATATTGCGCATGGAGTCCGCAACACAGCTGCCGGTCTTCGCTACGTGCTTTATTGTTTTGCGACTGATTTAAAAGATCCGTCAAAAGTAATCGCCGAACCTTCAGGGCTTTTCCTTGGACCGCTTGGAGAAGAGCGTGTGGGAGATGTTTCTAATGTTGTGTTTACAAACGGAGCTGCGGTTACGCCGTCGGGCAATGTTTATATTTATTATGCCTCAAGCGACACAAGGCTTCATGTTGCGACAACAACACTTGAAAAACTTACCGACTATGTATTCAACACGCCGTCTGACCCGGGACGTTCTGCTGACTGCGTAAAACAAAGGTGCGATTTTATTGCAAAAAATCTTGAGTTCATAAACAAAAAATAAATTTCGGAGAATAAAAAAATGATTAAGATTAAAGGTGAATCAATTCCAAATATGCCGTGGGAAGACAAACCTGCTGTCTTTGACAAACCTGTCTGGCGTTATTCTAAAAACCCTGTTATCGGAAGAAATCCTATCCCTAATGTAACCCGCATATTCAACAGCGCAGTTGCATTGTGGAAAGACGGCGGTTTTGTCGGCGTGTTCCGTGCTGAAACTTGCAACGGAATTCCTTACCTTTACTACGGATTCAGTGATGACGCTCTCAATTGGAAATTCAGCAGCGATAAAATTAAAATCACTGACGAAAACGGAAACGATGTAAGTCCGAACTACGCTTACGATCCGCGCCTTGTAAAAATTGATGATGTCTATCACATAATTTGGTGCACGGATTTTCACGGAGCTTCAATCGGAATCGCGACAACAAAAGACTTCAAGACTTTCACTTCTAAAGGCAACGGTTTTCTTCCGTTCAACAGAAACGGTGTCTTGTTCCCAAGAAAATTCAACGGAAAATATTATATTATGACACGACCGTCAGACAGCGGACACACTCCGTTTGGCGACATTTTCCTTTCTGAAAGCGACGACCTTTTGCACTGGGGCAACCACAAATGGATTATGGGAAAATCAAGCCAGTGGTGGCAGTCTGTAAAAATCGGCGCGGGTTGTGCTCCAATTGAAACAGAAGAAGGCTGGCTTTTGTTCTATCACGGAGTTACAGGAACTTGCTCCGGCTTTGTTTATTCAATGGGCGCGGCACTTTTAGACTTAGAAGATCCTTCAAAAGTGATTCATCGCTGCGGAAACTTTCTTCTTACTCCTGAAGTTGAATACGAAGAGCGTGGTTTTGTTGCGAATGTTGTGTTCCCTTGTGCTGCTCTTGTTGACGCTGATACAAATAGAATCGCGATTTACTATGGAGCGGCCGATACAAACACAGCTTTATGCTTTACAACTGTTGACGATGTTATTTCTTACATCAAAAAATATGACATCGTAAAGTGAGATGCAAAAATGCTAAAGCTTAATCCTATTCAGTGTGATAAAATCTGGGGATACGAAAGGTGGATAGCTTCTACTCATCCTGATGGCTGCCAAAAAGATTTTCTAAATGCCATTGGAAAGGAATATCCGCTTATCGTGAAAGTAATTCAGGCGAATGAAACTCTTTCTGTTCAGGTTCATCCTGATGACGAAACTGCAAAAAAACTTGAAGGGGAAGGCGTGCGCGGAAAAACTGAATGCTGGTATGTTCTTGATGCAGAGCCTGATGCCAAGCTTGCATACGGAATAAAAGAAAATTTTTCCAAGGAGCAGATTGCTTCTTCTATACAGCAGGGAACTTTTCAAAATGAACTGAATTTTATCAGCGTAAAGAAAGGCGACTTTGTTTTTATTCCCTCTGGAACAGTCCACGCCATTGGAAAAGGAATCCGTGTTTTGGAAGTTCAGCAGTCAAGCAACATAACTTACAGAATGTATGACTGGGGACGTCCGCGCGAGCTTCATGTTCAAAAAAGCCTTGCATCTCTTAAGAATAATAAGTTGCTAAAGACAGGTCCTTTTCCTGGAAAGTTTGAGTGCGAATATTTTTCACTTGAATTATTTGAGGAAAAAAGCTTTGTTCCCAAGAAACTGACTTTGCTTTACTTGCTTGAAGGTCAGAATGTTGAGCTTTGCGGTTCTGATGAAACAAAAATTCAGATGGAGCAAGAAGATATTGCTGTTGTTTTCCCTGATGAAACAGTTTCTATAACTGAAAATGCAAAGTTCATGAAGATTTGTTAGTTCTATAAAGTGTTTTATGGCCAGAAACAACTATTTTTGGTTATAAAACACTTTACTTTTTGTCAAAATAAAGTGTTTTTATTAAAAAACTAGATGATTTTAGTTTAAAAACAACTAGTTTTTGTCAAAAAACAGATGAAATTTGTCTTAAGACAAGTGTTTTTAGTCTAAAAATAGATGAATTTGTGTCATAAACAAGTGTTTTTCCTTTAAAAACAGATGAATTTGCTCAGAAACAAACTCTTTTTACTCTCTGACTAAAATTTAAATGCACTGCTATTTAAAAGTACTTTGAAGTTTTTAGATATTTTTCTTTTAAATGTATCCTGTTTTTATGGACAACTTATCTTTGTTTTTTCTCTTGATAAATTTAGTCAAAATCTTATAATCGGAATTGAAATGAAGAGATTTTTTTTGCTTTTCGGTTTGATTTTATCCTGCGCTTTTTGCTTTGCTTTTCCGAGCGTTTCGCAGTTTGTCGAAGCCGGCACTGGCTATGTTGCGGCAAAAAATGTGGAGCGTGACTTCAATCCCTTTAACTTTACTTACGGAATCGAGGAAAAGAACGAAAATTTCCTGAATTTTGCGCCGAATTTCAAGGCACTTGCTTCCGTTCAGTTTTCCGACAATATTTTTGACTTTACAACGCTCGGCAACTATTTTATTCCGCGGATGAACCAAGAGACTGAATCCCAGAAAATCGGCTTCGGCGCGGAATTTATCTATCATTTTCAGCGTTATTACGATTTGTATTCTGAGCACGACATTTATCTTGAAAGTGTTTTTCGTCTTGCGCTAAAAGACAGGCTTTTTTTTCTTGCAAATCTAGGTTCTGGCTTGAAATTTGCGCAAATTGACGCTGTTGACCGCGATTTTCTTTGGGATTTTTCTTTGAGCGGCTCTGTCGCCTTGAATTATTATTTTGACTGTGGCGCAGAAATTTACGGCTCTGTCGTCTCGCACACTCTTTACCGCTATCCGCTTGCGTTCACGCCGCTTTATTCTCTGGGTTTCGCATGGAATTTCAAGAGAGAATTCAGGCTCTCTTCTGATTTTGGCTTTCGCCTGCGCGACCAGTTTGTTGTTGCTCCTTACATCGACCGCTACGAATGGAATTTAAAAGCGAGGTTTTCATTTTGAGAAGGTTTAGAAGACTTTTAAATTTGATTTCAATTTTGTTTTTGATTTCGCTTGCTTTTTCTTCATGCGCGAACTACGGTTTTTACCAGTTTTTGTTCGGCGAGGAAGACGTTGACGAGAGATTCAGCGGATTTTTAGACTTGAGCGGCGAAACTGTCCTTTCTTCCGGTTTGGACTTGGGCGGAAAATACAGCTTTATCGTTGTTACAGACGTTCACATTGGAGCGGGCGACGTTCACTCTTCAAAAATGAATGATTTCTTAGACGAGATTTCTTCCCTTTTTGAAAGCAGCGACAAGACAAAAGTTCCGAGATTCATAGTGAACTTGGGCGACACTGCCGACGGCGGGCATTTATCCGAATTCAATGAATACAATTCCTATCTTGAAAAAATCAAAAAGCTTGCGCTTAAAAAAAATGTTGTAAGCTCGGCGGAAGATTTTAAGGTTTACACGATTCTTGGAAACCACGACCTTTACAACAACGGCTGGACAGACTGGAAAAAGACGATTTATCCGTACAAGTCATCGTATTATTTTTCGCTTTCCTCAGGCCCAGCCGGTTCAGCTTTGTTGCCGTTCTCTTTTTATTTTGTTGACACTGGAAACGGCGCGTTTGGAAAAGACCAGCTTGACGCTCTTGAAAAATTGCTGAAGTCAGATGCGAACCCGAAGATGGTTTTCTCGCATTATCCTTTTTACAGCGACAACGTTCCTTTGATGGCTCTTGAAGACACAGCTGAGCGCAATTATCTTCTTTCGCTTTTTGCAAAAAACAACGTGAAATCTCTTTTCGGCGGACACGTTCACAGGGTTTTTGAGCACGATTTAGGCAGCTTTTCGCAAGTGAACACTTCCGCACTTTTTAAGAACGGCGCATTCCGCCTTGTTACAGTGGACGAAAGCAGCGCAAGCGTCTCAACAAAGCTGATTGAGTTTTAGCTGTTGTTTTTCTATATTGAACTAAAACTTAATATTCGGATTGACTAGAATTTAAATGCGCGCTGCTGTTTTAAAAGCGATTTGAGTTTTTTTGTTTTAAGGCGTTTCTCTTTTGAAGCTGCACTTGGCTTTGTTTTTATGCGCTTTTTGGTGATTTTTACAGCTGAAGTGATTTTTGATTCAAGCCGTTCCAGCGCAATTTTTCTGTTTTGCTCTTGAAATCTTGAATCTTCGCAGTCAATAAAAATTTCAAAATCTTTGTTAATTGAAGATTTTAACTTGGCTGTTAAAAGTTCCAGTTCTTTTTCAGAAAGTCCTGCAAGCTTTGAAAGTGGAATTGAAATGTGAACTTTTGTATTTACTTTGTTTACATTTTGTCCGCCTTTTCCGCTGGAACGTGCAAATGAAAAAACTGCGTTGCTGCAAATTGAATTGTGGAGTTCTTCTTTGTCCATTGAATTTTTTTCGTAAAAATATTTCAGTCTGAAAAAAAAGGGATGTCCTAAAAGTATCTTTTCTGTCATTTTCGGAGCAGACCCGAAAATCTAAATGCATATATTTAAATCATTTAGAGATTACTAACCGAGTTTGCTATGCAAACATCGCAGTATCAAGTACAACAATGACATTTAGAACTTATTAGACATCCCCTTGCTTGTTGTTTTCTACAGATTGTCAAAAAATCCTTTTGCCTTTAAAAGTTCTGCGTTCAGGATTCCGCCAAGGGCTGCACCGCGCTTTGTGTTGTGGCTAAGCGAAACAAACTTTATGTCAAACACATTGCATGGGCGAAGGCGTCCTATTACGCAAGCCATTCCTTTTTCTGTCTCGCGGTCGCGTCGTGGCTGCGGACGGTTTTCTTCGTGACGAACAACAATCGGATGTTCCGGTGCGCTCGGAAGATTCAATTCCTGTGGAACTGATTTATAAGAAGTCCAGATTTTTTCAATTTCTTCAAGGCTTGGCTTTTTGTCCGCAAACTCAAGAGAAACACAAGCTGTATGTCCGTCGATTACAGGAACGCGCGTACAAGTTGAAGAGACAACCGGATATTCAGCGTTCACGATTTTTCCGTCCTGAACTTTTCCAAGAATCTTAAGGCATTCTTTTTCTGTCTTTTCTTCTTCGCCGCCGATGAACGGAACGATATTGTCAATCATGTCAAAAGAAGGAACGCCCGGATAACCAGCTCCGCTTGTTGCCTGCAAAGTTGTAACAATCATTCTTTTGATTGGATAGCCAGCCTGAATCAACGCATGAATCGGCATCATATAAGTCTGGAGCGAACAGTTCGGCTTTACTGCAATAAATCCTTTGTCCCAGCCGTGGTGCTTTTTCTGCTCGGCAATAACATCAAGATGAGAATAGTTGATTTCCGGCACAAGCATTGGAACATCTTCTGTCCAGCGGTTTGCAGAAGCATTAGAAACAACAGGAATTCCTTCTGCGGCATAAGCAGCTTCCAAAGCCTTTATTTCTTCCTTGCCCATTTCAAGCGCAGAAAAAACAAACTGACATTTTCCAAGAGCCTTTTTTTCATCGTTTGCATCCTCAACAATCAAATCCGCAACGCCGGCAGGAATTTCAGCGCCGATAAGCCAACGGTTCTTTACCGCATCTTTGTATGCTTTTCCAGCTGAACGTGGGCTTGCCGCAACGTAAGTCACTTCAAACCAAGGATGATTTTCCAAAAGTTTTATATAACGTTGGCCAACCATTCCAGTTGCACCCAAAACACCTACTTTAATCTTTTCCATAAAAAGCACTCCTTCTTTTCTATTATAAGTTACATTCTTTTATTGCGGCTTCAACAACTTTTTTTGCTTCATCAGTTATTTCAACTAGAGGAAGTCTTACAGAACCAGCCGGAAGTCCTTTGAAATTCATTGCGTACTTTATTGAAGTTGGATTTCCATCTACAAAAGCTGCCTTGAAGAACGGAAGCATTCTGTAGTGAATTTCTCTTGCTTTGTCAAAGTTTCCTTTAAGTCCTTCTGCAACCATTTCTGTTACAAGCGCAGGTGCAAGGTTTGAAACAACAGAAATAACTCCATCTCCTCCAGCTGCCATAAGCGGAAGTGTAAGTCCGTCATCTCCAGAAAGAACTGCAAAGTCCGGTTTCTTTGATTTGATTTTTGCAATTACATCCATCATCTGAGAAATATTTCCGCTTGCTTCCTTTACGCCTGCAATGTTTGGAAGTTCCGCAATGCGCTCCAGCAAGTCGGTAGGAATATTAAGGCCTGTTCTTCCTTGAATATTGTAAACAACAATTGGAATTCCTACTTTTGAGACTGCTTCAAAGTGGCGGAAGATTCCTTCTTTTGATGGCTTGTTGTAATACGGAGTTACGACAAGAGCTGCGTCTGCTCCAGCTTTTTTTGCCCGTTCGCAATAGAGAACCGCGTCCTTTGTATTGTTTGATCCAGCTCCAAGAATTACTGGAATTTTTTTACAAGAGTTTTTTTCAAATTTGCGGACTTCTTCGAATACAATTTCGATAATCTTGTCTTCTTCGCTGCCGGGTTTTTCATCAAGAGTCGGAGTTTCTGCCGTCGTTCCCAGCGGAACCAGACCGTCTATGCCATGCTCCAACTGAAATTTTACATTTTTTCTGAAGCCCTCGTAATCTATTGAACCATCACTGTTCATGGGTGTAATCATTGCTGTAAAAGCACCGCGTAATTTAATCATAGGGACCTCCAAATATTTTTGCATAATTATTGCATTTTTATAGAAAAAAAGCAACGCAATGAAAATTTCATTATTGTTTTATAAAACAAAAAAGACCGCTCTGAAAAATGAAGCGTTAATTGCACTTCGCCCAGAACGGCCTTTGTTTTTCAATTTATATGTGAAAAACTATATATTTAATCTCTTCAACTTTATTGATTTGAATCATAGAGATGAAAAGAAGTGCTTCAAATACCATGCAAATGGTAGTTTTATACCTAAAATATGGTAAATTTTATTTGATTTTAGAATAACTTGGGTTATAATTCAGTTATGAAAAATAAAAAATATTTGTTTTTTTTATCTGTATTTTTCGTATGCAATTTATTGCCTTTGTTTGCAAAAATAAAAAAATCAGCTGAAAAAGAAATTCCAATCCATGTAAAACTGTTCATTGATAAAACTGCGCAAAAAGATGTTGATGAGCTTGATGAAAGTTTATTTAAGAATACAAAAAATCCTATAAATCCTGGATTTTATGATGGAAATTTATGGATTGAAATAAAGCCTGAGATTTCAGAAATTCAGCATTGCGTTATAAGCCTTGGAAATGAGTATATAGATTCTGCGGAATTCTATGAAAAGCGTGGAGGAAAATTTTTCTTAATTGGAAAAGTCGGACATAAAATTTCAACAGATGAAATAGAAGCTCCAGACAGTTTGCAGGCGTTTCCCGTTTTTAGAAATTCAGGATATGACGATGATACTTGCTTTAGAATAAAAATAAAAAATCATAATGGAAATTTTATATATATCAAGCTTGTTAATGAACTTGATTTTTTTAATTCACGAAGAATTTATTTTGCAAAACTTTACACCGTTTTGGGAATATGTTTTTGCATTTTTGCTTTGCTTTTTATATATGCAATTGCTGTGCGCCGGCCAATGCCATTTTTTTTGTCAATGGCAGCGTTGTTTTACATTTTCCTTCAGCTTCAGTTAAAAGGAATTGGTCCTGTATTTTTGTGGAATTTCTTAAATCCGTTTTCATTTTCAACACGGCTTGCATATTATTTTGAAAGTTTCATTCTGATGTTTTTAATTCTTTCCGCAGATACAGTTTTAAAAGGCAATTCAAAAATAGTTTATAAAAAACTTTCTCCAGTTGAAATTCAGCTTATAGTTGTTACATTTTGTGTTCTTTTAACGGTGAGAGCAGAGCAGACAATGCTTTATTCTTATGCCGCGCTCTCTATAACGACAAAAGTTTTTTTTATTGCTTCCATATTTATGTGCTTCAGGGCAATGCAAAAGAATACAAGGATAATACTTTTGCTTTGGATTCCGCAGATTTTATTTTCTATGCTGGCTCAAATTGTAAGAATTTTAAGATTTAAAGGAAATAATGTTTTTTTTGATTTTATATGTTCCGATGAATTTTTAATTTCATTTTTGTTTTACTTGCTGATTACAATGCCCTCGCTTTTTTTTATAACTTATAAAATTAGGCAAGAGTCTCATAATTCAAAAGTTGAGCTAAAAAAAATAAAGGCGCAAAACTCTGAGCTTCTTATTCAAAAAAATCTGATTGAGCGGCTTATGAAAAATATTTTAGTTGATTCTGCGCAAACTTTGAGCATGGCTGATATTCTTTCTGGCCAGGTTTTTACTGCGAAAAATACTTCTTATATAGAAAGAATTAAAATAAATTCTGCAAAAATAAGCGACACGCTTGCAACTCTTAGAATGTGCAATGACGAATCTGAAATTCAAAATCAGCCGATTCTTCTTGCGGATTTTTTTAAAAGCTGCATTCAAGCTTCAAAAACTTTTTGCTCGTCTAAGCCCAACACGATTTCTTATTCGATGGACATACAGCCAGAAACTGTGATTCTTGCGGACATGAGGGTTGTGGAACTTTTTTTTATATCGTTTTTGAATTCTGTAATCGAAGTTTCTGTTCCGAATACCGAAGTTTCTGTTTCGTTGAAAGGTGATGAAGAAAATTTTATTTTTTCAATTTCGAATACAATGGATTCCCAGACAGTTGAAGAAGTTCTTTCTCGCATGGAAACTGAAAATGAAAAGCGTAATTTTACATTTCTTATGCGCATTGCAAAATTTTACCGCGGAGATTTGTCTGTTTCAAAAAATGACAGCAAGTTTAAATTTTCAGTTGTGTTTGATTTTAAGCGTGTTGAAAATTCAAAAGATTCCAGCGTGATAATAAATAAAACTAGATTTTCTCCGTCTAAGAAAAAAGAGCAAAAAAATTCGGAAAAGAAAAAGGAAGTTACTTTGATAAAAACTGGCGAAGAAAAATCAGAGGACTTTATGAAAAAATTATCTTCAAGAGAAAAACAGATTGCAGAACTTATAATTTCTGGAAAAAGCGACAAGGATATTGCGGAGGAACTTTTTATAAGTCCTGGAACTGTTGCAAGCCACAACAAAAAGATTTTCAAAAAACTTGATGTTCATAGCCGTGTTGAGTTGATGAATAAATTGCGTTAAAATCTTTTGAGAATTTTATTATTTACTTTTTAGGGAAAAATTATGTCAGGAAATATATTTGGAGAAATTTTTAAAGTTGCAACATTTGGAGAAAGCCACGGAGCAGGACTTGGCTGTATTATAGACGGATGTCCTGCTGGAGTTTTGGTGGATGAAAAATTTCTTCAGCATGAAATGGAACGGAGAAAGCCAGGTGCAAAAAGCGCGGCGGTTACTGCAAGAAAAGAAGATGACTTTGCAGAAATTCTAAGCGGCGTATTTGAAGGAAAAACAACAGGAACTCCGATAGCTGTCTTAATCAGAAATTCAAATCAGCATTCATCAGACTATGAAAATATAAAAGACAAATTCCGGCCGGGACACGCTGATTTTACATATTATAAAAAATATGGCATAAGGGATTACAGAGGCGGCGGAAGATCTAGCGGAAGAGAAACTTGCGCGAGAGTTGCGGCTGGAGCGTTTGCAAAAATGTTTTTAAAAAATTTTGGAATTCGAATTTTTGCATATACAAAAGAAGCGGCAGGAATAAAAAGCGGCAAAGTTGATTTTTCTGAAATTGAAAAAAATGCAATGCGTGCCGCAGACAAAGATGCTGCTGTTTTAATGCAGCAAAAGGTTGAAGAGTTCAAAATGAAAAAGAATTCTTGTGGCGGAATTGTTGAGTGCGTTGTAAAAGGCGTGGCTGCTGGAATTGGCGAGCCGGTTTTTGACAAGCTGGATGCGGTTTTGTCCCATGCAGTTATGTCGATTGGTGCAATAAAAGGAATTGAATTTGGAAGCGGATTTGCTTGTGCGGATTCAAACGGACTTGAGAACAACGATTTTATGGGAAACTGCTTTTCATTTAAAACAAACAATGCCGGCGGAATTCTTGGAGGAATTTCCCGAGGCGATGATATAGTTTTTAGAGTTGCTGTAAAGCCTGTTCCAAGTATTTATCTTTCGCAGGAAACTGTTGATGTAAATGGAAATGAGTGTGATATTCTAATTGAAGGAAGACACGATGTTTGTCTTTGTCCAAGGATTGTTCCTGTTGTAGAAGCCATGACCGCAATTACTTTGGCAGATATGATTTTAAGAAATAGGAGCAGCAGAGTTTAGCAATGGAAACTTATACATCAGATTTTTTTAACAGCATAGAAGAAAATAAAAATAATAATAACAATAAAAAGAAAAAAAAACACATAATAATTTTTTTTATTTTAACTGCTGTT
Organism: Treponema sp. UBA6852; assembly: GCA_002449305.1. Taxonomy (GTDB): domain Bacteria; phylum Spirochaetota; class Spirochaetia; order Treponematales; family Treponemataceae; genus Treponema_D. Next base: position 50,175 of record DKDI01000035.1, read on the forward strand.
TTTATTTTTGCTGTGACGCAGGCAGTTTCTGTTTATAAACTTTTAAATCCAAGAAATCCAGAACCGCTTTCTTTGGAGCAGCAGACTTTTCTTGAGCAGTCGTTGAACAAAAAATATCCTGAGCGCGCAGACATTGTTTCTGAACTTCCGTTTCAGTATGTTCCGGCTGATTTGTTTGTAAATGCAGAAAGCGCCATTGTTATTGATTTTGCAACGGGAAATATTCTTTTTGAAAAAAATGCTGAAGTTCAAATTCCTCCGGCTTCAATGACAAAGCTTGTGGAAATGTATGTTGTTTTTGAGGCTGTTGAAAACGGCGAAATTTCCCTTGATGATGTTGTTCCGCTTCCGCCTGAAAGTTGGGCTAGAAATCTTCCAAGCGATGCTTCGATAATGTTTTTGGATGAAGGCCAGAAAGTAACGCTTAGAGAACTTTTGCTTGGACTTGCGATTGCCAGTGGAAATGACGCTTCAATTGCTGTTGCAAAATATGTCTGCGGAAACATGGATTCGTTTGTTGAGCGGATGAATCAGACTGTAAAAAAGATGGGCTTGGTAAAAACTGAATTTGTGGAATCAAGCGGCTACAGCGAAAAAAATATTACGACTGCAAAAGAGTTCGCGGCTTTCTGCAGAAAATACATAGAAAAATTTCCATTTGCAATTACAGAATTTCATTCCCAAAAAATTCTGCGCTATCCGCTTGCAAAAAATCTTCCAAAAGAATCTGCAGAACGAAACGGCGACAGCCAGGCTGTGATTCAGTACAACACAAACAAGTTGCTTGGAAGTCTTGAGGGCTGTGATGGATTGAAAACTGGTTTTATTTATGAAAGCGGTTTTAACATTGCTCTTACTGCAGAACGAAACGGTGTCCGCTATATTTCTGTTACAATGAAAGGACCTGGAGTTGGAAGCACGCAGGGAAATATTTACAGAGTTAAAGATGGAACTAATTTAATGGAATATGCGTTTTCAAAATTTTCTCCTTATATTGCAAAGCAGCCTCATAGTTTTTCTGTGGGCGTTGCAGGTTCTTCTTTAAAAAGTGTTTGCCTTGTTCCTGCAAAAAGTGAAAATTTTTCTGTTCCATTTATTTCTGGAAGTTCTCCAAAAGAGGCAGCTCAAAAAATTCATGTTACAGCAAATATTCCAAAAAGCATCTTTGGAGAATTCGATGAAGGAACTCAGTTTGGAACTTTGTCATATTCACTTGACGGAAGAATTTTAAATACAGTTCCTCTTGTTGCTGACAGAAAAAGTGAAAAGGTAAATTTCTTTGCTAGAATTTGGGGCGCGCTTGCTTATAAAATTTCGTCTTTAAATAAAGGCTGAAAAAATATTCTGTGGTTTTTATGAGTGAAAAAATTGATTTTGCATTTTTAGACAGCGGAACAGGCGGCATTCCATATATGCTTTTGCTGAAAAAAAAATCTCCCGGCTCAAGATGTGTTTACCTTGGCGACACTGTTCATTTTCCTTATGGAGAAAAATCAGCGGAGGAAGTAACTTCTTGTGCTTCTGAATCAATAGAAAAAATTCTTGACTTGTGGAATCCGCGTCTTGTTGTTATTGCCTGCAACACAATCAGTGTGACGGCATTGAATCAGCTTAGAGAAAAATTTTCTGATGTTCCGATTGTTGGAACTGTTCCTGCGATAAAACTTGCTGCGAAAGTTACGGAAAACAAAAAAATCGGACTGCTCGCAACTAACGCAACTGTAAATCATCCTTACTGTAAAAAACTAGTTTCTGATTTTGCTTCTGGATGCGAAGTTTTCAATCGGGGCGACCCTGGCTTGATAAGTTTTATAGAACACGATTTGTTTTATGCTTCAAAAGAAAAGCGGCTTGCTGCTGTAAAGCCTGCTGTGGATTTTTTTTGTTCATGCGGATGCGACACTATAATTCTTGGATGCACGCATTTTACTCACATGGCGGAAGACATAAAAGAATATTTTTCCAATGTTGCCGGAAAAAAAGTTTTTGTAGTGGACAGCCGAAACGGAGTTTCAAATCATGCTCTTGAAGTTATAAAAGGCACTTCTTTAGAAAATCAGCATGAGCCAAAATTTCTTCCGCCTGACATGAGCTTTTTTGTAACAAGCCTTAAAAATAAAAACGACCAAAAAGAATACGAAACTCTTTGCAGAAATTTCAATATTCCTTTTGGCGGACTTTTAAAGCTTTAAAAAGTGCAAAAAGTTAAATTTTACTTTTCCATTTTTGCTGCAATTTCATCGATATATTCCCAGCTGTTTACAATTTTCTTTGCTGGTGGATTTGCAAGACGTGCAAGGTCTCCTGTCATTGTTCCTTCTTCAATAACATCGAGAGTTGCCTTTTCAAGCTTGTGTGCGAAATCTGCAAGTTCTGGAGTTCCGTCTAGCTCGGCGCGTTTTGCAAGTGCTCCTGTCCAAGCAAAAATCAATGCGACTGGATTTGTTGAAGTCTTTTCGCCTTTTAAATATTTGTAGTAGTGTTTTTGAACAGTTCCGTGGCTGGCTTCGTATTCAAATTCTCCGTTTGGAGAAACAAGAACAGAAGTCATCATTGCAAGGCTTCCGCAGGCAGATGCAATCATGTCGCTCATAACATCTCCGTCGTAGTTTTTGCAGGCCCAGAGAATTCCGCCTTCACATTTCATTATGCGTGCAACTGCGTCATCAATGAGCGTATAAAAATATTCTATTCCAGCTTTTTCAAACTTTTCTTTGAACTCGGATTCAAATACTTCATTGAAAATTGCCTTGAAGTTTCCGTCGTAGATTTTGCTGATTGTGTCTTTTGCTCCAAACCATACATCGATTTTTTTGTCTAGGGCATACATAAAGCAGCAGCGCGCAAAGTTTCTTATAGAATCGTCCAAGTTGTGGATTCCCTGAATTATTCCAGGACCTTTCATAACTTGAATTGTTTTTCTGATTTCTTTTCCATCATCGCCTGTGAAAACAAGTTCCGCTTTTCCAGCTCCCGGAGTTTTTATTTCGCAGTTTTTGTAAACATCTCCATAAGCGTGGCGGCCAAGAACAATCGGCTTTCTCCATGAAGAAACATTGCACTGAATATTCTTTACGAAAATCGGCGCGCGGAAAACTGTTCCGTCTAGTTCTCCACGGAGAATTCCATTTGGTGAAGGTGTAAGCTGCTTAAGTTTGTACTCTTCCATGCGGGCGGCATTGCTTGTGATTGTGGCGCATTTTACTCCAACACCAAGACGTTTGATTGCGGCGGCGGCTTCATAAGTTACTTTGTCGTCTGTGTCGTCGCGATTTTTTAAGCCAAGGTCATAGTATTCAACATTAAGGTCAACGTAAGGTTCAAGAAGTTTTTCCTTGATAACCTTCCATAGAACTCTTGTCATTTCATCGCCGTCAAGCTCGGCAATCGCATTTTTCATTTTGATTTTTTCCATAATTAAACTCCTGAAAATCTATTAGAATTTTAGTGCGTTATTTTAAACATGAATTTCCGTTGTAGTCCAAGTCTGTAAGAATTTCCGTGTGGTCTTTAAAAACTGCAACAGTATGCTCTTCGTGGCAGCTCCAAGAACCGTCTGCTGTAACAACAGTCCAGTCGCTTCCTTCTTCAATGTCAACGTCCGCAGTTCCCTCGTTAATCATAGGCTCGATTGCAAGAACCATTCCAGCTTGAATGCGCGGATTCGGACCAGTTGAAGGGCAGTTGCAGACGCTTGGATCTTCGTGGACTTCAAGGCCGACTCCATGTCCGCAGTATTCATAGACAACGCCGTACTTGTTCTGGTTGTATGCGATGTCATATACCGCGTTTGAAATGTCGCTGATTCTGTTTCCTGCCTTGCAAGCGTCGATTCCAGCTAAAAGACATTCTCGTGTAACTCGGCAAAGTTTTTGATGCGCAGGCTTTACGTTTCCTACAAGAACTGTGTGCGTGCTGTCTGAAATATAGCCTTTTAAATTTAGTCCGATGTCAAGCGAAACAATATCGCCATCCTTTACAATCCGTTTTTTTGAAGGAACGCCATGGATAACTTGATTGTTGATGCTTATGCACGCACAGCCAGGAAAGTCCTCCTCGTACCAGGCTGGAGTTGCTCCGAATTTTCTTGCGAAGTTTACGCACCAGTCGTCGATTTCCTTTGTGCTTACTCCGGGCTTTACTTTTGGAATAATTTCGTTGAATAAATCAGCAAGCAAGTGGCAGCTTTTTCTAATTCCATTAATTTGCTCTTCATTTTTTAAACGTATCATATATAAACTCCATGATTTCCTATTTTGTTTCCGCGGAAATTCTTGCGGCTTCGTTTCTGCATATTTTGGCAGTTTGAAAATCCCCAATCCGCTCATAAGAGTCTGCAATCTTTAAAAGAAAAAACGCATCGTCATTTTTCCCAAACCTAAGTTCAAGCGCGCGCTCCCATGCGTCTATTGCAAGTTCATCGTTCACGGCTCCTTCAATGTTGTTCCGAAGAATATGCCGTGCAAGGCTTTTTACTTCCGGAAAGAAAAGCTTGAAATATTCAAATGAAAATTCCATCCTTATAATCTGATCCAAAAGAATGACTGCATCGTAGTATTCCTGCCGCAAAACAAGTTCTTCCGCAAGAATAAATCCGTAGTCCATAAAGTCTTCCCGTGTGAACCATCTTGACAGTCTGAATCCAACACGCTCCATGTTCATTCTTTTGAATTCCGTTACAGCCTCGTCCTCGTTGTTGTGCAGCAAGTCAAAAAAAATCAGTTTGGCGCGGCTTTCGTCATCGGTGCGCTCTAAAAGCCATTTTCTGTAGTCGAATGATTCAAAATTTTTTTCATGGTGGAAATTGCTTTGCTTGAATAAAACTGACTCGTCAAAAAGTCCGCGTGATTTTATGTCGGACAAAACTTCGTAGGCTGCCACAAGCTCGCGGAATGCCTTTGAGTCTTCACCCGTAATGTCCGGATGCAGAATCTTAGCTTTTCTTCTGTATGCGCGCCGGATTTCTGCGATTGTCGCTGTTCTTGAAACACCTAGAATTTTGTAATAGTCTTTCATCTTTTTTCTTTTCAGACGGAAAAAATTTCACGCAAGATGAAGTTTACATTTTTTTTTGCATTTAAGCAATTAAAGCGCTTTTTCAGTTTGCTGAAGATTGATTCAGCCCTTAAATTGCTTAAACGTTCTAAATTTTGTATAATCGCGGCATGAGTGAAAATAAACGTACCGTTGACGAGTCAACATTGGAAAAACTTTTATACCTTTCACGTCTTTCCCCGGAAAGCACAGACATGGCTACTTTGAAAAAGCAGGTGGACGAGATTGTAGGATACTTTGATATTCTTTCTAAATACGATGACAGCGAAAATCCTTATGACGCTTATCCTACAACAAAAGCTGAATGCCTGCGCGAGGACGAAATTGTTCCGGGGCTTGAGATGCACGATGTCAAGAAAATAAACGAACCGAATTTTATGGACGGATATTTCCAGGTTCCAAAAGTTCTGGGAGAAGGTGCGTAAGATGAAGTACAAGACTATAAAAGAAACTGTAGAAGCCTTAAAAAGCGGAGAAACTTCAAGTGTGGCTTTGGTAAAGGAATCCAAGGAAACTTTTGAGGCGGATAAAAATTCAGTATTGCCACTTAATGCATTTTTGGAAATTTATGACGATATTTTAAATTCTGCGCAAGCTGCCGACCAGAAAATTTCAGAAGCTAGAAGCAATGGTTCCCTTGATAAACTTTTTGAAGAACAGCCTCTTCTTGGAATTCCATTTGCGGTAAAGGACAACATTTCTGTGCGCGGAAAAAAGCTTACCTGCTCAAGCAAAATTCTTGAAGGCTACGTTGCTCCGTACAGCGCGACTGTAATAAACCGCCTTGAAAAAGCTGGAGCGATTCCCATTGGAAGATGCAATCAAGACGAATTTGCAATGGGCTCTTCAACTGAATATTCAGTTTACGGACCTACAAGAAATCCTATTGACCGCGCTTATGTTTCCGGCGGTTCTTCCGGCGGTCCTGCTGCTGCGGTTGCTGCGAATCAGGCATTGTTTGCTCTTGGCACTGAAACTGGCGGTTCTGTCCGTCTTCCTGCAAGCTACTGCGGAATCTACGGTCTTAAGACAACTTATGGTGTTCTAAGCCGATGGGGAGTTGTTGCTTACGGTTCTTCTTTGGATCAGGTTGGAATTCTTGGACACAGTCCGCAGGATATTGCACTTCCGTTAAGCGTTATGAGCGGCGTTGATTTTTATGACGACACTTCCGCTGATTTACCTGACGCAAAGCCTTCTGTTGAAGCTTTCTCTGATTTTTCAAAACTGAAAATTGCAGTTCCAAAGCAGTTCCTTGAGTCAAAGGGAATGGATGCCGATGTTGCAAAAGTCTTTGAACAAACCCGCAGCTGGTTTGAGTCCAAAGGCGCAAAAATAGAAGTTGTTGACCTTCCGATTCTTGATGCCGCTATTGCAAGCTATTACGTAATTGCTTTGTCTGAAGCCGCTTCGAACTTGAGCCGCTTTGATGGAATTCGTTACGGAAACAGAATTGACAACGGCAAAGGATACGATGAGCTTTATGTGGACACAAGAAGCAACGGTTTTGGTCCGGAAGTTAAGCGCAGAATTATAATTGGAAACTACGTTTTGTCTGAGCAGTTTTCAGGCGATACTTATAAAAAAGGAATGTCTGTGCGCGCTCGCATTCAGCGTGAGATTGCAAAATTGTTTGAGCAGTTTGATTTGATTCTTTGCCCAACTTGTCCGACTCCGGCTTTTAAACTCGGCCAGAAAGTTGATGATCCGCTTGCCATGTATCTTAGCGACTTGTTCACGACATTTGTAAACCTTGCCCGCATTCCGTCTTTGTCTGTTCCGGCTGGAAGAACTTCTGCGGAAAACGGAAATATGCCTATTGGAATTCAGTTTGCAGGACCTATGTTCAGCGAAATGAAAATTCTTGAAATTGCCCAAGTATGGGAAAACGAGCATAAGGGATGCGGAATTCCTGTTTCGGAGGAAAAATAAAAATGCCTTCTATTGATAAATATGAAATTGTAATCGGCTGTGAAATTCATACGCAGCTTTTGACAAAAACAAAGGCTTTCTGTGCCTGTGAAAATCGTTACGGAGGAATGCCGAACACCCGTGTTTGTCCTGTTTGTCTTGGACTTCCGGGAGCGATGCCGCGCGTTTCTAAAGGATATGTTGAGCTTGGCTCTGTGGCAGGCCTTGCTCTTAACTGCGAGATTTCACGCTTTACAAAATTTGACCGCAAGCATTATTTTTATCCTGATCTTGCGAAAGGCTATCAGATAACTCAATATGATATTCCTCTTTGCCACGATGGATATGTTGATCTTCCGATGCACAAGTATCCAAAGGAACAGCAGTTTGGTTCAGAAAAATGCCGCACAAAAAATTTCATAGGCAATGACTGCATTATTGAAAACGGAAAATACCGCCGTGTCCGAGTTGAACGCATTCACCTTGAAGAAGATGTAGGTAAATCGTTGCACTTGCAGGGGGCGCATTCTTATATTGACTACAACCGTTCTGGAACTCCGCTTATTGAAATTGTAACAAAGCCTGATATGACAAGCCCGGAAGAAGCAGCGCTTTTTATGGAAACTGTTCAGGAAATTCTGCGCTATGTTAAAGTTACAAATGGAAACCTTGAAGAAGGAAACATGAGATGCGATGCCAACATCAACTTGAATGTTTGGGAAGACGGAAAACTTTATCACACTCCGATTTCTGAAATCAAGAACTTAAACTCGTTCCGTTCAATCCGCGATGCCTGCGCTTACGAAGCCCAGCGTCAGCTTAAAGAATTTCAGGAAGACCGCCAGGAATTCAATCCGGGATTTAAAGTTACAATGGGCTGGGACGAAGCAAAAGGCCAGACTGTTGTTCAGCGCACAAAAAATTCTTTTGTTGACTACCGCTTTGTTGTTGAGCCAGACATAAAGCCGTTCAGTGTAAGCGAGGAGCTTATTGAAAATGCAAAGTCAAAAGTCGGAGAACTTCCAGAAGCAAAACGCACAAGATTAAAGAAGAATTACGGACTTTCTGATTTTGATGTTGAAACTTTGACCTCTAGCCGCGACTTGGCTGTTTGGTTTGAAGAAGCTGCTGCCGGAACAAAAAATCCAAAGCGTACTGCAAATATAATTCTTACAGAGCTTCTTGCAAAACTGAATGAAGATAAAAAAACAATCAACGATGTTTCTATAACTCCTGCCCATATTGCGGAGCTTGTAAATGCGATTGACTCAAAGAAAATTTCAAGCGCGCAAGGAAAAGTCGTTTTTGCAAAAATGCTTGAGACAAATAAAATGCCGGCGGAAATTATAAAATCTGAAGGCATGGAAGTTGTAAGCGACAGCGGAGCAATTGAAGCAATTGTTGATAAAGTTATTTCAGCAAATCCAAAAGCTGTAGCCGACTTTAAATCTGGAAAAACAAATGTCGTCGGTTGGCTTATGGGACAGGTTATGAAAGAATCCAAAGGCAAGGCAAATCCAGCAGAAGCAAGTTCCCTTGTTCAAAAGAAGCTTTCAGAAATATAATTTTTCTTATCCTTTATTTTTATCCGTCGTTCTGTTTTAGAATGGCGGATTTTTTTTGTTTAAAAATTTTTTCTAGAATTATTGACAATCTTTCTTAGTTACTGTATGCTAACTTTTGTAAGTTAGTTTAGTCTAACTTGTGTTTGTTACTAGCGGGCATATAAACTTGCGGTTCTTAATCCTAAGTTTACATCTCCTTACACAGCCACTGATGTGATATGCCCGCATTTTTTTTGAGGTTGTATGAAAACTTTTGAGCAGACAGTAATTCACTTGGGTGCGCCGACTTTGTGCGGAGTAAAGCCTTCAAGCCTTGTTTCTGTTTCAAAAGAAGTTCTGTTTTGTGAATACAAAAAAATTCTTCTGTGGAATAAAATCCTTGAGGGCAGCCAGAAAAAAAATAAAAATTGCAAAACGAGGAGAGAATCTTTTTTTGCTTTTCATTTATGACGAAAAACTTGTTCAGGAAATTCTTTCAAATCCTGAAGTTTTGTCATACTTGAATTTAAAAGGCTATTTTACGGACAAAGGAATTTCAAATGTCTTGAACGAGCTTTTGAATCGCCTTTCTTATTGCGAAAGTTTTCCGCATGAGATTGGAGTTTTTCTTGGTTATCCGTTGGAAGATGTTGTTGGATACGAAAAATATTCAGGAACAAAAACTAAATTTTCCGGGGCTTGGGCGGTCTACGGAAATGTAGATGAAGCTGTAAAAAAAATGGAACTTTACAAAAAGTGTTCCGTTTTTTGCTCAAGCCTTTTTGAAGCTGGAAATAATTTTGAAGCAATTTGCAAAACAATAAATTTTATGTGAGGTAAATATGAAGAAAGCTGTAATCTATGCAAGCACAACTGGAAACACAGAGGCAATGGCAAATGCTGTAGCTGAAGGTGTAAAATCTTGCGGCGCGGAACTTTTGATGTCAACTGCAAGCGATGCGAATGTTTCTGATGTTCTTGCTTGCGATGCTATTATACTCGGAAGCCCTGCTATGGGAGATGAAGTTCTTGAAGATTCAATGGAAGAATTCTATACGAATCTTGAAGGCGGGTTGAGCGGAAAAAAAGTTGCTGTATTTGGTTCTTATGATTGGGGCGACGGACAGTGGCTTAGAACTTGGGTTGAACGTCTTTCTGCTGCAGGTGCAACTGTTGTAAATGGCGAAGGCCTGAAAGCTCAGCTTGCTCCAGATGAAACTGCTCTTGCTGAATGCAAGTCTCTTGGAGAAACTGCATAAAAAAATAGACTGCTTTGCATCTTGCATTGCAGTCTTATAAAAAAGTGCTAGCAACAGGCACAGGTTTAAACTAATTCCTCGAGTTGGTTTAAAAGTGTGTGTGTTTGGTTTTAACTCCATTCTGAGTTTCAGACTGGAGTTTTTTGTTTTTAAATTCTGTGCATTTCAGAAAAAACTTTTTCGTTCATTATGTTTACTTCAACGCCAAGAGTTCCAAGCTCTTCAACAAGTTCTTTTCTTGCAGTGTCGATTCCGATGTCCGCATTGTCAAAATCAACCATCATCATCATAACAAAATTTCCGCTTAAAATTGTTTGAGAAATATCCGCAATGTTTATAGAATGTTTTGCAAGATATGCTGAAACTTTTGCGATTATACCGACTTTATCCGCACCAACGACAGTAACTATAGCTTTCATAATGAATTCATTTTAATAGAAAAAAAACTTATGCACAAGAAGCCGCAATGGAAATTCAAACAGCGGCAGTTTTTAACTGGCTTTATGAATTTCCAAAGCGGTATTTTTTATTCAGACTTTAAATAATCGATTCCGGATGAAACAGAAACATCTCTTGAAAGTGCAACGAATTTTATTTCGATTCCAGGTTTTGTATGCTCAAGCGAAATTTCATATTTGCCTTTTTCAAGCTGAACCTGCCCGATTACAGCTCCTGTGTCTTTTCCTTCTGTGGAGCGGCATTCAAATGCAAATGTTGGTTTTCCATCGATCAGCACGTTGCATACAGATTGCGAAACTTTGCCCACATCAGCTGGCTTTGAATAAACTCCAAGCACATTGTAAACTCCGTTTGCCGGCGCAAAGAAATTTCTTTTTGTTTCACCGTTGCAAAGAAATCTGAAATTTTCCTGAGCTGGTTTTTTTGCATTTTGATTTTCTACCTTTGGAGCCAAGACTGGAATATTGTTTAGCGGACGAAGCTTGCGTTCAGCGACAAGAGTTTTTGTAAGAAATTTTATAATGTCCATTGCGCAAACTTGAAGTTCCGCAGTTGTAAGCTCGCCGTTTTTTAAGCTTGACTTTATATTGTCGTTGTTTCCGTCTTTTTCCGCAGTGTCGTTGTTTACAATCATGTAGATGTCGTTTCTTGCTCGGACCATCGAAGCGGTAAGTTCAATTTCTCCTTTTCCGCCTTTTACGCAGTCGTTTATTCTTGCCCACCAGTCGGTTATTACAACGCCTGTGTATTTCCAGTTTTTGCGGAGAATTGTTGAATTTAAATCGTAGTTGCTTGCCGCAAAGTGTCCATTGATTTGATTGTAGCTTGTCATAATTGACTGGGCATTTCCTCGTTTTACAGCGGCTTCAAATGGCTTAAGATAAATTTCTCGCAATGCGCGTTCTGAGACAATTGAATCGTGTTCGCGCCTTTGAGTTTCCTGGCTGTTCGCGGCGAAATGTTTTATTGTTGCAACCGGACCTTCTTTTGAAACGCCTTTTAAAATTGCAAGCGTCATTTCAGAAGTAAGAAGCGGATCTTCGGAAAAATATTCAAAGTTTCTTCCGTTAAGAGGATTTCTGTGAATGTTTATTCCAGGTCCAAGAACTGTGTCAATTTGATTTTGCATTAGCTCTTGGCTTTCAAATTCAAAAAGCTCCTGAACAAGAGGAGGATTCCAAGTGCAAGCCAGTAAAGTTCCTATTGGCATAAGAGAAGCTTCCTTGCCTGTGTCGAGCCTTATGCCTGAAGGACCATCCGCGCATCCTGCAACAGGAATTCCGTAGTCATAAAGAGATTCACTTACGCCACCAAAAACTGAAGCGATTCCCATTGTTGCTTTGCGGCTCATCATTCCTTCTCCGCGCACAAGAGTTGCAAGCTCTTCGTTGTTTAGCTGGGCAACAAATTTTTCAAGTAGCTCAGGATTTTCCTTTACATCTTGAAATTTTATTCCTTTGTTTCCTGTGAATGGAATTTCTTTTGGAAGATTTTCTTTTATGCGCTGTTCAAGGCTGAAAGATTCAAGCGGAACATTTTCTTCTTCAATTGAATAGTTTCCGTCCGGCTTGATTTGCACTGGCTTGATTCTTGAAAAAGCTTTTCGCGGAGCAAGTGCCTGGCAAAGTTTTTCTGTGGCGTAAGTTTTTTCAACTGAAATACAATCGCTGCTTCCAACTGGAATTTTCTTTGCGCTTTCAGAATCAGTTCCCATGAATAAAAAATATTTTCCTTCTTCAAGAACAAACGAAAATTCAAATCCAGAAATTCCAGAATCATCATAAGAAGCAGCTGATTCCAAGTTGAACAAAAGCTCAAGTTCTTCCGACTGGCCTGGTTTTAGCAAATTTGATTTTTTGAATGCGACAAGAACTTTTGAAGGCTTTCCGAGTTTTCCTTGCGGAGCTTGAAGGTAAAGCTGGACAATTTCTTTTCCGCTGAATTTTTTTCCGATGTTTTCTACGCGGACCTTTACGTTTACATTTTTTTTGTCCACAGAAGAAGAAATAAATTCGGTTTTAAATTCCGTGTAAGAAAGTCCGAATCCAAATGGAAATAGAATTTTTTCTTTTGCGAATGTTGAAAAATATCTGTAGCCGACATAAATATCTTCCATATAAAAAGATTCACTTTGTGTTGCGAAATTTTTTGTGGAAGGATAGTCGTCTATTGATTTTGCGATTGTGTCTGTGAGTTTTCCGCACGGAACTGATTTTCCGCACAGAACATTTGCGCAGGCTCTTCCGGATTCTTGCCCTCCTTGCCAAGCGTAGACTACGGATTTAATTTTTCCTGAAAATTCTTTGTCGTCAATCCAAGCCGTGTCGATTATTCCGCATGAGTTAAAAACAATTATTACACTTTCAAATGCCGAGCAAATTTCTTTAATTGAATTGCGTTCTGTGTCAGTTAAAAGCCAGCAGCCTTTTTCTTTTGTAAAGTCTTTGTCTTCGCCAGCATTTCGGCCTATAACGAAAATTGCTTTTTTTGAAACTTTTGCAGCGTTTTTTGCAAGCTCAGCTGAAACTGAAAGTTCCTTTTGAAAAAAAGGCTCCATTGCCCAGCCACCTCCGCCATTGTCAAACGGATTTTCCTTTATCCAGTTTCTGTAAATTTCAGCAAGTTCTTTGTTTGCCATTGGAATGTTGTCTGTTAAATTTGTGGAATAAGGCGAGCGGACAGAACCACCAGAACCCATTCCGCATTTGTAAAAATCAAACTGGCATCTTCCAAAAATAGCAACAGTTTCATTTTCTGCAAGCGGAAGCGTGTTTTCATTGTTCCTAAGAAGTACGATTCCTTCTTGCGCGGCTTCAAGAATTTTTTCTGCGAATGTCATAAAATCCCCCATAATAATATTTAAAGTGAAAAATTGTTATAAAAACAACATCTGTTTTTTATCAATATTAACATTGGTTGCTTTCAAAATCTTTAACTATATGCTAAATTAATATAACAATCTTCCATTTTTTTTAAGAGGCAGTTTTTGAAGCGTTATTCAACTTTTAATGTGGATTTGTCAGAAAATGTTGCGTACAATGATCCGGCTTTTCCTGCGTATATTACAAGCGGATTTTTATCTTGCTATCCTGATTTAAAAGGCTGCACTCACTGGCACGAGGACTGGGAATTTATAATTGTTCTTGAAGGCCTTGAAACTTATAACGTGAATGGAAACTTAATTGAAATTGAAGCCGGAGATGCAATCTTTGTAAACAGCCGGCAAGTTCACTATGGATTTTCAGCGGATCGAAAAGACTGCGAATTTATCTGCATTTTGCTGAACCCTTCGTTGCTTTGCTCCAATAAAGATTTTGATGAAAAATTTGTAAAACCGTTTACGTACAATGCAAATTATCCTTTTATAAAGCTGAGCCGAAAAATCCAATGGCAAAACAAAATTATAAAACTTCTAAAGGAAATTCATTTAAAAAAAGACGAAAAGACTTGGCAGTTTATAACACAACGGAATTTTTTCAGCATATTTGAGCTAATCTATTCTAACGTGGACATAAAATCTGAAAAGTCGGCGCAAAATTCTGCTGAACTTAATGCTTTAAAGCTGATGATGGTTTTTATTCAGGACAATTATAAGAGGAAAATTTCACTTGAAGATATTGCTTCCGCCGGATTCTGCTGCAAAAGCAAATGCTCTTCAATTTTCAGCCAGTATTTAAAGGAGTCTCCGATAATTTATCTTATAAAATACAGATTAAAAATCAGCACAGAGCTTCTTTGCAAAACTGGCATTCCAATTACAGAAATTGCCTATGAATGCGGTTTTTCTGGAACGAGCTATTTTTGCGAGACTTTCCATAAATATTACAAGACAACACCGCTTGATTTTAGAAAGGATTCCGCACAGATTTCTTAGACTTTTTTGAAAACCTTGCTTTGTTAAAAATTTTAACATTGCATATTTAAACCTTGACAAATTTTTCATGTGAACATAAGATATTAATATGGACTTAAGAACTGTATTAACACCTGACACAGTAGACCTTCATTTAAAGGGAACTACAAAAGAAGAAATTATTGACGAGCTTCTCGATATTCTCGTGAAAGCCGGGAAAGTAACAGATAAAGCAGTTGCAAAGGAGTGTGTTCTTGACCGTGAGCGTAAAATGTCTACCGGTATGAAGCATGGAATTGCAATTCCGCATGGAAAAACTGACACAGTTTCTGACTTAGTTGCTTGTATTGGAGTTTCAGACAATCCTGTTGATTTTGACAGCTTGGATCAGGAGCCTTGCCGTATATTTATTATGACATTGTCGCCTGTAAACAAGACTGGTCCTCATCTTCAGTTCCTTGCTGAAGTCAGCCTTTTGTTTAAATCTGCTGACAAGCGCGCTCAGATTCTGAATACTCAGGACAAAGCGGAAGTTATAAAGATTTTAACTGAATAGTTTGTTTTATTCTATTATTTCTATAGAAGCTCTTGCTAAATGCAGGGGCTTTTTTGTTTTCCATTAAATTTCATTTTACGCAGAAAAACAAAGGTTCATCAAAAAGAAAATACTTGACATTTTATCTTTTTTTGTCATAATAAAATAAAATTTATAGAAGAGGTAATTATGGCTGAAAAATACGCATTTTTGTTTCCAGGACAAGGCGCACAAGCTCCAGGAATGGTAAAAGACGTTGCTGAATCTTTTTCTTCAGCAAAGAAAGTTATTGATGATGTTTCTTCCATTGTAAATTTAGATATGGCAAAACTTTTGTGGGAATCAGATGCGGCACAGCTCAGCCGTTCTGACAACAGCCAGATTGCCATAACAGCGGCTTCTCTTGCTTTGATGGCTGCTTTAAAAGATAAAAATATTGAGCCTTCTGCGGCAATGGGTTTCAGCCTTGGAGAGTTTCCTGCTCTTTATGCGGCAGGAGTTTTGTCATTTGAAGATGTTGTAAAAGTTGTACGCCAGCGCGGGCTTATTATGCAGAAAGTATGTGAAGAAATCGCGGCAAAAAACGAAGGTCATGCGCCTGGAATGACAGCAGTTCTCGGTCTTTCTCCTGAAAAAGTAAAGGAAATTGCTTCCGGCATAAAGGATGCTTATGCGGCAAACATGAACAGTGTAAAGCAAACTGTTGTGAGCGGAACTTTTGATGCTCTTGCTGCTGTTGAAAAAGCTGCTTCTGAAGCTGGCGCGCGTCGTGCAGTCCGCTTAAAGGTTGCAGGTCCTTTCCATTCGCCTTTGATGCAGGATGCCGCTGTAGAATTTGAAAAAGCTATTGCTGATGTAAAGTTCAACGATCCTAAAATCAAGCTGTTTTCAAATGTAACAGGAAAGGAATGTGTTTCTGGAGAGGAAGCAAAAAAATCTGCGGTTCTTCATCTTACAAACCCAGTTCTTTGGACAGACGAAGAAGACTGCCTTGCTTCTGTTATGAAAGCTGACGGTTTTGATAAGTGGGCTGCTCTTGAAGTTGGACCTGGAAAAGTTCTTTCTGGACTTTGGGGAAATACTGACTACAACGCTTCAATTTCAGTTTTGCCAGTTAACACAGCTGAATCTGTAAATAATCTGTAATTACTATAGGGGATAATATGCTTCTAAAAAACAAAAAGGCTTTGGTTACTGGTTCTTCACGCGGAATCGGGCGTAAAATTGTTGAAGTTTTTCTTGCAAATGGATGCGAAGTCTGGGGAATGTGCACAAAAGAATCCGCAGGAAAAGCCGAGCTTGAAAAACTTGCCGCGGAAAATGGAACTGCTTTCCATGAATTTTATGCAGATGCGGGAAATGCTGAAGTTCTTACATCAGCGGTAAAAAATGCGCTTGGTGAATCAGGCGGTTTTGATGTTCTTGTAAATAACGCAGGAATTACACGCGACACTTTGAGCTTTAGAATGAAAAAGGAAGACTGGGATTCAGTTCTTGCTGTAAACCTTACTTCGGCTTTTCTTGTTTGCCAGATTGTTTCAAATGATATGATTCACAAAAAATCAGGCTCTATAATCAACATGGCTTCAATTGTTGGAATTCATGGCGGAGCTGGGCAGGTGAATTATTCTGCAAGCAAAGGCGGACTCATTGCGTTTTCAAAATCGCTTGCAAAGGAAGTTGGAAGCCGCGGCGTTCGTGTAAACTGCATTGCTCCTGGATTTATTGAAACAGACATGACAAATGCTGTAAAAGAAGAAATTCGCAAGGCATGGGTTGAAGGAATTCCTTTAAAGAGAGCTGGAAAACCTGAAGATGTTGCAAATGCGGCGTTGTTCCTTGCTTCTGATTTGAGCCTTTATGTAACAGCTCAGGTTATTGGTGTTGACGGTGGAATGGGAGCTTAAAGCTTTCATTTATAAAATTATCTATATACTACTATTTTTTATGGAGAAAATTATGCGCAAAGTTGTTGTAACAGGACTTGGATGTGTTTCGCCAATCGGAAACAGCGTTGAAGAGACTTGGGCTTCTATAAGAGCTGGAAAAAGCGGAATTGCAACTATAACACATTATGATGCTTCTGCTTTTAAAGTAAAGTACGCTGCTGAAGTAAAGAATTTTGAAGCTGACAAATACATGGATCCTCAGTCAGCACGCAAAATGGCAAGGTTTTCAAAATATGCTGTAGCCGCTGCGAAAATGGCTTTGGACGATTCAAATCTTACAGACAACAAGGAAGCCTTGGACAATGCCGCTGTTTACCTCGGTGTTGGAATTGGCGGACTTGAAATTACAGAATCAAGCATGAAAAGCTACTTTGACTCTGGATTTAAACGTATGCCTCCAATGACAATTCCTCAGCTTATTCCAAATGAAGCCGCTGCAAACATTAGCATAAAATTTGGACTTCACGGAGTTGCTCATACAATTGCAACTGCTTGCGCTTCTGGTTCAGATGCTCTTGGACAGGCTTTGGACAATATCCGCGCAGGAAGAAGCGACATTGTTCTTGCTGGCGGAGCTGAATCTACACAGAATGGATTTGCAAACTTGGGATTTACAGTTCTTCAGGCTTTGAGTTCAAAATGGGCAGACAATCCTTCAAAAGCTTGCCGCCCGTTTGACAAGCAACGCGATGGATTTGTTATGGGCGAAGGAGCTACAATTCTTGTTCTTGAAGAATACGAGCACGCAAAAGCCCGCGGTGCAAAAATTTATGCTGAATTTGCTGGCTATGGCGCAACTTGCGATGGCTACCATCTTACAGCTCCTAATCCAGACGGAATTATGGGTGCGCGCGCAATGACGTTGGCAATGAAAGACGCTGGTGTAAAACCAGAAGATGTTACATATTACAATGCGCATGGAACTTCAACTCACTTGAATGATTCTGGCGAAACTGCAATGCTCCACATGGCATTTGGTGAGGCTGCAAAGAAACTTCACATTTCTTCAACAAAGAGTATGCACGGACATTGTCTTGGCGATGCCGGCGCACTTGAAGCTATGATTTGTGTAAAGGCAATTCAAGAAGGCTATATTCCTCCGACAATCAACCTTGATGAAGTTGATGTTGAAGGCGGTTGCGACCTTGACTATACACCAAACAAAGGAATCGACATGAACATTGATGTTGCTATGAGCGGAAACTTTGGATTCGGCGGACACAACGGAATTGTTGTATTCAAAAAAGTCAGCGAGTAAAATTATGGAAAGATTTACTGATATAGAAAACCTTCTTCCGCACAGAAAACCATTTTTGTTTGTGGATTCAATTGAAAGCTACGATGAAAAAGGCTGTGTTTGCACAAGAAAATTTACAGATGAGGATTTTTTCTTTAAAGGACATTTTCCGCAGTATCCTGTAGTTCCTGGTGTAATTCTTATTGAAACTATGGCGCAGGGAGGAGGAGCTGCATTGAGCTTGCAGAAAACTTTCGCTGAAGGCAGTTTGTTTTTCCTTGCTACAGTTGACAAAGTAAAATTCCGCAATCAGGTTCGTCCGGGAGACACTGTAAGAATGGAAGTTACAAACTTGCGTGTAAGCCCAAAAATGGTAAAGCAGTCTGGCAAAGCTTTTGTAGGCGATGTTCTTTGCGCTGAAGCCGAATGGATGTGCCTTGTGGGTTCTGCAAATTAAACAGATTTATTTGACTTTGTTCTTTTAGCCGTTGTCTTTTTGGCAGCGGCTTTTTTTGTTTGCTGGGTATTTTTTGAAGGACGTCCGCCTTTTTTTCCATTTGCACGTGAAGCAGCGGCTTTTTTTTCGGACTTGATTTTTCCAAGAATTTTTCCGGCATTTGAAACAGATAGCGGAATTTCTTGTGTCTGCCAAAGCTTAAGATTTTTCTTTCCTTCATTTTTTAAAAAAGCGATTTGCTGGATTGAACTATATGCGGAATCCAAGCGGACTTTTATATTTGCGCAGAAAATTTTTTCCGTAGAGTCTTCAATCTGTTCTTCAAACTGATCTATGAGGCTCAAAATTTCGTTTGCGGCGGCGGCAGCTTCTTTTGCGAAAGTTTCAATGTCGATTTCTTTTGTGGAATTGCTTCTAAATTTTTTTAATGCTTCTATAATCAGTTTGTCGCTCGGCTTTAGTTCAACCGGATCGTCTTTGAATTCCGCGGCAAGAAGAAAAAGCGATATATTTGAGTCAAGCATATTCAAGTCGAATATCTGGGCTGAGTCTGGTTTTGCAGAAAGCTGAAGCTCTTCGATTTTTCGTTCTACGGATTTTTGAAGCTCGATGATTTCCTTTTTTTCTATAGTCATTCTACTGTTAGTATAGATTAGGTTTTTGTGAAAGTCTATTACCCGTTGAAAAACAAGGAAATTTTTGTTAAAATCAGAATATGAGTACAAGATGTTTTACAATGTTAAAGCCTGGTGTTTTGAATCGCAGGCTCGTAGGTGAAGTTGTTAGCCGCCTTGAAAAAAAAGGTCTTAAATTGATTGGGCTGAAACTTATGAACATAAGCCAGGATCTTGCTTCCCAGCATTATGCAGAGCACAAGGGAAAAGCTTTTTATGATCCGCTTCTTGATTACATAACAAGCGGTCCTGTTGTTGCAATGGTTTGGCAGGGCGATGACTGTGTTACTTTGGTTAGAAAAATTACTGGCGCAACAAATCCTGCAGAGGCGGCTCCGGGAACTATCCGTGGAGATTTCTGCTGCCATACTTCTCATAATATAATTCATGCTTCAGACAGCGACGAAAGCGCAGAAAGAGAAATCGCATTGTTTTTCAAGCAAGAAGAACTTGTTGACTGGGAAGATCAGGCTGGAATTTGGTACTAATCTTTTCTATAAAAATTATAAGGCATTGCATAGGCATTTTGTCGCATTGCAGTGCCTTTTTTGTTTTTATTTTGGGTTGATTTTTTTGCATTGAGGAATTGTTTTTTCTGTAGTAATATTGAGCTATCTGCAAATTAGGATGAAGAGTAAAATTCAGTCAGCTTTATCAGGGAATTTGATATGGAAATTTTTGAAGTCGGTATAATTGGAGCGGGTGCCTGGGGAACAGCTTTAGGAACGGCGATTGCACGTGGCGGACATAAAGTTCAGCTTTGGGCAATGGAAGAAGATGTTGTTGAGTCTATAAATAATCAGCATGAAAACAAAAGGTATCTTCCTGGATATGCGCTTGAAGCATCAATGACTGCAAGTTCTGACATAAAGGCTGTTGCTTCTGGAAAACAGTTTTTGATTATGGGAAGCCCTTCGCTTTATCTTGCTTCTACAATAAAAAAATTTACTGATGTTCCTAACATTGCAGATGGCTCTACGATAATCGGCGCACTGACAAAAGGCTTTGTTCCTTCTGAATCTGGAAATCCTGAATTTGTTTTGAATACAATGGAAGAAGCTCTTCCTGAATGCTACAAAAATGCGACTGTTTACATTGCGGGACCTAGCCACGCCGAGGAAGTTGCTCTTGGAAAAATAACCGGACTCATTGCGGCAAGTCAGCATCATAGAAATGCGGTTCGTATGCGGGATCTTTTGCGTGTAAAAGGAATCATGGCTTATGCTTCTTTTGATACAATTGGTGTTCAGGTTTGCGCGGCTGCTAAAAATGTAATTGCTGTTGTTTACGGCGCAATGGATGCTCTTGCTGAAAACAGCCCTATTTTTGGAGACAACACGGAAAGCCTTTTGATGGCGGCAGGACTTAATGAAATTCAAACGCTTGGTTTTGCAATGGGTGCAACTCATGCAGCTACGTTCACTTCAATCAGCGGAGTCGGAGACCTTGATGTAACTTGCAAATCAAAATACGGTCGCAACAGAAGATTTGGGCAGGACTTAATAAAGACAGGAATGCTGGATCAGTTTAAAAATCTTGATGACTTGATTGCGAATGTAAAGAAAGTCGGATATTTGCCGGAAGGCGCGATTGCCTGTAAATATGTGCATAAAATCATGGAGCAGAAAAATCTTAAGCTTCCTATTTGCAATGCCTTGTACAAAGTTCTTAATAAGGAAATAAATGCGGAAGAATGCCTTAAAGAACTTTTGCTTAACAGATAGCAATATTTCAAAAACGGAGTAAAAAATGCTTGAAAAAATAACAGGAACTTTCAGCGGAATAATCCGCACTTTGAGTGGAAAATCTTCAATTACAGAAAAAAACATAGAGGAAACCGTAGAGCAGATAAAAATGGCTCTTTTGGAAGCGGATGTAAATTTGAGAGTTGTCCGCCGGTTTGTAAACAGCACAATTGAAGAAGCAAAAGGTGAAAAAGTTTTAAAGGCTGTAGATCCGGGACAGCAGTTTGTAAAAATTATTTACGACAAGCTTGCGGCTATGCTCGGTGATAAAAAAACTGACCTTGCGTTAAAAGGACCTGACACTCAGTCTGTAATTCTTTTGCTTGGTCTTCAGGGCGCAGGAAAAACAACAGCGGCACATAAACTTGCGGCTCGGCTTAAAAAAGATGGAAGACGCCCTTTGCTTGTTGCCTGCGATTTGATTCGTCCGGCGGCGGTAGAGCAGCTTTGTGTTCTTGGTGAAAAAATCGGAGTTCCTGTTTACAAAGAAGATTCAAAGGATGCTGTAAAAATTGCTGAGCATTCGGTTGATTTTGCAAAGAAAAACGGACTTGATACAATAATTGTGGATACAGCAGGACGCCTTCAGATTGACGAAGACATGATGGCGGAACTTGTTTCTATAAAAAAGAAGCTTAACCCTGTAGAAACTGTTCTTGTCGCTGATTCAATGACTGGTCAGAACGCAGTTGACATTGCAAAGAGCTTTGATGAGCAGCTTGGACTGACTGGCGTTATTCTTACAAAATTTGATTCTGATGCACGTGGCGGTGCGGCTCTTTCGTTAAAGTCGATTACACAAAAACCGATTCTCTTTATCGGCACTGGCGAAAAAACAGAAGACTTTGAGCCTTTCCATCCAGATAGAATTGCAAGCAGAATTCTTGGAATGGGCGATGTTGTTTCGCTTGTTGAAAAAGCCCAGGAAACTGTAGATCAGGAAGCTGCTCTTAAAATGCAGAAAAAAATGCAGCGCAATGAATTTACGTTGCAGGATATGCTTGAGCAGCTTGAGCAAGTTGAAAAAATGGGAAGCATAAAATCGCTTCTTGACATGATGCCTGGACTTTCCGGACAAATTAGCGAAGAGCAAATCAACAAGGCTGGAATGAAGCATCAGAAAGCTATTATTCAAAGCATGACATATAAAGAGAGAATGAACCATTTAATTATTGGTCCTACACGCCGCAAAAGAATTGCAAAGGGAAGCGGAACAAGTGTTCAGGAAGTTAACAAGCTTATAAAGCAGTTCGAAAAAACAAAGCTTACAATGAAAAAACTTGCACGTAACCGCGGTGCGCAGGCAAAGCTTATGCAGCAAATGGGAGCTATGGGAATGGGCGGTTCTATGCCAAATCTTCCGAAAGGATTTAATATGCCAGGCGGATTTAAGTTCTAGTCCAGGACAATCAGAGATGCTGTTTTTCCATCGGGAGTGTAGCATTTCTGAGGATTTCCTGAGTCTGGAAAAGAATTTATTCCAGTGTAAAAGGCGTATTCATATTTTCCAGGTGGAAGCGGAATTTCAAACTGATAAATTCCCGGTGCAACTTCGCTCATCTGATAAATCCAGCTGTCCCAGTTTGTAAAGTTTCCGCCCACACGGATTTTTTGCCCTGATTTTCCTTTGTAGACAAAGCGTATTTTTCCGCCGCTGATTTTTTCAGTTACCTGCGGAATTTCACGAGACGCATTAAAATGTGAAAGCACAAGATTTGTTTCTCTGTTGAAAACCGTTTCATTATTGAGCGGATCAACTGTCCAAAGTCCGTCTATAATCAGCCTGTAATTTATTTCAAGAACATTTTTTGGAACTTTCAAAATGTAAAAATAAATAGAGCCGGCTTCTTTGTATTCCATGTCGATGAATTTTTTTATTTTGAATGAATGAATTGTCTTGAATCCTTCAAAGTCGAATGCGATTCCAATGTGGCGTGCGTTGCTTTTTGATGTGAAAATTGCATAGTCGCCCTTGAGATATGGAGAGCCCGCATCTTGAATTGTGTTTACAAGTTCGGCGTAATCAAGCTCTTCGTCTGTGAGCATGACTTTTGATTCCGCAGAAAAAAGTTCCGCAGAAGATAAAAAAAGAAAAACTGAAAAAATAGCACAAAGTATTTTCTTCATATATGTATTTTCGGATTTTTTTATTTTAAAGTTGAATTCTATTTTTTTGTTGAAAGTTTGAGCTTTTGTCTTGATTTCAATTTCCTAAACTTGGCGGATTTGTGTGCCGATATTAGACTTGAAACCATGTCGCTTTGAGGAGTATAATTTTTAACCATGCCAGGACTAAAGCAGCTGCAGCAGTTTAATTCGGATATATTGAATCTCGGTGATGAAGTTAAAATCCGGGCTGCCCGCGGAGAAAAACCAGTAACAGTAAAAATCCCCAAAGATGTCGCAGATATAGATGATTCTGAAGATTTTATAAATGGACTTCCAGCTCTTTCAGAAGAAGATCAGGCGCAAGCCGCCGCTGCCGCAGAAGAACGCAAACGTGAAGCAAATGATTTTTCAGACTTCATGGACAAGGATGATTCTGAATCCAGTTCTGAGCAAAAGCCTGTTTCAAGCGAAGATGAAGAAGTTCCTGATGTTTCAAATCTTTTGCCTTCCGCTGGCGACATGGATTTGTCCGATCTTGATTTGTCTGAATTTGAAGATGAAAAAGAGCCTGAGCCCGAACCAGAGCCAGAAGAAATTGGAATTGAAGACATGGATTTGGAGTCTCTTCTTGCATCCAGTCCAGAACCTAAAGAACAAGACGAGCCGCAGGTTTCCAATGCTGAAAAAAAATCCAAGGACAGTGAAGAAACTGTAAATCCTGATATTTTCAACACGGACTCTTTTGATGCTGATTCTGCTTCAAAAAATTCTATTCCAGCTTCAGAGCCGGACGGAACTGCTTTTGACGAGTCTCTTTTTGATATGCCTTCTGAGAATGATTCGAGCCAGGAAAATGTTTTGCCAGATCTTGACACAGATTCTCTTGCTGATTCTTTAAGTGGAATTGGCGAAATGGATTTTTCTTCCGCGGAAAATAAATCGGAAAACGCAGAAAAAACTTCGCCTGAAAATTCTGCAGATGAAAATTCATTTGACTTGGATTCTCTTAATCTTGACGGCTTGAACGGCGAAAATTCTTATGAGCCAAAATCAGAAACTTTTGATGCGCCACAAGAAAATATTTCAGAGCCTCCTACGGAAAATGCGGAAACTAAAGCCGACGATTTTTCTGATATTGATTTGCCGGATTTTGATATGCCGTCAGACAATTCAGATTCCTTGCCTGATTTTAATGAAGAAGTTTCTGTTCCGAATTTCAATCAGCCAAAAAATGAAGAAAAACAAACAGAGCAAAATGATTCCGCTCCAGCCGCAACTGACGGTGAGCTTTTTTCTCCAGAAATGGATGTTCCGGAAGATGAACCTGTTGAAACTTTTGACACAAGCGATATAAACGATCTTGACTTTTCAAATCAGGAAGACAGCGGATTTGAACTTGGCGGACTTGATTCTGACGGAGATGACGAATTCCATATTCCGGGATTTTCTGACATTGCGACTGCCGATCTTACCAAAAAACCTGATGTTGCGACTGCTGATTTTTCCAATGCCGCGGAAGCCAAAGAAACTGAAAAGCCAAAGAACACTTTTACGGATGCGGAATACAAAAGATTTCAGAAAAACCTTGCGACTTATCCGCTGAATGTAAGAATTGCGCTTGAAGATTTTGTTGTAAAAAATGAATTTACAGACGACGCGATTTTTTCAGTTCTTGAAAAAGTTTTAAGAAAAGCTCCCGCCCGGCAAGTTGCCTCTGAACTGGAGAAGCTTCTTGATATTTCACTTGATGTTCCGCGGGATTTTGAACGCCGTTCTGCCGCTGAATATGAAGCCTACAAAAAATCAATTGAGTATCAGCTGAAAAACAGAATAATTCCTAGCGCGATTTTTACAACTGCCGCTGCGATTCTTGTTTTCTGTATTTTTACGCTTACAAACAATTTTATTTATAAGCCGGCAAGAGCTAGCAGTCTTTACAAGCAAGGATATGCGCTTTTGCAGGACAATCAGTATCCGCAGTCTGAAAAAAAATTTAATCAGGCTTTAACATATAAACCTGTAAAAAAATGGTTTTTCCGTTTTGCCCAAGGCTACAGAAATCACAGGCAGTACGATCGTTCCAGAATGATGTACCGCGCAATTCTTCAGCGTTACGATCATGACAAAAAAGCCGGGCTTGAATGGGCGGACATGGAAACTTCAGACTTGTACAACTATGATGAAGGCGAGCGGATTTTAAAGCGCGAAGTTCTTGATTATCACATAAATGATTCAGACGCTTTGCTTGCTTTGGGCGACTTGTATCTTGAATGGGCTTCGGACAGAAATGCTGAAAAATTTCCTTTGGCAAAAGAGCAGTACGATTTGCTTACTCAGCTTTACGGAGTTAACGATCTTTATCTTTCGCGCCAGATGAGATATTTTATACGTACAGATAATTTGCGCCAAGTTCTTATGTACAAAAGTATTCTGATGGGTAAGAAAAATGTCATTTCTTCAAAGGACTTGATTGAACTCAGCGGATATATGCTCGACAAGCGTTATGGAAAACTTCGACCATCAGAAGAAAATTTAAGATTCTCTATAGAAGATGTCAGAAAACTTTTGGAAACTGCGTTGAAATCTGCACCGGAAAATTCTGTTGCGCTTTACAATATGGGCCGTTATTTTGTTGAAACTAAAAGCGGACGCAATGCGGCAAAACTTCTTGAGGCTTCTATAAATTCTTTTGAAAATCAGCCAAAGAGAAACCGCAAGGATACTTATAAGTATATAAACGCAGTCAGGCTGTTGGGCGAAGAAATGCGTAATCAGCGTGAATATCTTACTGCAGAAGAATTGTACGGAAAGGGAATTGAAATTTTTGAGCGTGAGCGGGATTCCAGCGGATTTGAAAGCGATGAAAATGTTGGAACCTTGTATTCTGACCTAGCGGATTTGGATTATTTTATTTCCGGGGACAATGCTGCTGCCTTAAAAAATTATCAGAACGCGGTGAACAACAAGCACGACACTTCTTCTGTTCGCTACAGAATTGGATATATTCAGTACCAAAATAGAAACTATCCTGCTGCTTTGGGTTCGTTTATAAAAAGTCAGGACACGAATGAAAACGACACTCATCTTTTACTTGCCCTTGCGAACACTTTGAATTTGAGCGGAGACAATTACATTGCGCGCGGATATTACGAAAGGCTTCTTTCTATTCTTGACGTTGAACGTGAAAAATACGGAGTTGTGCTTCCGCAGATTCGCGATGACCATGCTGATATTGTTGACACTTACATGAAGGCTTCTAACAATCTTGGAGTTACGCTTTCAAGGATTGCATCGGCAACAGGAAATAGTTCGTTGAATGCAAAATCGATTGTTTGTTTGCAGGAAAGTCTTAGAGCTTGGGACGCAATGACAAGAAATCAGACAACGATGATAAGGCTTGACGGTTCAAATCTTGCTGAGCAAAACATAAAATATATAACGCGCCCTGTTTCTGGATACGAGCCTGAAATCTATACTGAAATTCCGCGGCTTTTAAATGGAGAGGAAGGACTGGAGTAGTTATGATGGTTCTTTTCTCAAAAAAATACAGCGGAATAATTTCTCGCCAGAAAATAATTGGAATTTTAAAAGAGCTTTTCAGAAAGTCGATTCATCTGTGCAGTGCGTTTGTTCCATGTTTTCTTTGGATTGCATATAAGCCGACAATTGCTTGTCTTTTGGTGCTGGTTGTTTTTTATTCTGCTGCGGAAATTTTGCGCCTGAATGGAAAAGAAGTTTTTTTGATTTCTGCCGTAACCGAAGCCGCCGCTAGAAAACGCGATGAAAATAAATTTGTTCTAGGTCCTGTAACGCTGGTTTTGGGAATTATTTCAAGCGCAATTCTATGGGAAAAACTTCCTGCTGCAATTGGAATTTACGCTCTCGCCTTTGGAGACGGTCTTGCAAGTCTTGCTGGAAAACTTTTTGGAAGAGTTCAGATTCCATTTACAGAAGGAAAAACCGTTGCAGGAAGCCTTACTTGCTTTACCGCGATTTTTATTTCTTGCTACTTGGCTTGCTTTTTTATGCTTCAGGGGCAGGCGGATATAACAAGAGTTTCGCTCATAGTTGCAGGAGCCGGAATGCTTATTGAAATTCTTCCGCTAAAGGATTTTGACAATCTTTTTATTCCGGTTTTGCTCGGCGGATTAGCTCAATATTTGCTTTGTTAGTTCCAAGTATTTTCCAAATAGTGAACGGTCTTTAAGTAAAGAAAACATCCTGAAACATAAAGAATAATCGCAATGAAAAATTCAAGCCAGCAGTCTGTGTTGCATAAAAGTCCGTATCCTGCCGCAAGAACTACAACACCGAGCGCCTTTATGTAAATTTCTTTTATTCCTTTTGTGTAGGCTTCTGCCAGAACTGAAAAAATTGTTACTACAACAATAAAAACTCTTATGACCGCAAAAAATTTTCTAAAGCCCCAAAGAACTGTGCAAGTTGAAGTTGTTATTGTTGTGTCCATAGGGTAAAAAAATCCGAATGCGCAAGTCGAAGCAAGCAAAATAAAAATGTTCCGTTCCGCATTTTGAAGTTCTTCCGCGGAAGAAAAAACTGCCGCAAAGAAAAGGCTCATCGGAGCAAGAAATCTTCCGGCTGCTACAATACGTCCAATGTAAATTAAAAAAAGTGAATTTGTTTTCCAGAATCCAAAAAGCGGCAAAAGAATTCTCGCGCTTTCTGTAACGCAGCTGATTATGAATCCTGAGAAAAATAAAATTTCAAGCGAAGGCGTTTTTTCAAAACCTTTGAAGATTGCAATTGAAAGTGCTGGAGCTGAAAGGCTGAATGCAATTATTGCCGCCAGCGATGAATTAAAATTGTACGGGCATAATCCGCCTTTTGGAATAAGAACAAACGGCCGCATCGGATTTATTGGTGGAACTATTGATTTTGCCGCCGCCGCAATGCAAAGAACTGTAATATTGAACAAAAAAATTATCACGCTGAATATAAATAGAAAAAGAAAAATTCTATTCTTGTTTTTTAAAGTCATGTCTAAAGAATACTCCAGCGGTTTCTTTTTATCAAGGGAACTTGTTTTGCTTTTCCGCGGAATTCTTTTCTAAAGATTTATTTTTGCTTGCCGAAAATTTACTTGTGGGAACTTTCAGCATTTTTTTTGTTGAAGTTTTTTCCGGGAGGAATAAAATGAAAAAGATTTTAGTTTGCGCATTTTCTGTTTTTTTTGTTGTGTGCACTTCATTTGCAGGAGACGCCGCTTCTTTTGACGATATAGGTTTTTCTGAAGACGGAAAATATTATCTTTTTGGTCAGTACGGAAAAACAGATAAAACTTACGAGCCTTGGGCAGAAGTTTATACAGTTGATGTCGCCGCGAATGATTTTGTAAAAGGCGAAGTTTTTAAGTCAAGAGATTCTTCATTGGATATTTCAGGAAAAACGGCCTATGAAAATTTAAAGGCAAAATGCAACTGGAAAATTTCAAAATACAATGCAAAGCCAGCCGGAGTCGGAACACTTTTATATTTGCGCGAGTCAGAAACAAAATCTCCTACAGAAGAAATTGTATTCAAAGATTTTGAAGGAATATCTGATGCCTCTGGAATTCTTTATCACGTGCGCCTTGTTCCGTCTTTTAATGGAAACGGAAAAAATTGTCGGTCAAAGTTTTTTATCGAAGTTCTGAAAAAAGATTCTTCTGGAAATACAGTTTCTTCTTTTGCTGTCGGAACTCCTGATTTTGAGCGCAAGGGAATTACAGCATATCAAATAGAAAGAATTTTTGCAGACAAATCTGGAAAGAGCCTTGTGTTTGTTGTAAAGAAAACTCTCGAAGATGACACAGGAACTTCAATCAGATACATGGTTGAAACTTACCGCATAAAATAATTTTCCTTAAATTATATAGTCCGAATGTCGAGTTTTGATAAGAACAGTAATTTAAGTGTCATTGCCGTGCTTGACACGGCAATCTTGCAAAAAAAAGTACAATAGATTATCGGGTCAAGCCCGACAATGACATTAAATCATAAAACTCGAAGTTTGGGCTATATAAACCTCCTTCATTTTTGGCCTTCTGTTTTTTCAGAAGGTCGTTTTTTTTCATTGTAGCAAACTTGCAAAAATGCTAAACTTTTCAAAAATTGAACAGAGGAAATCAAAGTGATAAAGAGAAACAAAAATTACACAAATCTTGCAAAAGGCTATCTTTTTCCGGAAATTGCAAAAAGACGCAAGGCATTTCAGACTCAGCATCCAGAAGCAAAAATAATCAGTCTTGGAATTGGCAACACAACAGAGCCGCTTGCTCCTCACATTGTTGAAGGAATGAAAAATTTTGTGGAAGCTCTTGGCACAAAAGAAGGCTACGAAGGCTATCAGGATGACAGCGCGGGAATGCCTAAACTTCGTGAGCGTATTTCACAGGCAATTTATGGCGGCGAAATAAAGCCAGCTGAAATTTTTGTTTCGGACGGAGCAAAGTGTGATCTTGGACGGCTTCAGGCAATGTTTGGCGCGGATGTGAATGTTGCGGTTCAAGACCCTTCTTATCCAGTTTATGTTGACGGAACTGTAATGGCTGGAGCTGGCGGAAAAGAACCTGTTACAGAAAACGGGTTCAAGGACATAACTTATATGCCGTGTCTTCCTGAAAATGGATTTTTCCCGGACTTGTCGGTTGTAAAAAAAGACAGCCTGATTTATATATGCTCGCCGAACAATCCTACTGGCGCGGTTGCAACAAAAGAAAATCTTTCCGAGCTTGTGAAGTTTGCAAAAGCAAATGGATGCGTTGTTCTTTTTGATGCGGCGTATTCAGCGTTTATCCGTGATAAAAATCTTCCGAAGTCAATTTATGAAATCGAAGGCGCAAAGGACTGTGCAATTGAAATGCAGTCATTTTCAAAGCCAGCCGGATTCACTGGAGTCCGCCTTGGATGGTGCGTAGTTCCAGAAAATTTAAAATTTGATGACGGTTCAAAAATTGCAGACGCTTGGGCGCGCATAACAAACACTGCATTCAACGGAGCAAGTAATATTGCGCAGGCTGGAGGATTTGCCGCCTTGGATGAAACTGGTCTAAAAGAAATGCAGGAAACAATAAGCTATTATCTTGAAAACGCAGCATTGATTCGCTCCGCTTTGGAAAGTGAAAATTTCAAATCGATGGGTGTTGAAGTTTATTCTGGCGGAAACGCTCCTTATGTCTGGGCAAAATTTCCCGGAAAGAAAAGCTGGGACGTGTTCGATCAGATTCTTAGCCAGTGCAATGTAGTTGTAACTCCAGGCGCAGGATTCGGACCGAGCGGTGAAAGTTTTATCCGCTTCAGTTCATTCGGACACCGTGAAAATATTCAAGAAGCTTGCGAAAGACTAAAGTCATTTAAAATGTAGCTAAAAAAATCTGCTGCTTTTTTACGCGGCAGGTTTTGCAAATGTTTGAATCCGCATATTTTTTTTGAGGTAAAAATGCTATCTGAACGATTAGAAAATCTTCATCCTTATGTTCCGGGCGAGCAGCCAAAGGACAGAATTTATATAAAGCTGAACGCAAATGAAAATCCTTATCCGCCGAGCAAAAACGTTGCAAAAGCTATAAAAAAAGCCGCATCTTGCCATCGTGAAAAACTTGGACTTTATCCAGACCCGGATTCTGGTGAACTTAGAACTGCAATTGCCGATATGCTGAATTCCACAGGCGGAGTTCTTTGCAATTCCCAAAACGCAAAAAAGGAACTTGGTTTTAAAATAACGCCGCAAATGATTTTCTGCGGAAACGGAAGCGATGAAGTTCTTTCGTTTGTTTTTTATACATTTTTTGGCAGCAACTGTCCTCTTGTTCTTCCTGAATTCACTTATAGTTTTTATCCCGTTTACTGCGGATTTTATAATATTCCGATGCATAAAATTCCGCTAAAAAATGACTGGAGCTTGGACACAGAAAAAATGATTTTCGAGTCTGAAAAAAACAACAGCTCAATAATTTTTGCTAATCCAAATGCTCCAACAGGAATTGCCTTGAAGCGCGCGGAAATTGAATCGCTCTTGAAAAAAATTCCTTCAGACCGAATCCTTGTTGTTGACGAAGCTTATGCTGATTTTGGCGAGGAAAGCTGCCTTGCACTTTTAAATGATTACAAAAATCTTGTTATTGTGCGCACGTTCAGCAAAAGTTTTTCGCTAGCAGGAATGAGGCTCGGTTTTGCCGTTGCGAATCCAGAACTTATAAATTCAGTTTTTACAGTAAAAAATTCATTCAATCATTTTCCAGTTGATTTTCTTGCGCAGACAGCAGGAAAAGCCGCTTGTAAAAATTATTCTTATTATGAAGAAAATGCAAAAAAAATTGTGAATGAAAGAATTCTTCTAACTGAATTTTTGCGCTCAAAAAATTGGTTTGTGATTGAAAGCAAGACAAATTTTATTTTTGCAAAAAAAGATGGAATGAGCGGAACTTCAATTTACGAAGCTGTAAAAAAAGAGGGAATTCTTATCCGCCATTTTAACACGCCTGGCATCGAGGATTTTGTGCGCATAACGATTGGAACAAAAAATCAGATGGACAAACTTAAAAAAGTTCTTGCTGAAATTTAAACTGAAATTGTTCGGAGACATTAAAATGAAATTTTTAGTAATATCAGATTTGCACGGAAATTTGGAAGTTCTTGATAAAATGGATGAAACTTTTAAAAAGGCTGACGGAGTTGTTTTTGCAGGCGACTTTGCAAAATTTGGCAACGAGGAAACTGGACTTCCGGCTCTTGAAAAACTTTGCTCCAAGCACGATACAATTTTTTCTGTAATCGGAAACTGCGACAATCCTTCTTTTATTGAAGAAACTGAAAAACATGATATTTCCGTAGAAAAGCAACTTGTTATGTATGAAGGTCTTGCGTTTGCAGGTAGCGGCGGCGGAAGTAAGTTTACCGGCACAACTCCGAATGAAAAGTCAGAAGAAGAGCTTATGGCGGACTTTAAAATTATTACGGAACAAGGCGAGCAGGAATGGAACAACTTGATTGCGGTAAGCCACAATCCTCCAAAGAATACAGACTGCGATAAAATTTCAGGAGGCGTTCATGTTGGAAGCGAACTTTTTACGCAGTTTATTGAGCAATACAAACCACTTGCAGTTATTACAGGACACATCCACGAAAGCGCAGGAATCTGCAAAGTTGGAACTACAACTGTCATAAATCCAGGTCCGCTTCTTGAAGGAAAATATGCCTGGCTTGAAGTTGCAAAAGAAAACGGCGAATGGAAAGTTCTTTCTGCTGAATTGAAGTCGCTTTAAATTTTCAGCTTGAAAATCCGCATTGAAACTTGTTTTGTTTTCTATATAATTTCAGTGTGGACAAAAAATATTATTCAAATGAAAACTCAGCTCCTTCAATTGATTCCGCTTTTTATTATGACGGAAACGATCTTGGCTTAACCTTGAACGGAACTTCTGCGTCTTTTAAATGCTGGGCGCCGACTGCCAGCAATGTGCGGCTTTTGCTGTTTAAAGATTCAGCTGCAAAAAAATTGTGCGCCGCAAAGCAAATGGAACGCAAGGAAAAAGGCGTTTGGTTTTTTAGCGGCTCTTATGAAGGCTGCTCTTACTATCAGTATGAAATTTCTTTTGGCGCAGAAATTTTCAAAGTTGCTGACATTTGGCACACTGTCGCTTCTCCAGATTCTGTTGCATCTCAAATCGCTGTCATCGAAAAATCCGAATATAAAAATCCATTTAAAGAAACTGATTATTCAAAAGCAGTAATTTACGAAATGCACATCCGGGACTGGAGCCGCGCTGTAAATCTAACTTCAACTGGAAAATTTCTTGAAGCTGCCGACCCAAAAATAATTTCGCATTTAAAAGAGCTTGGCGTAACTCATGTTCAGATTCTTCCGATGTTCGACTATGCGCAAAAAAATTCAGACCTTTCATACAACTGGGGTTACAATCCTTTTCATTACAATGTGCCAGAAGGACGCTATGTTTCGCAAGAATACACTGACGGAATTCAGGCTGTAAAAGAAATGCAGCAAATGGTAAAGTCGTTCCATGATGCGGGAATCGCTGTGATAATGGACGTTGTTTACAATCACACTGACGGCACTGAAAACAATTCGCTTTATGACATGACTGTTCCTAAATATTTTTACAGGCTTAATTCTGAAGGTGGATATTCCAACGGTTCAGGCTGCGGAAACGAAATTGCCACAAATCATAAAATGGTAAAAAAATATGTTATTGATTCTCTCAAGCATTGGATGAAAGATTTTCATATAAACGGATTCCGCTTTGATCTTATGGGAGTTCAGGAACAGGAAACTATGTCGGAAATTTTTTACGAGCTGAAAAAAATAGATCCGTGCGTAATGGTTTATGGAGAGCCTTGGACTGGCGGAGAATGCGCTGTAAAAAACGGATGCTCTGCTTCTGTTGCTTGCGGAAAAAATTGCGGAGTCGGCGCATTCAATGATGATTTTAGAGACGCAATAAAAGGAAGCGAATTCGGCGGATTTGCAAAAGGTCATGTTCAGGGAATTTTTTGCGATTCAGAAATTGAAAAAGGACTTCTTGGCGCGACTGGAAAGAACAACAGAAATCCAAGCGGAATTCCAAGCCTTTCAATTCACTATGTTGAATGCCACGACAATTACACTTTGTTTGATAAGCTTGCAATTTCGTACCTTGAAGAAACTTCATATTCAGGAAATCTCTTTGAAGCAATCGGAAACGTTGGGCTTGAAAAAGTTAAAAGGCAGGACATTCTTGCGGCGGCGTATATTATTCTTGCACAGGGAACACCTTTTATAAACGGCGGTCAAGAATTTCTTCGCACAAAGCAAGGAAATGAAAATAGCTACAATTCAAGCGATGAAATAAATCAAATCAGCTTGAAATTTAAAACGCGTTATTCTGATGTCTTTAACGCATACAAAGGACTTATTGCATTCCGCAGGAAAAACCCTGACTCGTTTGGCTCAAAAACTGATTGCTTGGCAAAGACAATTTCCCCGGGACTTACAAAATACACTGCCGGAAACTTCTGCATATATTTTAACGCTACAAATTCTTCTGCAAAAATTGATTCAGCCGGATTTGCAAATTCCATAGAAGTTTTAAGCGGAAAACCGGAGCAAAAAAATTTTGTTCCAGACACTGTGGATGCAAAAAGTTTTGTGATTTTAAAGAAACTTGATTGATAATCTGTCAGACTCAAAATATCAGGTCGAATGTCGAGTTTTGATAAGAACAGTAATTTAAGTGTCATTGCCGTGCTTGACACGGCAATGACAGTAAATTTACAGAACTCGAAATTGAACCTGTTATTTTCCAAACCGCCTGATGAATTCCTTTTTGTCGTTGATGCCGGTTTTTTCGTAGATGCTTGAGATATAGTTTTCTACGGCGCGCTGTCTTATCTGCAGTCTTTCGGCAATCTGCGTGTTGGAAAAGTTTTGCAGAATCAAGGCCATCACCTGTTTTTCTCTTTGCGTAAGCGCGTCTGTAAACGAATTGAATTCTACAAGATTTTCCCGCAATTCTTTTTGGACAAAAGTTTTTCCGCTGAAAGCGTTGTCCATGCATTCTATGAGCTCGTCCGACGGCGCGTTTTTTGAAACATAGCCCGCAGCTCCGTTTTGAATTGCCGTCTGGACCATTCCTGCCGAAAAGAACATTGAGTACACTATGATTTTTAGTTCCGGATAAAGCGAGTGAAGCTCTGCGATAAAGTCAAAGCCCGCGTCGTCGCCAGAAAAATTAAGGTCGGAAATCACAAGGTCAGGAAGCGTGTTTCCGCCCGACAAAAGCGAAAGCTCAGAAAGAGCCTGTTCAGGCTCGCCGGAATTCCCTTTGCAAACCCAGCCAGATTTCTTTTCGATGTAAGAAATCGTGCCGATGCGCAAAAGCTCGTGGTCGTCAACAATGTAAAATGTTCTTGCCATTTTCAAACCTCCACCGTTATCTGCGTTCCAAAATCCGGCGCGGAAGAGAACGTCACTTTTCCATTTAGAAGCTTTGCCCTCTCACATATATTGCGGACTCCAAAATGGGATTCCTTGGACTTCTCAAAAATGGCACAGTTTATCTCTTTTACAAGCTCCCCGTCCATTCCGCAGCCGTCGTCGGAAATTATGATTTTAAGGCAGCCCCGCGGATTTTTTGCGGCCATCGCTCGCGACGAAAATGCCTTTTTCAATGACGCTTTTTGTCTGGCAGGTTCGACAGATTCAGCCGCCAATGGATTTCTCTTAAAAAACACCGTGACTTCGCTTGCGCCCGCGTGATTCTTTATATTCTGCAGAGCTTCCTGCACAATCCGGTAAACATTCAAGAGCCCATCGCCATTCAAGCAGGAAAAGTCAACACCGTTTTCCGCAATCAGACGGAACTGAAAGGAATCGCCGAAAATCTTTTTTGCAAAGACATTCACCAAAGAAAGCAGATTGTCTTTTGTAATGCTCGGCGGAGTCAGGTTGTAGCAAAGATTTCTGATTTCCTCAATGTTCTGATTTTGCGTTTCAATAATCTTAGCCGCCGTGTCTTTGTCAGAAATATTTTCCGCAAGAAGAGAAACATACCGCAAATTCTGCGCGACGCTGTCGTGAAGCTCCCGGCTGATTCTTTTGCGCTCGGCTTCCTGAACCAAAATCGAATGCTGCAAAAAGGCCTGCGAACTGTAAAGCATCTTGTCTTTTTCAAGCCCTTCCTTCATGTTCAGAATGACAAGAGCAGCTCCGCCAATCAGAATCGTAAGCGTAAAATAAATGAAGAATTCGTACAGCTTTTGGTGCGTGTCTTCAAGAGATTCGTTTTTGTTTTTTAGAAAACTCATAAAAACCCTGTCCATTTCGTGAACAGCAAGCAGAATCTCTTCCTTATGGTTTTCTTTTTCCAAAATGAGCGGCCGCAGACCCTCCGCCAGGGAAATGCAGAACTTGAGCTGATTCTCTGCCAGCTCTTTTAATGCCATGTCGCTGTTAAAGCATTTAGTGTCAAAGCGTTTAAGCGTGCCGATAAAATCCTCAAGAGAGGAGGCGTCCTGCATTGCGCAAAATTCGTTCCAGGAGCCGCAGACTGCATCCGTGCCGTTTTTATCCGGAGATTTTTGCGCGCATGAAGCGAGAAAAGCGATAACTGTAAGAAGCAAAAGGAGTTTTTTCATATTTTCTATACCGAGTCAAAGCCGGCATCCTGCCGCCGCTCTTTACCCCCCCCATGCATAATTTTACTATACAGCTTGCTGATTCCAAAGCCCGAAAAGGTCGTAATCACTCTGTCCAAAACGGTGACGGGAATGCGGCCTATAATTGAGGAAAAAAGGAAATTCATATATTCGTCGCCGTTGAAGGCAAAAATAAATGTGTTGAAATTCCAGTTTTTTTGGAACAGTTTTTGCGCAAACCAATTTATCAAGCCCGAAACAACGCTGCACGAAAGCCCTGCAAGAACCGAAGCGGTAAGAATGTACAGAAAGGTCAGGTTCACGCCCTTCTTGAGATTTTCCTTTTTGCGGATAAAAAGCCAGGTAACAAGAATAATCGTGAACGCGGAAAGCGTGTACAAGAAGACAAAATCAGTTTTTCCATCGCGGATTTTAAGCTTTACGCAGGTAAAAGAAATGAACAGAAGATATTCGATAAGAGAGGCAACCGGCCCGAACAGAAACAGGGCGGCAATCATAAAAATAGTGTCAAAGAAAAACGGCGATTTTAAGAAGTCCTGAAAAAAAGAAGCCGCAAGCAAGTCGCACACGCTGAAAATGAGGATTGTAATGGCAACCGTGAAGAAATGCCTTTTGCCGAATTTTGCAGTGTTTCCGTTCATCATTCATAAAGTATAGCAAATTCCAGCGAAAAATTTCAGTGCGTTTTACGCACCGGGAATACGGCTTGGTCAAGGTACGTTCGCTTCGCTCTCTTAAAGCCTTTTTATAATTTAATGTCATTATCGGGCTTGACCCTGCGATGTTTCTGAAAGAAACTCGGTTGATAATCTATTGAAAATTTCCAACAGATTCCTGACCGAGTTTACTGCGTAAACATCGCAGTGTCGTAGCATGGGAATGACAATTAAATTACTGTTCTTATCAAAACTCGACATTTGGGCTAAATAAAAAAAGGCCTCCCATAAAAACAGGAAGCCTTTCACAGAGTCTTTAGCGGATTAAGCCGCAGGACTACTGTTTTACATATTTATCATAACTAGAGTCATTCACGTCAACTGTAGCTGGAATATCATGTACATCAAGATAGAACACGCCGTCCTTGATTTCCAAGGAAACTTTCTCCCAGCCGCTTTTTTTTCCGTTATGCTCTACAACTGTAAAATCCAGCGTTCCGTTTGTAAAATCTCCAGAAGTAATTGCATACGTTCCTTTATAATCTGTTCCTGTATAGTTAAATTCAGGTTTTGTTTCTATACATTCCCAGGTATTATCTGCATAGAAATAAATTGTTTCTGTTCCATAACTTTGAGTATAAGTAAACGCTGCCAACGCTCCTGAGGCTGAGCCGCCGTCATCATCGTCAGAATCAGAGCAAGATGCGAATCCAAATCCAAGCGCTGCGACCGCCGCAAGCACTGCCAATGCTTTTAAAAATTTCTTCATAAGAAACTCCTTAAAAAATTAATATGGCAGTATTTTACAGGGCAAGGGGGGGGAGCGAAAGTGCGTTTTACGCACCGAAATTAAATTACCGTGCACAACAGGAATTTACTTTGCAGCTTATGCGGAAAACTCGCGCACATTATTTCTCCCGGCCGTGAATGTAGATTGCTTTTTTTTTTGCTTCCATTGATTTGCTCTTCACTTTTCTTCTGACTCATATCTTTTACTTTAAAAGACTTTCTTGAATTTTATATTCTTTGCACGGCACCATTCCTGATATGCAAGTAAATCTTCGCCCTGTAAAACCCGATTTCCTGGTCCTAGCGCCTGACGGATGCTGAATTTTGGTGAAACTTCAATGCAAATCCTATACTTATTCTTGTATTTTGCATACACGATTGTGCAGTATTTTTTGCGAGCCAGTTCTGTATAACACCAGCCCACGCAATTGTGCATTTCACTTCCGACTGTCCTCAGTTCTGCGGAGCTTTGGGCCACATAAAAGCAATAACGGTCTTCATCTTTTACTTCGACAGTTTCAATCTTTCCGTCACCTGTGCGAATCGTAGTCCTGTTTTCGCCGCATTTATAGGCAAGGTCAAGGTGAGGCTGCTCGATTTCAAATTTTTCATCTTTTTCTTGATTTTCGTCAAACATCCGGGCAGAAAGAGCGTTTGCATTCTGTGCTTGCACAATGTCGGCACGGCGAACTAAAAAATCATGCGTATAATCATTGAATCCTTCGTGAAGCACATCTTTCTTTTCTTTATCACTCAAAGCATCAGCGCAAATCGGATAAGAATTTATTCCATCAATAATAACATTGTTTGGAATCTTTTCGTCAGCAAAAAAATTGAAAGTTCTTTCCAGGCTATTCCAAACTGTTTTTTCGGAAGAAACTGCAAGCATATCCCCGACGAATTTTTTTAGCGAGAGGCGAATGCTGTAAGAAATCTCGCCGTCAGAAAAATTTACCATACAAAACTTGAAAAAAGCATAGCAAAGAGGATTAGCGCTTTTTAAAAGAATATTCACATCAGAAAATCCCAAATCCTTTACCGCCGCATACGAGATGACACCTTCAGGGAAACTCTGGTACAACTTTCGGACAGATTTTGAAGGCTTTATTCCGAGACTGTGAAACATTTCGTTTTCGGCGGTCGGAGTGTTTCCAGAAGAAAGAGTTGAAAAATCCTTATCATACGGATTTAAAGCCCAGTGATGAGAAATTTTATAGAAATTGATGTTGAACGGACTTAGCATATAACCAATGATAAGACTGAAGCCACGAAATTTTGAAGCAATGGTCGGGACTATGCCAAATTCTTTTTTATACCGATCGCCTAAATCCTTTAAGATTTCTTCCGTGATTTCAGGACAAAGGCCGGATGCCAAATCTTCGCTCTCAAAAACAGATTTTCCGTTTTTGGATAAGACTTTACGCTCAAGATTAAGCTCATAAAAATTTTCGATAAGACGGCGGTTCTGCTTTACGACAGTCTGGGATTTTACAAGAATGAGATAATTATTTTTTGTTTTTGCCACATGATAGCCATAATTAAAGATTGAATTTTCATAAGCAAAAGGTCCTTCATACAAATGTCCGCACTGACTTTTAAGAATATTATTTGAAAAGGCGGCGATATATTCCCAGCGATGGCACGAGCGGCAATATACGCTTTTCTGTTTTAAATTTACTATGGTCGGGAAAAGAGACATCGGCTCACAAGAAATTGGTATGTACTTATTAATTTTTGGACTAAATGCCCAGTAGCTGCACTGTGCTCTCATTTTTTTTCTCCAGATTGTTTAAGATTTCACAGTCATATATATCGATTGCCCAGCCGTCTTTTATAGCCCGCTTGATGTCCGTGTAATGAGCAATCACTTTTTCTGTAGGAATAGGAAGCGTCGTGGTGATTTTAGGAACCGTAACCGTCAGCTCCATTCCTTGCCCTCTCTTCTTTTTTGCACTCAAAGAAAAGTCATACATCTCGCGCATTTCAAGCTCGTTTATTTGCAGATGATGAGATGAAACAACTGATATAATTCCGTACCTGCCGTCAAGATTTCGTATTGTGACTTTCGGCTTTGCATTTTGAACCGTTTGTCTTCTGACTTGTTGATTCCACTTATACTCGCCCGATTCCTTGTACTCAACCAGTTTTTCAAACTCTTCCTCAGAATAAAACAGGTGAGTTACATAATAAAGTTTTTTTTCGATATATCCTTTAATTCCTTCTCCGTTATCACTTCTGCAGCTAAAGGAAATATCATAGCCAAAATGCTGGAATCTGAAATTGAACTCATAAGGCGGTTCTTTGGTCACAAAACGAATCGCATCATTCTGAATATCGATGAAAATCTTTGTGCCATCGTCGAACTGGCCTTCAATCAAGTCCTCGTCTTTTAGTCCGAAATATTTGAAATCAATTTCATTTTTTTCATTTCCGAATTTTTCGACAAACCTAAGGAACTGCTCGTGGTTCAAAAACTTTATTTCACAATGAGTTGGATTCATTCTGCGCTCTCCATTTTTAGAAACGCCGGTTTCGTCTCTTTGGGAAACCGGCAAACCCGAATTTCACCGGCAAAAGATAGGCGCCGGATTTAGCATTTTGCGATTCAACCGCAAAACACAAGAATAATATATGGAAAATTCGCAAGAAGTTCAAAAAAGTGTAAAGAAAGCTGAATTTTTTTCCAGCTCAGAATGTCCCCTGGTTAAAAAGGAATGTCGTTAGCCTGAATTTCGAGTTTTATGATTTTATGTCATTTTTGTTTTTCATTCTCAAATAAAAACACCGCACCACTACAATCCAAAAAAGACTTATAGAGGTGCGGCATTGTATTTTGAGAATATATAAATTGTCTGAGATTTGACAGATTTTAAAGCACAGAAAGCGCGAACAGAACTTGAATTTATACCATCTATTGTTTGCATTTTTTCTGTGCTCCTCGTGCAAATTTTTATGAGTACTTACAAGTTACAACACAATTTTAATAAAAAACAGTGCGTTTTACGCACCGAATTTTTTATTTCAGAGGCTAACAAGCTTGTCTTACCGGCTGTATTCAGCTGCAATATAAAGAATCCATTATCTTTTTTTGACATTCAACGGAAGGCTTTTTCATCTCCAGAAGTTCCGCTTCAAGCTTTTTCTTCGTCTCCGGGCTGACACACCTGAAGATTTTGCTCTGGATTTCATAATCACAAAATGCGATTGCCTGTGCAAGGAAATCAAGGTTTTCCTCGGCGATTTTCTTCACGGTAATATCATCAAGCCAAACAATGTTCTCAAAGTTCCCGGAAAGATAGACTTCCATCGCTGTATGTGCCCGCTGTTCTTTTTGCTCACTGCTTTCTTCAAGTCTGCGCAAGTATTCCGCACGATTTTCATCATCCCGCTTTTCAAAGTCTGACATTAGCTTTGTGCCAAGTTCTTCGCCAATCATTGAGGCAAGTTTCGTCGCAAGGACACGAGGATTCGCCCCTTCATAGATTGAATGCACGCCCTCCGCCGCCATCATCAGCGCAAGTTTTTCTTCGTCGCCG
The DNA here is from genome assembly GCA_002449305.1 of Treponema sp. UBA6852. Classification (GTDB taxonomy): domain Bacteria; phylum Spirochaetota; class Spirochaetia; order Treponematales; family Treponemataceae; genus Treponema_D. The sequence goes on from DKDI01000035.1 coordinate 91,094, forward strand.
CCTAGTTTTTGGGAAGAAGCGATTGCATAGAAGGCGATTTTCTCAATATCGGATATTTCAACACCGTCACAGATGTCCATAAAAAGATTTCGTATAAAATTTCTACCATACAAAGAGATTTTTTGCGGAAAATCCTCTCCCGCAAAATCATTGAAGGCCTGCTCAGTATCCATATCCGCTTGCAAGGAAAGAATTCCTTCACGGCGGGAACGTTCGGCCGTGTTTATCAAAAACCATGCCATGCCAAGCAAAGTCTTTTCGTACTCAGGCTTTGCGGGCGGTAAATTGTAGAAGATTGCCATTTATTCCTCCAAAGATTTTTTTCATGTATTCAAAGGGACGGTTTTATTTATTTTCCCGATAATCGATTTCAGGGCATAAAGCACAACATTAAAAAGCTTCTTTTTTTCCGGGTCTGGTACAAGAGCGAAATTCACGAGAAGGTCATAATACCCATTATTGTAATCAATTTTTCCAAGCCGAGTTTTAGGCTCAAAAATCAGGTAGTAAGGTGGTGCTTTTCTGAAATTCTCCCTCATGATTTCAAACAGCTCAATGTATGCGTTCCGTCGCTGGATTTGATTCTTCACCCTAGCCCCAATACCGCTTCCGGTGACATTCTTTGAAAACTGTGACATTGATTTTTTTGCCCGCTCAAGATTTGAATCCGTTGAATTCGCCTGAATATAAAGCTTAAGTGCCTCAAGGTCAGCCCCGCTTTGCATGGCGACATTTCCCTGCGCATAGAGTTTCTGAGCCTCAATCTCAGATTCAAACTGCTTTGTTTTTACGGAAAGGAGAGCCTTTTTTTGCGCAATGCTCAGGGGGAAACCAAGATGGTCAAGCAAATCCGCAACGGCTTCCTTCAGGACAAGACCGTTCTCCAAATCGGCAAAGGCACAGTTAGGCTCGCTGTAGCCAGCAATCAAAGTGTTTTTTCCTTGTCGTTGATTCGTACCGAAAGCGAATAGTCACCGTTTTTGCCTGTAATCGAAACGAACATCACTTTTTTGGCGACTTTGAAATTGCCAGCCTCAACCAAGTCCGAGTCGTCGAAGATTCCGCTTTCGTCGCGTTTCTGAGCGAGTGCCATTTTTCTGGCATTACGACTGTCAGCTATTATGATTGGTGAATACTTTGCGATGTCGTCGCTGATTGTATTCACTACGAATTCTGGAATCCATGCAGAATCCTGAGCGATGTTGTTCAGGCTAGGCTCCTCGACCTGCATCACAAACTCACCGCTGATGTTTCTCTTTTTGGACTGAGAATCTTGATTCGAGAAATTTCCATAATATTCTGCGGATTTTTCGCCAGTTGATGCACAGCCAAAAATTACGGCGATAATCCAGAACCGCTTTTCAGTTTTCATAGGGTATGAATAATATATGGAAAATTCTCAAAAAGTTTAAAAATTTTGAAAAAAAATGAATTTTTTTGATGAATTTTTTTTCAAAATTTACCTACTTTTACTATGCTTCTGAATAAATTACATCACAATTGTTGAATTTGCAGCTGGAGTTTCTTACACTGTGATTCTCAAACACTTTCTTAAAATTATTGAAAACGCAGGAATAGAACACAAACTTATTTTCTGATTCAAAAGTTAGACTTCCATCATCCTTTTTGGTTGTGAAAAATTCACAGGAATTAAAAATTATGTTTTCAGTCTGATAAGCATTAAAGTTGTATCGATCCAGATTCTTGAACGAAATACCTTCAAAAGTAATCCCCTTGCATTCTCCAATAAACACAATCGAATCCACCTGAACAACCGATTTCTGGGAATCGGGAGCCTGAGTGTTTATTACAGCCCCTTTTATAGTAATGTTGTTTTTTCCTTCCAAATTAAAGCCCTGATACTGAGTACCAGGAGTTAGAACGATAGTGTCGCCGTCGTATGCCTCGTCAATTGCAGTTTGCAGAAGCTTGTAGGTCTTTTTGTTGCGCTCGTTGTAGCTTAGCGCATTGTTTGATGGTACATCATAATGCGGGCTTAAAAGAGACTTCTTTATAGTACAGTTCCTAAGGCAGTCAATACTCTTTTCCTGGAAAATGTATTTAACGGAATCGAATGTTGTGTCCTTTATATAACTAGCCTCGCCAAAATAACAACCATTTTGCCGGAAAGCATTACTACAATTAATAAAAAGACTGTTTTCTATCTTAATGGTGGTATCTTCAATAAAAGATATTGCATGGTGCATTGTCATAAAAACACAATTCTTAATAACAAGCTCATAACTCCAAGAAAAAACGTATACAAATTTTTCTTTGTCTTTTCCTTCAAAAACAATTCCATCAATTATTGTATTATCTCCAATTGGGGAAAATGATTTATCATATAGCTTGAACACTGTGCGCTCATGCAATGGAGAGTTCATGTTGTTGTTTGAGGCTTTGAATGTCAGAGATTTTTGAATATCATAATCTTCATTGATTTCAAACACACCGTTTGAGAACACAAGTGTGTCGCCTTCCTGTGCGTCATCTACAGCATCCTGTATTGAGGTGTAGACATTGCCCTTACTCTGCAGTGTAATTCTTGGCGTATCAGAAGACAGTTCTGTAGGATTTTCCGCATTCTTGCAGTCAAAGAGACACTTCCTGGAGCAAAACTTACGCCCTGGAAAAAGCAGCTGGTTTGCATAAATCTGTTCGTTCTGCCTTCCACACCAGGCACACTTTCCAAGTTTTTCAAGACGCTCTGCTTCTTCCTGGCGACGTTCTTCTTCAGCTTCTTCTTTTTCACGCTGTTCCTTGTCGGCGTTCTTCTTCTGCCCGTTGATTGATATATGCAGAACTATTCTTAAGGTTAAGAGCATAAGCCCTCATACAGCTTTCACAACAGAAACTCATTCCTTTTAGGGCACTAAAATCATTTAAGATTTCATAACCGATTTCAGCTTTATTAACATCGTCATTCTGCGCTTCATATAAGGTGTCGATTGTAAATCTCCGACCACAATATACACAAATTTCCATATTATTTTTCCTCCGTTTTCAATTCTATATTTATTGCGCCTCACTTATGTAATACGCTTCCCCAAGATTATCATTCACATGGCTGACAAACTTAGGTATGTTATTAATAGCCCATTCACGGCAGACGGCTATCTCTGTTCCGTCACCAAGCGCAATCGGCTTATCAACGAAAAAGTAGTCTTTTGCTTTGCTTTTATATTTGAGTTTTATTTCCTCAATTTTTTGAAATACCCCCATGGGACCTTGCAACTCCTTAGGGAAAAATTTTTCAAGGTCTGTCACAGTTAAAGGTTTCTTTTCGCTTATATAGGCGTTCACCACAGCCTGAACTAAAGGAGATTTTCCGTATTCTTTTCCGTTAAAAAGATACTTTCGGTTATCTCTATGCTTTTCAAGAACTTTAATAGTTTTGTTCATTTTTTGTTTTTCAGAGTCATCAATTTCATCATCTGTGCACAAAACTTTAATAGCTGCCAGAAGCAGCTGGGAATTCTTGTTCCAGAACTGGCGAAGTAATTTTTTTTCTTCTGAACTATATGCCATAATCAATTCTCCATCCATTTTTGAAGGGTCTCTGTAACTAAGGCAGCGCAAATAATCAAGAGTGAGCAACTCGCCCTGCTTTGACATTCCCTTTTTTAAACACGGCTCCAAAAGATAATCCACAATATTCTGATAATTTATCAAAATGTAATTGGGGTTCTTGCAAATATTCGTTCTGCTTGTTTCATCAACAAGGCTAAAATCAATTTTAGGAGTGAGGAAAACATAGACCGGCTCGACACATTTATTTGAATCCTTATAGTGTTCTCGCGCCCATTCGTAATACTTATCGCTCTGATTATCATGCTCATCAGACTTTACCTTATTTTCTATGACAACCGGATAGATTCGGCGATTCCCGCAAAATGTGATTTCAAGCAGAATATCAATCCGCCCCTTTTTTGATGACTGAACGAAGGTCTCACGACTTACACAGACATTTTCAATCTGCCAGTTTTCAAGCAAGAGATTGTTCTGAAACTCTTCATCAAAGGGAACAGAAAAGTTGCATGGATAATCATTCCTTGCCATCACAAGAAGTTGAAGAAATTTTTGTACGGGATATGCATCCAAAGTATGATTTTCAGCAGGACTCAAAAGCCAGGCAAGAAAATTGCTATGGGCATCCTCACTTCGCCCCACTCCAAGAATGTCAAAGCAAGTCCGTCTGCCATAATAAGCAGAAAGCGAGAGATATTCAGGCGAATTATAAAGCTCAATAATCTGGCGCTTTATATTTTCAGTCATAATTCATCCACGATGTTCTTTTGTTCAGCAACATTCCCTGTGTCTCCGCACCTATTTTAACAGTAAAAAATTTCTTATTATACAACGGATTTTCTAAAAAACCTAGTACTTTAACTCACTAGAATCATTATTTCAGCACGCTAACTGCGATTGATTCAAGAATGCAGTCAGTTGTCCGAAAAAAGCGGACAACTGAAAATGCCATCAAGCAAACGGCACAAACACCGTGTGTACCGATTTTTTATCTTTTGTCATCGTCCTGTACAGAACACCGCCATACACTCTGATGACATCGGTATATGGGGAGTCAGTTTCTTCCGCCCCAAAGTTCAAGCCTGTTCCATCATCTATCAGCTCCCCCCTACAAATTCTCCAATTTTTGAGTTCTTCAAGTTCTTTGTTCATATTGCTTTCTCCTTTCTCTGCGGTCATTTTTATCCGACATGCATAATAATATATGAGAAATTTGCCAAAAGTTCAAAAATTGTTAGGAATTTTGAGTAATACGATCAATGTATGAATCATTTTATTGCCGTATATGTGTTCATACATTACCGTATATGCATCCTTACATTGCAATAAAAGTTTGTTTATATTGCTATAGTTTGATATGCCGTTCTTTTATGTAAGCATTGTTATGCTTTTGATATGCCTCGTCACATGAAATATATTCCTATGTGGGCTTAATTGAAGTATCTGTAAGTTTCAATAAGTGCTGATTTTTATGGAATTTTGTTCTAAAACCTCATTTTTCATTCTTTTTTCGCTTAAATCTGCAAAAATTAAGCTTCGTTAAGTTTCAGTCTTACGACCTACGCCGGTTAGAGGCACCATTGTACTCTCCAATATTTTTCTATTCTTTGCTTTCTTCTGCATCATCCCCAAAATCAAAATTCTTCAATGTGCATTCTCTTCTCGAATGTCTAGGTCTTCGCGGTGCATTACTTTGCTCCTCATAAAACTTTTTCATCGCAGGATCTGTCTCCTGAAATTTAACACGCAATGGCGGTCTAAAAACTTTAGCTGCATCGTTTGCTGTCGTAGAGCCATCTCTTCCTTTGCCGAACACTTTTTTGTGTCCTTCCTCGCTGAACTGAATCGTGCAGTATAAAAATCCACGAATCTCATAAAATCCAAGCTCGTAATTCACAACTTCATCAGGAAAAAGCGCTTGCATAGTTTCAGTATAAAGCCTTTGTACTACATCTTTATCCCATTTTACAAGCATCTCGTCCAAAAGAATGCTGAACTCTTTTAGGAACACGCCAAGTTTTGCCTTACCAGTGCAGAACGGCGGAATGGTTATCGTGCAAAAAGGGTAATCATCTGGCGATAATGTCAGGCTTCTGTCTTCATATTTTCCCTCGTAAAAATTGAAATCAGTTTTAATCGCAGTTTCGCAATCCTCAATGTAAAAATCCGTAAATTGATATATTCCTTCATTATATGGAAACAAGATTCTTTACCTCCTGTAATTGCAAAATTACTCTGTTTTGCCTTCGTTTAGCGGCACAAACACCGTGTGCACTGATTTTTTGTCCTTGGTCATAGTCCTGTACAGGACTCCGCCGAACACTCTGATGACATCGGTATAGGGAGAAGCTGTTTCGTCAGTTCCATAGTTCAATGCCGTTCCGTCATCTAAAAGCTCTACATGACCAATTCTCTTTTTTTTAAGTTCTTCAAGCTCTTTGTTCATAATTTTTCTTCCGCTCTAATAATATATGGAAAATTTGCAAAAAGTTTAAAAAAAAGGTGATTTTCCCGCAATTCTGGCACAGTGGCTCCAAGTTCACCTTTGCTCCACAATTACTGTAGAAATTTGCACCATCTGCAAATTCTGCACCAAATTCAACGTATTTCATAATTATTTTCCTACATTAGTTAGTTGTTTAAAAACTCTAGCAACTCTTTTTCCGTCGGGTCTTCTTTAGGAGCAATCTTTCTATAGTGAGTTATGGGAAAATCAGAACCATAAAGGAGCCTATCGGAAAAACCAGCATTTCTTATTTCACCCACAACATACTTTGGGGCAAATGCCGTATCACAGATTGTGTTGGGATATTTTTTTAGCATATAAAGCGTGTCGTTAACTGGTCGGGAATGAGCAAGTTGAACGATAGCCTTAGGATGTTTTTTTATTTGATTTTCAAAAAGACGCGGAGAACAGATTGTATCATCGCCGCAATGAATTACTATACGCAAACCATTTTGTTCCGCATAAGAAAAAATTTCTTCAGTAAGTAAAGCCGTAAAAGACTCAGAAAGATTCCATTTTTGTGCTAACGGATGAATCTTAAAGCCCTCGTAGGGAAGAGTTTTCATCACTTCACAAACGGAAAACCCCAGAGACTTATGAAGTTCTGGCACGCACCAGTAAAGAGCATATGCCTTTATTCCGATTTTTTTTGCGGCTAAAAGAGCATTGCTCACCTCTTCCTTGATTCCCTCATACAAATTTTTTGCAGATGGGGCTTGTGCCTTCAAATCAGACTTATCCGTCAAATCGGAGCACTCTTTAAAATACATACAGCTTGTGGTAGATGAAAAATAAACTTCATCAGTACCACAAGTCTTTAATGCCGAGAAAACTCTGTCCGCATAATAGTAGACATCTTCAAACTGCCCGATATGAACATGATAGTCGGTCAAACTATTTTCCAAGTTCCTTTAGTTTTGCTTTTCGCCAGTTAAGGACAATTTCCTTGTTCTTTTGCGCAACCGCACAGAAGTGGCGGTTTATTTCAAGCGGGTCGCCAGTGGGTGATTCGTTTGCATTACGAACCATGCACGGAGCACAGAACGCAGCCTTGTCGCACTTGCAGCACTCGCCATGTCCCAAATCCTTCATTTTTAAACCGCGAATCCAATTGATTTTCTCCGAGTTGTCCCAAATTTCCTGGAGCGGAGTTTCGTTGAGATTGCCCAAGACCATTTCCTGCCAGCCAGGACAGGGGTAAACATTGCCGTTTGCCACCATGCAACACGACGAAACACCCGCACCGCAAAGACGGCGTTCTGGATTAAACACAGCCTCATTGCAGCGTTTCACAAAGTCAGGGGAAAGAATTGCTTTCTGATAATCAATATCACCGCTTAAAACATCACTGATAACCTTTCCAGCCTCATCAACCGAAAGACGATTTGCAAGATTTTCTGTCTCATGATTATAGGCCGCCATCATAATGTAGTCGGTCTGGGCACGGATTTTATGCTCATGACACCATTTAAGGACATCACCGTAGTCGTCCTTGTTGCCTTTCATCGTGGGGCAGGAAACATGAAGCGGAAGGTCATTTTCTATGAGCTTTAAGATGTTGTCACTGGTTTTGTAGAAACTGCCTTTGAGCTGTGTGATTGCATCGTGATGCTCAGGTATCATTGAATAAAGAGAAGTCTGAACAGAAGAAACATTGCTGTCTTTCATAATTTCGATTATTTCGTCATCAAGAAGCGTAAGATTGCTCAGAATATTCACATAAAAATCGTAATTCTTGGCAGCCCGCAGGTATTCCTTGAATTTCGGGTGGCACATACATTCACCGCCCGAAAGAGTAACGGAAAGAACGCCCATTTTAGAGAGCTGTTCCAGCGTGTTGTAATAAAGTTCATCGCTGATATTATAAAGCTTGAATTTATGCGGAATATAGCAGTGAACGCACCGCTCGTTGCATTTGCTTGTAAGCTCAATCTGAAAAGTCGTGAGATGCGGTCTTCCATTAAAGTGTTTTTCCAAAAATTCCTGAGTATCGCTGTCCGCACGCTGGATTGTCGGGGAAAAATCCTCTCGGATTGTTTTTGGCTGAACGGCGGTATATGTAAAGCCAATGTCCTTGACATTCAATTCTTCTTCGTTTTCGCCTTTTACGATGAAACCGTCCTGAACAAGAGTGTCATAGAATTCTTCTGCATCCTTCTTGATTGTATCGCGGTCAACATCGGTGAATTGCGGTAAAATTTTATCAATAAGTTCGTCGAGCGACTGCGGTTTTCGGCTCAATGCACAAAGGAAAATCGTTCCGCTTTCGTTCACAATGCGGTCATTGAAAATCCCAGTGCTTGTTATGTAGCCCAAGCCGTCGTAATTTCTTATATAAGTGTCTTTTTTCTGTCGGTAAAGCATGAATGTATCCTTTTTTAATTCTTTGATATATTAAATGCTTTGCTATAAATATTCACATCATAAGGAGAAAAGTCAAAGTCAATATTTTTCTCCCGTAATGCTTTTCGTGTTTCTTTTACAATTGCATCATGGGTAACAAATGTCGTATCACCGTTCTTTTTTCGAGCTTCCGCCAGTTTTTCTATGTAAACTTCTTCCAGCTCATGAAATCCAATTAAGTCATCAAGAATTTCACTGACTTTTCTTTTTTGTCTTTGGGTAATATCATTGTGTCTTATTGAATACACAGAAACAAATGTAGTTGCAACAACGCCAGCAAGGGCAACTCCCGCAGTTATGAATCCATTTATAAGCGAAGAATCCATTTTTTTCTCCAGAATAAAAAAATAGCCCACATTATTTTACATGGCGGGGCTTAATCTACCATAAAGCAAAAGGCTTAGTTTGTCATTTCGCATTTTTTGCACAAACTGCGGTTTGCAATTGTTGAGTGGTCAGCAGGACAGCCAGCAGCATAGCTTCCAGAAACTGAGTTCTGTGCGACAACCTGTGGTTTTGTATAAGCCATTTTTTTCCTCCTTATACTTCTTTGGTTTTTCGCCAAAGCAAGCAAGATAAAGCACCGCCCGACGGACGGCAAAATATCGCAGGACGAAAAAACTCCGCCCCCGTTATTTTATACGATTGAAAATGTTGCTATAGAACCGTCAGAAAGTGTGAATTCCATGCTGTCTGCGTTCTGCAAGAAAGATGTTTCTTTAGGCTCGGCCTCTTTCTCTTTTGTCCCATCCTCTTTGTCTTTCTTTGACTCACAGCCGGTACAACTTTTCATAAATCCTCCGACGAGTCCCGCCACAATTGCAAATATAATCCAAAAATGAACCATAATTTTCCTCCGCGTATAAGTCCGCCGACTTAATAGATTTGATTTAAGGCTATCACAACAAGGGGGGGGGGAGCGAAAGTGCGTTTTACGCACCGAAAATACTGTCGTAGTGCGGCTTGCTCATTATTTGTGCAGTTCAGTCTGTTAAGATAAAACTTATATTGAAGGAAAGTGATTATGAATTCAGATGCCTTTTTTGTAAATTTATTTAAAATTCGAAATTCAACCTTATAATAAAAATCCGTGTCGCGGATATGTGCAAGTCCGCATCGCGGATATGACTACGTCCGTGCCACGGATATGTATGTGTCCGCTATGCGGATGTGTAAATGTCCGTGGCACGGACTGATTTTGCGTTTTCATTTTTGAATACTTTTAGGTTCAATTTCGACTTTTATGATTTAATGTCAAAATTGGGCTTGATGCTGCGATGTTTCTGGAAGAAACTCGGTTGATAATCTAAATGCATATATTACAGTCATTTAGAGATTATTCGGTCGAGCCGGATAATGACGACTTCTGCGAGATTGCTAACCGAGTTTGTATGCAAACATCACGGTGTCAAGTACGGCAATGACATTCGGGGCAAGCTCCCGCATTTTTTTTAGACATCTGGCATCACAGTAAAGCTTGCCTTTTGCTGCTTTTCTGCTGCGTATTCAGTTTTTATGTTGATTAATAAAACTTGACATTTGGGTTATTAAAAAAAACAAAAAAAGTTGAAAAAAGCGGTGTTAAGGTGTTGACACGTCCGTGTGATATGCGGTATATTGATGTCCACCTGCGGCAGTCAGCCGCAAGCTTTTTGAAAGGCATAAATCAGGGATGGACAGCAAAAGCAAGAAACGCTTATAGGAGAGAAGTTTTCATCAGGTGGGTTTTATAGGCAGTCAGATTCGTAA